>NZ_CP014619.1:0-681850 GCF_002074055.1 Frondihabitans sp. 762G35 | reverse complement strand
ACGATCCGGCTGGCGTCCGGGAACGACCGTCCACGAGACAGTTGCGCCCGTCGATTCGGGTGCGGACTTGGTCGGTCAGTGGCGGTGCTCTGCGATCGCTCACGGGCATGGTCGGGCGCGAGAACGTCTCGCATCCCATCTGTTCTGGCACGCTTGAGTTTTCGCACACCTGGGCGCACGAAGAGGAACCCTCAGCGTTCGTCGTCCAGGTAGTCGCCGCCGACTCCGGCCCATTTATGCAGGACGTCTCGGCCTTCATGCGCGTGCTCGGCAAATTTCGGGAGCGCTCCTCGTGCGTTGAGGACGCTGACCGGAGTGGATCGCTTCCGTCCTCGAGAATCCGTCCACTTCACAAATGGCCAGGGCGTGATCGACGTGATCGACTGGCGCGGAATGGTCCGTGACCACAACTGGCCGTAGACAACCATCTGGTCCTGTCGAAGAGTGACTCGTGCCCTGGGGATGCGAATAGCCGTCACGATTCCGAAGACTATGGCCAGAACGCCGATTACGAACCAAGGCCATCCCGGGG
Organism: Frondihabitans sp. 762G35; assembly: GCF_002074055.1. Classification (NCBI taxonomy): domain Bacteria; kingdom Bacillati; phylum Actinomycetota; class Actinomycetes; order Micrococcales; family Microbacteriaceae; genus Frondihabitans; species Frondihabitans sp. 762G35. The sequence continues at coordinate 681,318 of NZ_CP014619.1, read as the reverse complement.
TGATCGTGGTCCCTGCGTAGATGAAGAACCCTCCGGCGAGAGCCATGATGATTCCGCCGCCGACACCAACCCATTTAGTGATTCGAAGCTGCTGGACGACGATGTCTGAGGTTGGGTCTTGCCTGTCCGAGTTCACGATTGCCAGATAACTCTCGCGGCGACTTGCATGTCCAGGCCTCCGTACGGAAGGACCAACCGCGACTTCATCCGCGCATGAAGGCGAATGTTGACCTTGAGAGTCTCTGGCGTTGGGCGGTGCGCGGATGGAACTGTGATTGCGCGGGTAGCTGCGAACCGAGTGCTGGAGTAGTTTTTTGGGATCATGACATCGAGTTGCGCGCTGGGTTGCGACGTCGGTTTGGGCGCCCTGATCTAGTTTAAGGATTCCTTTTCCAAGACCCCTCTCAGTGGATTCGGCCTCCTCGCCATTGCCTTCGGTCTTCTTGAGATGCTGATAAGAAAACCCCTGGGACGCTCCGCGTTCCAGCAGTGGACTGCAATGGGTCAAACCAGACTTGCAAAAACACCCGAATGGTGGGCCCGGTTCACCTGGATACCGGTAATCGCCATTTGGGTGCTTGGCGTCGTTCTCTTCCTCGTCGGCTTGCGATAGTCAGAAAGACACTCTCATGAGCCAGAACAGCGGGGGGGCTGATCACCGCCATCATCGCCTTGGGTATCACTGCCCCTATTGGTATGACGCTTTTCTTCAAAAAAATGCGCGGGGGCTCTCGACCTCCAGCGGACCGCGTCAAAGACGAATAAGCATCAGATCGTCGGGGATCGACCTCAATGCAATCGCCCGATCCCCAAGGGATGCTGCAGCGTCTGCTATCGACTTGGTTGGCTTGTCCTGCACGTAAGCCGGACCTTCAACGTCCGCCTCGACGGACGCGCAGAGGGAACCTTCATCGTGCTCTTCGGCAGTTTGTTGTGACTGAGGGAGTTGCGAGTCCTTGTCCGCGACAAGCGGCCGCTACAACCGTGCAAGCATCTACGACATGAAGTGGTTTACCCGAGACGAGTACGAGACAGAAGATGTTCGGCTCCGCTATGAACGGCATCTCGCCACGCTTGCGCCGTCCCTGTCGGCGGGAGTCCTCGAGCTCACAACTTTGGCGATCGGAGATGCCAAGGTCCGGTCTTGGGTCGCCGAGGATGGCATTTTCACGCTTTGCCTGTCTGTGCTGAACGGCTCAGAAATGGTCGAAGACGTGGAGATCAACTACCACGAAGCCTCGGTCGAGGTTCTTGGCGGTGCCGACCTCGATGCGTTGGCGCTCACAGCCGGTGACATTGATCTTCTCGATAGCGAGGTTGACCGGGAGAGCGATGGGCGGTTCGCACATCGGCACTGGGCTTGGCCCACGGGTCAGTTCACCGTGCGATTTAAAGACGCAACGGTAGTTCGATCTCCGTCATCGCTCCGCGCAAGACATGTACTATTCGAGCGTCCTCGGCATCGATCCTAGGAGAACCTCCACCCTGGTGTTTATAAGCGCTCGACCAATAACTCGCCGAAGACCCCTTGCGGTGCGCGCCGTGCGAGACTGCCAGGCGTGATCACACATGACCGGGCAACCCTTGCTGTGTACAGCGAGGAAACCACAGCTGCTTCCATGACGCAGACCCTCCGCCTCTGACCGACGTCATGGAACGAAAAGGGAGACGCGACTCTCGCGGCAAAAGCCGGCCGAGATGCCTCCCGGTCCAGGTTGGTCGAGCCCAGAGCACGCTGGAGCTACCACGCTGACGAATCTGCGGCTGATACATCGGACGAAACTGGCTTCCGGACGCTCAGGGTCTTGATCGATGTCTTGTCATCGCGAACTCGGGAGCTGGCGGCGCTGCGAGCAACATGCGAAACAGTGATCGGGTGGTCTGGTGACTCCGACAGCAGTCAGGGAGGCTTCGTTTTGCCGTCCGCGATGATGAACGACCTCGCAGCCCTTGGCTGCGATCTTTACGGCACGACCTACCTTGACGGGCAGTAGAAATTCTCGGACCACGTCCGCTTTAGGTTCGTTCTCGATTCGCCGGCACCCGGGCAACTGTCACGGACCGGTAAGGGCGTTCCGGAGCCGTTGGGATCTCCTTTGCTGGGACTGCTGTCAGATCAGTTGACCAATGGCGCGCGCGGGCCGGACCCTCACCGCTCGTGTCGGCCGACGTTCGGACGGGAACGGCTAGCGGGTCGATGACCCTGGCGGCGTGACGAAGAACTTGAAGCCTACGTGGGAGTCGACAAACCCCAGCCTTCGATAAAACGGGACTGCTGATGGTTTCGTTGACTGTGACCGCTAGCCGGACCTCTAGCGTTCGGTCACATGTGGCCCCGTAGTTGCCCCCAGCCGAAGGTGGTCTCCGAGATCCAGTCCTGGAGGTCTGAGTAGAACCGTTCCCTGTTCTCGTCGTCCGTCATCGACGACGCAAGCCAAAAATTCTGGAGTTCGCCGCGGACCTCGACGGCGAGCCACTCAGCATCGATGCCGATCACTGCATCGGCCGCAAGTTCGACGACGTCGTCCCGCCCAGCGCCCCCGCCCGAACCCGAATCGAAAGGCTCAGCGTCGCGAGCTCGTCCTCCGTCAGCAGCTCCTGCAAAACGGGCATGTAGACGCGGGGGATCACCTCGCGAAGGTAGTCGGCCACCGTAAGCACCCGATCATCATCGCTACCATCCGGGTCAAAGAGAAAGAGGGCTGCCGTGAAACCACGGTAACCGTATCCAACACGGATGAGGAGGTCTCAGTGGGCAGCCACCTGGCTAGCTTCACCGTCCGAACCCCTCGAGCTGCCGATCGATGGAGAAACCTGCACCTGCCGCCCGCGTCTCAAAAAGCCAGCGATCGCCAGCATGAACGTAAGTATCGACGTATCTGCCACCAGACCGGATCCACTGTCCTCCCGCGAACCGAGCAACGACGAGGAGGTCACTTACGCCTCGCGCTCGTTCCCCATCGATGGTGACAATCAAGTTGGAGCACCAATGGTGGTTCTTGGGAAGGAGCCACCATTGCTTCTGAACGGCACGACTTATGGCCTCGACACCGACCACTTCCTCGCCCGCTGTCCAGAAACCATGGCCGACGCCAGGATCGAGAATGTGGCGAAGAACCGCGACGGCGACTTCATCTATGTCGGCGTTGCTGGGCCTGGCCGGTCGAGCAGTTGGTGCGGCTCTCCGCGAAGAGTCGTCAGCGTCGGGGCAGCCGGATGGAGGTCATCGGCCCAAACGAGTCGGCCGTCGCGTTGCGCGATTTGACACGACCTAGTAGTCGGTAGGGCTGGTGGTGCAGCCAACGTGTCGGTGTAAGCGCGCCTGAGCTTGCGGATTCTCTCCGCGGGCGAACGCCTGATACGAGCGTTGCACGTGAGTACGACGGCTCGCGTGGGTGGCGAGAATCTTCCCGGTGCAGCATTCGTCGCAAGCCGACCGGATCTTCAACGGTCGTTCGCGGTTTCTTGGAGGCTGACGACTAGCTCTATCGAGTTCAACCCTGCAACCAGCAGATTGCGGGGCCGTCACGAAAGTCTTTCCAGAATGGCTCCACAGCGGCGGTCGGGGTTGAACCTGGAGAGACCTATTCCTGACGAAGGGGATCCGCAACGATGCGATCACACCTCCCACCCCCGTCCATTCCGGACTCCCGGACCATCTCGAAGCATCGGCTCGCCGTCCGGCTTCTGAGCGTCCTCGGCGTAGCAACCGTGGTCGGCAGCGCCATCATCGGCGCACAGCCCGCTCGGGCCTATGTCCCGACGCCGGGCGTGATGTACGCGCCCACCTCGACTGAGGCCACGCAGGTGAACAAGGCCAACGCCGTCCTGTACCCGAAAGCAGCGTCGCTCCCCAGCGGCCGCCTGGTCGCGACGTTCGAACGGAGTATCGGAGATCCGGTCGGCCAGACCTTGCCGATTTACAAGAGCGACGATTTCGGAACCTCCTGGCAGAAGCTCACCGACCTGTCCTCGCCCGCGGCAATGACCAAGGGAACGTCCCGAGAAGCCGCCTTCGCGAAATACACCAGCAACTGGACCAATCCTTACCTGTACACGCTCCCGCAGGACGTGGGGTCGCTGAAGGCGGGGACGCTTCTCCTGGCGAGTGTCGTGTCGGGGGATGATCCGTATTACAAGGAGCAGAAAGCGGCCAACCCGAATTGGGTGCCCACGCAGGACGGTGACCGCAAAGACCTCGCCATCGCGCTCTACGCGGACACCTCGGGGACCGGGTCGTCGTGGCAGTTCTTGAACATCGTCGCCACCGGAGGGTGGGAAGGGTCCTACGGAAACCTTCACTCCACCGAGAACACGTATGCGCAGAACGACCCAGTATGGGAGCCCTTCCTCATGGTCTACAACGGGCAACTCGTCGCGTACTACTCGGACGAGAACGAATACTCCAGCTACGACACGTCGACAGGTCTCCTCACCCCCGACCCGAACAACGCGACCGCCAAAGACCCCATCACCCAGATCCTCGTGCACAAGACATGGACGGGGGCGACGGCGGACGGCTGGAGTGCACCCGTCGTGGACGTCGCAGAAACCGTGGCCGGAAGTTCGTCCACGGGGAGGCCAGGCATGACCACGGTCGTCCCGACCACGGACGGAAAGTGGTTGATGACGTTCGAACAGGGCGGTGCCCGTGTCTCGGACAACCCGCTCCGCTTCTGGGACAAACCGAACGTGACGCTGAAGAACGCGGGAGGGCAGTCGATCCACAACGCCGGTTCGCCCGTCCTCATCACCGTGCCGCGCGCCAACGGCAAATGGGAGATCGTCTTCAACAACCTCGATGGCGCCAACGGCGGAGACGTGTATGTGAACACGACGGGTTCCAGTACCGGAACGTGGACGCGCATGCGCACGTCGGTGGGTGCGGGCTACAGCCGGAACCTGACGTACGTCCCGCAGACAGGCCGCGTCGTCATCCTGCGCGGCAACTTCGGAGCCGCCAACCCCATCGAGTTCGGCGAGGTCGACCTGGGCCAGTCGATCGGGCAGTACTACCAGCTCGTCAATAAGAAGACCGGTGACGTCCTCGGCACAGGCAACACCGCCCAGGACAGCGACTTCAGCGGTGGGCGCGTCGATACCGAGACGTCCGGGTCGGTCTCCGACACCGACACCCAGTGGTGGCACCTCACCCCGAAAGCGAACGGGAAGACGACACTGCTGAACGCGTCCGGAGGACGAGCCCTCGGCATCTGGCAGGGAAGCACCTCAGCCGGAGCGCAACTCGCCCTGTGGAACGACGACGACAAGAGCGACAAGCTCTGGAATCTTTTGGACAACACCGACGGCACCATCACACTCCAGTCCTCGTCGAACACCTCGCTCTACGCGACCGCGAACGCGAAAGGCACACCCGCCACGACGGCCACGGCAACCACGGACGGTTCCCAGAACTGGACTCTCGTTCCGCGCGAGACGGCCTCGTCTCGGCAGAACGTCGCATCCGGTCGGTGCCTCGACGTCCCCAACGGGACGACGGGAGCGCAGGTGCAGCTCTACGACTGCGTGGGAAACGCCAACCAGGTGATCACCCCGACCCGCAGCGGTGAGCTCCGGGTGGCCGGCGGCTGCCTGGGCGCGGAAGCGGACAGGACCGCACCCGGAACCCGGGTGATCCTCTGGTCCTGCAACGGAAACGTGAGCCAGCAGTGGGACCTGCGTGTCGACGGTTCGATCGCGAACCGTCTCAGCGGCCTGGTCCTGAACACCTCCGGCACCGGGAACGGAACCCCGGTCAGCCTGGCGGCCGCCACCGGATCCTCCAGCCAGAGATTCACCCGCCGGTAAAGATTCCTCACAACGAAGATCGCCGTCGCCCTGATCGGGGCGGCGGCGATCTTCGTTTCTGACCACGTCCTCGTAGCATCACGCCACGGGCGGTGTCACTTCACGGTCACAAGCGCGGGAACCTCCCACGCGCGCTCGACCGTCGTTTCTCGCTTCGGTCCCGAGAGGCGAACAGCCACCTCCCGGCCGGTGTCGGCGGCGGACTGGGCGACGGTGAACACGATCTCCCCGGGCTCGACGACCCGTCGCAGATCGGTTCCGGTGAACGCGAGCAGATCGGTGTGCACAGTGAAGGCCACTTCCGCCGTGGCACCGGGTTCGAGGTGGACCCGGGTGGAGGCGAGTCTCTGTCGAACGGGTCTCACCACGGAGGCCACCGGATCGCTCATGTACAGCTGGGGGACGTGCCATGCCTGCCGCGTCCCCGTGTTGGCGATCGTGGCGGTCACGGTCACGGTTCCGTCCGTGGCGACGTCCGAGGCGTCCGCTCGAGCGGCCCGGATCTCGAGAGTCGAGAAGGAGAGCCCATGACCGAACGGGAAGGCGGGTGTGGGATCGAGGTTGCTCACCCCGTCGCTCTTGAGGGCCAAGGGCGCGGCGAGATAGGTGCCCGGCTGGCTCGATGCTCGACCGGGGATCTGCACGGGAAGCCGACCTGAGGGGTCGACGCGGCCGGAGAGGACACCGGCGATCGCCTGGCCGCCTTCCTCCCCGGGGAAGAACACCTGCAGGGCCGCGTCCGCCCGGTCGGCGTGCTCCCCGATCGCATACGGGCGACCCGACAGCACCACGAGCACGACTCGGTCTGTGGCATCGAGGACTCGTCGCACGAGCTCGTCCTGCATTCCGGGAAGGTCCAGGGAGACGACGTCGCAGCCCTCCCCGGACGTACCGTGCCCGAACATGCCTGACCGGTCTCCGACGACCACGACGGTGAGATCGGCGGCTTCCGCCGCACGGACAGCGTCGGGGATCCCACCGAAGTCGTCTCCGATGATGGGGGTGCCCTGCTCGTAGTGGACGTCGGCGTCCGGGAACTCGGCCCGGATGGCGTCCAGGATCGTGGGCGCATCGATCCCGATGTCGACGCCCTCATGGCCTGCGACGACGTGGTTGGGGAAGGAGTAGCAGCCGAACAGGCAACCGGAATCGTCGGCACCGGCGCCGACCACCGCGATCGACGTCGGCGCGTGGACGGGGAGGAAGTCGCCGCGATTGCTGAGGAGGATCACCGACTCTTCCGCGATTCGCCCAGCGATGTCCCGGTTCGTCAACGAGTCGAGGTTCGTCGTCGTCACCCCGTCTCCCTCCGGCGTCCAGCCGGGATCGAGGAGCCCCAATTCGATTTTCTGCGCGAGGACCCGCAGCACCGCCCGGTCGATGATCTCCTCCGTGAGAGTTCCACCGGCAACCGCGGAGAGGAGATTCTGCCCGAAGCCGAGCGTGTGCGGCAGCTCGACGTCCATGCCGGCCGACAGGGAGGCGACTCCTGCCTCACCGAGGGTCTCAACGACGTGATGGGTGGACTGAAGGAAAGGGACGGCCCAGTAGTCGGAGACGACCGTTCCCGTGAACCCCCACTGGTCCCGCAGGATGCCCGTCAACAGCTTCTCGTCGGCGGCCGGCGGCACACCGTCCACGTCGGCGTACGAATTCATCACCGATCCGACGCGCCCTTCGAGTACGGCGCGGGCGAACGGAGGCAGGACGACGTCGGCGAATTCGCGGGGCCCCATGGAGACGGGGGCGTGATTGCGGGCACCGCGCGAGGCGCTGTAGCCGGCGAAGTGTTTCAACGTCGCGATGAGACCTGACGACTGCAGGCCCTGGACATAGGCGGTCGCGATCTCCCCGACGAGAGCGGGGTCCTCACCGAGGGTCTCCTCGACACGTCCCCACCGGTAGTCGCGGACGACGTCGAGCACGGGCGCGAGGCCCTGGTGGATCCCGAGCGAACGCATGTCGTGGCCGATGGCGGCCGCCATCTCGCGGATGAGCTCCGGGTCGTTGGTGGACGCCCAGGCGAGAGGGGTCGGGAAGACGGTCGCCGTCCACGCCGTGAAACCCGTCAGGCACTCCTCGTGCGCGACGGCGGGGATGCCGAAGCGATTCGCTGCGACGACCTGCTCCTGCAACCGGACCAGCTTCTCGCGGCCCTCCCGGACGGTCACGGGGTTGGTCCCGAACGGCCTGGTGATCTGTCCGATACCGTCGCGAACCGCCTCGTCGAACGCTTCCGCTCGGAGAAGGGTGTCCTGCATGGGAGCGACGTCGCCCCCGGCGCCTTCCGCATCGGGCCAGGTGCTGCCGAGCTGCTGCACCTTCTCCCTGAGGGTCATGTCCACCAGGAGTGACGTCGCGCGTTCCGCGGCGGTGAGGGTGACGTCCTGCCAGGGCTGAGTGGTGTTCGTGTCGATGCTCATGAGTGTCCGTTCGGGCGCCGCGGTCTACGCGGGATTCGAGTCGTGGGGAGGAGCCGTGGAGGCGCGGATGACGAGGTCGGTGGAGAGTTCGGTGCGTTTGGTCACGAGAGTCTCTCCGCGGGCCAGGCGCAGGAGGGTGAACAGCGCTGTTCTCCCGATGTCCGCGATCGGCTGATGGACGGTCGTCAGAGGCGGGGTGGCGATCGCGGCTATGTGGGTGTCGTCGAACCCGACGACGCTGAGGTCTTCCGGCACGGTCAGGCCCATCCTCCGCGCAGCCTCGAGGACGCCCATCGCTGAGACGTCGCTGCCCGCGAAGATCGCGGTCGGCCGGTCGCCTCCCGTGAGCAGGGCCGTCGCCGCGGCCAGTCCGTGCTCGAAGGTGTAGCTGTGACGCGGAACGGTCGTGGCGTCCACGGTGATTCCGGACTCGGCCATGGCGGCCGCCCAGCCGTGAGCTCGGACGATGTCGCACGCCGCCCCTTCGGGCCCGCCGATGTAGCGGATGTTGCGATGGCCGAGATCGAGCAGGTGCCGGGTCGCTTGGTAGGCGCCCTGCCAATTGGTGGCCCCGATGCTCGGCGTCGATGTCCTGGGCGAGTCGATCGGGTCGACGAGGACCATGGGCATGGCGACCGCTCGAAGCGCGCGCGCCCGCGGCGCTGAATACGCGCTCGTCAACTCGATCACTCCGGATCGACCCGCTCGGGCCAGTTTCTGCGCCCAGCCCACCGGATCCCGCTTTTCGACCCCTGTCAGGTTGCGGAGGGTCACACCGACGTCGAACATGCCCGCGGCATCCATGACGCCCTGGAGGAATGTCGACACGTAGGGGTTCCCGATGTCGCGCGAATCGACGAGCAGTTCGACGCTCACCTCACCGCGGTCGTGGGCGCCCCGTTGCCGTTCTCCGATGCTCACGTACCCGAGTTGACCGATGGCATGCTGAACGCGTTCGCGGGTGTCGTCTCCCACCCCGGAACGGCCGTTGACCACCTTGGAGACGGTCCCGATGGAGACCCCCGCGACCTTCGCGACCGCGTCGAGAGTCGTGCGGTGGCCGGCACCGGGAGCCGGTGCCACGGTGGTCACTTACCGAACCCCGCCGTGATGCCGGCGACGAGCTGGCGACGCCCGACGAGATACAGAGCGAAGATCGGCAACGTCGAGAGGACCACGGCAGCCAGAGTAGCCGGTACGTTCACGCTGAACTGCCCCTGGAACGTCCAGAGGGACAGTGGGAGGGTGCGCTTGTCCGGGCTCTGCGTCAGCACGAGCGGGAACAGGAAGCCGTTCCAGACAGTCAGCGCGTCGTAGATAATCACGGTGATCAGGGCCGGACGGGAAAGAGGTGTCACCAGGGAGATCAGGATGCGCCAGTTCGATGCGCCGTCGACGCGCATCGATTCGAACAGCTCGTTGGGCAGATCACGCAGAAAGTTGCTGAGCACGAGCACGGTCAGAGGGATCGCGAACCCGATCGAGGGCAGGATCAGCGCCATCAACGAGTCGTAGAGGCCCACCTTGCTCATCATGTAGAAGAGCGGGATGATCGTCGCCTGCAGCGGCACGGCGAGACCCACCAGGAAGATAGAGAATCCCAGCTTGGTGAAACGCGTCTGAGAGCGGACGACCGCGTAGGCCGCCCCGAGGCTGACGGCCACGGTGACCGCGACACTCACCACGGTCACGATCGCGCTGTTGGCCAGGTAGAGGAAGAAGTCGCTCTGCAGCACCAGCGCGTACTGCGACAGGGTCGGTGCCGAGGGGGGTACGAGCTGGTTGGAGGAGTAGAAACCATCCTGTGGTCGGAGGCTCGTGATCACGATGTAGTAGATGGGCAGGATGATCACCGCCAACCAGACGTATCCGCCGAATGCGCCGATGAAATTGCGCGTCTTGTGTCCCTTGATTCGGCGGGACTTAGCGGGCTCGGGTCGAGTGGCGGGTGTGGTGCGGGCGTCGGAGAGGGTGCTCATCATGCCCCTTCTTGCTGGCTGGACATACGGTTGAAGCCGCTGAACTTCGTGAGGACGAGGGAGATTGCGAGGCCGATCACAGCGAGGATGATCGCGAGGACGCTCGCCGTGCCGAACTGCGCCGCGGAGAATCCCGTGACGTACATGTCGATCGGCAGGATGTTGATCGCACTGCTCGGAACGCCTCCCGTGAGAACGAAGACGACGTCGAAGTAGGTGAGCGACCCCGTGATCATCAGGGTGGATGACGTGATGAGGGTGTACCTCAGCTGGGGAAGGGTGATGGAGAAGAACTGCTGGACCCGCGAGGCGCCGTCGATCTGCGCGGCCTCGTAGAGACTGGCCGGGATCTGCCGGACGCCGCCCTGATAGAGGAGAGTGTGCAGCGGGACGAACTGCCAGGCGATGATGAACACGACGACGGGCAGGATCAGGGACGGGCTTCCGAGCCAGTTCTGCTTCAGCCAGGACACTCCGACCGATGCCCCCAACCCGAAGTTCGGGTCGAGGATGGCTTTGAACGCCAGTCCGATGGCCGCGGAGGACAGGATCAGCGGGAGGAAGTAGATCGCCGCGAGCAACGCCCGGTACTTCTGGGTTCCCGCCACGAAGACGCCCAGGAGAAGGCTGATCGGTGTCTGCACGAGCCACGAGAGAGCGACGACCTCGAGGGTGAGACCGAGGGCGTGCCACGTTCCGCGGTCAGCGAGGACGGTGGCCCAGTTCGCACCACCGACGAACACCGGGGACGAGATGGCATCCCAGGTGGTGAAGCTCAACCAGAGCGCGACGACGAGAGGGACGAGAGCGAAAAGGGCGAAGATCCCGAGCGCCGGCGCCATGTACCAGCCGGAGGGGGCGCCCACCCCGGTGGGGCGCTTACGCACCCCACCGGACTTGATGGTGCTGGAGGACATGTACTACTGGCCGATCGTCTTGTTCATCGCGTCAGAGAACTGGGTCGGGGTGATCGACTTGGTGAACAGCTGGTCGAGGTTCGTGAGCAGGGCTGTCGCCTCGGCGGAAGGAAGAGCCTGGTCCCACGACATCTGGAAGTTGGGCGCCGAATCGATGAGTGACGCGGTCTTGCCGACGAACGAGTCGCTGCCTCCACTGATCTGGCTCGAGACACCCTTGATAGGCGGAACCTGACCACCGTCGAGAAGCCGCTTCGTGTAGGCATCGTTGAAGGTGCCCTGGGTGAGGTACGCGATGGCGGTCTTCTTCTGCGCGGCCGATGCGTTCGCGGACACCGAGAAGTAGCCCGAGACGTTCCCGACGATGTTCGCCGGATCGCCCTTCCCGCCGCTGACGGACGGGAAGTTCGAGTAGCCGAGCGATGATTTCGTGAAGTCCGCAGCAGAGGTCTGGAAGGTCGAGTACGCCCACGCTCCCTGAAGGAGCATCGCCGCCTTGCCCGTGTACAGGAGCGCTGCGTCGGCGTTGCTGTCCGCGACGACCGAGTTGTAGTCGCTGCCGAAGGCACCTGCCGACACGAGCTGCTGCAGCATCGTGTTCGCCTTGATGATTCCGGGGTCGCTCCACGCGTTCTTCTTGCCCGCAGCGATGGCCTTGATCGCGTCCGGACCGGCCACACGGTCGACGAGGTATTCCTCCCACATCAGTTCCGGCCACTTGCTGCCGCCCGCGAGGGCGAACGGAAGGACGCCGGCGGACTTGAGCTTCGGGATGGCCGCGAGCAGTTCGTCCCACGTCGTCGGGGCGCTGACCCCCGCCTTCGCCAGGACGCTCTTGTTGAAGTAGAGAAGGACCGGGTAGGACGGATCCATCGGAACCGCGTACGTCTTGCCGTCGACCACACCGAGGTCGAAGACGGACGAGTTGTACTTGCTCTTGATCGACGCCGTCTCCGAGGTGAGATCAGCGACCTTTCCCGCCTTGACGTAGCTGTCGAGAGTTCCACCGGCCCAGCTGTAGATGATCGTCGGCGCCGAACCGGCGCCGACGGAGGTGCGGATCTTGGTCTTGTACGCGTCGTTCGCGAAGTACTGCGCGTTGATCTGCTCTTTCGGGTTGGCCTTGTTCCAGGCCGTCACGGCAGGCTCGACGACACCCGTCTGATCGCCGGTCAGCGCCCACAGGGTCGCGGTGCTGCCGCCGGCAGAAGACCCTCCAGCGGAACATCCGGAAAGAGCACCGACGATGGCGACCGTGGTCAACGCTGCCAGTGCGGCAACGCGGCGCCTTTTCGGGCGCCTGAAAGTGATGTGAGGCAACTTTGGCTCTATTTCTCTTGGAAGGAGTGAGCGGTCGGATCCGGATCAGGGGAACACGGCCGCTCGGTACGCCCATGAAGCTAGATGCAGCGATCTGACCACGACAAACCAACAGCGATTACTGGAAAACTTTTCGTTGTCGCATATCAATCGGTGCACCTGATGACAGCAAGAGGGGGCTCCACCACGGGCGCCACAAACCGGTGCCGTCAGGGCATTCGAGGCCGAGGCCGAGCACGGGCTCGGGTCAGGGAAGCAGTCGCCGGACTACCAACGTGCGCTTTTCCGGACGCTCAGACAGGAATTAGAGGGGTGGGTTGCTCGCGATATGTGACCAACACTCACGGGAAATGCGCTACGGAAAGGGCCAAGTTTCGACTGATGGGTCACGTCTTCGAGTCGAGCGTCAGGAATGTCACTGCGAGATTGGTCGCAGAAGGCATCATGCGTCCATCTCCGTCCGCGTCAGCTCCGTCGATGGTGATAACGGTCGAGCCTGCGATCAGTGTCATGTCGCGAAACCAGAAGCCCCCTTCGGAGTCCCAGGGTTCGTAGTGGAGCTCGAAGTTTGCGATGGGTGTCTTCGTGAGGAGGTTCCACGGGGGAACGTCGGTGACGTCCCAGCTCGCGCCTGTCCAGGTGCTCATGTCGCCACGTGCCAACCTGAGGGAGTCGGGCCAGGGCATGTCCCAGGTTGCGAAGAACGCTGCTCCATCGTCCAGCTCGAACTCGATGCCGAAGTCGACGTTGTGAAAGCCCTCGAACTTCCAGGCTGGCTCGTGGAGCTCAGCCGGATCCGTGACGCTTCGAAGGCCCGTGTGATCGCCCACGGCTCCTTCTGCGTATTCGAGCAGGATGTAGCGCACGCGCGACAGCGAGTGTCCGACCATCGCGTCGGCGATGGCTTGACGTCTCACGACGCCGGCACGGTCGAATGCGAAGCCGCGGTCGTCATCGTCGGGCAGGTGAGGCCGCTTCGTCGTCACGCACGAAATCTTGCCGGAAGTCGGGCGTCACGTCCGGTTTGACACTGCACGGAAGTGAGCGCCCGCCTGTCGCGGCCATCCAGCGGCTCGCGCAGCGCCCGGACCCGAGCCGTTCTCCGCCCCGCCTAGAGCCGTTGCACATGCTCGTAACGATCGCGACGGGCGTTTACCCCGCACGGTGAATGTGCACGCTCGGGTGCGTCAACTGCAACACGTCGGCCGCGATACCAGAGCGACCGATCGCAAGGCCGTGTGGAACCCGCAGCGGCTCGGCAATCTCGCCCTCGGCGACGGGTTGCCCGCGCTGCAACCCTGGCGCTGACAACATGTCGCAAAAACTCACACCCGGCGCCCGGAAGCGCCGCTAGCGACCCCGTGTATAGCGCCCTCGGAGGGCCGTGAAGGTCACGACGACGGCGAGCCCCACGGCGAGGATGAGAACTCCGTAGAGCTGGTGCTCGATCCGCGCGATGAATGACCCCGCCGCGAAGATGGCGATGCCGACCGCGAAGACGACCCAGAGCCACGCGGGAGTCTTGCCTCCGGATCCCGCCTTTTCCGTCATTCGTCGAGCCTATTCACCCCCGATCGGGATGGCACGTCGGCGCCTGATAACGGAGTCGGCACGGCGTGAACCGCCTTCCCTAGCTGTTGACTCCGACCCGGCAGTGGCCTGGGATAGGTGCATGCCGACGTCTGACCGACACGAGCTCACGAAGGACGAGGCGCGCCGGATCATCGTGCGCGCGCAGCTGCTCGACGCCGAGCGGCCCGGCGACGTCGTCGAGGTCGCCGAGCAGCTCGGCGCCGTCAAGATCGATCCGACCTCGGTCATCGCGCCCTGCGAACACACGGTGCTCTGGTCGCGGATCGGCTACGCCTACGAGCCGGGCCAGCTCAAGGACGTCACCGAGCGCGACCGGCTCCTCTTCGAGTTCGACGGCGCCTTCCGTCCCATCGGGCTGCTCCCCCTGATGCTCCCCGCGATGAGGCGCTGGCCGCATCGCGCGTCGACCGCCGAGTGGCTCGAGGCCAACGGCGCGTTCCGCCAGGACGTTCTCGACCGGCTCCGGGGCGAGGGACCGCTCCTCGCGAAGGACATCCCGGACACGGCCCGGGTCAGCCGACCCCCGGACGGCTGGTCGGGGGCGAACCAGGTGCCCACCATGCTCGACTTCCTGAGTCGGCAGGGACTCGTTGCGGTCGCCGGCCGGGAGGGTCGCAACCGGCGGTGGGATCTCGCCGAGCGCGTCTATCCGGCGGACCTCCCCGACCTCGAGTTCGACGAGGCGGAGTCGCTCCTGAACGAGCGACGGCTCGGGGCCACGGGACTCGCGCGCCAGAAGTCGCCCTGGACTCCTGTCGGGCAGGCCGGCGTTCCCGCGGTCATCGAGGGATCGACGGCCACGTGGCGCGTCGATCCCGAGGCCCTGGCGGCGCTCGCGGAGGAGGACGACGGCGGTCGCGTGGCGTTCCTCAACCCGTACGACGGCCTCCTCTTCGACCGCCCCCGGCTCCGCGAGATCTTCGACTTCGAGTACGTGCTCGAGCAGTTCAAGCCGAAGGCGCAGCGACGGTACGGGTTCTTCGCCCACCCGATCCTGTTCGGCGACCGCTTCGTCGGCATGCTCGACGCCCGGCTGGATGCGGCGGCGCGCCTCCTCCGGGTGGACGCCGTCCACGAGTTCTTCCCGTTCGACGACGACGAGCGGGAGATCGTCGGAGCGGAGATCGCCGAGCTGGCCCGGTGGCTGGGCGTGGAGGTGGCGGAGGCCTGAGGTCGCGTGCCGGTGTCGGCCCCCGAACGGGGGGCCGAACCGGGCTAGGTGCGCGGTCGAGTCGCCCCCTAGATTCCTCCCATGGGGGTTCGAAGAATGTCACGTCCGTTCTTGCGCACGACGGCGGCGGCGGTGGCCGTGCTCCTGGCTGCGTCCGTGATCGGCCTCCTTCCCGCCCGCAGTGCGGACGCGGACGCAGCCGTGTACACGCGGTCCACGGACTTCGGCGCAGCGTCCTTTCCACTTCCGGGAGGTCGGGCCGACTCGGTCGTGGCATCCGTGGACGGCTCGCAGCTCTATGTCACCGCGGCGTCGCAGGACGTCCTCGTGGTGGATGCGTCGACGGGGAGGGTCGCTCGGACCATTCATCTTCCGAGGGTCGTCGACGAGGTGACGCCTCTCTCCGACGGCCGCTTCCTCGCCTGGGAGAACCGCTTCCAGGAAGCGAATCTGAATCTGACCTCCGCCGACCCGGAAGAGGAGTTCGACGTCGACGCCGCGACGGGCGCCGTCGTGGCGACGACCGACATCCCCTACTCCATGGGCCTTGTCGAGTACGCCGCCGCCGCCAACGGACGGGTCGCTGTGACCATCGGACATTCGGCGTCGCCAGCTGCCCCCGGCAGCCCCACCCCCGCCTTCGAGGCCTATGTGACCGACCCCTCGACCGGGACGGTCACGCACGATGTCAACGGCGAGGGCGTTTTCCGTCCTCTCGTGCTCTCGCCCGACGGCGAACACGCGTACGTCGTGGAATGGGCAAGGAACGTCAGTCAGCCCGGGTACGTCCTCGACATCGAGACGAGAACGGGAACCGTGAACACGATTCCCGTGGGTCCGGGGCCCTGGGACGTCACGTTCTCGGGCGACAGCAGCCGCGCTTTCGTCAGCAGGCAGGTGTCGTCGACGGGCCAGGGTGGAGCCGTCGATGTCATCGACACGGCTTCGGCCAGCGTCGAGAAGACGATCGAGGAGCCGGCCGGTTCGGTCTCACACGTTCTGACGACAGCGGACGGATCCATCGTTGTCGCCAAAGCCGACCCGGACACTCTCGCCATCGACACTCGTTCCCTCGCCGTGTCTCACGTGAACCTCGGGCTGATCTCACCCCTGATGACGCTTCCGGGCACGACCGAGATCGCCTCGGCGTCGATCCTGGGTTACGACGTCGAGGACGCCCGGACGGGGCTCCTCACCAGGTACTTCCACGCGGGCTTCAATCCGGGCAGGAACGGGGAAACGATCGTCGGACGCCGATTCTTCTGGCTCGGCAATGGGGCCACACCGACCACCTCGAGTCTCAATGTCGTCGACTTCGCGCAGACATCGGCCACGACCATCTCCGCGAAGGATCGTTACGAGACGTCGGTCGCGACGTCGAAGGCGTCGTTCCCGAAGGGTGCTCCGGTCGTCTACGTCTCACCGGGCACCAGCTTCCCGGACGCCACCGATGCGGCCGCCGCAGCTGCTGCGGCTCAGGTCCCGCTCCTGCTGACACCCGGCTCGGGCATCTCGTCCGTGATCCTCGCCGAGATCAAGCGCCTTCACGCCGGCAGAATCGTCGCGGTCGCCGGATCCGCCTCCTACCAGGCGGCCGTCGCGAGAACGGCCCGCTCGATCGGGGTGAGCCTCGTTCACGTCGCGGGGACGGACCGCTACGCCACCTCGCGCGCGACGCTGCAGGCAGGAACCCTCGGGCAGGGACGCACTGTCTACGTGGCGACGGGTCAATCCTACGAGCCCGCGGTCGTGACGGCGTCGGTGGCCGGAGCCGAACGCTCCCCGTTCCTGCTCGTCAACGGTGCGGCACCCGTCATCGACCCAGCCACGAAGGCTGCCGTATCGGCACTCCACCCGCAGAACATCGTGCTGGTGGGGAGCACCAGGGAGATCTCGAGCGGTGTTCAGACGTCTCTGGCGAAACTCGCGCCGACGTCTCGGATCGCCGGCTCCAGCGACACGGAGACCGCCCGCCTCCTCGACGACACCGCCTACCCTCAGGCCACGTCGGCGGTTCTCGCGACAACGGCGAACTTCGCCGACGCTCTGGCCGCCGTCAACGTCGCGGTCCGCTCCGGCCAACCACTGGAGATCGTGCCGAGCAGGTGCATCCCGCAGTCGTTCACGAACGAGTTCGTGCTGCGACAGGCCACTGGCGTCACCCTCGTCGGTGGCGATTCCGACCACTACCTGTCGGGGGGCGCTCTCGTGCCCTGCAAGTAGGCGCGATTCTGAGACGTTCCCTCCCGTGGGACCGCTTCCCGGCGTGACTCTCTCCGTACGATCGGAACATGGCGCCAGGTCCCCACACTCGCAAGCTCCTTGCCCTCGCGGCTCCGACGTCGCTCGCGATGCCGACCCGTATCGGTCATGCGAGCCAGCTCGTCGACGAGCTCACCGAGATGCTCCTCGTTTCGAACGGCTTCCACGCCTTCGAGGGCGCTCTCGTCGTGCGGGCGGCCGACGGCAGCGAGTCCGGTCTGGACGCGTGGAACGACGCCGCGTCGTGGCGGAGCGACTACGGCGATCTGGCCGATGGCCTCGTCTTCTTCGCAGAGGACGTCTTCGGCGGCCAGTTCGCGATCGATGACCGGAGCGTCGTGACGTTCGATCCGGAGACGGGCGCCAGATCGACGCTCGCGACGAGCATCGAAGGCTGGGCCGAAGCCGTTCTCGAGGATTTCCCGCTCCTCACCGGCCACCCGCTCGCGCGCGAGTGGCAGGAGCAGAACGGTGCGCTGCCGCCCGGTCGTCGCCTGGCACCCGTCATCCCCTTCGTCCTCGGCGGCGCCTTCAGCGTCGACAACCTGCGCGCGGTCGCCGATGTCCAAGGCATGAGGGAGCGCGCGACCCTCACCACGCGCATCCGGGATCTGCCCGACGGCGCACAGCTCCCGTGGCCGCTGGGCGCCGCGTGACCCAGACTGCGGCGCCCGGACGACAGGAAGGGAGCGAATGCGCTCTGCACGACGACCATCCGCGCGACGGACACGTCTCCCCCGCTTGATCGATGCCGCAATGTCGAAGGCCCCGTAGGTTTCGACCATGATCGTCTGGCTGAACGGCACGCATGGATCCGGGAAGACGACGGCGAGCACGCTCGTTCAGGAGCGCATCCCGCAGTCGCTCATCCTCGACGCCGAGAAGGTCGGCGAGGTCCTGATGGACGTCCGCCCCGGCCTCCCGCGGACCGACAACTTCCAGCACTGGGCGCCGTGGCGACCGCTGGTCGTCGAGACCGCCCGCCGGATCCTCGACTTCACCGGCGGCACCCTGGTCATGCCGATGACGGTCCTCGTCGAGGAGTACTGGCGGGAGATCCGTTCCGGATTGGCCGACCACGGCGTTCCGATCCGGCACTTCGTCCTCCACGCCGAGCGGGACGAGTTGAGCCGACGGATCGAGAACGACGCCGATCTCGGGCCGTCCGACTTCCGGCGAACCCACCTCGACCCGTACGCCGAGGCGGCTCGGACGTGGCTCCACCGCGAGGCCGAGGTGATCGACACGACGCACCTCACGCCGGAGCAGGTCGCCGACCAGGTCGTGGCGCGGCTGCCCTGACGCGGCGCGCGCTCACAGCCCAGCGAACAGCGCGCGCAGCTCGGGGTCTGCCTCCGTCCACCGGAGCCGCTCGACGAGCGTTCGCACCGACGCAGGTCGGTCGTCGGCCGGCCAGGCGTGCAGCAAGCGGAGCGCGCTCCGGCGCACGCGGACACCGGGGTGTCCCAGGGCCGCAGCCACGAGTGGCCAGCCCCGTCCCGGCCGGCCGTGCAGCCTCCCGAGGATCGTCACCAGACACTCGCCCAGGCGCTCCGACTCCCCCGCCTCCGGCGAGACGTCGGCGTCCGGACGCCGGCCGACGAGAACGCGCTCCGCGAGGGTCACCGTCAGCGCGATCTGCTCGGGCGTGGCTCGCCTCAAAAGCCGATCCCAGAGGAAGGGCTCGAGAGCGTCTTTCTCGAGCCGGCCCAAGACGGCCGGCCGCACGTCGATTCCGGCCCTCGCCGCCGGCTGGACCGCCAGACAGAAGGCGTCGATGTCGCGGCAGGCGAGGGCCCCCTCGGCGACTCCGGGCCACACGGGACGGGAGAGGAGCTCCGCCGTGAGCCACGACAGTCGACGGCTGGCGGTCGCATCCAGGTGAGGATTGCGGACGGCGCCATCCTTCAAGTAGCGATCGAGGGTCTGCACGACGGCGAGGATCTCGATCGTCGGGACGGCCTCCGCGGCGCTTCTCAGGTAGAACTCGATCGCCACACCGCCCTCGGGGTAGTCCGCCAGGTCCTCGGCCGGTCCACCCCAGCGAAGGGCCGTGAGCAGGCGGCCGGCGTGGTGGAGGAGGTCGTCGTCCACGTCCCCCTGGAGGGCTCCTGCGAGATCGCCCGAGAGGGCGGCGATCCCGGCCAGCTCCTCGTCGATCACTCCGCTGTCGTACCCACCTCGGAGGAGCCAGTCCTGGATGCGCGGTGTCGTCGTGCCCTGGAGTCCGTGCACGGCATGGATCCTGCCCCACCCGCTGGTCCGCCTCGCCAGCTCGAAGACCGCCGCTTCGGCGTCCGGCAGGATGCCCCGGAGCGCCGCCACCGACTGTCTCGTCAGAACACTGAGCAGCCCCAGGGTGGTGACGAGCGTCCGATCCTGCGGGCCTCCGACGCTCCCCAGGAGCGCGATCCCAGACTGGACCTGGCGGAGGCGCGTCCCGGATCGGCAGAGCCACCGAGCGAGCTCGGCCAGCCGGAGCCGACCGGCGAGCGAATCGACCCGGACGAGACGGACGAGCCGATCGACGTCCGAGGGGCCGGACAGGTCCGCCAGCCGGTCGGCGACCGTGTGCAGGGAGATCGTGCCGAGAGGCTGTTCGCACGCCCGGACGATGGCCGCGGCGGCGAGTGGGGGCGTCGGACTCGAGTCATCCGGAGTCACCCGCACCGCGAGGATGCCCTCCAACGCCCCGGGCATCCAGAGCGGCTGACCGGGCTTCGGGGGCGCCTCGTCGGGGGACGGGCCGCCGCCGTCGGGGAGCGGACCCCGGCCGTGGGCCGTCAGGAGCCGCTCGACGTGCTCGAGATAGGGAGGGCCCGGGAGTGGGAGGACTCCGGCGGTCGACCACAGGGCCGGCCGGAGACGGGGGTCACGACGACGGCCGGCAGAGGGCCGCGCCGCCGAACCGCCGCTCATCGGAGGGGCGAGAAGCCGCCCTTGCTGTCGAGGTGGAATCCGAACGTCGGACGTTCGGGAGAGAACGGGATGCGATTCATGAGGGCGCCCTTCGCGGCGGACGCGGGCCATCACCGGGCTCGAACGGATGTCGAGCGGGAGCAGAACGCTATCGCGATCGTCGCGGAAAGGCAATGCCTCGTGCCGCGGTCATCGGTCGCCCACCGATGTGGCGAGGAGCGAGTCGAGCATCGAGCGGTCGATCCACGCGCACCCGACCTCAGAGGCAGTGCTTCGTCGCGGGCACCTGGCGCACCGCGCCGGCCAGCGCGTCGAGGTCCGCACCGGGCGCGGGAACGCTCGAGTCGATGACGACCTCGACGGCAGGAGCACGACCGTAAGAGACCGCACGAAGGTAGCGCTCGTCGCTGGTGTCGATGAGCCAGTCCACGCCCCCGAACGTGGAGCACGGGAGCGCCGACACCTGCGGCACGCGGACTCCGCAGCGGACGAACACGGTGAGGGGAGCGCCCCACGCGGCGGTCGCCTGCGCGTCCGTGTCACGGGACGCCAGCCCCTCCAGCTCGCCCGGCAGGCGGACCGTCACGGCCGCGCACGCGACCGTCCCGGCGTCGGGGGCAGGATCGAGGTGGACCGTCGAGGCGCACCCCGAGACCCCCAGCGCGGTCGCGACCACGATCGCCGCGGCTCCTGCCGTCACCCGGCGACTCACGCCCACAGCCCCACGCCCGCCACGGCCCTACGAACCCGGGAGCGGCACGGCCTCGTCGGGGTGCGCCTCGTAGTACGCCGCCTCGGCGGCTTCCCGGGCGAGGTGCTCCGAGCGCTCGTGGTCGTGGAACGCCGCGGCGGCAGCGACGTAGTCGGAGTAGCCGATCACCACGCGCAGCTGCTCGAGGCTCTCCGCCCGCTGCGGCTCGGCGATCGTCACCGCTTCGCCGTCGCCGCCCTCCTTCCTGAGCTCCCGGACGGCGCTGCCGGGAGCATGTCCCTCGTCTCGGAGGTCCTTCATCCGGTGGGCCCAGGGGTGGTTAAAGACGAGGGTCCTGCCGTCTCGGATCCGGGAGCTCGGCTCGAACACGTTCGGGACGTGCCAGGACGCGTCCAGGTCGTCGTTCCACCAGAGCCACCCCATCACGACGCCGTCGCGCTCCCAGGGGACGTAGGTGACGGGTGTCTCCGGCGGCACCGTGTCGGCGTAGCTGCCTGACAGCTTGAAGACGAGGCCGTCGTTGCGTGGCCGGTTCCGCGAGCCGTATCCGCCGAACAGGTGGAGGAAGTGGCGGAAGGGCAGGCGGACGACGCGCGCCTCCGGGTCGATCGTGCCCGGCTCCCCGCGGTGGGCCGGAGCCGGGTCGACGCCGTGCGCGCGGACGTCGCCGACGGCCGCCGACGGGCTCATGCCGTCCGCGACGCGGCGCGCGACGGACTCCGACCATCGCCCCGGGTCGAACCTCCCGTACGGCACCATGTCGAACGGGACGAATTCGCAGTCGGCCGCTCGGTCGTCGTCGTTCCGCCACAGCCAGCCGACGGTGAGGCCGTCCAGCTCGACGGGGACCGCCTCGACGGGCAGGTAGGTGCGGCCGTTGAGGCGCGGGAGCGGCGGTGCGAGCAGGTAGGGATGGAACGGGATGCCCGTCGGTGAGTCGGTCACGCTCCCACCGTAGGCCTGACGCGCTCGGAGCACCACGAGGCGCTCACGACGGCCCGGGCGTCAGTGCCAGGCGTCAGGCCCGATCGTGCAGCGTGATCCGGTAGCCGTCGGGGTCTGCGAAGGTGAAGGTGCGGCCGAAGGGGCCGTCGATCGGGGCCGCGACGATCTCGTACCCGTCGGCCTCGAGGGTGTCGTGGATCGCCTGGACGTCGGTCGCGTGCAGCCAGATGGCCGCGCCGACGCCGGGCCAGGGGGCCGAGCTGAGATCGGTGCCCGGGACGACGTCGCGCAGGGCGAAGGCGATCGGCGTGGTCTCGAAGACGACGGCGTGCGGCGGGCCGGCCTGCGAGCGGACGAGGCCGAGGTGGCGCTCGTAGAACGCCTGGGAAGCGGCGAGGTCGCGCACCTGGAGGGAGAGGAAGTCGGGTCCGGTGACGGGCATGTGATGCTCCTTCGTTTCGTGTCAGTCTTCTGACACAGGGCAATCTATGTCAGAATACTGACATGAGTCAAGACGACCGCGGAATCGACCTGGAGACCTCGCTCGGCTACCTGCTGAAGGAGACGTCGAGCGCACTTCGCACGGCGATGGAGGCGGTCCTGCGTCCGCTCGGGATGACTGTCACCCACTACTCGTGCCTCGAACTCCTCGCGCAGCGACCCGGTCTGTCGAACTCCGAGCTCGCCCGCGGCGCCTTTGTCACGCGCCAGTCGATGAACGTGCTCCTGCTCTCGCTGGAGCGCGACGGCTCCGTCGTGCGGCCGGCCGAGGCTCCCGTCGGGAAGGCCCTCCCGACGCGTCTGACACCGCTCGGCCGCCGCCGACTCGCGGCGGCCACCGCGGCCGTGAGGTCGGTGGAGGTCAGGATGCTCGCGGGCCTGTCCGCGGACGACCGGGCCGCCGCCCTGCGCATCCTGCGGAGCATGGCCCGCTCCCTCAGCGACGCGAACTGACGAGCGCGCGGAGGTACCGCCGGCGCGCCACACGCTGAGCGACCCGGAGCACCGGGTGGAGAGCCCGCCAGGGCTGCTGCGGGGCGGGGCGGGTGAGCGACCGGATCGTGAGGAGCACCTCGTCGCCGTCGCGGTGGACGATGAACGCCTCCTCGCCGCTGACCGGGTGGCCCGGCAGGGTCCGGTACGAGAACCCGACCCGGTCGCTCCGCTCGACGACCTCGACGACCTCCACGGGCTCCACCACCGTGATTCCGGCGACGCGGGCGGTCACGAGCGTCCGCCGCCCCGCGACGACGGGCGAGTCGTCGTCGACCGAGAACCCGCTGCGGGTCTTCACGGCCCACCGGAGCACGCCTGCCGCGGCCCGCTCCCAGTCGTCGTGGCCGCGACCGACCGACCCCGTCACCTCGGAGCGGCGATGGCTGTCGTCGGTGGGGGCCCAGCGGGTGGCTCCGGGCTCGGTAGAGATCACGGGCCGAGGGTGCTGCTAGTCGCGCGCACCGCGTCAGTCGACCAGGATCCGCGCCCCGTGGACCGGGCCGGTCGCCCGCACGACGGACAGCCGCGCGGCGCTGAGCGCGATCTGGAGCTCGAGGGCCCCGTCGAGATCGGGCGCCAGGAAGGCCACCGTCGGCCCCGAGCCGGAGACGACACCCGCGAGGGCCCCGTTCCGCTCGCCGAGCTCGAGCACGTCGCCGAGGCCCGGCTCGAGATGCAGGGCCGGAGCCTGGAGGTCGTTGTGCATGACGTCGGCCAGCTGTGCCGGATCGCCCGCCCGCAGCGCCTGCAGCACCAGCGAGTCGACCCGGGGCTGCCGCACCGGCGAGATGTCGGCGACGTGGCGGAGGCGGTGTTCGTCGAGCTCGCGGTAGACGGCGGGCGTCGACAGCCCGAAGTCGGCGAGCGCGAGCACCCACTGGAACTGCCCCTGCGCCAGGGCCGGGCTGAGCTCGTCGCCGCGGCCCGTCCCGACGGCGGTGCCGCCCATGAGCGCGAAGGGGACGTCGGCGCCGAGGCGCGCTCCGAGGCGCAGCAGGTCGTCGCGGCTGAGGCCGGTGTTCCAGAGGGTGTCGCAGGCGAGCAGGGTGGCGGCGGCGTCCGCGGAACCGCCGCCCATGCCTCCTGCGACCGGGACGTTCTTGTCGATCGAGAGGGCCACGCCGCCGGTGTAGCCGGTCGACTCGGCCAGGAGCTTCGCGGCCCGGATGGCGAGGTTGGTGTCGTCGACGGGGACGCCCGAGAGGTCGATCTTGGCCACCGACGAGGTGAAGGTCACGCTGAAGTCGTCGGCGTGCCGGGCCCGCACGTCTTCGTAGAGCGACACGGCCTGGTATGCGGTCGCGAGCTCGTGATAGCCGTCGTCCTGAAGATCGCCCACCGCCAGGAAGACGTTGATCTTGCCCGGCGCACGCGTGTGGACCACGGTCGGAGACACCACGGACGTCATGGGTCCAACCTAGCCTGACCGCGCGCGGGCATCGCACCCCGCCGTTCTTCCCCCCGGAGCGACAGTTCAGGCTCCCCGGCGCACCAGCGGGATCACGTCGCGGGCGAAGCGCTCCATCTCCTCGATCTGCGGCGAGAACTGCAGGAGCAGCGTGTCGACCCCGGCCTCCTCGAACTCGCGGATCCGATCGGCCACCTGCCGGGGCGTCCCGATGAAGCCGGGGCGCAGGCCGCGGTTGGACACCGAGTAGTCGCGGAGGTCGGGCTTGTGCTCGAGGTGCGACTGCCGGATGAAGTCCTGGTACGACTCGTAGGCCGCCCCCTGGCTCACGTCGGTGATGCGGGCGAGCTCCTGCTCCGCCTCCTCCTCCGTGTCGCGCACGATGACGTACGCCGCCATGCCGAAGTGGCTGAAGGGCGTGCCGCCGGCCGCCTCGCGACGGGCCTTCATGTCGTCGACCTTGGTGCGGAGCTCGTCGACGGTGCCGCCGTGCGTGAGGTAGGCGTCGGCGAAGTCGACGATGGCCGCCTTGCCTGCCGGGCTCTCGCCGCCCGCGTAGATCGTCGGGGCGACGCGGGGCTTCGGCTCGAGGTGCGAGCGGGTGATGTCGTAGTAGTCGCCGTGGAAGTCGTACGGCGTCTCGCGCCAGAGACCCTTGAGGATCGACACGAACTCGGTCGTGCGCGCGTAGCGGTCGTCGTGCTCCGAGAAGATGCCGCCGTACTGCCGCGACTCCTCCTCCCACCACGCCGAGACGACGTTGAGGGTGAAGCGCCCGCCGGAGATCTCGTCGATCGTCACCGCCTGCTTGGCCGTGACGGCGGGCAGGTGGTAGCCGGGCCGCACGGCCGCCATCAGCTCGAGCTTGTCGGTCACCGCGGCGAGAGCGGCCGTGAGCGCCCAGGCCTCGAGCGACGGGGAGGCGACGCCCTTGATGTCGTTGAGGTTGAGCTCGGGGATGAGGGTGAGGTCGAAGCCGACGCGCTCGGCCGTCTGCACGAGCTCCTTGACGTAGTCGAAGGTGACGGGCATCTTCTCGTCGTCGACGTTGCGGAGCCATCCGCCGAAGATGGGGGTCCAGAAACCGAATCTCATGCGGCGACCTCGCTCGCGAACTCGTCGGCCAGGAGCCTCCCGAGGAAGGCCGCGATCTCCCGCGGGCCGGATCTCTCGGACGCCGACTCGACGTCGGGGTTGTAGTTCGTGTTGGTGTTGACGTCGTAGACGACGGTGCGGCCGTCGACCGTCTCGATGAACTCGATGCCGGCGATCTCGATGTCGTAGGCGCGGAGGAACTCGGGGAGGCGCTTGATCAGGGGGTGCTCCGCGATCGGGTCGCCGGACGCGGTGCGCTCGCGCAGCTGGAAGAGGGGGGCCTGGCCCGGGAGGGCGCAGGCGTCCGCCGGGCAGAACTCGAAGGTGTCGCCCGAGGTGTCGACGCGCACGGCGTAGACGAACTCGGAGCCGACGAACTCGGCCCGGGTGACGAACGACTCGGCTCCGACCAGCAGCTCCTGGATGAGCGTGATCCCGTCGGGGGACTCCTCGAACTCCGGCGAGGAGACCCAGGCGGCGAACTCGTCGAGGTCGTCCCAGCGCCGCACTCCGAGGCCCTTGCCGCCCTGGTTGTGCTTGCTGATGAACGGGGTGCCGAAGGCGCGCGCGGTCGACACGAGATCGCGCGTGCCGAAGACCGCGCTCGTGCGCGGCACGTCGAAGCCGAGGCGCTGGAGCGCGAGGTGCTGCTCCACCTTGCTCACCTCGAGGTCGATGACGCCGCGCCCGTTGACGACGCGGACGCCCGACGCCTCCAACCACGACAGGGTGGCCCGGGTGAACTCCTTCGAGAAGCCGTTGCCGCGCGTGTGGGCGCTGGCCGACATCCTCGACCAGTAGACACCGGGCGCAGGAGCCGCCGTCAGATCGATCCCGCCCTCGGTGAGCAGCACCTCCTCGACGGGCACCCCCTCGGCCTCGAAGGCCTTTCGGAGCGGCGGGAACCACTCCGGGTTCTCATGGATCACGTACACGCGCGGGTTCTGGGTCACCGCACCAGCCTAGGCAGCGCGGCTGCGCGTCGACGCAATGTTGCGCGCGGCTACGCTCCCGACGCGGCTCCCGACGCGACACGGCATGATCGACGCATGGCACGTCTCCAGCACTTCGGGTGGTTCTTCGGCCGTGGGTTCGGCCCGCAGGGCTGGCTCCGCGACGACTACCTCTGGGGGCACCGCTGGGATCGCCCGGCCGTCTACCAGCAATCCGCGAAGGCGCTGGAGCAGGCCGGCCTCGATCTCCTCATCATCGAGGACAGCCTCTCCCCCGGCCCGGCCGAGCAGCTCGACCTGCGCGTGCGGAGCGCCCTGGGGGCCCCGAAACTCGACCCGCTGCTCCTGACCCCCTACCTGTTCGCGGCGACCGAGCACCTCGGCGTCGCCCCCACGGTCAACGCCGGAGTCCATCCGCCCTACCTCGCGGCCCGCCAGTTCGCGACCCTGCAGCACCTCGGCGACTACCGGGTCGGCCTCAACGTCGTGACCGACGTGAAGGGCAGCCGGCACTTCGGCATTCCCGAGCTCGACCACGACGCCTCCTACGACCGCGCGGAGGAGTGGATGCAGGTCGTGCGGAGGCTCTGGCACAGCTGGGCGGACGGCGCCGTGCTGGAGGACACCGAGTCGTGGCGCTTCGCCGACGGTACGAAGCTCGACGCGTTCCAGCACCGGGGCGAGTACTTCTCGCTCGACGGGCCCCTGAACGCCACGCCGTTCGACGGCGGCGACGATCCCGTGATCGTCAGCCCCGGCGGCTCCGGCCGCGGTCTCGCCTTCGCCGGGCACAACTCCGACGTGCAGCTCGCCCTGGCGCCGCTGACGGTCGAGAGCGTGCGGGCCTATCGCGCGAGGATCCACGCGGCCGCCGAGGCCGAGGGGCGCGATCCCCGGGCCATCACGATCCTCTTCGTCTTCACGCCCGAGATCGTGGCGAGCCGGGAGGAGGTCGACCGCCTGGTCGAGGGGAGCGCGCATCCTGCGGATCGCGACCTCCAGGAGGTCATCGAGCGCCAGTCCATCATCACCGAGACCGACCTCACGCGCCTCGACCTCGACCGTCCGCTCGACGTCGCCGTCTTCGGCCAGCACGTGTCGCAGGGCAGCATCAAGAGCCTGGTCGGCTCGGCCGACCCCGCGACGCCGCTCCGCGAGCTGTTCCGCGCGAAGTACCGCAAGGGCAGGATCAGCGACGGCAGCGGCAGCGTCGGCACCGTCGAGCAGGTGGCCGACTTCCTGGAGGAGCTCGGCGACGACGCCGACAACGACGGCTTCATCTTCAACGGCGACCTGCACCCGTCGACCGTGCACCGGACGCTGGACGCGCTCGTGCCCGTGCTTCGTCGGCGGGGCATCCTGCGGTCCTCGTTCGGCGGTCGAGGACTCCGGTCGCACCTGAACGACTTCTAGTCCGCCTTTCGGTGGACTTTTCTGCCACCGGGACTAGCCAGTTCGGTCGAGGGCGCCGTACTCTGAGGCGAGGAAACGTCGACTCGCTTACCCACGGGCCGATTCCTGCTCG
Source organism: Frondihabitans sp. 762G35 (assembly GCF_002074055.1). Taxonomy (NCBI): domain Bacteria; kingdom Bacillati; phylum Actinomycetota; class Actinomycetes; order Micrococcales; family Microbacteriaceae; genus Frondihabitans; species Frondihabitans sp. 762G35. The sequence continues at coordinate 653,292 of NZ_CP014619.1, read as the reverse complement.
CCGTGTGACCCGCGCGACGAGCGGTCGTGTACCCGCGCGGCCGACGCCTGACAGCGAGACCCGAACCCGTTGCGCGCGCTCACCCCGCGCGCCTCTTTCCCCAGGAACGAGGCACCCCCGTGGCGAAATCCCGGCCACTTCTCCGCCGCCTGCCCCTCGCGGCCGCCGCCACCGTCGCGGCGCTGCTCGTCGCCGGCACCCTCGCGAGCGGCCAGGCGGCCTCCGCCGACTCGGCGCCGAAGAACGCCGCGAACCCGGCGACGCCGACGACCGTCTCGGCCGACTCGCTCCCGACGCCGCAGATCGACGGGCTCGTGACCACGCAGGCCATCATCGGCGCCACCATCTACGCCGGGGGCGAGTTCACGAGCGCCCGCCCGACGGGAGCCGCCCCGGGCACGAAGACGGTCAAGCGCTGGAACCTGCTGTCGTACAACGTCGTCACCGGCGTCCTCAACACCTCCTTCGCCCCGCAGCTCAACGGCCAGGTCAAGGCGATCGTCGCCGCGCCCGACGGCAAGAGCGTCTACGTCGCCGGTGCCTTCACGAAGATCGGCTCCACCGCCTACAGTCACATCGCCAAGCTCAACCCGACGACCGGGGCGCCGACGACCACGTTCCGCCCCACCGTGAACTACACCGTGAGCTCGCTCGCCGCGCGCGGGACCACCGTCTACCTCGGTGGGACCTTCACGACCGTGAACGGCAAGACCCGCATCGGCGCGGCCGCCGTCTCGACGACGAACGGCGGCCTCACCACCTGGGCTCCGCGCGCTCTCGGCGGATCGGTGAACGCCCTCGTGGTGGCGCCCGACGGTTCGAAGGTCGTCGCCGGTGGCACGTTCACGTCGATGAACGGCCAGACGAACCCGGGCTACGGCATCGCCGCGCTCGACACCGCGACCGGCAAGAGCCTGCCCTGGGCGATGAACTCGACTGTCCGCGACGCCGGCCCCAACTCCGGCATCACGAGCCTGACGGCGGACAGCACGGGCCTCTACGGGTCGGGCTACGTCTACGGCAACGGCGGCAACGTCGAGGGGAGCTTCCGCGCCGACTGGAAGACGGGTCGTCTGACCTGGCTGGAGGACTGCCACGGCGACACCTACGCGACCGCGGTCACCGCGAACGCCGAGTACGTCGCCGGCCACGCTCACTTCTGCGGCAACATCGGCGGGTTCCCGGAGGGCACGATCCACCACGGCATCGCCTTCAGCAAGGCCGCCACGGGCAGGATCGCCACGAACCTCAGCCCCAGCTACCAGAACTTCGCGGGCCAGCCCTCGCCGACGCTCCTCAACTGGTTCCCCGACTTCAACGACGGCACATACACCGGACTCGACCAGAGCACCTGGAGCGTCGCCGCCGGTGGGAAGTACGTCGTCTACGGCGGCGAGTTCACGGAGGTGAACGGGGTGCCGCAGCAGGGCCTCGCCCGCTTCGCGATCCCGAGCCTCGCGCCCAACAAGGTCGGCCCCGTCGACTCCGGCGACGCGTTCGTGCCGACCGCCTCGTCCCCCCAGGACGGGCGCGTGACCCTCACCTGGCCCGCCAACGGCGACCGCGACAACACGACGCTCGTCTACAAGATCTACCGGGACGAGCAGCCGACGCCGATCGGACAGGTGAGCGCCGACTCCAGCATCTGGAACCGGCCGCAGGTCACCTGGACCGACACGGGGCTCGTCCCCGGCGAGAGCCACAGCTACCGGCTCACCGCGACGGACCCGTTCGGCAACCGCGCCGTGGGCGGCCTCGTGACCGCCACCGTCGGCGGGAGCGCTCCGACCGGTTACTCGGCGTCGGTCTACGCCCAGCACCCCTCGCACTTCTGGCGCTTCGATCAGCCCACGGGCGCCGTCGTCACGGACCTCGGCGGCCCCGCCGACCAGCAGCCCCAGGCCGGCGTCACCGCGGGCGACGACGGCTCGAGCGCCGACGGCACCGCCTCGTCGACCTTCGACGGGTCGTCGGCCGGGACGTCCTCCACGGCGACCGCCGCATCGGCTCCGTCCGTCCTCTCCGTCGAGGCGTGGTTCCGCACGACGGGGACCGGCGGCTCGATCGTCGGCTTCGGCAGCGCGAAGGAAGGCCTCTCCGCCAGCGCCGACCGCCGCCTCTCCGTCGGCGCGGACGGTCGACTGAGCTTCGGCGTCTACACGAAGGCGAAGATCGGCGTGACCTCCCCGGTCGCCGTGAACGACGGGGCGTGGCACCAGGCCGTCGGCACCTTCGACGGGAAGACGATGCAGCTCTACGTCGACGGGCAGCTCGTCGTGTCGCGCACGAACCTGACGGCCGCGGCCGCGGCCACCGGTTTCTGGCGCGTCGGCGGCGACACCAGCTGGACGAGCTCTCCGATGTTCACGGGGAGCATCGACGACGTGTCGATCTACCCGGTGGCGCTCACGCCCGCGCAGGTGCAGGCGCAGTTCGAGGCGGCCCGCCCGACGGCCGCCGCGACTCCGGCCCCCTGAGCGCGGCGCGCACGCGGCGCGCGGGTGATCTCAGGCCACTGACGCCGCGACGGCCTCGACCGCGCGCTCGAGGCGCCTCTTGGTCTGCGCGACCAGCTCGGGCAGCCGGATCCGCGACTCGGTCAGCGTGACGGCGCAGCGGTCGTTGGCGGGGGCCGTGACGCGGGCGACGAGCAGGTCGCCGTTCGCGAGGGTCCACGAGGCGACGCAGCGCTCCGGCAGCCGGTGCACCTCGTCGGGTGCCGCCTCGGCGAGGCTCGACGCGCGCTCGACGGCGAGCTCGAGCAGGGCGAGCTGCGGGCCCCGGATGCTCCGGCTCGCCGAGACCTCGAAGGTGCCGTCGGGCTGCTGGCCCGGCAGCCGCATCCCCCGCTCCTGCTCGTAGCGGACCGCCACGGACTGGGCGCCCCACTCGGGCGCCTCGTAGACGTCGGTCACGAGAGCCACGATCTGGTCGTGCGACAGTCGTGTCGCCGCCTCGGCGTCGAGGATCTCGAACCACTCGGCGACGCTCCGCCCCGAGCGCGCGGCCAGGGCGGCATCGCTCAGGCCGGGCGCACGCCCCGACCGACCGTCGCGGTTCGAGCGGGCCACGGGTCAGGGCTCCCGGTGAGCCAGTCGCACCCGGGCGATCGCCAGGAAGTCGTCGACCGTGAGCTCCTCGCCGCGACCGGTGGCCGGGAGGCCGGCCTCCTCGATGGCGGCGCTGGCCTCGGCGGAAGTCCCGAAAACCGGCGAGAGCGACTGCCGGAGCATCTTGCGTCGCTGCTGGAAGGCGGCGTCGACGAGCGCGAAGGTCACCGCGCGCTCCTCCTCCGAGCCCTTCGGATCGCGGCGGTCGTAGGCGACGAGGATGCTGTCGACGTTCGGCACCGGCCAGAAGACCTGCCGGCTGACCTGCCCGGCGGTCGACCACACGCCGTACCAGGCCGCCTTGATGCTCGGCGAGCCGTAGACCTTCGATCCGGGCGCGGCCGCGAGCCGGAGCCCGACCTCGGCCTGGACCATGACGAGGCCGCGGGTGAGACTCGGGAAGTGCTCCAGGAAGTGCAGGAGCACCGGGACGGAGATGTTGTAGGGCAGGTTCGCCACGAGGTGGGTGGGCTCCGACGGGAGCTCCGTCACCTTCATGGCGTCGGCGACGACCACCGTCAGGTCGGCCTCCGGCTGCAGGAGCCGCACCGTCTCCGGCAGCTGCGCGGCCAGCCGCTTGTCGATCTCGACCGCCGTGACGCGCGCTCCCCGCTCGAGGAGCCCGAGCGTCAGCGACCCGAGCCCGGGGCCGATCTCGACGACCTCGGCGCCGCTCTCGACCTTCGACGACGCGACGATGCGCCGGACGGTGTTGCCGTCGTGGACGAAGTTCTGCCCGAGCTTCTTGGTCGGCTGGATGCCCAGCAGATCGGCCAGGTCGCGGATCTCGGCCGGCCCGAGCAGCGTGCTCACGCGCTCACCGTGACCGGCTCGGAGTCCCACGTGCCGTAGACGAGCTCGGTGGTCGAGGTGATCTGCGCCGCGAGCATCGAGGCGTCGGTGCCGAGGGTCTCGGCCATCGACCGGAGCGTGTGCGGGATGAGGTAGGGCGCGTTGGGGCGCCCGCGGAACGGCGTCGGGGTGAGGAAGGGGGCGTCCGTCTCGACGAGGACGAGGTTGCGCGGGGCCGCGATCAGGGCGTCCCGGAGCGGCTGCGCGTTCTTGAACGTCACGGTGCCGGAGAACGACATGTACCAGCCGTTCCTGGCGCAGACGCGCGCGAGGTCGACGCCGCCGGAGAAGCAGTGGAACACCGTCTTCTCGGGTGCCCCGACCCGCTCGAGCGTCTCGACGACCTCGTCGTGCGCGTCACGGTCGTGGATCTGCAGGGCGAGCGAGTGCTTCTTCGCGATCTCGATGTGCGCCTCGAACGACTCCAGCTGGGCCTTGCGGCCGTCCTCGCCCGTCCGGAAGAAGTCGAGCCCCGTCTCCCCCACGGCGCGGACCCGGGGGCGCGCGGCGAGCTCGTCGATCTCGCGCAGCGCCTCCTGCAGGATGCCCTCGGCGGCGTATCGCGGAGCCTCGTTCGGGTGCAGGGCCACCGCCGCCAGCACGCGGGGCTCCCGCGCCGCGATCTCCGCCGACCACCTCGACGTCTCCAGATCGTTGCCGACCTGGATCACGCCGCGGATGCCGACGCTCGACGCCCGGTCGAGGTGCTCCCGGTAGTCGAGGCCCTCGCCGTCGGCGATCTCGAGGTGCGTGTGGTTGTCGTAGACCGGGACGGTCAACGCCTGCGGCAGCGGCGGGTAGCTCAGGTCGCGCTTCTGCCCGCCCTGCGCCTCCTCGCTGCGCTTGCGGATGTGCGCGGCGCCGTCGATCGGACCCGTCACGCGGCGCCGGCCTCCGGCTGCTCGATGCGCGGGAAGAGACCCGCCGCGAGCGGCGTCACCGTCGGAGCGCTCGACCACTCGGCGGCGCGGTCGATGGGCTGGCTCGTCAGTTCGCCCTGCCCGATCGACTGCCAGAGCTTCTGGGCCGCCTCGGGGATGAACGGGGAGAGCAGGACCGCGAGCGTGCCGAGGCCACGGAGCGACGTCGACAGGACCGTCGCGAGGCGCTCCCGCTGGGCCTCGCTCTTGGCCAGGACCCACGGCTCCTGCTCGGTGATGTAGCCGTTCAGGGCGTCGACGAGCTCCCAGATGACCGCGAGGGCCTCGTTGATGGCGAAGCGCTCGATGGCGCCGTCGGCCTCCCGGGTCACGCGGAGCTCGGTCTCGCGGATGGCGAGGTCGGCGGGCTGGAGGTCGCCGGCGATCGGGACGGTGCCGTCGAAGTAGCGGCCGACCATGGCCGTGATGCGCGAGGCGAGGTTGCCGAAGCCGTTGGCGAGCTCGGCCTGGTAGCGGGCCGAGATGTCCTCCCAGGAGAAGTTGCCGTCCTGCCCGAAAGTGATGGCGCGCATGAAGTAGTAGCGGAACGCGTCGACGCCGAAGGTGTCGGTGATCTGCTGCGGCGCGATGCCCGTGAGCTTCGACTTGGACATCTTCTCGCCGCCGACGAGGAGCCAGCCGTGGCCGAAGACGCGTTTCGGGACGGGCAGACCGGCGGCGAGGAGCATGGCCGGCCAGATGACGGCGTGGAAGCGGGCGATGTCTTTGCCGACGATGTGAACGGCCGGCCAGCGGCGGTCGAACTCCTCCTGGTCGACGCCGTAGCCGGTGGCCGTGACGTAGTTGAGGAGCGCGTCGAACCAGACGTAGACGACGTGCGATTCGTCCCACGGCACCTTGATGCCCCAGTCGAAGGAGGCGCGCGAGATGGAGAGGTCGCGGAGGCCCTGCTTCACGAACTGGACGATCTCGTTGCGGACGCTCGCCGGCTGCACGAAGTCGGGCTGCGAGGCGTACAGGTCGAGCAGCGGCTGCTCGAAGTCGCTCATGCGGAAGAAGTAGTTGCTCTCCTTGAGCACCTCGACGGGCTTCGAGTGGATCGCGCAGACCTGCTGGCCCTCGAACGGACCCGTGCCGTCGACCAGATCGGAGGGCTGCTTGTACTCCTCGCAGCCGACGCAGTAGAAGCCCTCGAACTCGCCCTGGTAGATGAAGCCGTCGTCGTAGAGCTTCTGCAGGAAGAGCTGCACGCCGGTCTCGTGCCGCGCGTCGGTGGTGCGGATGAAGTCGTCGTTCGCGATGTTGACCGTCTCGAGGAGAGGCTTCCAGGACTCCTCGACGAGCTTGTCGGCCCACTCCTTGGGAGAGACGTCGTGGCTCGTGGCGGTCCGCAGGATCTTCTGCCCGTGCTCGTCGGTGCCCGTCAGGAGCCAGGTGTCGTCGCCGCGCTGGCGGTGCCACCGGGCGAGGACGTCGGACGCCACCTCCGTGTACGCGTGCCCGATGTGCGGGACGTCGTTGACGTAGAAGATGGGCGTGGTGATGAAGAAGGAGTCGCCGGCGGGCATGTCCACCATCCTAAAGGCGCGCCGGGGGCGTGTGACGCGGCCCCGTCAGCGGGCGGCGAGGGCTCCCTGGTAGAGGTCGCGCTTCGACAGCCCGGTCGCTTCGGAGACCTCGGCGGCGGCGTCCTTGAGGCGCTCCCCCGCCGCGACGGCGGCGAGGACGAGCGCCACCCCCTGGGCGAGATCGACCTCGCGCTCGGGGGCGCCCTCGACCACGACGCAGATCTCGCCGCGGACGCCCTCGGCGGCCCAGGCGGCGAGGGCCGCCGCCGTGCCGCGCTTGACCTCCTCGTGCAGCTTGGTGAGTTCGCGGCAGACCACGACCCGGCGCTCGGCGCCGAGCGCCTCCGCGACGTCGCCGAGCGACTCCGCCAGGCGGTGCGGCGACTCGAAGAAGACCATGGTCCGTCGCTCGTCGACGAGGGCTCGCAGGATCCGGAGCCGGTCGCCCTGCTTGCGCGGCAGGAAGCCTTCGAACGTGAAGCGATCGGTGGGCAGGCCGGAGACGGCGAGCGCGGTGAGCACGGCCGAGGGCCCCGGGAGCGCCGTCACCGTGACTCCTGCCGCCGCGGCCGCCTCGACGAGCGGGAAGCCGGGGTCGCTGATGGCGGGCATGCCGGCGTCGGTCAGGACGAGCACGTCGTGCTCGCGGGCGAGCTCGACGACCTCGGCCGCGCGCTCGCGCTCGTTATGCTCGTGGAGCGCGACGAGCCGGGGCCGATTGTCGATGCCGAGGGCGCGCATGAGGTGGATCGCCGTGCGGGTGTCTTCGGCGGCGATGATCTCGGCGTTCTTCAGGGCGTCGACCAGGCGGGTCGTCGCGTCGCCGAGGTTGCCGATGGGGGTTGCCGCGAGAACGATCACGAGCCCATTGTCCTCGGTCGGACCGGTGCTTCGTGGAGCGGGTCGAAAGGGGGACGCCCCTACGATGGGCGAATGACCCTGCGGCCGGCCGACGACTTCGATGCCGTCGTGACGGGCGACCGGGTCGACCCGGATCCTGCGCCCCCGGCTCAGCACCGGGCGCGACCGGTCACGGGGCGGCTGACGGCGCTCGACGCGTGGTGGGGCCGAGTGCTCTCGACGCCCCGTCGTCAGCGGATCTGGACCTGGGGCGGACCCCTCTTCGTGACGCTGCTCGCGGCGGCGCTCCGGCTCTGGCACCTCGGCCATCCCTCGACGCTCGTGTTCGACGAGACCTACTACGTGAAGGACGCCTGGTCGCTCCACAACCTCGGCTACGAGGGGAGCTGGCCCGACAACGCGGACCCGCAGTTCGCCGCCGGTCGCACGAGCATCTTCACGCCGTCGCCCGAGTTCGTCGCGCACCCGCCGCTCGGGAAGTGGCTCATCGGCCTCGGCATGGCCGCGTTCGGGCCGTCGAACCCCGCCGGCTGGCGCATCAGCGTCGCGATCGTCGGCATCCTCGCCGTCCTGCTGGTGACGCTCCTGGCCCGCCACCTCCTGAAGTCGACCCTCCTCGGCGTGCTGGCGGGCCTGTTCCTCGCGCTCGACGGGCAGGCCATCGTGATGTCGCGGGTGTCGCTCCTCGACAACTTCGTCATGTTCTTCTGCCTCCTGGGATTCGGCGCGGTCCTCCTCGACCGCTCCTGGTCGGCGAGGAGGCTCGACGACTGGGTCCGGCGGCGCGACCGGGCGGGCCGCGACCTCGCCTGGGGGCCGGTCCTCTGGAACCGCCCGTGGCTGCTCGTCGCCGGGCTGATGTTCGGCCTGGCGACGGGTGTGAAGTGGAACGGCGCGTTCTTCCTGGCGATCTTCGCCGTCTACACCGTGGTCGTCGACATGGTGGCGAGGAGGCGAGCGGGCGTGGAGTTCTGGGGCACCGGCACCCTCTTCCGCCAGGGCCCCGTCACCTTCCTGCTGATGGTGCCGATCGCCGCCGCGGCCTACGTCGCCAGCTGGACCGGGTGGTTCGTCACGCGGGGCGGCTACTACCGGCAGTGGATCGAGACCCAGGGCGGCGAGCGCTGGAAGGGCGTCCTCGCCTGGGTGCCCGACGTCGTGCAGAACTGGTGGCACTACCAGGCGGGCATCTACGCCTTCAACGTCGGGCTGAGCACGCCTCACCCCTACCAGGCGAACCCGCTGCTGTGGCTCGTGATGCAGCGACCGACGAGCATGTACTACCTCGGGACGAACCAGGGGCAGGGCGGCTGCACGGCGGACCGCTGCGGCGAGGCCATCGCCGCGATCCCGAATCCGCTCATCTGGTACGCCGCCGTCGCGGCCTGCCTCTACCTCGTCTACCGGCTCCTGCGCCACCGGGAGTGGCAGATCGGGCTCGTCCTGACGGGTGTCGCGGCCGGCTACCTGCCCTGGTTGACGTACCTCGACCGGACGGTCTTCCAGTTCTACACGATCGCCTTCGAGCCCTACCTCGCGATCGGCCTGGCGGCGGCCCTCGGGCACGTCCTCGGCGGTCGACTCGACGACGAGACGCGACGGCTGAGCGGGATCCGGGTGGTCGGCATCGTCGTCATCGTCGCGGTCCTGCTCACCGCGTTCTACTACCCGCTCTGGACCGGCACGCAGGAGCCGTTCTCGTTCATCAACCTGCACTACTGGCTGCTGTCCTGGAAGTGACGCCGGCCGGCCCGCGGCCCGACGGTCAGGCGGGCAGGAGCTGCGCCTCCAGCTCGGCGGCGGTCGTGACGGGCAGGCGGCAGACGAAGTCGCGGCAGAGGTAGGCGAGGTCGGCGTCGGTCGACGCCGTGCGCCCCTCGAACAGCTCGAAGCCGGCGGCCGCCCAGTCCGCGGCCTGCTCGGCGGTGACGACGGCGGCGACCGCACCCGGGCGCACGAGCGTCCTGGCCACCTCGGCGACGTCCCCGGTCGCCTCGGCGCCGCGCGTCACGACGACGAGCTGCGTCGCCTCCGCCGCGAGGTCGGCGGCGAGCGCGAGGGCCGCGCCGAAGCCGATCGGCGAGTCGAGCGCCTGCGTCGTCACGGACGAGATGGCCGTCGTCGCGGCGTCGCGGTAGCGCCGGTCGGCCGTGAGCTGGGCGAGGAGGAACGCGGCGCCGGCCAGGGCGCTGAGCCCGGACGGGTAGGCCCCCTCGGAGGGATCGGCCGGCAGCGCCAGCCCGTGCCGGGCCAGGACGGGGTCGGTGCCGCCGGGCACCCGGAACGCGGGCCTCCGGTCGTCGTCGACTCCCCCAGCTCCGGCGCCGTCCCCGAGGCACGCGTCGCAGAGCGCTCGCGCTTCGACGGCGTAGGAGACCCGGCCCGTCGCGAGGGCGAGACGGAGGAGCCCCTGGGCGAGCATCCCGTAGTCCTCCAGGGTGGCGACCGCCGACGACACCCGGTCGGACGTCGCCGCTCGAAGCAGGCGCCCGTCGGGTGTCCGGTGGTGGCGCAGGATCCGGTCGGCGGCCACCCGGGCCGCCTCGACCCAGTCGCTCCGCCCCTGGCGCGCACCGGCCTCCGCGAGGGCGCCGATCGCCAGCCCGTTCCAGCCCGTCAGCACCTTGTCGTCGACGGCGGGAGGCGTCTCCGCCCGGCGCTCGTCGGCCGTCAGGGCGTAGTAGCCGCCCTCGGTCCGCCCGCCGGCGACGGTGCTCTCGCTGTCCTGCGCCGAGCCGAAACCGCCCTCCGGCCGGCGGAGCACCTGAAGCAGGAAGTCGGCGACGCCCGCGGCGATCCCCGAGGCCTCCGCGCGGTGAGCAGGAGCCACGGCGCCGAGCCGCGAGAACGCGGTGAGCAGCTGCGCGTTGTCGTAGAGCATCCGCTCGTAGTGCGGCTCGCTCCAGTCGCGCCGCACGGAATAGCGGAAGAAGCCGCCCTCGACCGGATCGCGCAGCGGCGAGGCGGCCAGGGCGAGGAGCGTCCGATCGGCGAGGTCGCGAGCGACTCCGCCTGCGCCTCCCGCGCCCTGGAGAAGGAAGAGGAGGACCGGAGCGACGGGGAACTTCGGGGCCGCGCCGAACCCGCCGTGGTCGGGATCTTCATGGGCGGCGAGGAGACGGACGACGGAGTCGAGGTCGGCCGGGGTCGGGAGGCGACCCGGCGACTCCTGCGCGTCCGGGGCCCCCGCGGCGAGCGCGGCGGCGATCTCCGCGGCGTTCTGCTCGACCTCGTCTCGGCGCTCGGTCCACGCGTTGAGGACGGCGTCGAGCACCTGCGTGAAGGAGGGCTGACCTCGGACGGGGACCGGCGGGTAGTAGGTGCCGGCGTAGAACGCGCGGCCCTCGGGCGTCGCGAACACCGTCAGCGGCCAGCCGAGGTTCCCCGTGAACGCGGAGGCGGCGGCGAGGTAGCTGGAGTCGACGTCGGGGTGCTCCTCGCGGTCCACCTTGATCGCGACGACGGCGCCGTTGAGCCTCGCCGCGACGACCTCGTCGCTGAACGTCTCGCGGGCCATGACGTGGCACCAGTGGCAGGTCGAGTAGCCGATCGAGATCATCACCGGGACCCCTCGGCGACGGGCCTCCTCGAACGGTTCGGGACCCCATTCCCGCCAGTCGACGGGGTTGTCGGCGTGCGACCGGAGGTACGGGCTGACGGCGTCTGCGAGGGCGTTGGACACGGTCGCCACCCTAGGCCGATTCTTCGAGAACTCTCATCTGTGCGTAAGCTAAGTGCGTTTGTCCCCCGAGTAGGGGACGGCTTCGTGACTGCGACCGTGACCGATGTGAATCTTTGAGGGGCAATCTGCCGTGTTCTGGAACTTCGTCGGAGAGCGATCGGACCAGATCTGGTTCGCCTCCTGGCAGCACCTGTCGCTGGTGGTGCAGTGCCTCGTGCTCGCCGTCGTCCTCGCGGTCGGGACCGCCGCCCTCGTCTACCGGAGCCGGACGGCGAGCGCGATCGCGAACGGCGTCTCGGCCGTCGGGCTCACCATCCCCTCGTTCGCTCTGATCGGCCTGCTGATCGCCCCGCTCGGCTTCGGGGTGACCCCGTCGGTCGTCGTCGTGACCTTCTTCGCCGCGCTCCCCATCCTGCGGAACGCCGTCGTCGGCCTCACGGAGGTCGACCCGTCGCTCGTCGAGTCGGCGCGCGGCATCGGCATGAGCCGCCTGCGCACCCTCCTCCGCGTCGAGCTGCCCCTCGCCTGGCCGATCATCCTGACCGGGGTGCGGATCTCCGCCCAGATGGTCATGGGCGTCGCCGCCGTCACGGCGTACGGGCTCGGGCCCGGCCTCGGCGGGTTCGTCTTCTCGGGTCTGTCGCGCCTCGGCGGCGCGAACTCCCTCAACTCCGTCGTGGTGGGGGTCGTGGGCGTCGTCGTCCTGGCCTTCCTGCTCGATCTCCTTCTCGTCGGCCTCGGCCGCCTGACCATCTCGCGAGGTATCCGTGTCTCCCACTGACAGCACCCCGACCATCGGCACCGGCAGCAGCATCCTGCTCGACCAGGTCACCAAGCGCTACCCCGGGCAGGCGACCCCCGCCGTCGACGGCATCACGCTCGAGATCCCCGCCGGCAAGATCGTCATGCTCGTCGGCCCCTCCGGCTGCGGGAAGACCACGACCCTCAAGATGATCAACCGACTCATCGAACCGACCGAGGGCCGCATCGTCCTCGGCGACGACGACGTCACGAGCATCGACGGCGACGCCCTCCGACGCCAGATCGGCTACGTGATCCAGGCCGGCGGCCTCTTCCCCCACCAGACGGTCGCGCAGAACATCGCCGTCGTCCCGAAGATGCTCGGCTGGTCCAAGGACCGAATCGCGGCCCGCGTCGACGAGCTCCTCGACCTCGTCAACCTCGACCCGGACACCTACCGCGACCGCTACCCGAAGGAGCTCTCCGGCGGTCAGCAGCAGCGCGTGGGCGTGGCCCGCGCCCTCGCCGCCGACCCGCCCGTCCTCCTGATGGACGAGCCGTTCGGCGCCGTCGACCCGATCACGCGGCAGCGCCTCCAGGACGAACTGATCACCATCCAGCACGAACTGCAGAAGACCATCGTCATCGTCACCCACGACTTCGACGAGGCCGTGAAGCTGGGCGACTGGATCGTCGTCTTCTCCGAGGGCGCCCGCATCGTCCAGTACGACACCCCCGAGCGCATCCTCGCCGAGCCCGCCGACGAGTTCGTCGAGAACTTCATCGGCGCCGGCGCCGGCCTCAAGCAGCTCACCCTCAACCGCGTCCGCGACGTCACCCTCGAGGACGCCGTCACGGCGACGCCCGGCGAGGCAGGATCCGCGGTGCTCGCCCGCGCCGAGGCGGCGGGCCACGGCCACGCGGTGATCCTCGACGAGCGGCAGCGTCCGATCCGCTGGGCGTCGCTCCGGCAGCTCTCGCGCCTCGACACGGTGCCCCGCGAGGCGGAGGCCGACCTGCCCGTCGTCGGCGAGGGGGCGACCCTCAACGACGCGCTCGACACGATGCTCGTCTCCAGCGCCGGAGCCGCGCTCGTGACGGGCCGCGGCGGACGCTTCGTCGGCGTCATCACGGTCGAGGTCGTCATGGAGGCGATCACCCGCTCCCGTCGGGCCGCCAAGGAGTCGGAGTACAAGCCGGTCGGAACCAATACCGGCACGCTCGACGTCCTGCCCGCCACCCAGGGCGCGCGGGCCGACTCCGGGCCCGAGTCCGAGGCGGCCGGCGCGGGTGGTACCGCGTGAGCGACGTCGTCACCGCGACGCGGACCGGCGCGGCGTCCACCTGGCGCGGCCTCGTGGTGCAGCCGGTCGCCATCGCCGTCGTCCTCGGGATCTTCGTCGTCTGGCTCAGGACGGCCGACCTCACCGACGTGGAGCGCTCCACGCTGAATCCGGCGGATCTCCTGGCGTACACGGGGCAGCACCTGGCCCTCACGTTCGTGTCGGCGGTCATCGTGCTGGTCATCGCTATCCCGCTGGGCATCCTGCTCACCCGGCCTCCGCTGAACCGCGCGAGCGGGATCGTCCTGGCCCTGTCGAACATCGGCCAGGCGGCGCCGGCCATCGGTCTGATCGTGCTGCTCGCGTTCTGGCTCGGCTTCACGTTCTGGGCCGCCGTCGTGGCGCTCGTCGCCTACGCGATCCTGCCGGTGCTGCGGAACACGATGATCGGGATCCAGAGCGTCGACCCGAGACTCGTCGAGGCCGGCCGCGGCATGGGCATGTCGTCGTTCGCCGTGCTCCTGCGCGTCGAGCTGCCCCTCGCCGTGCCCGTCATGCTCTCCGGGATCCGCACGGCGCTCGTGCTGCTCGTCGGCTCGGCCGCACTCGCCACCTTCATCGGCGCGGGCGGACTCGGCCTCCTCATCACGACCGGCGTCAACCTCTTCCTCCCCCGCGTCCTCGTGTCGGGCGCGCTCCTGATCGCGCTCCTGGCGCTCCTGATCGACTGGCTGGGCCGCGTCGTCGAGCACACCGCCAGCCCGAAAGGCCTCCGATGACCCGCTTTCCGCTCCCCCGCCGTCACCGCCGACTCCCGTTCGTCGCCGTCCTGGCGGCCTCGGGGCTCGCTCTCACGGGCTGCGGCCTCCAGCCCGCGACCGCCTTCGTCCCGGCGGTGGCGCCCGGGTCGATCCAGAAGATCTCGGGACTGCCCGAAGACGCCGCGATCACCTTGACGTCGAAGAACTTCACGGAGCAGCTCATCCTCGGGAAGATCGGCGTCCTCGCGGCGCAGGCCGCCGGGTTCCAGGTCACGGACATGACCAACGTGCCCGGCAGCGTGGCCGTCCGGCAGCTGATGATCGACGGCGGCGCGGACGTCACCTACGAGTACACCGGGACCGCGTGGCTGACCTTCCTCGGCAACAAGGCCGGGATCCCCGACAAGACGAAGCAGTACGAGGCGGTCCGCGACGCCGACGCGGCGAACGGCCTGACCTGGCTCCCGCCCGCGCCCCTCAACAACACCTACGCCATGGCCGTCCGCTCCGAGGCCGTGTCGAAGCTGGGCGGCATCACGTCGCTCTCGCAGATCAAGTCGCTCCCCGTCTCCGAGCGCACCTTCTGCGTCGAGGCGGAGTTCAATTCCCGCGCCGACGGCTTCAAGCCGATGCTCGCGCACTACGGCCTGAAACTCGGCTCCTCGGGGCCCGACGGTGTCCCGGCCAGGAACGTCAGCATCCTCGACACCGGCACGGTCTACACGGCCACCGACCGCGGCACCTGCAACTTCGGCGAGGTGTTCACGACCGACGGCCGGATCGACGCGCTCGACCTGACGGTGCTGAAGGACGACAGGACGTTCTTCCCGGCCTACAACGCAGCGCCGGTCTTCTCGACCGCGACGCTTACGAAGTATCCGCAGCTGAAGCAGGTCTTCGACCGGATCTCGCCCGACCTCACCGACACCGTGATGCGTCAGCTCAACCTCAAGGTCGACGTCCAGGGGCAGGAGCCCGCGGACGTCGCCTACGAGTGGATGCTGCAGAAGGGCTTCATCACGAGGCCGTGATCGGTTTCGGACGGCCCTCAGCGCGTCAGGCCGGCTGGGTCGCGAAGCGGGCGACGAGCTCGCGCTTCAGGATCTTGCCGCTCGGACCGAGGGGCAGCGACTCCACCAGGTGGACCACCCGCGGGTACTTGTAGGCGGCGATCTCGTCGCTGACGAAGGAGATCAGCTCCTCCGGCGTCGCGGTCGATCCCGGCTTCAGCACCACGGCCGCCTCGATCTCCTGCCCGTGCATCTCGTGGGGCACGCCGAAGACGGCGGCCATCGTGACGTCCGGGTGCGAGGCGAGGACCTCCTCGACCTGCCGCGGGTACACGTTGTAGCCGTTGCGGATGATCATGTCCTTCGTGCGGTCGACGATGGTGATGTAGCCGTCGTCGCTCTTCGTGCCGAGGTCGCCGGTGCGGAACCAGCCGTCGACGATGGCGGCCGCGGTGTCCTCCGGGCGGTTCAGGTAGCCGTTCATGATGTTGTGGCCGCGGACGACGAGTTCGCCGATGGCTCCGGTGGGCATGAAGACGATGGCGTCCTCCACCGACGGGTCGGCGATCTCGACGTCGACGCCCCAGATCGGCGTGCCGATGGTGCCGGGACGCGTCGGGCGCCCGACGTGGTTGAAGGTGGCGACGGGCGAGGTCTCGGTCAGGCCGTAGCCCTCGTGGATCTCGGCGCCGTAGACCTCCTGGAACCGGTCGATGACGGCGAGCGGGAGCGAGGCTCCGCCGGAGATGGCGTACTTCAGGGTCGGCCGCGCCTCGGTGCGGGTCGCCGCGTCGAGGAGCGCCATGTACATGGTCGGCACGCCCATGAAGATGTCGCAGCCCTCGTCGACCATGACCTTGAGAGCGGTGTCGCCGTCGAACTTCGGCACCATGACCACGGTGGCACCGGCGCGGAACGCGACGTTCATCGTGCAGGTCTGACCGAAGGTGTGGAAGAGCGGGAGCGCCCCGAGGACCTTGTCGCCGGCCGACATCTGGAACGTGCTCAGCAGGAGCACGTTGACCTGCTCGAGCAGGGAGAAGTGGCAGCCCTCGGCGCCCTTGGGCTTGCCCGTCGTCCCCGAGGTGTAGAGGATCGTCGCGGTGTCGAAGGCGTCGCGCGGAACGTAGGTGTCGAGGGGCTCGGCCGCCTCGGCGAGCGCCTCGAGACGGTCGAAGCCGGTGGCGAGGTCGGCCGGAGCGAGGACGGTCACGACGTCGACGCCGGCGAGCCCGGCACCGGCGGCGCCCTCCGCCAGGAGCGGGGCGGCGCAGACCAGCATGGTCGAGCCGGAGTCGCGGAGCACGTACTCGATCTCGTGCTGCTTGAGCAGGGCGTGGATCGGCACCGCGACGGCACCGAGGGAGAGGACCGCGTAGTACACGCGGGGGAAGTCGGCGACGTTCGGGATCAGCATGGCCACCTTGCTGCCCTCGGTGACACCCTTGGCGCGCAGCGCTCCGGCGTAGGCCCGGGTCTCGTCCCAGAGCTGCCGGTAGGTGGTCTTGCTGGGCCCGACGACGACGGCCACGGCGTCCGGGAATCGGTCGGCCGATTCCTTGAGGATGCTCGCGACGGATGCGCTCGAGTGGTGGCTGTTCGGGTTGTCGTTCATCTGACGGCCTCTTCGTCTCCGTTGACGGCTCCACCTGATCGAGGTGGGCACGAGTGATTCTCGAATCATACGGAAGCATCCTGAGACCGGCCACACCCCCCTCGGGCCCGGACCGCACCGCTACGGGGTCGAGTCGACGTGAGCCCGGCGGACCCGGGTGACGAAGGCGACGAAGCGATGCAGGAGGGGGCCGAGGAACGGCCACGCGAACCAGAGGCCGACGGCGAGGGTCACCGCCTGGAGCACGTCGAAGACGATGAAGAGCTGCGAGGCGAGGGTCTGGAACTCGTCGTTCGGCAGGGCGCTCCCGAGGAGGGCGACCACGAGGCCGAGGAGCTGCACGGCGACCGACGCGACGGCCAGCACGGCCAGGCCCCGCTGGGCGTCGCGCGTCGCCCCCTCCGACCGGCGCACCGCCACGGCGGCCACGACGAGGAGGACGGTCGGCAGCTCGTTCAGGATCATCCAGAGAGCGTCGGTCGCCGGGGTTCCCACCGCGAGAGCCGAGTCGACGGACGTGAGGCTGAGCCCGAGGAGCACGCCGACAGCGGTCAGTGCCGCGGCCGCGCCGATGCTCGCTCGCACGACGCGCGAGTGACCGAAGGCTCCCGGCCTCCCGGGGAGCCCGAAGGCGAGGACCGCGAGACCCAGGGGGAAGAGCAGCCCCGCGACCAGGCCGAGACCCGGCACGAGCCCCGGTGGCCGCCAGCCGAGGAGCACGCCCACGGCCAGCGCCCCACCCCCGACGAGGGCGACGGTACGGTCGATCCCGATGCGCGGCTCTGACACCATCATGCATCGAGTGTTGCATGAATACGATGTATCAGCCAGCCTCCTCGAGGATCCGACGGGCATCCTGCGGGAAGTAGACTCGAGGGCTCATGAATCCCACGATCACCTTCCCGCCGGAGCTGCCGGTCAGCCAGCGCCGCGACGACATCGCGGCCGCGATCCGCGACAACCAGGTGGTCATCGTGGCGGGGGCAACCGGCTCCGGCAAGACGACGCAGTTGCCGAAGATCTGTCTGGAGCTCGGCCGCGAGATGATCGGCCACACCCAGCCCCGCCGCATCGCGGCGCGGACCGTCGCCGAGCGGATCGCCGACGAGCTGGGCGGCGAGATCGGCGGCCTCGTGGGCTACCAGGTGCGCTTCACCGACGAGGTCGGGCCCGACACGCGGATCAAGCTGATGACCGACGGCATCCTGCTCAACGAGATCCACTTCGACCGCGAGCTCACGAAGTACGACACGATCATCATCGACGAGGCGCACGAGCGCAGCCTCACCATCGACTTCCTCATCGGCTACTTCAAGCAGCTCCTCCCCCGGCGCCCCGACCTGAAGCTCATCATCACGAGCGCCACCATCGACCCGGAGTCGTTCTCGAAGCACTTCGACGGCGCCCCGATCATCGAGGTCTCGGGACGCACCTACCCCGTCGAGATCCGCTACCGTCCGCTGGTCGCGGAGGACGACGCCCCGGCCGGAGACGACGACCTCGACGACGAACCTTCGTCGGTCCGCTCCGACGACCGCGACGTGCTGCAGGGCATCAACGACGCCCTCGACGAGCTCGCCCGCGAGGGGAACGGCGACGTGCTCGTCTTCCTCTCCGGCGAGAACGAGATCCGCGACGCCGAGGAGGCGATCCGCGGTCGCAACCTGCCCTTCACCGAGGTGCTGCCGCTCTACGGGCGCCTGAGCGCCGCCGATCAGCACCGCGTCTTCGAGTCCTCCCGGACCCCGGGAATCCGGCGGCGCATCGTCCTCGCCACGAACGTCGCCGAGACGAGCCTTACCGTCCCGGGCATCCGGTACGTCGTCGACGCCGGATCCGCCCGCATCAGCCGCTACTCCACGCGGGCGAAGGTGCAGCGACTCCCGATCGAGGCGATCTCGCAGGCGAGCGCCAACCAGCGGTCGGGGCGCTCCGGGCGCACGAGCGACGGCATCGCGATCCGGCTCTACTCGGAGCAGGACTTCTCGCGGCGCCCCGAGTTCACCGAGCCGGAGATCCTGCGGACCAACCTCGCGGCCGTCATCCTGCAGATGATCTCGCTCGGCCTCGGCGACATCGCGCGGTTCCCGTTCCTCCAGCCGCCCGACTCCCGCGGCATCAAGGACGGCCTCGACCTCCTCCGCGAGCTGAGCGCCGTCGACGCGAACGGCGGCATCACGCGCATCGGCCACCAGATCACCCGGCTTCCGATCGACCCGCGGCTGGCCCGGATGGTGCTCGAGTCGAAGCAGCACGGAACGACCCGCGAGGTCATGGCCATCGTCGCGGCCCTCAGCATCCAGGACCCCCGGGAGCGGCCGCTCGAGCGCCGTCCGCAGGCCGACCAGCAGCACGCCCGGTTCACCGACCCCTCCGGCGACTTCCTGACCTTCCTGAACCTCTGGAACTACCTCGAGGAGAAGCAGAAGGAGCTCGGCTCGAGCGCGTTCCGGCGCCTCTGCCGATCGGAGTTCCTCAACTACCTGCGCATCCGCGAGTGGCAGGACGTCTACCGGCAGCTCGTCCGGGCGTCGAAATCGCTGGGCCTCCATGTCGGTGCGCCCAGCACCAACCCCGACGGCGTGCACAAGTCGCTCCTGGCCGGCCTTCTCAGCCAGATCGGCCTGAAAGACCTCCAGAAGAAGGACTACGTCGGCGCCCGCCAGTCGCGGTTCGTCATCTTCCCCGGCAGCGCCCTCGCGAAGAAGCAGCCGATCGCGATCATGAGCGCCGAACTCGTCGAGACGAGCCGACTCTTCGCCCGGGTCAACGGCGCCATCGACCCCGCCTGGGCCGCCCCGATCGCCGGCGACCTGGTCAAGCGCAGCCACTCCGAGCCGCACTGGGAGAAGAAGCAGGGCGCCGTCGTCGCGTTCGAGCGCGTCACCCTCTACGGCGTGCCGATCATCCCCCGCCAGCGCGTGCAGTTCAACCGGATCGACCCGGTCTACGCCCGCGAGCTCTTCCTCCGGCACGCGCTCGTCGAGGGCGACTGGGAGAGTTCGCAGGCCTTCCAGCGCGCCAACGAGGCCCTCGTCGACGAGCTCACCGAGATCGAGGAGCGGACCCGCCGGCGCGACATCCTCGTCGACGGCGACGCGGTCTTCGAGTTCTACCACCGCCGGGTGCCGGCCGACGTCTCGTCCACACGGTCGTTCGAGGGCTGGTGGAAGAAGGCCCGGCACGACACCCCCGACCTTCTGACCATGAAGGCGGAAGACCTCCTCGGCGAGGACGAACCCGACGTCGACGACGCCGCCTACCCGTCGTCCTGGCGCCAGGGCGACCAGCAGCTGACGCTGCGGTACCGCTTCGAGCCCGGCTCCCACGACGACGGCGTGACGGTCCTCGTGCCGCTCCCGCTTCTCGCCCGCCTCGAGCCGCTCCGGTTCGACTGGCAGGTCCCCGCGTTCCGCGACGAGCTCGTGACGGCGCTGATCAAGTCGCTCCCGAAGCAGATCCGGAAGAACGTCGTCCCCGCCGCCGACTGGGCCGCGAAGATCACCGCCGAGCTCCCGCCCGAGCCCCCGCAGGATGCCCGGGAACCGTTCACCGCGACGCTCGCCGAGGTCGTCCGACGGCTCACCTACACGCCCGTGACCGCCGCCGACTTCGACGTCTCCCGCGTGCCCGCGCACCTCCGGGTGACGTTCGCCGTCGTCGACGAGAACAGCCGGGTCGTCGGACTCGACAAAGACCTGGGCGCCCTGCAGCGCTCCCTCGCCGCCGACACGCGCACCTCGGTCGCGCGCGCCACCGAGGTGAAGAGCGAGGGGCCCACGATCCAGCGCTCCGACATCACGAAGTGGGACTTCGACGACCTCCCGCAGACCCTCGACACGCGCCACGGCGACACGACGGTGCGGGCCTACCCGGCGCTCGTCGACGAGGGCTCCTCCGTGTCGATCCGGCTGATGGCGACCGCCCGCGATCAGGCGCTCGCGACGCCGCGGGGTGTCCGCCGCCTCCTGCTGCTCGCGGTCCCCTCCCCCGTCGCCTACGTGCAGCAGCACCTGACCTCGCCCGAGAAGCTGATCCTCGCGACCAGCCCGTACCAGAACACCGCGGCGCTCTTCGCGGACTGCCTCGCGGCGGTCGTCGACGACGTCCTCTACCGCGTGAAGCCCGACGGGCTCCTGTTCACCAAGAAGGAGTTCGAGACGGTCCGCGACCGGGTGTCGCAGGCCGTCATGGACTCCATGTTCCAGACGGTCTCGCTCGTCGCCCGCACCCTCACCGCCGCGCGCGACGCCGACCGGGCGCTCAAGCAGGCGACGAGCATGGCGCTCATCCCCGCCCTCTCCGACGCGCGGGAGCAGCGCGACCGGCTCCTCGCCCCCGGCTTCGTGTCGGCGACGGGGCTCCAGCAGCTCCAGCGGGTGCCGGTCTACCTCGTCGGGATCCAGCGGCGCGTCGCGAAGCTCGTGGAGAACCCCGCCCGCGACCGGGCGTGGATGGTCGAGGTGCAGCAGGCGACGGCTCGGTACGTCGACGCCGGAGGCACGTTCCCGCCCGACCCCGAGGCTCCTGCGCCCCTCGTCCGGGCCCGGTGGATGCTCGAGGAGTTCCGCCTGTCGCTCTTCGCCCAGGATCTCCGGCCGGCCGAGTCGGTGTCGCTGCAGCGGATCCAGAAGGTGCTGGCCCAGGCCTCGGCGAACTGAGCCGGGCGACCCTCTCCGGGGCGCTAGCCTGAGCGAATGCGTGCAACTGTCAGAGATGTGGCCGTCGCCGCCGGAGTCTCCCCGAAGACGGTCTCCAACGTCATCAACGGCGTCGTCTTCGTGCGGCCCGAGACGCGGGCGCGGGTCGAGAGCGCCATCGCCGACCTGAAGTACGTGCCCAACCTGAGCGCACGCGGCCTCCGCAACGGGCGGACCGGCGCCATCGCGCTCGCCTTCCCCGACGTCTCGACCGAGTACAGCGCCGAGATGCTCGACCAGTTCGTCGAGGTCGCGCACGAGAAAGGCTGGAGCATCCAGCTCGAGCAGACGGGCAAGCGACCGGAGCGGGAGGGCGAGCTCCTCTCGAAGGGCCGCGAGCACCTCGTGGACGGCCTCGTGCTCAACCCGATCAACCTCGAGTCGAGCGCGATCGTCGGCGCCGACGACCTCCCGCCGGTCGTCGTCATCGGCGAGGTCGAGCAGGATCTGGTCGACCGCGTCGGCCTCGACAGCACCACCGCCGCGCACGACATGACCGCGCATCTGCTGGGTCTCGGCCATCGCAGGATCGCCGTGGTCGGCGCCCCCGCCGCGGAGTTCGCCACGGCGACGGCGCTGTCGCGGATCCGCGGCTACCGGCAGGCCCTGTCCGTGGCCGGGGTGCCGAACGACCCGAGCCTGGAGCTGGTCGTCCTCGACTGGGTGCCCGGCCTGGCGGGCGAGAGCGTCCTGAAGGCCCTCGACGACGGCGTGACCTTCGACGCCGTCTTCGCGTTCACCGACACGATGGCGGCGGGAGTCCTCTCGGCGCTCGGATCGCGCGGGATCCGCGTCCCCGACGACCTCTCAGTGGTCGGCTTCGACGACGTGACGGCGGCGCGCTACGCCACTCCTCCGCTCACGTCGGTGTCGTTCGACAAGCGCGCCTTCGCGGTCGCGACCCTCGATCTGCTGGCCGACCGGATCGCCGACCGGAGCCTGCCGCCGCGGGCCGTCGTCATCCCGCACGAGATCGTGTCCCGGGCGAGCACGCGCCGACGGTGAGACGTGACCCGTGACGCCGGACGTCGCGAGGCGCTACGCTGTCCGCAGCCCGTTACAACGATGTACTCAAGGAGATGCATGTCCCGCGCACGAATCACCATCGACCGCGATTTCACCATCGGCCCGGTGCCGCGGCGACTCTTCGGCTCGTTCGTCGAGCACATGGGTCGCTGCGTCTACACGGGCATCTACGAGCCCGGGCACCCCGAGGCCGACGAGCGCGGCTTCCGCCGCGACGTCCTGTCCCTCGTCAAGGAGCTCGGCGCGACGGTCGTCCGCTACCCCGGCGGGAACTTCGTCTCGGGATACAACTGGGAGGACGGCGTCGGCCCCGTCGAGGACCGCCCCCGCCGTCTCGACGGCGCCTGGCACACCGTCGAGTCGAACGCGTTCGGCCTGCACGAGTTCGCCGAGTGGTCGAAGGAGGCCGGCGTCGAGATCATGGAGGCGATCAACCTCGGCACGCGCGGCGTCGACGCCGCTCGCGAGCTCGTCGAGTACGCCAACCACCCCGGCGGCACGGCCCTCTCCGACCGCCGCATCGCGAACGGCGCCAAAGACCCGTTCGATATCAAGCTCTGGTGCCTCGGCAACGAACTCGACGGCCCCTGGCAGATCGGCCACAAGACGGCCGACGAGTACGGCCGCCTCGCGCAGGAGGCCGCCAAGGCCATGAAGTTCGTCGACCCGTCGATCGAGCTCGTCGCGGTCGGCTCGTCGAACTCCGGCATGCCGACCTTCGGCGCCTGGGAGCACACGGTCCTCTCGCACGCCTACGACGAGGTCGACTACATGTCGATGCACGCCTACTACCAGGAGCACGACGGCGACGCCGCCTCGTTCCTCGCCAGCGCCGTCGACATGGACTACTTCATCGAGTCCGTCGTCGCGACGGCCGACGCGGTCCGCGCCAAGCGCAAGGCGAAGAAGTACATCAACCTCTCCTTCGACGAGTGGAACGTCTGGTACCAGACCGGTCTCGACACCGACGACCAGCCGCACAACGTGTCGAAGGGCTGGCGTGAGCACCCCCGTCTGATCGAGGACAGCTACAACGTCACCGACGCGGTGGTCGTCGGAACGCTGCTCAACTCGCTCCTGCGCCACGGCGACCGCGTGTCGATCGCGAACCAGGCGCAGCTCGTCAACGTGATCGCCCCGATCCGCTCGGAGGAGAACGGGCCAGCCTGGAAGCAGACGATCTTCTGGCCGTTCGCGCGCATGGCCGCCCTCGCGACCGGGCAGATCCTGCGGACCAGCGTCGACTCCGACCGCATCGACACCGAGCGCTTCGGCGACGCCGACCTCGTCGACGTCAGCGCCACCTACGACGAGGAGACCGGCCGCATCGCCTTCTTCCTCGCGAACCGCTCGCTCGAGGAGAGCGCCGACGTGTCGCTCGCGCTCAACGGGTTCGCCGCGGGTCGCGTGCTCCGCGCCGAGCTTCTCGAGGTTCCCGAGGGCGGATCGCGCCACACGGCCAACACCGTCGACGCGCAGGATGCCGTGGGTCTCGTGCCGCTCGAGGGCGTGACGGTCGACGGCTCCGCCGCCCGGCTGACGCTGCCCGCCCTGTCGTGGGCCGTCGTGGAGCTCGCCGTCACGCCGGCCTGACGCCCGGCGCCGGCGGAGCAGGTCGACCGTCAGAGGCGCCGGTACATGACGTGCAGCCCGACGAATCCCTCGGCAGGATGCTCGAACGCCTCCGGCACGACGGCCAGCGTCTCGAACCCGAGGCTCTCCCAGAGAGCCACGGCCCGGGTGTTCGTCGCGACGACGGCGTTGAACTGCATGCTGCGGAAGCCGTCCCGACGCGCGGCGTCGACGACGTGCTCCCCGAGGGCCCGACCGACGCCGAGACCGGCCGCCTCCGGCGCCACCATGAACGACCCCGTGGCGACGTGCGCGCCGCGGCCGTCGCGGTTGGGGCCGTACTTCGCGGAGCCCAGGACGCGCGGCGCAGCACCCGGGGCGTCGTCGACCGGGGCGTCGTCGACCGCCACGAGCACCGTGAACCCGGGTGCGAACCAGAGCGGCGCAGCCTCGTCGGACGACAGCCCGGCCGGCAGCGCGTACGTCTCGCCCGCCTCGACGATGTCGCGGAAGAACGGCCAGATCGCGGGCCAGTCGGCGTTGGTCGCGGGGCGGATCAGCATTCCCCGAGAGTAGCGGCGACCGTCGGCTGGCAGGATGGGGGGATGCTGCTCTCCTGCGACGACGCCTGGTTCGGCGGGTGGCGCGGGCCGAGCATCCTGCGCCTCGAATCCGGCCGTCTCACCTGGGGCGGCCCCGACGACGGCTCGGCCGAGGCGCACCTCGACGGCGTCGTGCTGGCACCGTTCACCGACTCGCACGTGCACCTCGGACTCGTCGACGCCCGTGCCCTTCTCGCGGGCGGGATCGGGCGCGTGGTCGACCTGGGCTGGGACCCCGCGGTGGCCCGCACCTGGCCCGAGACCGCCCGTGCCGATCCGACCTGGCCGGAGGTGTCGATCGCGGGCGGTCTCCTCGGAGCGCCCGGCGGCTACCCGAGTCGAGCTCCCTGGGCGCCCGCGGAGGCGGCCGTCCCTGTCGCGACGCCGGACGACGCCGACTCGAGCGTCCGGGCCATGCAGGAGGCGGGGGCCTCCGTCGTCAAGATCACCCTCAACTCCGACGCGGGCCCGGTCCTCGACGACGAGACCCTCGACGCCGTCGTGGCGGCGGCCCACGCCAGGAACCTGCCGGTCGTCGCGCACGCCCAGGGCATCGGCCAGGTACGGCGGGCCGGCCGGGCACGGGTCGACGCGCTCGCCCACGCGCCCTTCAGCGAGCGGCTCGACGACGACCTCCTCGACGACCTCGCGCGAACGATGACCTGGATCTCCACCCTCGACATCCACGGCCACGGCCGCTACGGGGCTGCCTACGAGACGGCCGTCGACAACGTGGCCCGGTTCCATGCCCGAGGCGGTCGCGTCGCCTACGGCACCGACCTCGGGAACGGCGACCTGCCCACCGGGTTGAACGGCCGCGAGATCGCGGGCCTGGCCGAGGCGGGACTGGGGCTCGCGGACATCCTCGGCGCGCTCACGCCCGGCAGCGGGCATCCTGCGTTCGACACCCGCGTGGTGACCGTGCACGACGGCGCGCGCCCCGACGACGGCGACCTGCCATGGCTCGCCGCGACGCGCGCGCTGACCCTTCCCGAGCTCGTCAGGAGAGCCGAATGACCCCCACGCACGACCCCGCCCCTCTCGACGCCGCCGACCCGCTGGCCTTGTTCGTCAGGCGGTTCCTCCCCGCCGACGACGTCGTCGCCTACCTCGACGGCAACTCGCTCGGGCGCCCCCTGCGGGCCACGCTGGGGCGGCTCGACGCGTTCGTGCGCCGCGACTGGGGCTCGAGGCTCATCCGGGCCTGGGACGAGCAGTGGATGGAACTGCCCCTCGCGATCGGCGACCGGCTCGGGGCGGCCACGCTGGGAGCGGCCGCCGGGCAGACGACCATCGGCGACTCGACGACGGTGCTCCTCTACAAGACCATCCGCGCCGCCCTCGACGCGGACGTCGGCGACGGGCGCGACGAGATCGTCCTCGACGACGACCAGTTCCCGACCGACCGCTTCGTGATCGAGGGCATCGCCCGCGAGCGCGGCGCGACGATCCGCTGGATCCGGGTCGACCCGGCTCTCGGCGTGACGCCCGATCTGGTGCGCGAGGCCGTGGGCCCGCGCACGGCCGTCGTCGTCGTCAACCACGTGTCGTACCGCTCGGGGTACCTCGCCGACATGCCGGAGATCACCCGGATCGTGCACGACGCCGGGGGCCTCGTGGTTTGGGACCTCTGCCACTCCACCGGGGTCGTCCCGATGCTGCTCGACGAGTGGGACGTCGACCTCGCCGTCGGCTGCACCTACAAGTACCTCAACGGCGGCCCCGGGTCGCCCGCCTTCGTCTACGTCGCCTCGCGCCACCAGGCCTCGCTCCGGCAGCCGATCCAGGGCTGGATGGGGGCGTCCGACGTCTTCGCCATGGCGCCGGCCTACGAGGCGTCGCCGGGGATCCGGGGGTTCCTGAGCGGGACGCCGCCGATCCTCGGGATGCTGGCGCTGCAGGACATGCTCGACGCGATCGAGGAAGCGGGAATCGACCGGATCCGCGCCAAGTCCGTCGCTCTGACCGAGTACGCCCTGGCCCTCGTCGACGACCTGCTCGCCCCGCTCGGAGTGGCCGTGGCGACGCCGCGCGACAGCTCGGTTCGTGGCAGCCACGTCACCGTCACGCATCCGGCGTTCCGCGAGGTCGTCGAGGTGCTCTGGCAGCGGGGCGTCATCCCCGACTTCCGCAACCCGGACGGCCTCCGCATTGGCCTCTCCCCGCTCTCCACCTCGTTCGCCGAGGTCCGCGTGGGCGTCGAAGCGATCCGCGAGGCCCTCGCGGCCCGAGACGCAGGCGACAGCGCATGACGGGGGCGCCGCACCCCGACGTACCGACCCCGGGCGCCGACGCGTTCGAGGGCGGGCTGCCTCACGCCGACGCCGCCCGTTCCTTCGGCGAGGGGGCCGCCGACTACGAACGCGGACGACCGACCTATCCGCGCGAGGCCGTCGAGTGGCTCCTGCCCGAGGGCGCCCACCACGTCGTCGATCTGGGCGCGGGGACCGGCAAGTTCACCAGGCTGCTCGTCGACCGCGTCGAGCGGGTCACCGCGGTCGAGCCCTCGGCGGGGATGCGCGCCGAACTGGTCGAGGCCGTGCCGACCGTCGAGGTCCTCGCCGGATCGGCCGAACGGATCCCGCTCGACGACGACAGCGTCGACGCCGTCCTCGTGGCCCAGGCGTGGCACTGGGTGGATCCGCTGCGGGCCGTCCCGGAGGTCGCCCGGGTGCTTCGGCCCGGCGGCGTCCTCGGGCTCGTCTGGAACGTCCGCGATCCGTTCGCCCCGTGGGCGGCGGAGCTGGAGCGGATCATCAGCAGCTCCACCGAGAGCGGTGCCGAATCGCTGGAGCCGCGGGTCGGGCCGCCCTTCCCGGCCCTCGAGCGGCGGGACGTCGCGTGGATCAACACGGTCTCCCCGGAGGAGTTCGTCGCCATGGTCACGTCGCGCAGCTACTTCCTCACCCTGCCGGAGGCCGAGCGGACCGTGGTCGAGGCGAGGGTGAGGCGGCTCCTCGCCGAGCATCCCGCCCTGGCCGGGCGCGACACGATCGAGGTGCCGTACGTGACCCGCTGCTCCCGCGCCGCTCTGCCCGCTTAGGGTCGCAGGATGCAGCTCCGCCGCGGCCTCGCCCTCTCGGCCATCGTCCTCGTGGTGGCCGCCTTCGTCGCGATCGGCGTCGTCGCCGCCCTCGTGGCGGGTCGCGAGGTGTCGCGGCTGAACCCGACACCGACGCCGAGCCCCACGCCCGGCTCCACGGCCGCGGCGACCCGCTGACTCCTGCGCCGCACGCAAGAAGGGCGCCGACCGGAGTCGACGCCCTTCTCTGCTAGGTGGTGCTGTGATCCCCTGATCCCAAAACCGTGGACTCTCTCAGGGGTTCGTGGTGCTTCCGGGCCTCGGGTGGCTCAGAAGTCCCAGTCTTCGTCCTCCGTGTTGACGGCCTTGCCGATCACGTAGCTCGAACCCGAGCCGGAGAAGAAGTCGTGGTTCTCGTCGGCGTTCGGCGAGAGGGCGCTGAGGATCGCCGGGTTCACGTCGGTGACGTCCTTCGGGAACATCGGCTCGTAGCCGAGGTTCATCAGCGCCTTGTTGGCGTTGTAGTGCAGGAACTTCTTGACGTCCTCCGTCAGGCCGACACCGTCGTAGAGGTCCTGGGTGTACTGCACCTCGTTGTCGTAGAGCTCGAAGAGGAGGTTGAACGTGTAGTCCTTGATCTCCTGCTTGCGCTCCTCCGAGGCTCCCTCGAGGCCCTTCTGGAACTTGTAGCCGATGTAGTACCCGTGGACGGCCTCGTCGCGGATGATGAGGCGGACCAGGTCGGCCGTGTTCGTGAGCTTCGCGCGGGACGACCAGTACATCGGCAGGTAGAAGCCGCTGTAGAACAGGAACGACTCGAGGAGGGTCGAGGCGACCTTGCGCTTCAGCGGGTCGTTGCCCGAGTAGTAGTCGAGGACGATCTGCGCCTTCTTCTGCAGGTAGGGGTTCTCGGTCGACCAGCGGAAGGCGTCGTCGATCTCCGGCGTCGACGCGAGGGTCGAGAAGATGGACGAGTAGCTCTTGGCGTGCACCGACTCCATGAACGCGATGTTCGTGTAGACGGCCTCCTCGTGCGGGGTGATCGCGTCGGGGATCAGGCTGATCGCGCCGACGGTGCCCTGGATCGTGTCGAGCAGGGTGAGACCGGTGAACACGCGCATGGTGAGCTGCTGCTCGGCCGGCGTCAGCGTGTTCCAGGACTGCACGTCGTTCGAGAGCGGGATCTTCTCGGGCAGCCAGAAGTTGTTGACGAGGCGGTTCCAGACTTCGGCGTCTTTGTCGTCCTGGATGCGGTTCCAGTTGATGGCGCTGACGGCCCGGACGAGCGGGATGCTCGTGCCCAGAGCGTGCACCGGATCGGTGAGTGTCATGAGATCGATTCTTTCGCGGGATCGTGGAAGTGATGGTTCGCCGCAGGGGCGGCGGCGGACCCGGACGACGGCGCGCCGCGCCGCCGCCCGCAGGTGGCTAGAGCATGCAGCTGACGCAGCCGTCGACCTCGGTGCCCTCGAGCGCCAGCTGGCGGAGACGGATGTAGTAGATCGTCTTGATGCCCTTGCGCCACGCGTAGATCTGCGCCTTGTTGATGTCGCGGGTCGTGGCGGTGTCCTTGAAGAACAGGGTGAGCGAGAGACCCTGGTCGACGTGCTGCGTCGCCGCGGCGTACGTGTCGATGATCTTCTCGGGGCCGATCTCGTACGCGTCGGTGTAGTACTCCAGGTTGTCGTTCGTCATGAACGGCGCCGGGTAGTAGACGCGGCCGAGCTTGCCCTCCTTGCGGATCTCAATCTTGGACGCGATCGGGTGGATCGACGACGTCGAGTGGTTGATGTAGGAGATCGATCCCGTCGGCGGCACGGCCTGGAGGTTCTGGTTGTAGATGCCGTGCTCCATGACGCTGGCCTTGAGCTCGCGCCAGTCGGCCTGCGTGGGAATGGTGACGTCGGCGTCCGCGAACAGGGCCGCGGCGCGAGCGGTGGCGGGTGCCCACTCCTGCTCCGTGTACTTGTCGAAGAAGGTGCCGGACGCGTACGTCGAGTCGGCGAAGCCGCCGAAGGTGACGCCGCGCTCGATGGCGATCCGGTTGGAGGCGCGGAGAGCGTGGAACAGGACCGTGTAGAAGTAGATGTTCGTGAAGTCGATCGCCTCCTCCGTGCCGTAATGCACGTGCTCACGGGCCAGGTAGCCGTGGAGGTTCATCTGGCCGAGGCCGATGGCGTGCGACGAGTCGTTGCCGACCTCGATCGAACGGACGGACGAGATGTGGCTCATGTCGCTCACCGCGGTGAGGCCGCGGATCGCGGTCTCGACGGTCCGGCCGAAGTCGGGGGAGTCCATCGACAGGGCGATGTTCATCGAGCCGAGGTTGCAGGAGATGTCCTTGCCGATGGCGTCGTAGGAGAGGTCCTCGTTGAACGTCGTCGGCGTGTTGACCTGCAGGATCTCGGAGCACAGGTTGGACATGTTGATCCGGCCCTTGATCGGGTTGGCCTTGTTCACCGTGTCCTCGAACACGATGTAGGGGTAGCCCGACTCGAACTGGATCTCGGCGATGGTCTGGAAGAACTCGCGCGCCTTGATCTTGGTCTTCTTGATGCGGCCGTCGTCGACCATCTCGCGGTACTTGTCGGAGATGGAGATGTCGCCGAAGGGCACCCCGTACACGCGCTCGACGTCGTACGGCGAGAAGAGGTACATGTCCTCGTCTTTCTTCGCCAGCTCGAACGTGATGTCGGGCACGACGACGCCGAGGGACAGCGTCTTGATGCGGATCTTCTCGTCGGCGTTCTCGCGCTTCGTGTCGAGGAACCGCATGATGTCGGGGTGGTGCGCGCTGAGGTACACGGCTCCTGCGCCCTGACGGGCCCCGAGCTGGTTGGCGTAGCTGAAGCTGTCTTCGAGGAGCTTCATGACGGGGATGATGCCCGAGGACTGGTTCTCGATCTGCTTGATCGGAGCGCCGGCCTCGCGGATGTTCGAGAGGGACAGGGCCACGCCGCCGCCGCGCTTCGAGAGCTGCAGCGAGGAGTTGATGCCGCGGGAGATCGACTCCATGTTGTCTTCGATGCGGAGCAGGAAGCAGGAGACGAGTTCGCCGCGCTGGGCCTTGGCGGTGTTGAGGAACGTCGGCGTGGCCGGCTGGAAACGGCCGGCGATGATCTCTTCGACGAGGTCGATCGCGACCTGCTCGTCGCCCTGGGCGAGGCCGAGGGCGGTCATCACGACGCGGTCCTCGAAGCGCTCGAGGTAGCGCTTGCCGTCGAACGTCTTGAGCGTGTACGAGGTGTAGTACTTGAACGCGCCGAGGAAGGTCTGGAACCGGAACTTCTTCGAGTACGCGAGATCGTTCAGCTTCTCGATGAACGCGAAATCGTAGAGGTCGATCGTCGCCTTCTCGTAGTAGTCGTTCTCGACCAGGTAGTCGAGGCGTTCCTTGAGGTTGTGGAAGAAGACGGTGTTCTGGTTGACGTGCTGCAAGAAGTACTGCTTGGCGGCCTCGCGGTCTTTGTCGAACTGGATCTCCCCGTTCGGACCGTAGAGGTTGAGCATCGCGTTGAGCGCGTGGTAATCCATCCCGCCCCCTCCGGCGAGGCCGGCCGGGGCTGCGATCACTTCGAGGTCATCGACTGCTGCGTCCAAAATTCTTCCAATCCGGTTCGTACTGCTGTGACGTCGTCAGGCGTGCCGAAGACTTCGACACGGTAGAGGAGGGGTACGCCGCACTTGGCCGAGACGATGTCGCCGGCCAGGCAGTAGCCCTCTCCGAAGTTCGTGTTGCCCGCGGCGATCACGCCGCGGATGAGCGACCGGTTGCCCTCGTCGTTGAGGAACCGGATGACCTGCTTGGGCACGGCCCCACCGGTCTCGCCCCCGCCGTAGGTGGGGAGGACGAGGACGTAGGGGTCGCGGGCCACGAGAGGCTCGTCGCTCGGGAAGAGCGGGATGCGCTCCGCCGGGAGGCCGACCTTCTCGACGAACCGGGCGGTGTTGCCCGACACGCTGGAGAAGTAGATGAGGTGGGTCATCGTGGTGTCACCTTCAGCCTGGCCGATGAAGCGGGGAGTACCGGAGCGGATGCCCGGCCCCCGGCGGGGTGCTTACGCGATCGCAGCGCCGAGAGCGGCGATCTTGTCGGGGCGGAAGCCGGACCAGTGGTCTTCGTCGGTGACGACGACGGGAGCCTGCAGGTAACCGAGCGCCTTGACGGTCTCGAGGGCCTTGTCGTCGACGGAGACGTCGAAGACCTCGTACTCGATGCCCTTGTTGTCGAGGGCGCGGTAGGTGGCCGTGCACTGGACGCAGGACGGCTTGGTGTAGACGGTGATTGCCATGTTTCTCCCCGAGAAGTCGTGTGGTTGGTGGTGCGTGTCGATACTACATCTAGGGGCCGACATCGGAAGGCACAACTAGATGATGTGTTACAGCCGTGTAATTACCAACCGATGATTATCCACAGGCATTCCCCTGTCTGGGGAGGGTTATCCCCGGAAAATCGGCTCTGTGCACAGCTTCCTCCCCACCTCCGACACTCCCCGCTGTGGATAACCCGGCCCGACTCCGATTCGCGGACACGGCGTGTCGCCTCCGGCGCCCGCCTTGGTCGCCGCGGCACCCCCTCAATAGACTGGATGCCTCGTGGGCGCCTACTCCAATCTTCTGACGACCCCGGGAGTCGCTCGCATCATCGCTGCCCAGCTGACTGCCCGGTTCCCCTTCGGCATGCTCTCGCTGGCCTTCCTCCTGCACGTCGAGCACATCACGCACTCGTACGGGGCGGCAGGAGCCGTCCTGGCCGCGACGAGCGTCGGCCAGGCCATCTCGGGCCCGCTCACCAGTCGGTGGATGGGGCAGTGGGGCATGCGGCCCGTGCTCCTGCTGACCCTCGCCGTCTGCGTCTCGAGCCTCGTCGTCTTCGCCGTCGTCACGATGACGCTCCCCTTCTACATGCTCGTCGGGTTCCTCGCCGGGGTGAGCGTGCCGCCGGTCCAGCCCGCCGTGCGCACCATCTATCCGAAGATGGTCAACTCCACGCAGCTCACCCCGCTGTTCTCGCTCGACGCCTCGGCGCAGGAGATCATCTGGGTCGCGGGCCCCGTCATCACGACCTTCGTCGGCACGCAGATCAGCACCGTGGCGGCCATCCTCGTCGCGGCGACGTTCCTGATCGGCGGAGGAATCTGGTTCATCGCCTCGCCCGAGGTCGGCCGGGTCCGGATCCCGCGGAGCAAGCGCTCGTTCGGCAAGGTCCTGACCCGCCCGACCGTGCTGCTGTCGACCATCACGGGCTTCCTCCTCATCGGCACCTGCGCCGCCGTCGAGGCCGGCGTCATCAGCGCGTTCGGCGACGGAAGCCCGAACAGCGGTTTCGTGCTCGCGATCTTCGCCGTCGGCTCCCTCATCGGCGGCCTCGCCCTCGGTCACCTCCCCGTCGGGCCGTGGGCCCTCCCGATCCGCATGGCGGTGGTCGTGGTCGGGATCGCCCTCACCTCCGTCATGCCGACCAATTTCTGGTGGCTGAGCGCGACGCTCCTGGTGGCCGGAGTCGGCATCGCCCCGGCCCTCGCCGTGATGTTCGCGATCATCTCCTCGAGCGTCCGCTTCAGCGACACGGCGGAGGCGTACGGCTGGTCCGGCACGGGCCAGCTCATCGGCGCCGCTCTGGGGTCCGCCGTCGCCGGCATCATGATCGACCGACTGGGCACCCTCGGCGGCCTCCTCGTCGCCGGCGGGTTCGCCGTGCTGGGCGTCCTGGTGCCGGTGATCTTCCAGCGCGTGCTGCCCGACCTCCGGGGGACGGACGCCAGTCCGCTCGCCGACACCGAGCCGGTCCCCGTCCAGGCGAGCTGACGGGCACCGGAGCGGATAATCGTGGCATGACCTCCCACGCCGTCCCCGCCGTCCGACTCAACGACGGCAACGCCATCCCGCAGCTCGGGCTCGGGGTCTACAAGGTCGACGACGACGAGGCGGAGCGCGCCGTCTCGACCGCCCTCGAGGTCGGCTACCGCCACCTCGACACGGCCGAGTACTACGGCAACGAGGCCGGCGTGGGGCGCGCGCTCCGCGACTCGGGCGTCCCGCGCGACGACGTCTTCGTCACCACGAAGGTCTGGAACGACCAGCAGGGCTTCGAGAGCACCCTCGCCTCCTTCGATCGCAGCATGAAGCGCCTCGACCTCGACGTCGTCGACCTCTACCTCATCCACTGGCCGGCCCCGCGGCAGGACCTCTACGTCGAGACCTACCGCGCCCTCGAGAGGATCCGGCAGGAGGGGCGGGCGCGCTCGATCGGCGTCTCGAACTTCCAGACGCACCACCTCGAGCGGCTCCTGGGCGAGACCGACGTGGTGCCGGTCATCAATCAGATCGAGGTGCAGCCGTGGCTCCAGCAGCGCGAGCTGCGGGCCTTCGGCGACGCCCGCCACATCGTGACGGAGGCCTGGTCGCCGCTCGCGCGCGGCCGCATCCTCGACGACCCGCTCCTCCTGTCGCTCGCCGCGGAACACGGCGTCTCGACCGCCCAGGTCGTGATCCGCTGGCACCTCCAGTCGGGTCTCGTGGTCATCCCGAAGTCGGTGACGCCCTCGCGGATCGCCGAGAACTTCGACGTCTTCTCGTTCGAGCTCTCCCCCGACGACATGGCCTCGATCGACGCCCTCGACTCCGGAGAGCGCGTCGGCTCGCACCCCGACGAGGTCGGCTGACCCCGTGCTTGCCGCTACCGTGGAAGCTCGCACCAGCAAGGAGTCACCATGACGATTCGCGCCGCAGCAGACGGTTCCGCCCTCGGCAACCCCGGGCCCGCAGGATGGGCGTGGTACGTCGACGACGACCGCTGGGCGGCGGGCGGGTGGCCGAGGAACACCAACAACGTCGGTGAGCTGACGGCCGTGCTCGAGCTCCTGCGGGCCACGGTCGACGAGGACGACGACCTCCACATCCTCTGCGACAGCCAGTACGTGATCAAGGCCTGCACCGAGTGGATGGCCGGCTGGAAGCGCAAGGGCTGGCGCAAGGCCGACGGCAAGCCCGTCATGAACGTCGAGATCATCAAGGAGCTCGACCTCGCGCTCCAGGGCCGGAAGGTCCGCTTCGAGTGGGTCAAGGGCCACATCGGTCACGAGATGAACGAGGCGGCCGACATCCGCGCGCGGACGGCGGCCGAGGCGTTCCAGGCGAAGCGCGCGGTGCCGAGCGGTCCGGGGTGGCCGGGCAAGCCCGTGACCACGGTGGCCTCCGTGGCCGCCGAGCCCGAGGCTCCTGCGACCCTGTTCTAGGCGCTCCGCCGCCCACCGGCCCGGGGCCGCGACCCGCCGGGCGCTAGACGGCGGCCTGCGGCCCGACGGCCGTCACGCGCAGGACGGCGACGCCCTGCTCGTTCGACTCGGCCAGGTCGACCGTGCCCGTGATACCCCAGTCGTGGTCGCCCGCCGGGTCGTCGAAGATCTGCCGCACCTGCCACGCCGTCACGCCCTCGTCGACGACGAGCATCGCGGCTCCGCGCGCCGCCGGTCCCGTGCCGATCGTGTCGTACTCGTCGTAGTAGCGGTCGAGCGCCTCGCCCCACGCGTCGGCGTCGAACCCGGCCGCGGCATCCAGCTCGCCGAGCGCCGTCGCGTCGTCGAGGGCGGCGAGCTGCACGCGACGGAACAGCTCGTTGCGCACGAGCACGCGGAAGGCCCGGTGGTTGCCCGTGAGGGTCCGGAGCACGGGCGGGACGATCGCCTCGTGCGAGGCGACCTCGGTCGGGTTGACCATCTCCTCCCACTCGTCGAGGAGGGAGGAGTCGACCTGCCGCACGAGCTCGCCGAGCCACTCGATGATGTCGAGCAGGTCGTCGGACTTCGCCTCGTTCGGGATCGTCTGCCGCAGCGCCCGGTACGCGTCGGAGAGGTAGCGGAGGACTAGCCCCTCCGAGCGTGCGAGACCGTAGAAGTTCACGAAGTCGGTGAAGGTCATCGCGCGCTCGTAGAGATCGCGGACGACCGACTTCGGCGACAGCTCGAAGTCGCCGATCCACGGCTGCGACGCCTTGTAGGTCTCGAACAGGGCCGACAGGAGTTCGTCGAGGGGCTTCGGCCAGGTGACCTCCTCGAGGAGCTCCATCCGCTGCTCGTACTCGATGCCCTCCTGCTTCATGGCCGCGACCGCCTCGCCGCGGGCC
Organism: Frondihabitans sp. 762G35; assembly: GCF_002074055.1. Classification (NCBI taxonomy): domain Bacteria; kingdom Bacillati; phylum Actinomycetota; class Actinomycetes; order Micrococcales; family Microbacteriaceae; genus Frondihabitans; species Frondihabitans sp. 762G35. The sequence continues at coordinate 617,881 of NZ_CP014619.1, read as the reverse complement.
TTGAACTGCTGCTGCGACAGGATCGGGCGCGGGTCGTCGAGGGTGGACTCGACGACGGAGACCATGTCGAGGGCGTAGCTCGGCGCCTCCTGGTCGAGGACCTCGAAGGCCGCCAGCGCGAACGGCGACAGCGGCTGGTTGAGCGCGAAGTTCGGCTGCAGGTCGACGGTCAGGCTGATGGTGGGCGCAGGATCCGGGTCGGTCGCGCTCGGCACCCCGGGCACCTGCTCGACGATCCCGGCCTCCCGCAGCGACCGGTAGAGCGAGATCGCCTGGCGCGCGAGGGCGAAGCGCTCCGCCTTCGTGGAGTGGTTGTCGAAGACCAGCGATCGCACGTTCGCGAACGCGTCGCCCCCGCGACCGATCACGTTGAGGAGCATGGCGTGGGTGATCTGCATGCGCGAGACCAGCGGCTCCGGCTCTGCGTCGATCAGCTTGAAGAACGAGGGCTCGCCCCAGCTGACGAAGCCGTCGGGAGCGCGCTTGCGGATGATCTTGCGCTTCTTCTTCGCGTCGTCGCCGGCCTTCTTGATGGCCTGGAGGTTGTCGATCTCGTGCTCGGGTGCCTCGAGCGTGACCGTGCCCGCGGTGTCGTAGCCCGCCCTGCCGGCGCGACCGGCGACCTGGTGGAACTCGCGGGCGCTGAGCTGCCGCATCCGCGTGCCGTCGTACTTGGTGAGAGCGGTCAGGAGGACGGTCCGGATCGGGACGTTGATGCCGACCCCGAGGGTGTCGGTTCCGCAGATGACGCGCAGGAGCCCCCGTTGAGCGAGCTGCTCCACGAGGCGGCGGTACTTCGGCAGCATGCCGGCGTGGTGGACGCCGATCCCCGCCCGGACGAGACGGTTGAGCGTCTTCCCGAAGCCGGTGCTGAAGCGGAACCCCGCGATGAGCTCGGCGATCTCGTCGCGCTGCTCCCGCGACGCGATCTTGATGCTGGAGAGGGCCTGCGCGCGCTCCAGGGCCGCGGCCTGCGAGAAGTGGACGACGTAGATCGGCGCCTCGCCCGTCGCGAGGAGCTCCTCGACGGTCTCGTGCACGGGCGTCGTCGCGTAGAAGTAGTGCAGCGGCACGGGGCGCTCGACGCCGGTCACGAGGGCGACCGGACGGCCCGTGCGACGCTCGAGGTCCGTCGTGATGGGCGAGACGTCGCCGAGGGTCGCCGACATCAGCAGGAACTGGACGCGGGGCAGCAGGAGCAGCGGGACCTGCCAGGCCCAGCCCCTCGACGGGTCCGCGTAGAAGTGGAACTCGTCCATGACGACCTGCTCGACGTCGGAGTCGGCTCCGTGCCGCAGGGCGAGGTTCGCCAGGATCTCGGCGGTGCAGCAGATGATCGGCGCGTCGGAGTTGACCGACGAGTCGCCGGTGACCATCCCGACGTTCTCCGGCCCGAACAGCTCGACGAGCGCGAAGAACTTCTCGCTGACCAGCGCCTTGATGGGGGCCGTGTAGAAGCTCCGCTTGCCCTGCGCGAGCGCCACGAAGTGCGCGCCCGCCGCGACGAGCGACTTGCCCGTGCCGGTCGGGGTGCTGAGGACGACAGAGGCGCCGGAGACGAGCTCGATCATCGCCTCGTCCTGGGCAGGGTAGAGCGGTAGGCCGCGCGACTCCGCCCACGAGGCGAAGTCGGTGTAGACCTGGTCGGCGTCGAACGCGCCGTCGCCCTTGGTGTCGTTCGGACCGTAGTACTCCGAGAGAAGGGCGGCGAGGGGGGCGTCAGACATGGTCCCTCGATCCTGCCCTACTGGGCCGTCGCCGGGCGACACGCCCGCGAAGGGGGATGCGCCCCCGTCGACGAGCGGGGCTCGGACAGGGGCGCATCGCGCGTCCGGGGCACAGCCGGCCGTTCGCAAGTCGGATCAGGAGACTTCGAGCGGTGGGGCCTCTGGTGGACGCGGCGCTCCGGTAACCAGCCGGAACGACTAAACGTTATATGTTTCCGCATCCATCGGGAGGGTGAATTGCGGGTGATAGACGTCCCCGTCTGCCCGGGGTGTCGCGCGGGCTCGTCGCCCATGCGCGGGCGCGGGGTCAGAGGCGCAGCAGGCCGTCGCGGACCAGGTCGCGGACCTGCGGCAGCACCTCCGCCGTGAGCTCCCGCTCCGGCACCTCGAGCAGCTGCGCGAGCGCCCCGAGGATCGCGCCGACGCTGAGCTCTCCGTCGCACGCTCCGACGAGGGCCGACAGCGCCGTCCCCGACTCGACGGTTCGCGCGAAGTCGCCACCCTGGCGCAGCGAGATCACCGTCGGATCGTCGTTGCCCGGCCAGTAGTGGCGCTCCTCGGTCACATCGCCGGCGACCACCGGGTGGGCGGCGAGGAGGCCGTCGTCGGAGAGCTCCCGCAGCGCGTCCGATGCGTCGAGGCTGGCGAGGACGTGCGAACCGAGCCCCGTGTCGACGGCACCGAGCGGACCGAGGAGACGCTCGACGCGCGCGACGGGTTCGGAAGCCGGCTCCTGCGGTCGGCGGAGCATCACGTAGCCGAAGCCCACCTCGTCGACCCCGCGCGCGGCGAAGTCGTCGAGCCACGCCTCGTAGAGGCGCTCGAACTCCGGGCTGCCCGGGCGGGTGCCACCGTCGCGGATCCAGGTCTCGGCGTAGCCGGTCGCATCCTGCACCTCGCGCTCCACGACCCAGACGTCGAGCGGCACCGGGCCCAGCGCTACCCAGTCGAGCACGGAGTAGGCGCCCCGCTTGGCACCGGCGCCGGTCTCCCAATTGCCGAGCAACTGCGCGATGCCGCCCGGGGCGAGGTGCTCCCCCGCCTCGGCGACGACGGTCGCGACGAGGGCGTCGCCGACCATGCCGCCGTCGCGGTACTCGTAGGAGGGCACGCCGGGGACCCGGGGCGTGATCACGAACGGCGGGTTCGACACGATGAGGTCGAACGTCTCCCCCGCCACGGGCTCGAAGAGGCTGCCGAGCCGCCAGTCGATGCCGTCGACGAGGTTGAGCGCGGCGTTGAACCGACCGAACTCCAGGGCGCGGGCCGAGATGTCGGTGGCGACGACGTGGCGGGCGTGCCGCGAGGCGTGGAGGGCCTGGATCCCGCAGCCCGTCCCGAGGTCGAGGGCGCGATCGACGGTCCGCGGCACCATCAACCCGCTCAGGGTGGTCGAGGCGCCGCCGATGCCGAGGACGTGATCCTCCGGGAGCGGGCCCTGAAGCGCCATCTCGCCGAGGTCGGAGGCGATCCACCAGGACGCCTCGCCCAGCGAGTCGACGAACGAGTAGGGGCGGAGGTCGACGAGGGGGTGCACCGTGTCGCCGTCGACGCGCACCAGGTCGAGGGACCCGGCTCCTGCGGTCCCCAGCGTCGGCAGCGCCCTCTCGACCTCGGACAGCGGCTGCGGGTAGCCAAGGATGAAGAGCTTCGCGAGCGTGTCGGAGGCGCGCTCCCGTTCGTCGCGCGGCACGCGGTCGTCGAGGGCCCGCCTCGCAGCGACCCGCTCGCCGCGGAACAGGGCGGCACCGCCGGAGCGCCCCCACGCGCCGGCGCCGCTCAGCCTCTCCACGGTGAAGAGGGAGTGGCCGAGGTCGTGGCGGAGGAGGGGGATCAGGTCGTGACGCACCCGACCATCCAACTACGTGGGGACGGGGGGCGGCGATTCCGACCCCGACTCCTCCCCACCCTGGGAACGCCTCGGAGCGCCGCGCGTACGACGGAGCCATGACAGACACCGACTACTCCCGACCGGCCGTCGAGATCGCGGGCGGCTCGATGCCGCTCCTCGGCTTCGGAACCTGGCAGATCAGCGACCGCGACGCCGAGGAGGCGGTCGGCTTCGCGCTCGAGGCCGGCTACCGCCACCTCGACACCGCCACGATGTACCGCAACGAGGAGGGGGTGGGCCGCGCCGTGCGGGCGTCCGGACTCCCCCGAGAGAAGGTCTTCATCACGACCAAGATGCCGCCCGACCGCACCTCCCACGCCCGCCAGACGCTCGAGACGAGCCTCGGGAAGCTCGGCGTCGACCAGGTCGACCTCTGGCTGATCCACTGGCCGCCGAACGGAAACGACTCCGTCGTCGCCTGGAAGGAGTTCGTCCGCGCGCAGGAGGACGGCCTCACCGCGTCGATCGGCGTCAGCAACTACTCGCTCGGCCAGATCGACGAACTCGTCCGGGCGACCGGCGTGACACCCGCCGTGAACCAGGTCCGCTGGGGACCGAGCCTCTACGACGAGGCCTTCGCCGACGGCCTGCGCGAGCGCGGCGTCGTCCTCGAGGGGTACAGCCCGTTCAAGGTCACGAACCTGCAGGATCCGACCCTCACGGCCATCGCGGACGCTCACGACGCGACCACGGCCCAGGTCGTCGTCGCGTGGCACGTGCGGCACGGCCACGTGGTCATCCCCAAGTCGGCGCAGCGCGAGCGCATCGTCGCCAACGCGGCCGGTGTTCTCCTCGAGCTCACCGACGACGAGGCCGCCCGGATCGACGCGCTCGGCTGAGCGGTGCCGGGTGGTGCGGTCGACGCCACGGCGCTCCGCACCGCGCCGGAACCGGCGGCGTGGGCCCACGACCGGCCCCTCCTCCGCACAGCCCCCCGAGACGCAGCAAGGGCCCGCCTTCCGGCGGGCCCTTCCTGCGTCTGGTGGAGCTAAGGGGATTCGAACCCCTGACCTTCTCATTGCGAACGAGACGCGCTACCAACTGCGCCATAGCCCCAAACTGCCTTGCAACGATATCACCTCCGCGCGGGCCCGCCGTGCACGCCGGCGGTGGCACTGCAGCGTGTTGTCACGTTTCGTGCGCGATGTCGCGTCTCGACGTGACACGACGCACGAAACGTGACACCACGTGGCGCGGCGGACGCGGCGGGCGGCGGGACGGGGCGGCGCTAGACGGCGCGACGGCGCTGCAGCACCTCGTCGAGGTGCAGCTGTTGGAGCTCCGTCTCGTCGACGTAGCCCATGCGGGCGAAACGACTCGGCGGGGCAGGCGCGGGCGCGGGCGCGGGCGCAGTCGCAGCCGGCGCCGCGGCAGGCGCCGCCGCCGCGGCCGCAGCGGGCTCCACCGGCGAAACAGGAGCGACGCCCCCGGACCGGCGCGCCTCGAGAGCCGCCTCGGCGCGGGCGACCTCGCGCAGCGCCTCCTGCTGGGCCGACCGGCGTGCCGCCTCCTGCGCGGCGCGCACGCGGAGGGCGTCGGCGGAGCGCTCGGCGGCGGCGCGGAGGGCGTCGGCGTCCGACTGCGTCGTGGGCGACCCGGCGACGGCGGAGGAGCGGGCCAGCGCGTGGGCGGTCCCGCGGCGGAGGTAGAGCGGGCGGGGCATCGGCACCGGGGTCCAGGAGCGGGCGTCGGCATCGGCCCGGGCATCCTGCGGGCCTGCCTCGGGGTCGACGTCGCGCGAGCGCGGGGCGAAGTCGTAGAACTCCTGGGCCATGGGGGGCGCGGCCGACTCGGCGGCGGGGGCCGCTCGGAGACGACGCGCGCGGGCCTGCGAGACCGCGGCGAGCTGGTAGAGCACGGTGACCGAGCCGACGCCGGCCACGACCGACGCGCCCAGGAGGAGCCAGGCCCCGGCGAAGACGCTGACACCGAGCACGAAGCCGACGAGGCCCGCGACGAGCACGAGCGTGGCGGCGAGCCGGGTGCGACGGAGTCGGCGGGCGGCGAGGGCGGGTTCGCTGTCGGCGGCGCGGAGTGCGGGGGCGGTCGCGGCGAGTTCCCGCGTGATCGCGCGCTGGCGAGCGGCCTCCTGCGCGCGGCGGATCGCCTCGCGCTTGGCCTCCTCGTCACGCAGGATGCGCTGCGCCGAAGCGACGGACTTCGCGTTCGCCTCCACACGCACCTCCTCGGGGAGCTCCGCCGTCTGCGCGAGGATCCGCAGCGTCTGCTGCAGCCGTACGGCGTTGCGCTCGGTCGCGAGGTACTCCTGCCGCTTGTGCCACGACGGGATCAGATAGACCAGCCAGAGCACTGCGACGAGACCGAGGACGATCCCTCCACCCCACGACCCGATTCCCATGGGTCAACGGTAGGAGCGAAGCCCCATCCGGTCCGGGCCATCCGAGGGCGTGTCTCTCGTCGCGTCGGATTCGACGCGAGCCGGCGACCCCCCGGCGACTTCGCGAGCCCGCGACCCCCAGCGGCAGTGTGGACCCGACCGCCTAGATCGGCAGCGCGTGCCCGCCCTCGGCGAGCGCCTCCGGGGGCACCCGGCCCTGGCCCGCGGGAACTCCCCCGTCGAGCCACCTTCGCAGGATACCCTGCGGCACCTCCTCCGCCACGAGCGCGAAGCAGAAGTGGTCGCGCCAGTCGCCGTTGATGTGGATGTACCGGCGGCGCAGCCCCTCGTAGCGGAAGCCCAGCTTCTCGACCACGCGCAGCGACGGACCGTTCTCCGGCCGGATGCAGATCTCCATCCGGTGGAGGCCCAAGCGCTGGAAACAGTAGTCGGTGGCCAGCGCGACGGCGGTCGGCGTGGCGTTGTGGCCGGCGGCGGCCTGCGTGACCCAGTAGCCGATCGTGGCCGACGCGAGCGAGCCGTAGGTGATGCCGGAGACGTTGAGCTGACCGACGAAGCGCTGGTCGAGCTCGATCGCGAACGGGAGGCCGAGCCCCGCGCGCGCGTTCGTCTGCAGCGACCGGATGCTCGACCTCACGTCGATGGTCGTGAACCCGTGCGGGTTCGTGGCCTCCCACTGGCGGAGCCACGAGCGGTTCTCCATGAGAGCCCGGTCGAGGTCGCGGGAGTCACGCAAGCGCAGGGGTCGGATACCGACCCGCCCCTGCGCGAGCGTGGGGATGGTTGTCACGGGTGGATGCTGTCCTTCGTCGGTGCCGGTGGCTAGTCCAGCTGGGCCGTGAACTCCTTGAGCCACGGCTTGAGCTCGGCGCCGAGGTCGTCCCGGTCGCTGGCGAGCTGCACGATCGCCTTGATGTAGTCGAGTTTGTCACCCGTGTCGTATCGGCGGCCACGGAACACGACGCCGTACACGCCTCCGGTCCACTCCTCGGCTCCGGCCATCTTCTCGAGGGCGTCGGTCAGCTGGATCTCTCCGCCCTTGCCGGGGGCCTGCTTCTCGAGCACGTCGAACACCTCGGGGCGGAGCACGTAGCGCCCGATGATCGCCAGGTTGGACGGGGCCTCGCCCTGCGGGGGCTTCTCGACGAGACCCGTGATCTTCACGACGTCGTCTTCATCGGTCCTCTCGACGGTCGCGACGCCGTAGAGGTGGGTCATGGAGGGGTCGACCTCGAGCAGAGCCACGACGGTGGCGTTCTTCTGGCCCTGGACCTCGATCATGCGCGACAGCAGCGGGTCGCGCGCGTCGATGATGTCGTCGCCCAGCAGCACGGCGAAGGGCTCGCGGCCCACGTGCATCTTGGCGCGGAGCACCGCGTGGCCGAGGCCGAGCGGGTCGCCCTGGCGGACGTAGTGCATGTCGGCGAGGTCGGTCGACTGGTTGACCTTGGCGAGCTTGTCGTGGTCGCCCTTCTTCTTGAGGGTCTCCTCGAGCTCGGACACGTGGTCGAAGTGGTTCTCGAGAGCGTTCTTGTTGCGCCCCGTGATCATGAGGACGTCGGTCAGGCCGGCGGCCACCGCCTCCTCGACCACGTACTGGATCGCCGGCTTGTCGACGACCGGAAGCATCTCCTTCGGCATGGCTTTGGTTGCGGGGAGGAATCGTGTTCCCAACCCTGCTGCGGGAATGACGGCTTTAGAAATGGAGAAACCCATGCCGCTCAGCGTATCTATGTTGAGCGTTACGGGGTGGTTAAGATTGCGCCCATGACTGACGACGTCGGAAATCGCAAGCGCGCCCTCCGCAGAGAACTCCGTTCGAGACGGCGCACGATGACCGAATCCGAGGTGGAGAAGGCCACCGAGTCGCTGACCGACCACCTCGTCGAGCTCGTCTCCGGGCTCGACATCACGTCGATGTCGGCCTACCTCTCGGCGGAGTTCGAGCCGAACACCAGGCCGTTCCTGAACTGGGCGCACGAGCGGGGCATCCGGATCCTCTTCCCCATCACGCGCGCGGACGGCCTCCTCGACTGGGCCGTGTCGACCGACATGGAGTCCGAGACGGAGGGCCTGTTCGGTCTGCCGGAGCCCGTCGGCGAGGTCCTCAGCCCCATGGCCATCAACGACGTCGACCTCATCGTGGTGCCCGCGGCGCAGATCAGCCGCTCCGGGATGCGCATGGGCTGGGGCAAGGGCTACTTCGACAAGACGCTGGGTTCGATGGAGAAGTGCCCCCCGGTCTATGCTGTGGTGTTCGATTCCGAGTACGTCGACGAGGTGCCGACCGAACGGCACGACCAGCCCGTCGACGGGGTCGTGACCCCCTCGGGAATCCACCGCTTCACCTCCTAGCGCACCCGCCCCGTCCTGCCGCGTCTTCTTAGAAGGTCTCCGTGCCCACTTACTCCTACCGTTGCACCGAGTGCGACAACGCCTTCGACATCCAGCAGGCGTTCACCGACGACAGCCTCACCGTCTGCCCCGTCTGCGGCGGCAAGCTCCGCAAGGTGTTCAGCGCCGTCGGCGTGACGTTCAACGGGTCGGGTTTCTACCGCACCGATTCGCGGGCCGCGGCGAAGTCGGGCTCCGGGTCGGGCTCCGGGTCGGGCTCCGACTCCGGGTCTGGTTCGGGATCCGGGTCGTCGGGATCCGAGTCGTCGGGCTCCGGCAGCGCTTCGGGCTCCGGCTCCGGCTCGTCCGCTTCGGGCGGGGGCGCAGGATCCTCGTCCGGCGGCTCCTCGAACTCCGGGGGCTCCTCGTCCAAACCCGCCGCCTCCCCGGCGAAGTCGGGCTCATCGGGCTCGGGCTCCCCCTCCAAATGACGCTCCCCGAGCGCAGGTAGCCCTACGCTCGGATCAGGGTCGACGGCGACTCGTTCTCCGTCCACCCAGAACCACTCATCCGAAAGAGGGGCTCCCGTGAAGGGCTTCAAAGAATTCATCCTGCGCGGCAACGTCATCGATCTGGCCGTCGCGGTCGTCATCGGCGCCGCGTTCACCGCGATCGTGACGTCGCTCGTGACCAACATCTTCAACCCGCTGATCGGGGCCCTGTTCAACGCGTCGATGCTCGACAAGGCGCTCGTGGTGTCGATCCCCACGGTGTCCGGCGGGAGCGCGAAGCTCCTCTTCGGAGCCGTGCTCGGTGCCCTCATCAACTTCGTGATCATCGCGGCGGTCGTCTACTTCTGCCTCGTGCTCCCGATCAACCACCTGCTCAAGTCGGCCTTCGCCAAGCAGAAGGAGACCGAGGGCGCTCCGCAGGACACGCCGCCCACCGACGTCGAGCTCCTCAGCGAGATCCGCGACCTTTTGCGCGCGCAGAACTCGTCGCTCGGCGACACGCACGGTTCGCACGCCGCCCCCGTCGACGCTCCGACGCCCACGGGCACCACCGGCGTCCCCGGCATGCCGTCGGCCTAGCCCGCAGCTCGGCCCGCTCCGCTCCGGCTCCGCCCGCCGCGCCGGCTCCGCCCCGCCCCGCCCCGCGAGACTCCACAACACGCCGCTCACTTTGGGAAAAACCCGCACATCGTGGAGTCTCCCGTCGCCCGCGGCCACCCCGTGCGCCGAGACTCCACAACACGCTGCTCACTTTCGCGGGAACCCGCACATCGTGGAGTGTCACGTCGCGCACGCAAGCCCCGCCCGCGCGAAACTCCACGACACGCCACTCACGTTCAGAAATGAGCGGCGTGTTGTGGAGGTGCACGCAGCACGCCGCGCACAGGCGCCGCACGCAGCACACACCCGCAGCGCCCAGGGCGCACGTGGACGCGGAGCCACGCCCTCGCGCAGCTACCCCCAGTGCGGCGGCTTGTCCGCCCGCAGGCGGGCGTCGTTGTCGTAGGAGTCGCGACGCCGGTCGACGGGCGCAGGAGCCGGGTCCGTCCCGGGCACCGGATCGGTCGTCACGCGCCTCCCGCGGCGCCGGACCACGGGGGCGGGCGGTTCGGGGGGCGTGACGAACTCGGGGTCGTCGCCCCGGACATCCTGCGGGCCGTCCGTCACGGAGCGGCGCCTAGCGCGTGTTGACGTGCTGGCGCGCCGCGAGGGCGTCGGCCGCCGTCACGACGGGCACCGGCTGCGTGGCGCCGTGCCCTATGCCGAGCACGTCGGCGATGCGCTGGGCGACGGCCTCCGGGTCGGTGAAGAGCTGGAAGGCGTGCACGCGCACGTAGTGCCAGCCGAGGCGCCGCAGGATCTCGGGCCGCGAGCGGAGCGACTCGCGGAGGCTCGACTCGACCAGGGTGGAGTCGGTCTCGATGGTGACGCAGACGCCGTCGTTGGCGCAGACGAGGCCGAGCTTGCCGCGGTGGCCGAGCGCGACGGGGATCCCGCGCGCCTCGAGTCGCCGCGCGAGGTCGACGAGCATGGGGTCGCTGTCGTCGGGGACGTGCTCGGCGGTGGTCCGCACCTGGACTTCGGCGAGGATCTCGGCGAGGGCGACGGTGCCGTGGCCCATCCGGTCGGCGTCGATGTCGCTCGGCTGGAAGCAGGTGACGATGACCATGCTCCGTCGGGCGCGCGTCATCGCGACGGCCAGGAGCCGCTCGCCGCCCGGGAGTCCGAGCGGACCGAAGTCGCTCAGCACGCGACCGTGCGGGGTGCGGCCGTAGCCGATGGAGAAGATCACGTGGTCGCGACTCTGCGCGACGCTCTGCTCGAGGGTCGCCACCATGAACGGCTCCCGACGGTCGCCGACGACGAACTCCGTCAGGTCTTTGTGGCCGGAGACGGCGGTGAGGACCGCCTGCTGGACCCGGATGGCGTGCTTGGCGCTGGCCGTGATCACCATGAGCGATTCGGCGGGCCGCGTGCGGGCGTGCTCCAGGACGAGGGCGACGACGCGGTCGACCTCGGCGTCGACGCTCTCGACGGCGCCGGACTCGGGGTCGGGGACGGCCGTTCCGCCGGAGACGTAGTCGAGCGCGATGCTGCCGTGCCCGAGGAAGCTGCCCGCCCAGGGCAGCGACTCGATGCGTCCGCCGTAGAAGCGGCGGTTGACGAGCTCCGCCAGGTCTTCGCCGCCGGCGCGGTAGCTACGCGTGAGCGACAGCGTCGGCAGGACCGTGGCGAGGCGCGCGAGCGCGGACTCCTCGTGCAGCTCGGCGAGGCGGGATTCCGCGACGGCGACGGGGTCGAAGTCGGAGTCGTCGCCCGGGACGGCTCGCGCCCGGGTCGGCGTCTCGTCGACCGTGGGCACCACGGCGATGCTGAAGTCGGACGGGGTCTCGGTGACCGGGTCGCCGAAGGCGACGGTCTGCTTGCCCCGGCGGATCGCGCCGACGTTCTCGGCCAGGGTCGTGGCTCCGGCGTCGACCAGGACGACCGTGTCGAACGGCACGGTGTCGGCGATGCGGTGGACCTCGTATGGCGAGGCGATCCAGACGGGGGCGACCGACCTCGACAGGTGCGGAGCGGCATCCTGCAGGAGCCGCCCGGTCACGTGGTCGTGGCGCAGGAGCTGCTTGAGCTGCGACGCCTCCTCGGGCCAGTCGACGAGACCGAGCTTCCAATTCTCGGCGAGCTGCCAAGCGAGCGACTGCGCGCTGCCCGCGGCGTGCGCCTCGTCGACGAGGCGGAAGTCGGCCTCGAGCCGGTCGAGCATGGCGGTGTTCGCACCCAGGAGCGCGCGGTCGGACTCGAGCAGCGACTCGAGAGCCGAGCGCCACCAGGCGAGTTCGAGCTCGGCCGCGACCTGCGCCTCGGGCACGTGGCGGTTGGCGAGATCGGTGATGAGCGGGGCGAGCTCCAGATCGCGGAGCGTCGTCATGAGCTCGGTGCGCTCCTGGAGGTTGTGCAGGACGTCGCTCTCGGCGGCGAGCACCTCGAGCTTCTGCCGCAGCTCGTCGACGCCGATCTCCTCGAGGAGGTCGTCGCCCTGGAGCCCGAGGGGCCGATCGAGCTGGGCGAGGTCGTCGGCGACGTGGCGGTGGAGCGTGAGGGCGTCGGTGATCCCCGTGGGGACCTCGGGCGGCGTGCCCGCGGCGACGTACCGCTGCCAGAGGATCCGCTGCTGCTGGACCCGCTGGAGCGCCTCGTGGAGGTCGGGCACGTGCATCCCCGGCCGGACGTACTCGCGGGCGAGCTTCTTCAGGCGGCGACGGCTCGACATCGACATGCCGCTGTCGCGCCGGCCGGAGGTCGCCTCGACCAGCTCGGTGACGGAGCGGTCGAAGACGACGGGCTGGAACTTGTCGAGGGTGTCGCGGACGTCGGCGAGGAGCTGGAGGTAGATGCCGAGCTCGCGGATGTTGACGAACGGCCGCATGCGCGTGGCACCGACGACCTCGGCGGCGCGCTCGAGCAGGTGCGGGAGGTCGCGGTGGTGGAGGTTCTTGGCGAGCTGGTGCGCCTGACCGGCGCTCAGGGCCGAGGCCGAGCCGTCGTCGAATCGCGCGCCGTACCAGGGCGAGTCGCCCGGGCCGTAGCGGAACTCTCCGAGGTTGGCGGCGTTGACCATGGTCTCGGCGACGCGGCCGCGGCCCTCGACCATGGACTCGACGCTGTGGCGGCTGAGGCGCGCGATCGTCGCCGGAGCCGCGGGGAGGAGCGCGAGACGCGAGAGCTCGGTGAGGCAGTCGAGCACCGAGACGCCGAGCGCGGGATCTTTGCGGCTGAGGGCGCCGCGGTAGTCGACGAGCACGCGCCGGAGCCGCACGAGCGCGTCGTCGACCTCGGCCATGCCGGGCTGCTTCGCCTTCTCGTTGCGGCCGATCGCCTTGATGACGTCGCGGCGCAGGGTCGATGGGGAGACCGCGACCCCGGGCAGCCCGATCTCGACCAGGCGCGCCGAGATGGCGTTGAGGGTGTCGCGGCGAGCGCTCACGACGAGCACGCGCTTGTTCTGCGCGACGAGCGTGCCGATCGTGTTGACGATCGTCTGCGTCCCGCCCGTTCCCGGCAGGGTCTTCACGACGACGGAGTTGCCGGCGGTGATCTGGGCGACGACGTTCTCCTGCTCCGGATCGGCGTCGAGCAGGAGCGTGTCGGTCTCGGGGCTGCGTTCGTCCTGCGGGGTGGCGGACACCGGCCGGTACGACGAGGTCACCTGCTGCAGCGACGACGGGTTGCCGGCGAGCGCGTCGAGGACGGGGTGGCCGAGCTCCCGGGCATCCTGCACCATCTCGTCGGAGACGGCGGCGAACGTCGAGACGACCAGGCGCGGGTGCACGCTGAAGTCGTCGAGGTGGGCGGTGAGGCCGCGCAGGCGGTCGATCACCGGGTTGGGCGTGAACGAGCCCTCCCGGTCGGCCAGGGCCACGAACGCCGAGGCGTCGAGCGCGATGCCGAACTGGTCGTGCAGGGCGTCGGCGAGCTCCGGGTTGAGGTAGGGCGCCCCGAGGAGCTTGACCTCGAAGTCGCGCCCGTAGCGGCGGATGGCGAGGGGGCGCAGGAGCAGCGGGGCCCGGTGGCTCTCGCCCGCGAAGGACCACTGCGCGATCCCGATCGCGAGGTGCACGGCGTCGATGCCGCGGACGGTCGAGAGCTCGAGACCTTTCGCGGCGATCTCGGACGCGGCGAGCCTCGCGGTGCGGAGGGCGAGGTCGTCGCGGATCAGGCTCGACAGGAGCGTGGTCTTGCCGGTGATGAACTGGGCGAGGCCGCCGGGGTGCGTCGTCGAGAGCTCGATGCGGGTGCGGGGGGCGTCGGCGAAGTGCAGGAGGGTCGACTCGCCGCCCGTCGCGGCGAGGCGGGTGCGCCAGGCCTCCCAGACCGGCTCGGCGACGTTCCCGACGCTCAGGCGCGGGTCGCCCAGGCTGAGGGTGTGCGGCTGCGTCGTCGACGCGGGCGCGCCGGAGGGGACGTCGGAGTCGTTACCGTCGTCGTCCTGCTGCCTGTCCACGCGCCACACCCTTCGACCTTAAGGCGTCCCGGTGGAGATTGCCGGGAGGACGGGCGGTTTTTCTCCGGGCCCGCCTGATGACGATGACTCATGTTGACACGCGCTTGTTGCAATATCGCTTCGTGTCATAATATGCGCATATAGCACGGCACGTATCGCGGTGCTTCGGCCCATGCTGACAGTTCCGACACAGATCCAGTCCCCACGCACATCCGGTTCCCATACACAACGACACGATCGCATCGACGACGAGGAGAACGGCTCCATGCCTTTCGAACAGAAGTACTCCCCCGAGACCCGCGAAGCCTCTCTCGCCCGGATCGTCGAGCGCCGCGCCGCCGAGCCCGGCAACCGCGCCATCATCCGCGAGACGGCGGAGGAGTTCCAGGTCGGCGAGCAGTCGCTCCGAGGCTGGATCCGCGTCATGGAGAAGGCGAACGCGCCCGAGGAGGCGGCCCCCGAGCCCGTCGAGGAGACGGCTCCCGCGGTCGCGGCCCCCGCAGCCGAGGCGGTCGCCGCCCCGACGAGTCCCGCGGCTCCTACGACTCCCCGTCGCGGCCCCGGTCGCCCGCCGGCCGCCGCTGCCGCCGCGAGCGACTCCCGCGTGGCCGAGCTCGAGGCCGAGGTCGCCAAACTCCGCCGCGACCGAGAGGCCCTGAAGAGCGCCCTGGCCGTCCTGCTCGGCGACTGACCTGTCCGGCCGGCACCCGTCGGCCCTATGCTGTGCTCCACGCGGGTCACGAGCCCGCCGACACCGACGCGACAGGGGTTCCCATGGCTGGAAAGTTCGTCCTCACCAAGTCCGAGTCCGGTTCGTTCCACTTCTCCCTGGTGGCGAGCAACGGCGAGATCATCGCGACGTCCGAGAGCTACACCACCAAGGGTGCGGCGCAGAACGGGATCGACGCGGTCCGCAAGGTGTCGGTCGACGCCATCGTCGACGACAAGACCCCGCGCTCCTGACGCCGTCGCCCTACGAGACCGTCCTCGGCGACGACCTGACCCGGCTCCACCTGCGTCTCCGCGCCTACTTCGCGGCGATCCCCGAGGGCTCGGTCGGTCGCGGCGAGGGTGTCTTCGACGTCGTCGGCACGCCGCGCCTCTGGCTGTGGCCGGTCCTCTTCGTCCTCGGCCGCCTCGGCATCGCCTTCCCGGCCTGGGAGCACGGTGTCCCGTTCCGCGTCGAGAACCGCCCCGCGGCGACCGGGCGACCCGCGGTCGACGCCGTCCGGACCTTCTCGTTCCCGCGAGGCGAGCGCCGCATGGTCGATGCCATCGCAGCCGAGCCCGGCGGGCTGGTCGACCACCTCGGCGGGCGGCGACTCCTCGTCGCCGAGCTTGCGGCGGAGGTCCGCGACAGACGGCTCCTCCTGACGGGTCGCGGGCTTCGGATCCGCCTCGGGGGCAGGTCGCTGCGCGTGCCGGCCGCCGTCGCTCCGGGTGTCGCCCTCGTCGAGCGCTTCGACGACGAGCGCGACCGCCAGCACGTGTCCGTCACGCTGACCCTGCCCGTCATCGGGACGATCTACCAGTACTCGGGCTACTTCGAGTACGCCGTCGAGCCCTTTGGGGCCGCTCACACCGAGGGAACACCGTCATGACGGAGAAGATCGTCCTCGCCGGAGCCTCGGGCTTCATCGGGCAGCACCTGGCCGAGGGGTTCCGGCGCGAGGGTGCCGACGTGCACCTGATCGGGCGTTCGGGGCCGGATGCCCGGTGGGGTGACGCGGACGCGATCACGCGCCTCGTGGACGGCGCCGACCTCGTCGTCAACCTGGCGGGGAAGAGCGTGAACTGCCGCTACGGGGCCGGGAACCGCCAGGAGATCCTGCGGTCCCGGATCGAGACGACCCGGGAGCTCGGGGCCGCCGTCCAGCGGGCGGCCGCTCCCCCGCCGCTCTGGCTCAACTCGTCGACGGCGACGATCTACCGCCACGCCGAGGACCGCCCGATGACGGAGTCGACCGGCGAGATCGGCACCGGGTTCTCGGTCTCGATCGCGACCACGTGGGAGGACGAGTTCTTCGCCCCCGACCTGCCCGACACGCGGCGCGTGGCCCTCCGGATGGCGATCGTCCTCGGCGACGGCAGCGCGCTCGTGCCGCTGATGAACCTCGCCCGGGCGGGACTCGGCGGGCCCCAGATCGACGGACGCTGGCCGGCCACGAAGGCGCGACTCGAAGCCGGGACCTACCACCGGTTCGGGGCGCGCTCCGGCCGTCAGCGCTTCAGCTGGATCCACCTCGACGACGTCTCGGGCAGCATCCGGTTCCTCCGCGACCACCCCGAGATCGAGGGTGTCGTCAACCTCTCCTCGCCGAACCCGAGCGACAACCGGACCATGATGCGCTCCCTCCGGAGTG
The DNA here is from genome assembly GCF_002074055.1 of Frondihabitans sp. 762G35. Taxonomy (NCBI): domain Bacteria; kingdom Bacillati; phylum Actinomycetota; class Actinomycetes; order Micrococcales; family Microbacteriaceae; genus Frondihabitans; species Frondihabitans sp. 762G35. Next base: position 601,690 of record NZ_CP014619.1, on the reverse strand, counting down.
CGCTCGGCGTGCGGTTCGGCCTTCCCGCCTGGCGCTGGATGCTCGAGGTCGGCTCGGCAGCGATCCGCACCGAGACCGAACTCGTCCTCAAGAGCCGCTGGGTCGTGCCCGAGCGACTGCTCCGGGCCGGCTACGAGTTCTCGCACCCGGATCTCGACGAGACCCTCGCGTCGATCGTGGCGGAGCGTCGCCGGGCCTGATCGCCCCGCGCCCGGGTTCGTCAGGCGAGGGCCGCCGCTTTGCGGAGCTCCTTCTGCACGGAGAGCGCGAGCTCGCGCAGGAGCACCAGGTCGACGCTGTCCGCGGCCCGCGGATCCGGGTCGGTCACGCAGAGCGCCCCGATCCGGATGCCCTCCGCCGTCTCGATGGGGTGCCCCGCGTAGAAGCGAACGGAGGGGTGGGTCACGAATCGGTCGTCGTGCCACACGTCGGACACCACGAAGGGGGCGTTGGTCTTGATCGTCTCCGCGCACATCGCGCCGCGGAGCGGGGACTCCACGACGGCGGACCCGGCGAGCGCCTTGTTCCAGATGCGCTCCCGGTCGACGACGGAGAACGCCGCCCCGGAGGTGCCGAGCAGGACGCGCGCCCGCTCCACGATGTCGTCGAAGCGCTTCTCGTGCGGGCTGTCGAGGATCCCGAGGGCGCGGATCGCCTCGAGGCGCTCCTCCTCGGTCTGGACCCGGTCGCGGTTCGGGCAGGCCGCGCGCCCGCGGAGGAACTGCGCGTCGAGGAGGGGAGCGAGTCCGGCCGCGAGCTCCGTGCCCCAGACCTTGAAGAGCTCGGGCGCGAGGGTCGATCGCGTCTCGGCATTCGGGCTCGAGGGCGTGGTCGGGGACGCGACGAACTCGACGCCGTCGCGCGTGCGGCAGAGCTCGCGCGTGATCGCGTTGAGGGCTGCGGCGTGGTCGTCGACCACGCTCCCCTCCTTCATGTTGAAGACCTTGATGGCGGACGGGGTGCTCACCCCGACGACCAGGATGCCCGCTCCGTCGTGGACGTTCGTCGTCAGCGTCTCGAGCAGCTGCCACATGCCGGCCCGCCACTTCCGCTCGGAGGTGAGACGCAGGGCGTCGCTCATCCCGATGACGACCACGACCGCGTCGTAGGCCGCGAGACGCGCCACGGGGACGGCCTCGGCGGCGGTGCGGATGGTGAGCAGGGGGTCCGCGACGAGGTCGACGTCGGTGCCTCGACCGGTGGTGGCGGCAACGCGCCGGGCGAGCTGGCCGGGGAGAGCCAGGTCGTGGCTCCTGACGCCCCAGCCGACGGCGGCGCCGTTGCCGAAGACGAGCACGCGGTCGGGATCGATCCCGGGAGCGTGAGAGGTCGGTGCGTCGTCGGGCCTGGGCATCCCCAGCCGCCCGCCGACCGCGGTGTACCTGCCGCGGAGGAACGGGAGGGAGAGGATGTGTCGCAGAGACTGCACGGGTGGTTCCTGGTTCTCGAGGGGACTACGTCGACTATCACCCGGGGGTGTCTAGGAGACAACACCCCACTCCGGGTGTGAATCGATCGGTTCACCGGAAAAGAGAAGGGGCGGCACCGCGGGAGAACCCGCGGCACCGCCCCCGATCCCGGTGGGGGATCTAGTTCTTGAAGACGTCTTTCACGTCTTCGACCTTCTTGGCACCGGTGGCCTTCGCCTGGTCGGCCTTGCCCTCGGCGACGAGCTTGTCGTTGTCGGTGGCGTTGCCCACGGCCTCCTTGGCCTTGCCGGCGAGGTCCTCGGCCGCGGCCTTGATCTTGTCTGCTGCGCTCATGGTGCGTGTCCTTTCGTCTGCGATCCGGTTCACCCCGGTCGATCGGTGGTGCCCGGTATCGGGCCTACCTCTACGACGGGGCGGGGAGCCGGATCGTCACGGAAAAAGGGGGAATTCCTCGGAAGAGGGGGTCGGATCAGCTCTCGAGAGCGGCGTCGAGCGTGATCTCGACACCGGTGAGGGCCTTGCTGACCGGGCAGGTGTTCTTGGCCTCGGTGGCGGCGGCGAGGAACGCCTCGCTGTCGACGCCGGAGACCTCGCCGCGGACGACGAGCTTGATGCCGGTGAGCTTGAACCCGCCCGCGGAGTCCGGGCCGAGCGAGACGTCGGCCTTGACGTCGAGTGCCTCGACCGTGCCGCCGGCTGCGCCGAGGACGGCGGAGAACTGCATGGCGTAGCAGGCGGAGTGGGCGGCGGCGAGGAGCTCCTCGGGGCTGGTGAACCCGTTGGCGTCGTCGGCGGCGCGCTTCGGGAACGAGACGTCGTAGGTGCCGATCTTCGAGCTCGAGAGCTCGACCTGGCCCTCTCCGGTCTCGAGGCTTCCGTTCCAGGCGGTGCGTGCGGTGCGAGTGGGCATGATGCTCTCTTTCTGTGGGCGGCGGGCGGATGCTCGCCGGACGGGGGACGGGATCAGTCGGTGGCGCGGGCGTGGACCGCGAGGGCGTCGATCTGCTCGCGGAGTGCCGAGAGACCCTGCAGGTCGAGCCCGGTGGCGGCGCAGATGCGCTCGGGGATGCCGGCCGCTTCGGCGCGCAGCGCGGAACCCTGCGGGGTGAGCGCGACGAGGACGGTCCGCTCGTCGGCGGTCGAGCGGGACCGGACGACGTGCCCGGCCTGCTCCAGGCGACGCAGGAGCGGCGAGAGGGTGCCGGAGTCGAGGTGCAGGCGTTCGCCGAGGTGGCCGACGCTCGACTCGCCCTCGTTCCAGAGGATGAGCAGCACGAGGTACTGCGGGTAGGTCAGCCCCAGCGGAGCGAGGAGGTCGCGGTACCGAGCGGTCAGGGCGCGGGACGCGCTGTACAGGGCGAAGCAGATCTGCTCGTCGAGCGAGGTGAGGTCCGCTCCTGCCGCTGTCATGCTCCGACCCTAACACACTGCGCACAACCGGGTTGGGCACAATACGAATCACGCACAGACGAGACGTCCTAGCCTGGAGCCATGACCGACGACACTCCCGCGCGGAGCGGACCGGGCGGCGCCGTCGACCGGTTCTTCACCTGGTTCTTCGCGCTCCGGCCGGTGCGGGTCGCCCTGCACTCCGGCTCCCTCAACGGCCCGCTGCTCTCCGCGGGGCTCGCCTACCAGGCGCTGTTCGCCCTCTTCGCCGCGCTCTGGTCGGGATTCGCCATCGCCGGGATCGCCCTGACCAACAGCCCCACCCTCCGCGACTCCCTCTTCAGCGTGATCAACACGTCGATCCCGGGGCTTCTCAAGACGTCGAGCGGGTCGGGGGCGATCGACACGACGCAGCTCCTGCAGGCCGGGATCTTCGGTCTCACCGGCCTCGTGTCGCTCGCGGTGCTCGTGTTCACGGCCGTCGGTTTCCTCGGCTCCGCGCGCGGCGCCGTCCGCCAGATCTTCGCGGTCGCTCCCCCGACGACGAACTTCTACCTGCTGAAGGCGAAAGACCTGGGTCTCGGGCTGCTCTTCGGCGTCGCCGTGCTGCTCTCGAGCGCCCTGTCGCTGATCAGCACGTCGTCGGTGCGCTTCCTGCTCGACGCCCTGCGGATCAGCGACACGACCTTCGCCGCCTCAATCCTGCTGCGCCTCGTCGGTCTGCTCGTCGTGTTCGCGTTCGACACGGCCGTGCTCATCGGGCTGTTCAAGGTGCTGGCGGGGCTGCACATCCCGAGGCGGCGCCTGGTATCGGGGAGCCTCCTGGGCGCCTTCGCCCTCGGTGTCCTGAAGGCTCTCGGCGGGCTCCTCCTCGGGCGCGGTACGAACAACCCGCTGCTGGCGTCGTTCGCCGTGATCGTGGGGCTCCTGATCTTCCTCAACCTGGTCTGCCAGGTGCTGATCCTCACGGCGTCGTGGATCGCCGTCAGGATGCTCGACGACGGCGTCCTCGCCGATCCCGTCGCCGAGAGGGAGCGGCTGGTCGCGCAGGAGGAGGAGCGGCTCCGGCGGGAGGCCGAGCAGCGGGCCGAGATCCTGCGGCGCGCCCAGCGGGCGAAGCCGCCGCTCACGCGTCTGGCGATCCGGGTCCGGAAACGCCTGTCGCGCGCCGACCGCGGGTGACTCCCGCAGTCGACGCGCGACAGGTGGTGCTCGGTTCTGCTACTTCAGGGAGCTCGCCGCGCGACGCTTGTTGAAGACGTCGAACGCGACGGCGGCCAGGAGCACGAGGCCCTTGATGAGCGACTGGTACTCCGTGCCCACACCGAGGATCGACATGCCGTTGTTCAGGATCCCGATGATCAGACCACCGACGATCGCCCCGGGGACGGTTCCGATACCACCCGTGACCGCGGCTCCACCGATGAAGACGGCGGCGATGGCGTCCAGCTCGAACCCGTTGCCGGCGCTGGGGCTGGCGAGGTTGAGCTGACCGGTGAAGACGAGACCGGCGAGAGCCGAGATGACGCCCATGTTCACGAACAGGAGGAACGTGACGCGCTTCGTCTTCACACCCGAGAGGGCGGCCGCCTGCAGGTTGCCACCGATCGCGTAGGTGTGGCGACCGAAGACGGAGTTGCGCATCACCGACGCGTAGATGACCACGAGCGCGCCGAGGACGACGAGCACGATGGGCGTGCCGCTGTAGCTGGCGAGGAGGAACGCCACGTAGACGACGAGCGCGACCGTGAAGGCAAGCTTGACGATGAACCAGAGGAAGGGCTCGTCCTCGAGCTCGTACTTGCGGCGCACCGCGCGACCGCGGAGGCCCGAGAGGACGATCGCGATGGCGGCGACCGCGCCGATGATCAGCGTCAGCGGCTCGTAGCCGGAGGTGCCGAACGACGGCAGGAAGCCGGAGCCGAGGGCGCGGAACTCGTCGGGGAACGGCGAGATCTGCTGGTTCTGCAGGGCGATCTGCGCCGCACCGCGGAAGGCGAGCATGCCCGCCAGCGTGACGATGAACGCCGGGATGCCGAAGTAGGCCACCCAGAAGCCCTGCCAGGCGCCGACGAGACCGCCGAGCACGAGGCAGAGGATGATCGCCAGCCACCAGGGCAGGCCCCACTGGGTGATCATGACGCCGGCCATGGCGCCGATGAACGCCACGACCGAGCCGACCGAGAGGTCGATGTGCCCGGCGATGATGATCATCACCATGCCGATCGCGAGGATCAGGATGTAGCTGTTCTGCACGACCAGGTTCGACACGTTGATCGGCGCCAGCGTGATGCCGTTGGTCGCGATCTGGAAGAACAGGACGATGACGATCAGGGCGATGAAGAGCCCGATCTGGCGGAGCTGGCCCGCGAGGTAGGTGGCCGCCGAGCCCAGGGGGCCCTGCGGTTTGCCGGGTCGGAGATCCCGCGGGGCGGGCTTGAGGTCAGACGTCGCGCTCATTGACGGGTTTCTCCCTTTCCAGGGTCATGAATTTCAAGAGGTACTCGGGGGTCGCCTGGTCACGGGGCACGTCGGCCGTGATCCTGCCCTCCGAGAGCGTGTAGATGCGGTCGCAGATGCCGAGCAGTTCCGGCAGCTCGGAGGAGATGACGATGACGCCCTTCCCCTGGTCGGCGAGCGCGTTGATGATCGTGTAGATCTCGTACTTCGCACCGACGTCGATGCCGCGGGTCGGTTCGTCGAGGATCAGGACGTCGGGGTCGGAGTACATCCACTTCGACAGCACGACCTTCTGCTGGTTGCCGCCGGAGAGCTTGCCGGTGAGCACCGAGACATTGGGCGCCTTGATGTTCATGTCCTTGCGGTACTTGTCCGCGACGGTGGTCTCCTTCGAGGCGTCGACGAACCCGAACGACGCGAGCTTCCCCAGCGCGGAGCCGGAGATGTTGCGCTTGATGTCGTCGATCAGGTTGAGGCCGTAGCGCTTGCGGTCCTCCGTGGCGTACGCCAGGCCGTTGTCGATCGCCCTCGAGACCGTGTTGGTCTTGATCGGCTTGCCGCGCTTGTAGACCTGGCCCGAGATGTTCGTGCCGTAGCTGTGCCCGAAGACGCTCATCGCGAGCTCGGTGCGACCGGCGCCCATGAGGCCCGCGATTCCGACGATCTCGCCGGCGCGCACGTGCAGGTTCGCCTGGTGCACGACCTCGCGCGTGGCGTCGAGGGGGTGGTGGACGGTCCAGTCCTCGATCCGCAGGAGCTCCTCGCCCACGTTCGAGTCGTGGTGCGGGTAGCGGCTCTCGAGATCACGGCCGACCATCGCCTTGATGATGCGGTCCTCCGACACGTCGTCGGCGTGCATGTCGAGGGTGTCGATCGTCTTGCCGTCGCGGATGATCGTCACCTTGTCGGCGATCGCCTTGATCTCGTTGAGCTTGTGGCTGATGATGATCGACGTGATGCCCTGGCCCTGCAGGCTCTTGATCAGGTCGAGCAGGTGGGCCGAGTCGTCGTCGTTGAGGGCGGCCGTGGGCTCGTCCAGGATGAGGATGCGCACCTTCTTCGAGAGCGCCTTCGCGATCTCGACGAGCTGCTGCTTTCCCACGCCGATGTCGGTGATCTTCGTGATCGGGTTGTCGCGCAGCCCGACCCGGGCGAGCAGCTTGGCCGCCTCGAGGTTGGTGTCGTTCCAGTCGATGAAGCCGCGCTTGGAGCGCTCGTTGCCGAGGTAGATGTTCTCGGCGATGGAGAGGAACGGGCTGAGGGCCAGCTCCTGGTGGATGATGACCACCCCCGCCTCCTCCGAGTCGTTGATGTTCTTGAAGTCGACCGGGGAGCCGTCGATGAGGATCTGTCCGTCGAAGCTGCCGGCCGGGTAGACGCCCGACAGGACCTTCATGAGCGTCGACTTGCCGGCGCCGTTCTCGCCGCAGATCGCGTGGACCTGTCCCCGCTCGACCTCGAGGGTCACGTTCTGCAGGGCTTTCACGCCCGGGAACGACTTGGTGATGTCACGCATCTCGAGGATGGTGTTCGCCACGTGGTGTCCTTTCCGTAAGGGTGGTCGGGAAAGGGTGGCGGCGACCGGAGGGTCGCCGCCACCCGAGGGAAGCGGACCTACTTGAGGTCGGCCTCCGTGTAGTAGCCGCTGTCGATGAGGACGCTCTTGTAGTTGTCCTTCGTGACCACGGTCGGCTGGAACAGGTAGGTCGGGACGACCTTCACCTTGTTGTCGTACGACTTCGTGTCGTTGACCTCGGGGGTCTTGCCCGTGAGGAGATCGTCGGCCATCGTGACGGACTGCGTCGCGAGCTTGCGGGTGTCCTTGTAGATGGTCGAGTACTGCTGGCCGGCGATGATCGACTTGACCGACGCCGCCTCGGCGTCCTGACCGGTGATGGTCGGGAGGGGCTTGGAGGCGGTTCCGTAGCCGGCGCCCTGGAGCGCCGAGATGATGCCGATCGAGATGCCGTCGTAGGGCGAGAGGACGCCGTCGAGCTTCTGGCCGCCGGAGTACGACTTGGCGATCAGGTTCTGCATGCGGGCCTTGGCGGTCGCCGGGTCCCACTGCAGCGTGGCGGCCTGGGTGAAGCCGGTCTGGCCGGAGCCGACCTTGATGGTGCCGTCCGCGATGTAGGGCTTGAGCGTGTCGCTCGCGCCGTTGAAGAAGAACGTCGCGTTGTTGTCGTCGGGGCTTCCGGCGAACAGCTCGATGTTGAACGGACCCTTCTTGCCGGTCTTCTTGCCGTCGGCGTCGAGGATGCCAATCCCGGTGAGGAGGCTCGTGGCCTGGTCGACGCCGACCTTGTAGTTGTCGAACGACACGTAGTAGTCGACGTTCTTGTTGCCGGTGAGGAGGCGGTCGTAGGAGATGACCTTGATGCCGGCCTTGGCCGCCGAGTCGAGCTGGTCGCTGAGCGAGCCGCCGTCGATCGAGGCGATGATCAGGACCTTCGCGCCCTTGGTGATCATGTTGCTGACCTGCTGGACCTGGGTCGGGATCTTGTTGTCGGCGTACTCGAGGTCGACCTTGTAGCCCTTGGCGATGAGGTCCTTCTTGACCGCGTCGCCGTCCTTGATCCAGCGCTCCGACACCTTGGTCGGCATGGCGACGCCGACGAGGGCGCCCTTGTTCGAACCGGAGCCGGATCCGGATCCGGCGTCCGTGGCTCCACGACCGCCGGAGCAGGCCGCGAGGCTCAGAGCGAGGCCGATGGCGGCCGCGCCGACGAAGAACTTCCTTGTCTTCATGGTGTTCCTTTTGTGTGAGTGCGTGGCTCCGCACAGCCGCGAGTGCGACGTGCACGAGAGCCCCCTGGGGTGCGCGCGGAACGACGGGTGTCGCCGTGCAGGGAGGTGATCGACGGGCGCAGGATGCCGCACCGCTCGATCGAGGGGATCCCCCGGGAGTGATCGTGCTGGGCCCCGGGAGAACGTTCGTGGGTGGCTGACTAGCGGCTCAGTGGCGTAGACATCGGGTGACTCCTTCGTCAGGCGAGCGTGGTCTCGGTCCGTGAGCGCACAGTGTGAGCGCTAACAGAGAGCCATGCTAGGTCACGGAAAGCCTTTCGCGGAATCGAGTAGGTCTCGGTTTCGTAACGGGCACGTTCACGGTGACCGACGACTTCCGGGCGCGACGAAGCGCCGGCGACCCGGAGGTTGCCGGCGCTTCGTCGGACGCGGCTCAGCCGGTGTTCTGGAGGCCGGCCGCGATCCCGTTGACGGTCAGCAGCAGGAGCCGGTGGTCGGCATCGGCGGGATCGCTCGTCGCGCTCGTGCGGATCCCCCGCAGGGCGCGCAGCTGCAGCAGCGACAGCGCGTCGACGTACGGGCTCCGCAGCCGGACGGCGCGGCTGAGCACGGGTCGGCCGTCGAGGACCTCCGCGTGACCGCTCGTCTTCGTGACCCACTCGCGCGTCAGCGCCATCTCGTCGAGGACGCGCTGCGCGAGGTCGTCGCGGGTCGCGAGCCCGAGGTACTCACGGGCGATCGCGTCGTCGGTCTTCGCCAGCGACATCTCGACGTTCTTGATCATCGCCGCGAAGAGCGGCCAGGACGCGTACGCCTCCCGGAGCACGTCGACGTCGCCGATCGCCTGCAGCGCCGACCCGAGGCCGTACCAGCCCGCGAGGTTGATCCGCGCCTGCGTCCACGCGAAGACCCACGGGATGGCCCGGAGGTCTTCCAGCGACTCGACCGAGAGGCCGCGGCGCGCTGGCCGGGAGCCGAGGGCGAGCAGCCCGATCTCCTCCATCGGCGTGACGGCGGCGAACCACTGCGCGAAGCCCTCGGCCTTGACGAGGCCGAAGAACGCCTCGCGGCTGGCGCGGTCCATGGTCGTGGCGAGGTCGCCGAACCGGACCGCCGCCTCCTGGTTCAGGCGTTCGTTCGACGGGCTCGACGCCATCAGAGTCGCGGCGGCCATCTGCTCGATGTGGCGGGCGGCGATCGTCTTGTTGCCGTACTGGGCGAAGATGACCTCGCCCTGCTCCGTGATCTTGAAGCGCCCGGCCACCGACCCGGGCGGCTGCGCCATGACGGCCTCGTTGGCCGGCCCGCCGCCGCGGCCGAGGGCTCCGCCGCGGCCGTGGAAGAGCGTGAGCTCGATGTCGTTCTCCCGCGCCCAGTCGGCGATGCGGGCCTGCGCGTCGAAGAGCGCGAACGTCGCCGAGACCGGTCCGACGTCCTTGGAGGAGTCGGAGTAGCCGAGCATGACCTCGAGCTTGCGGCCCGTCTGGGCGAGGCGCTCGGTGACGGAGGCGGTCTGGAGAGCCTCGTCGAGGATCCGGGTGCTCGCCTCGAGGTCCGCGAAGGTCTCGAAGAGCGGGATGACGTCGAGCACGGGAGCGGCCTCGGCCGACCCGAGCGCGGCGACGGCGAGCTCGTGGACGTTCGCGAGGTCGGCGGACGACTGCGTGAACGAGACGATGTAGCGGGCCGCGGCGCGGATCCCGTAGCGCTTCTGGAGGTCGGCGATCGTGCGGAAGACGCTCAGGACCTCCTCGGTCATCGGGCTGAGCTCCCCACCCGCGTGGATCTCCGCGAGCGCCGTGCGGTGCACCTGCGAGTGCTGGCGCACCTCGAGCTCGGCCAGGTGGAAGCCGAAGGTCTCGACCTGCCAGAGGAGGTTCTGCAGCTCGCCGTTCGCGCTGCGGTGGGCACCGGCCTCGCGGAGCGACTCCTGCACGCAGCGGAGGTCGTCGAGCAGCTCGTCGGGCGACGCGTAGGCGAGCTGGTCGTCGCCGAGGCGGGTGGCCTCGAGGCGCTGCGCGACGAAGAGGAGCACGCGGCGGTGGATCTCCTGGGGCGACCGGATGCCGATCTGGGAGGCGGACTCGGCGTCGAGGAGCCGCTGGCTCTCGGCGAGCGCGGTCAGGCCGGCGGAGGCGGGCGTGTCGTTCTCGTCGAGGGTGAGCGTCGCCCCGATGCGGGCGGTGGCCCGCTGGAGCCCCAGCAGGACGTGCTCCGCCGCGATGTCGGCCGCTTTCCGCGTGACCTCCGCGGTGACGTGCGGGTTGCCGTCGCGGTCGCCGCCGATCCAGCTGCTCAGACGGAGGAACGCGGGGACGACGGCGGGCCGGCGGCCGGCGTCGTCGCCCTGCAGGCGGTCGTCGAGGAGGCGGTAGACGTGGGGCACGACCTCGAAGAGGGTCTGGTCGAAGACGCTCATCGCCGTGCGGACCTCGTCGAGGGGCGTCGGCCTGGTCGTGCGGAGCGGGGAGGTCCGCCAGAGCGTGTCGATGTCCTCGAGGAGCCGCCGCTCCGTCTCGCTCGTCGTCACGTCGTTCTCGGCGCGGTCGCGCTCGTCGAGCAGGTCGCTGATGCGGCGGATGGTGGACGCGACGGCGCGACGGCGCGCCTCGGTCGGGTGCGCCGTGAGCACGGGGTGGAACCGGAGGGTGCGCAGGCGTTCGGCCGCGGCATCCTGCCCGACCTCCGCGCGCAGCACGTCGAGGGTCGCCGGCAGCGAGTCGGAGGCGGGGCCCTCGGTGGAGGCGCGGCGCTTGAGGACGCGCACCCGGTGGTGCTCCTCGGCCAGGTTGCTGAGGTGGAAGTAGCACGTGAACGCGCGCGCCACCTGCTCGGCGCGGTCGTGCGACAGGGCGTCGACGAGCTCGCGGGCGCGCTCCAGCGACGCCTCGCCGGAGCCCTCGTACGCGCCGATCACGGCCGCGCGGACCGCCTCGACGTCGTCGAACAGCTCGGGGCCGCCGGACTCGCGCAGGACGCGGCCGAGCAGGTTCCCGAGGAAGCTCACGTCTTCGCGGAGCCGGCTGTCGACGGCTCCCCGGATCTCGTCGCGGCTGGCACCGTCGGAGCGGCGCGACCCTTCGATCGTGGTCATGGTGTCCCTTCGCAGGGGTGGGCTGGGAGGTTCGCATCGCCGTCGTTGCGTGAGCAGCATCCTACTGATGCCGTCATCCCCGTGACGCCGGACGTGCACCTCGCGGATGACGGAGGACGACACCGGAGGAGGACGCGACACCGGTTCCGCCCCCGTAGCGTCCACCCCATGAACGCCGACGCTCATCATCCCGCCGCACCCGATCTCTCCCGCCGCGACCTCACCGTCGATCTCGCCCGCGTGTTCTGCGTGCTCCTCGTGGTCGTCATCCACGTCCTCATGATCGGCGTCTCCCGCGACGCGACCGGGGCGCTCTCGGTCGACCGGACGCTGGGTGAGCAGCCCTGGTTCCCGCTCGCCACCTGGGCCGGGCAGGTGATGCCGCTCTTCTTCGTCGTCGGCGGGTTCGCGAGCGCCACCGCGTGGGCGTCCACCGTGCGGCGCGGGGGCGACGCGGGCGACTACGTGCGCGGGCGGCTCCTGCGACTCGGCCGGCCCGCGGCCGCGATCCTCGTCTTCCTCGCCGCGGGCCTCGCCGTGGCCCGGCTGCTGGGGGTCGACCCGGCGCTCCTCGCGACCGTCGCCGTGGGCATCGGCTCCCCGCTCTGGTTCCTCGCCGCGTACGGCATCACGCAGCTCTTCGTGCCCGCGATGGCCGGGTTGCACGCTCGGCGCCCCGTCGTCACCCTCGTCGCGCTGGCCGCGGGCGGTGTGGCGGTCGACCTGGTGCGGCACGCGACCGGGGTGACGGACGTCGGCCTCCTGAACCTGCTGTTCGTGTGGCTGTTCGTTCAGCAGCTCGGCTTCGTCTACGCCGACGCCCGGTTCGGCAGGATCCCGCGCAGGATGCTCGTGGCGGTGGCCGCCGCCTGCTACCTGCTCCTCGTGCCGATGACGTCGTCCGGCGTCTGGTCGCGCGACATGCTCGTCGACCTCAACCCGCCGATGGCGACGCTGATGGTCCTCGGGGTAGCCCAGCTGTGCCTCCTGCGCCTCGCCCGCCCTCTGCTCGCCCGCCTCATGGAGACGCGCGCCGCCCGGGCCGTGGTCTTCGCCGTCGGGAGCCGCGGCATGACCGTCTACCTGTGGCACCTGCCGCTGGCGATCGTGCTGACCGGGGTGCTCCTCCTGATCGGCGCCCCGTTCCCCGAGCCGGCGTCGGCGATCTGGTGGTGGAGCAGGATCCCCGTGGTCGCCGGCGTCCTCGGCCTCGCGTTCGCGGTCTCGCTCGCCGTCGCCCGTCTCGAACGTGCTCCCCGGGCGGACGGCCCGGGGCGCGGACGACCGTCGCTCCCCGTGATCGGCGTCGCCGCGGTCCTCCTGATCGCGCCCGCCTTCGCGATCATGCTCGACGGGCTGAGTCTGCCGCTCGCCGTGATCGGAGCCGTCGCGGTGCCCGCGTCGATCCGGCTCCTGGGGCCGGTCAGCTCCCCTCGCGCTCCGAGCCTCGGAACACCGACTGGAAGTCGTCGATCCACGACCAGTGCTTCACCGGCCAGGTGATCAGCACGGCCCGCCCGTCGACATTGCCGATGGGGACGAACCACGGGGACTTCTTCGCGTTGTAGTGGAACGCCGAGTCGGCGGAGTTGTAGCGGTTGTCGCCGAGCACCCACAGGGAGCCCGCGGGGACCGTGACGGAGAACGACGACGGGACGGCCTTCTGGCCCGCCGGAGCGACGATGTACGGCTCCGTGATCGGCTTGCCGTTGACCTCCACGTGCCCCTGCGCGTCGCAGCAGGAGACCGTGTCGCCCGGGAGGCCGATCACGCGCTTGATGAGGTACTGGTCGCTGTCCTGCGTGCCGATGCCGACCTGGGTCAGGAACCACTGCACGCCGTCGACGACCGGATTGCCCGTCGCCGTCGAGGGCTGCGGGGCGGACTCCAGCCAGCCGCCCGGGTCCTTGAAGACCACGACGTCGCCGCGCTTGATCGCCGAGAAGCGGGGCACGAGCTCGTTGACGATGATGCGGTCGTTGATCTGGAGGGTGTTCTGCATCGAGCCCGAGGGGATGTAGAAGGAGCGCACGACGAAGGTCTTGATGACGAACGACAGCAGGAGCGCCACGACGAAGATGACGACGATGTCGCGCAGGAACCGGACGGGCCCGCCCCGTCGGCGTCGGGCCGGTGCTGCCGCCGCCGCCTCGTGAGTGTCTGTCATGCGCATCCCCGTTCTCGTGGCCCCCGGCGTGGTCGCGGGTGCCGCCGACGCTTCCGCGCCCCCCCGAATCGTAGTTGAGGCCGCCGTCGCCCCGGCTGGGCGGTCGCCAGGGCACGAGCACGGAGCCGTCTCGAGAACGTAATCAGGGCGAAACACGCCCCCGGTATCGTCGAAAGTGAACCGTTTGGTTCAAACGAGCGAGATCCCCCGGGAGACGAGCATGCGCACCCTCGACGGCCGCGAGGCCGCAGACGCCACCCTGCACACGCGGTTCCCCAGCGGCGTGGCGGCGATCGCCCGCACCGACGAGAACGGCCACGACGGGATGCTCGTCTCCTCGTTCTCGATCGGCACCTCGTTCGACCCGCCGCTCGTGTCGTTCTCAGCGAGCCACGGTTCGTCGACCTGGTCGCGCCTCAGGACGGCGTCGCACCTCGGCGTCTCGATCCTGGGGCTGGAGCACGGAGCGCGGACCCGACAGCTGACCGACCCGGATCCCCGGCGCCGCTTCGACGGCATCGACGTCACGGCGACCGCGACCGGCGCCCTCCTCGTCGACCGGGCGCCGCTGCTCCTGGAGTGCCGGGTGTTCGCGGAGTTCCCGGCGGGCGACCACACCGTGGTGCTGCTCGAGGTCGAGGCGTTCGACGAGCATCCGGCGGCCGCCCCGCTCGTCTGGCACGGGTCGCGGTTCCACACGCTGAGCGCCATCGCCTGACACACTGGTCGAGACCTCGGTCTCGCCCCCGCGAGGCCCCGTCCCGACCGGGAGTGATGAGATGACCGACGCCGACGTCGACCGCCCGCGCCTGCACCTGACGCCCGCGACGGGCTGGATCAACGACCCCCTGTCGCTGACCTGGCACGCCGGCGAATACCACGTGTTCTTCCAGTACGTCCCGGAGAGCACCGTCTGGAGGTCGTCCTGCCACTGGGGTCACGCCACGTCGAGCGACCTCGTGTCGTGGGCCGAGCAGCCGGTCGCCCTCGCCCCGGGCGACGGCGACGACGGGATCTGGTCCGGGTCCCTGGTGACCGACGACGAGGGCCGGTCGTCGCTCTTCTACACGTCGGTGAACGAACCCGATCTCCACGACGGCCGCGTCCGCATCGCCCACCCCGCCCAGGGCGCGCAGGAGTCGTGGGGCGCCTGGACGAAAGGGCCGGTCGTCGCCGAGGCTCCTGCCGATCTGGGCGTCCGCGTCTTCCGCGACCCGTTCGTCTTCCGCGACGACGCGGCCGGTGGCTGGCGGATGCTCGTCGGCGCCGGCCTCCCCGACCGGACCGCCGCCGCCCTCGGCTACACCTCCCCCGACCTCGCCACCTGGACCTTCGACGGCGTCGCCGCGTCGCGCGCGGCAGCCTCGACCGACCCCGTCTGGACCGGCTCGGTGTGGGAATGCCCGCAGATCGTCCGCGTGGGCGACTCCGATGTGCTCGTGGTGTCCGTGTGGGAGGACGACCTCCTCCACTCGGTCGCCTACGGCGTCGGAACCTGGGCCGACGGCCGCTTCGAGGCCCGCGCGTGGGGGCGCCTCACGCACGGCGAGAGCTACTACGCGCCGTCGGTGTTCCACGACGCCGAGGGGCGGCCCGGGCTCGTCTTCTGGCTGCGCGAGGTGCGCGACGGAGCGGGCACGACCTGGAGCGGCGCGATGAGCGTGCCGCACCTCCTCGAGCTGGACGGCGACGTCCTCACGGCCCGCCCGCATCCTGCGGTGACCTCGAGCGACTCCGTCGCGAGCCTGACCGTCGCGGACGCGGGCGAGACGCCGCTGCCCTCGACCACCGCGTCTCTGGTCTGGCCGCAGGATGCCCCGGCCCGCCTCGTCCTCGAGGGTGGCGACGGCCCCGTGGCCGAGTTCGAGCGCACGGCCGACGAGGTCCGCGTCAGCATCCCGTCGAACGGCTGGACTGCCGCCCTTCCCGCGGGCGGAGGCGACGTGACCCTCCTCGTCGACGGTCGCGTGCTGGAGGCGAGCACGGGGGCGTCCCTGTTCGCGAGCCCCGTCCCCGCTCCGACGAGCGTGCGCCTCGGCTGAGGGAGCCGCGCGCGTGCCGACCGCCTGGTCCCCCGCCGACCCCGACCGCTACGTCGGCCGGTGGGCGATCGACGACGCGGGCGAGACGATCACGACACCGGCGAGCAGGCTCGTCCCGGGGACGCGCCTCGGCCGACCGGTGATGCTGAAGGTCGCCCGGATCGAGGAGGAGGCGCGCGGGGCGAGGGTGCTCGCCTGGTGGAACGCCGTCGCCGGGTCGTCGCCCCACGCCCGCGACTCCGGAGCCGCTCCCGTGCTGGAGATCGACGACCACGCCGTCCTGCTGGAGCGGGCCGACGATCCGGGGCGTCTCGCCCGGCTCAGCGCCGAGGGGCGCGACGACGAGGCGACCGCGATCCTCTGCGACGTCGTCGCCCGCCTGCACGCGGCGCCCGTGGCCGAGGCGCCTGCCGAGGCCCTGCCGCTCGACGCGTGGTTCGCCGGGCTGATCGAGGCACCCGCCGGATCGCTGCCGACGTCTCTCGCGCGCGGGGCCGCCCGGGCGCGCGACCTCCTCGCCGCGACGACCCCCGACGAGGTCCGGGTGCTCCACGGCGACGTCCACCACGGCAACGTGCTCCGCTTCGGCGAGCGCTGGCTCGCCATCGACCCGAAGGGCCTCCTGGGGCACCGCGCGTTCGACCTCGCCAACCTCTTCTGCAACCCGACGACCGGCATCGCCGTGGAGTCGTTCGAGCGCCGCCTCGGGATCGTCGCCGAGCGGAGCGGTCTCGACCCGCGGCTCCTGCGCGAGTGGGTCCTCGCCTGGTGCGCGTTGTCGGCGGCCTGGACGCGCGAGGCCGGTTCGGAACCGTGGACTCCGCAGGCGCTGCTGGAGAGCTACGACCGCTGACCCGGTGCCGCGCCGTCGGACGTCGCCTGACCAGGACGGGGGGCACCGGCGCGTCCCGCGCCCGCCTACTCTGGGAGGATGACGCTGACCGACGCCACCTCGACCGCCTCCGGAACCGTCGAGGGCGCCATCGCCGAGGCGGCTCGCCGCATCGCCACCTCGAGCGGTCTCACCGCGATCACCCTGCGCCGCGTCGCCTCGACCGCGGCGCTCTCCCCCGCCGACGTCGCGGCCCGCGAGCCCTCCATGAGCGCTCTCGCCGCGCGCACGTTCGCCGATCTCGCCCACGACGAGTTCAGCAGGATCCGCGACGACCTCGGCGAGTGCACGAGCCCCCTCGACGGTCTCCGCTTCCTCGTCACCTCGCTCCAGGGCGAGGAGCACAGCCTCTCGAAGACGGTCTGGGCCGACGCCTGGAGCGTCGGCCGGCACAACGAGTTCGTCGCGGCGGCCGCGCGCACGAGCATGGACGCCTGGCAGTCGCTCCTGACCGACCTCGTCGACGACGGCGTCCGCTCGGGCGACTTCCGCGTCGCCGACTCGCACCTCGCCGCGCTCCTGTTCTTCGCGCTGATCGACAGCACGACCGCCTACGGCCTGGTCGGCTACCGCAGCGAGGCCGAGCGCGCCGACCTCATCACGTTCTCTCTCGAGTCGACGCTGGGCCTCGAGCCCGGCACGCTCGCGGCGCGCTGACCCTCCCGCCGAGATCGCGATTCCCGTCGCCTCGGCGCGCGCCGGGCGACGTCGGGTGCGATCTCGCCGCAGCCCCCGTCAGCGGACGAGCGCGGAGACCAGCAGGGCCACCAGCGCGAGCAGGGGCAGAGTCCCCTGCGTGATCGCGGCCCGGGCCTTCGTCCGGTCGGAGAGCAGGAGCACCAGGGCCGCCAGCAGCATCGACCCGACGCCGGCGATCACCAGCGCCGTCCCCGCGGCTCCTGCGCCCGTCGCTCTGGCGTCCGCGGCTCCGGCACCCGGGGCGAGCAGCAGGATCGAGCCGGTCGCCGCGACGACCGCCAGGAACAGGTTGTAGAACCCCTGGTTGAACGCCAGCGGCTTGGTGTGCTCGGCCTGCGCGTCGTCGGTGATGCCGAAGGTGGCGCGGACCCGGGGCGTCGTCCAGAGTACCGACTCCATGACGAAGATGTAGACGTGCAGCAGAGCCGCGAGAAGGGCGAGGACCGAGGCGACGACGAGCATGCCGCCACTCTAGGGGCCCGTCAGCGGCGGCGCAGCGTCTCGAGGGGCAGCTCGTCGAACCGCTCCCGGTAGGCGCTCGAGAAGCGGCCGAGGTGGTTGAGCCGCCACGACCTCGCGACGGCGCTCACGCTAGTCGTCGTGGTGGTGCCTCGGAGCAGATCGTCGTGCGCGCGCTCGAGGCGCACCTGGCGCAGGTACGCCATCGGGGTGAGCCCGAGGCCGCGCCGGAAGTGCTGCTGCAGGCTCCGCTCGCCGATACCCGTCTCGCGAGCGATGTCGAGCACCGAGACCTCGTGGGCGGCGGCGGACTGGATGTACGAGACGGCGGCCGCGAGGCGGTCCTGCTCCCCCACCCGCTGACCGCCTGCCCGGAGCGGGAACGTCTCGAGGACCGTCATGGCGACGCGCCTGTTCGTCGCCCGCCGGAGCGCCGGCGTGGTCGAGGCGCTGCCGATGAGCGGCCCCGCCTCGCGCATCAGGGTGCGGAGCGGGGCGAGAGCGGCGATCCGGTCGTCCTGCTGCTCGAAGACGAGGTCGCCCCCGGGCACGACGAGCCCGAGCCGCGACGCGACGTCGCGGAGGAACGCGTCGGAGATGTGGATGCCGTTGTAGTGGGTGTCCTCCGACTCGAACTCGTAGGAGCGGCTGGCCGACGCGATCCACGGGACACCGGGCAGGACGAGGCGGGTCTCGCCCTCGACGCGCATCTCCATCGATCCGCGTCCGAGCCAGAAGATCACGTGGTCGGCGCGCGGCCCGATCGTGCCGCGACGGGTGCCACCGCCGGCGTCGAGGGTCCGCAGCGAGACGTCCTCGTCACCGGCGATCGTGTACTCGAAGTGCGCCGTGTCCTCGGCGAACGACTTCTCCGCCTCGGTGCCGCCGTACTCGGTCTGGAAGACGCTCCGGTAGGTGGTGCCGTCGGCGCTCGAGTACCGCACCCGGCGGAAGCCCGTGGCCGAATCGTCCTGCACGCCACGATGGTGGCACAGGTCGCCGTCCCCCGTCCTGCACGGGCGTACCCCGGCGGACCGTCAGCGCCCGGCCGACCCCGCCTTCACCGCGTCGATCTGGGCCAGCGTGAGCGGCACCCACGGCGAGCCGTCCGCGTTCGACGAGGCCGCAGCCGGGCTGTCGCCCTGGGTCCACCACTTCGCCTGGTACGGCGTGCCGTCGAACAGCACCCGGGCGCCCTTGGAGTACGTCGCCGTCCCCGCCCAGTCGGGGTAGGTGCCCGCCGGGAGAGTGGGCTGCGGGATCGGCTTCTCGCCCTTGAGCACCGGCCCGATGAGCTGCCACGGGGTCTGCCAGGAGTTCAGGACGGGGTTGTCGGGCACGTCGCCCTGCGTCCACCACTTCGCCTGGTAGACGCTGTGGTGCCAGACGATCTTGGTGCCCTGGAGGTAGGAGTTCTCGCCCGACCAGATCGCGTAGGGGCTCGTCTCCGGGTCGTCCTTGAGCGTCGTGGCGCTCAGCGCCTCGGAGGTCGTGACCTTCCCGGAGAGGGCGTCGATGGAGCCGGCGAAGTGCTTGCCGAGCGCGGTCGCGAACGCGGCGCCCTTCTGGGAGACCCCGCTGCAGGAGTCGGAGACGACCGTGAGGGTCACGTAGTTGGAGCCGCAGGGCACGTCGCGGTTGAGCGACCAGACCGACATCCGGCCGAGTCCGTGCGCGACGGCGAAGGCGTTGAACGTCGCGGCATCGGCGGTCGTGAAGACCTCGTCGGCGTCGTCGTTCTGCCCGAGCATCGGGGTGGCTCCCACCTTCGACCAGAGCGTGCCGTTGGTGAGGGTGGTGCCCTGCTGGCGGTAGAGGATGCCCAGCTGCCGCTGCGTAGCGGTGACGGCCCGCTCGGCCGCCGTGGCCATGCCGACGCCGGTCTCGAGGGAGGCGCCGTAGTCCATCGTCATCGCGTTCACCCCGGCCACGTCGACCTTCCCGGCGAGCGTCGCGCGGACGGCGTCCTGCCCGGCGACGGCGAGGCCGTCAGGAGTCACGGGGAGCGTCAGCCAGACCGCCAGCGAGCTGCCGGACGCGCGACGTTCCTTCTGCACCAGCGCGATGGCCTCGGCCCGCCGCTGGTTGGCCGCCGTGTTCTCGAGGGCCGTGCCCTCGACGTCGAGGTCGATCGTGGTCACGTCGTAGCGCTCGACGACGGAGCGATAGGCCGCGGCGAGCTGCGTCACGCTCGTGCAGCCGACGGCGAGCTCCTGGTTGGCCTGACCGCCGAAGGAAACGGCGACCTGGCCGCCCTGCTGCTGCAGCCGCGCGATCCGGCGATCGAGGTCGAGCCGCGCCGAGGCCTCGTCGAGCGAGTACGCCCCGCCCCAGCTGGGCGTGCACGCGTCGGTCTTCGAGGAGACGACGAACGAGAGAACGGCCTGCTTCCCGGCGGCCGTCGCCGGGTTCTCGAAGGCGAAGGTCGGGGTCGCCGTGACGTCGACGTAGCCGCCGAACCAGGCCGCCGATGTCGAGGCCGACGCCTGCGCGGCGTACATCTGGTAGCCGAGCACGCCGCCCGTGGCGAGCGCCGCCGTCACGAGGACGGCGATGGAGAGCCGCAGGAACGACAGGCGCCGCACCGGCACCGCACCGACGCCGCTCACGGGTTCGCCACCATTCGGCGCGCGGTCTCGAGGTCGGCGGGAGCGGGATCCCGGGGCGTCTCCCCCGCGACCTCGCGACCGTGGTAGAGCACGGATCTCCAGTCGAGCTCGGCGACCACCGGTTGGGCCGCCTTCCGGGCGCCGCGCGGGAGCTTCTCCACGTAGAGCCAGTCGGTCAGGCCGAGCCAGACGTCGACGAGTGAGTTCCAGAGACCGAGGTAGGCGAAGATCGCCCAGGTCGCCAGCACCGCGTTGAAGGCGGCGAAAGCCGCGTTGCCCCAGTTGTGGGCGAGGTAGTCGCGGTAGAGCGTCGCCACGGAGAACAGCACGATCCCGTAGGGCGCGAGGACGTAGAGCACGGGGGCGGCCGTCCGGTTCTTCACCTTCGGCGTGCGGGCGAACGGGATCTTCTTCCCCGTGATCGCCTGCTGGATCGACTTCAGAACCCCGGCCAGCTGCACCGGAAGCAGGATGAGGTTGAAGCCGTAGATCCGGAGCACGTCGCTCCTCTTGTACCCGGCGCTCCGCAGGTCGCTCGCCATCGCGAGGAAGTACGGCAGCGCCGCCAGGAGGACGAACGGGCTGAGGAGCCGCGAGTCGTAGGGGAAGGCGAGCATCAGGACGAGGCCGACGCTGGCCCAGGCGATCGAGCCCATGTAGTTGATGCGGAGGGCCATCTCGGTGAGCGGCATCCTGGATCCTGCGCGCCGTCGCTCGGACGCCTGGCGGATCAGCTTCGGCAGGATCAGGAGGCCCCCGTTGGCCCACCGGCGACGCTGCACGATGAGCGAGCCGAAGTCGGGCGGCGTCGCCGAGTAGCTGAGCCGCTCGGGGTAGTTGACGATCGACCAGCCGTGAGTGCCGAGGTCGATCGACGACTCGGTGTCCTCGATGACGGTGCGGTCCTGGACGTACCGGCGCACCTCGAAGCCGCCGACCATCTCCTTCTCGACGATGTCCTCGAGGGCGCGCTTGCGGATCACGGCGTTGGCGCCGACCCAGAACGCGGCGCCGAAGTGCGACATGCCCTGGTGCAGAACGTGCTGGAGGTCGGTGGTGGCGCCCGCGAGCCGCTCGATCCGGGACCCCGCGCCGCGGAACGACGAGTAGGGCGTCTGCGTGACGGCGACGCGCTCGTTGCCGGGCTCCTCGAGCAGGTGGACGAGGCGCAGGCAGTAGTCGCGCAGGAGGAGCGAGTCGGCGTCGAGCGTGAGGAGGTACTCGCTGTCGGGGATCACGAGGTCGCCGCGGTGCGCCTCGGAGACGCGACGGAGCACGATCCCCGAGGCCGCCGACTCCTGTCGGTAGGAGCCGCCCATGAGTCCGATGTAGGAGTTGAGGTTCATCGCCTTGTTCGCCTCGTGCGAGAGCGACGAGTAGAGCTTCCGCTCGAAGACGGTGACCTCGGCCTGGAAGGTCCAGACGAGGCGGCGGTACAGCTCCGACATGCGCGCGAGGGCCGGAGCCTCGCCCTCGTTGGCGGCGACGACGAGCGCGTTCGCGACGAGCTCGAACTCGTCGGCGAGCCCCCGCAGGATCTGCGTGGCGAAGAACTCGTCGACGTGGTCGGTCGCGGCCTCCGCGTCCGCCATGGAGCGCAGCCACGTCGCGGCCCAGTCGTAGTGGCCGGCGAGCTCGCGCACGGCGATGGCGTCGACGGCGGCGGTGCCGAGGGCGGGGCGGGCGTCGGGCTCGTCGACGGCGTCGCCGTGCTCCCGGGCGAAGGCGTCGCTCGCGACGGTGAAGCGGGTCGCGGGCTCGGCGAGCGCGCGCATGATCCCCTCGCCGAGGGTGCGCGTGGCATCGAGCCGCGAGGCCACGTGAGGGTCCGCAGGATGCGGCGGATCGTCGAGCAGCAGCACGACTCGGAGCGACGGGTACTCCTGCAGCGCCGCCGACCAGAGGGTCTGCCGGACGACCTGCGGCTCCTCGGCGTAGCTCGGCACGAGGACGGTCATCGAGGAGGCGTGGCCGGTGAAGTGCCGGTCGAGCTCGGCGCGCGGCACCCGGACGTGATCGGTGAAGCGGGTGAGGGCTCCGAGCCGGGCCACCAGGTACATCAGGGCGGAGAAGGTGAGGAACGTGACGATGACGAGGTAGCTGACCGCCTGCAGGGTGAAGCCGTAGTCGGCTCCCACCCCCATGAACTGGCGCAGGATCGTCGACACGACGTACGCGACCCACGACATGATCGTCGAGATGATGGCGATGCGCGCGTAGGCGACCTTGCGGTCGCTCGGGCGGGCGTGGATGGTGGGCAGCGGGGTGGTCCGCCGCTCCGATCCCCACTGGCGTTTCCGGGCAGGGGGCAGCGCGTGAACAGGCATGGTTCCTCGACCTGGTCGCGCATTCGGGTGACGCGACCCGCGGTCCGACCATTCGGGCGGTCGAACCTCTGCGAGCATACGAGGTCCGCATTTAGGGGGACAAGAGCTTCCGGTCGAAATCGTTCGGGAGCCCCCCGTTCTGGGGGTGCCGCGCGGCGCCCATAGCCCGACCCTATGGCTCGCCGAGCGGAAAGCCCTCTGGACCTGGAGCACGGTCGGCCTCAGGCTCGAGGCATGAAATTGAGTCCCCGCTTCCTCGCTCAGAACGGCCACCGCCTCACCCACCTCAAGGCTCCCGGAGTCGATGCCCCCGAGGCGCAGCGCGACCCCCGGGTCGCCGAGACGGTCAGCGCGATGCTGCTGGACATCGAGAAGAACGGCCTCGACGCGATCCGCCGCTACGCCGAGGCCCTGGACCGCTCCACGCGCGACGACTTCGAGCTGGACGCCGGCGAGCTCGCCCGGATCGGCGACCACGTGGCTCCGGACCTCCGCGAGGCGATCGAGCTCGGCTCGGCGCGCACCAAGCGCTTCGCCGCCCTCCAGCGCGAGCACCTCATCGACTTCGAGGCGGAGATCGTGCCCGGCCTCGTGGTGGGCCAGAAGTACGTCCCGGTCGCGTCGGTCGGCGCCTACCTCCCCGCCGGCCGCTTCCCCCTCACGGCGAGCGCGTTCATGACCGTGGGCGTGGCGAAGGTGGCCGGCGTCCCGACCGTGATCGGCTGCACGCCCCCGCAGCCGGACGGCGGCGTCAACCCCGCCGTGGCCTACGCGGCGCAGCTCTCGGGCATCGACCACCTCTTCGTGCTCGGCGGCGTCCAGGCGCTGGCCGGGATGGCCTTCGGCCTCCTCGGGCAGGATCCGGTCGACATGCTCGTCGGGGCGGGGAACGCCTTCGTCGCGGAGGCCAAGCGCCAGCTCTTCGGGACGGTCGCCATCGACCTCCTGGCGGGCCCCAGCGAGGTCGCGGTAATCGCCGACGGGACCGCGGATCCCGAGATCGTCGCCGCCGACCTCCTCGGTCAGGCCGAGCACGGCCCGAACTCCCCCGCCGCCCTCGTCACGACGTCGGAGGCCCTCGGTCGGGACGTGATCGCGGCCGTCGAGCGCCAGCTCCTCACCCTGTCGACCGCGGAGATCTGCGGCCCGGCCTGGCACGACTTCGGCTCGGTGGTCCTCGTCTCCTCGAAGGAGGACGCCGCTCTCGTCATGGACGAGTTCGCCCCGGAGCACCTCGAGATCCAGACCGCCGACGACGAGTGGTACCAGGCGACCCTCACTAACTACGGCTCGCTCTTCATCGGCCCGTGGAGCACCGTCGCCTACTCCGACAAGGGCATGGCGGGCACCAACCACACGCTCCCGACGGCGGGCGGCGCGAAGCACAGCGCCGGGCTGTCGGTGTCGCGCTATCTCAAGCCGCTGACCTTCCAGCGCATCGCCCGGGAGGCGACTCCGGAGCTCGCCTCCGCGGTCGACGTCATCTCGGCCAGCGAGGGCATGACGGCCCACCAGGCCACCGCGACGATGCGCCTGGCGACCTACGCGTGACGCCGGGCCTCATCCGGCGGCAGGGCCTCATCCGGCGGCGGGGCGCTCCGCGATCAGGATCCTCGCCAGCCGGATGAGCTCGGTCGTCGCGGGCGAGAGCACCGCGTTCTCCTTCTGGATGAGCGCGATCGTGTCGTAGAGCGGCTCCGCGAAGGAGACGGAGTGGAGCCCCTCGGGGAAGGCGGCCCCGTCGGCGACGGCGCGCGAGACGAAGGTGTCGGCCATCCCGGCCCTCACGAGGGCGAGCGCTGACTCGACCTGCTCCACCTCGATCACCGCCTCGACGGTCACCCCGGCGAGCTGGGCCCGCTCAGCGATCTGCCTCCGGGTCGGGTCGGCCCAGCCGTAGTGGGCGTCGTAGAGCACGAGGCGCCGGCGCGCGAGCTCCTCGATCGTGAGGGGCTCCGAGGCGCGCTCGGGGTCGGCGCTCACGTACACGACCTCGTCGCGCTGGAGCGGCGTGACCCGGAGCCCCTCCCCGTCGATGGGCAGCACCACGAGGCCCGCCTCGAGCTCGCCGGACGACACGGCGGAGGCGACCTCGACCGAGTTGAGCCCGACGACGCGCAGCCGGACGTCGGGGTGCCGCGCGTGGAACTGGGCGAGCAGCGCCTCCAGCGAGTAGTACTTGGCGTTCCGCAGCAGGCCGAACGACGCTCGGCCGCCGCTCAGAGACGTCACCGCGCGTAGCGCGCGGTCGGCCTCGTCCGCCGCCGCGACGGCGCGCTCAGCGTGGGGCACGAGGGCCTCGCCGGCCGAGGTCAGGATGAGGCGGCGCCCGCCGCGCACGAACAGCTGGGTCCCGTAGCCGTCCTCCATCCGGCGCACGAACTCCGAGACGGAGGGCTGCGCCATGTGGAGCCGCGACGCGGCCGCCGTGAACGACCCGAGTTCGACGGCGGTCAGGAAGACGCGGAGCTGGACGAGCGTCAGCGTCATCGGGCCCCGGGGTGCGGCGTGAAACGCTCGTAGAGGTCGGTCCGCCGGTCGCCGAAGGCGTCCGAGAGGTCGGAGAGGGTCTTGTCCCGCGAGAGCGCGGGATCGAGGTCGGCGTAGGCGATCCCGGATCCGGCCCCCACCTCCGCGACAAGCCAGCCGTCGGCCGAGATGACGCTGGTGCCCTCGTTCCAGGCGACGCCGCGCTCGACGCCCGTCCTGTCCGCGCAGACGATGGCCATGCGGTTGATCCTGGCAGTCGCGAGGCCGATCTGCACCTCGGCGACGCGCTCGCCCTCAGGGCGCTCCATGTGTGGCCAGTTCGTCGGCACCGCCAGGATCTCGGTGCCGAGCAGGGCCGCGATGCGCGTCCACTCCGGGAACTCGAGGTCGAAGCAGATCATCGTGCCGAGGAGCCCGTGCGCCGTCTCGACGACGGGCGGCGCCTCGGATCCGGGCGTGAAGAAGAGCTTCTCGCGGTCCCAGAGGTGGGCCTTGCGGTAGACGGCCCGGACTCCGGTGCCGTCGACGATCGCCGCGGAGTTGTAGAGCGCCCCGTCGGCGCCGAGCTCCGCGAACCCACCGACGATCACGGCTCTCGGTCGGGTCGCGGCGAGGCGCGACCACTCCGCGAGCAGCTCGTCGTCCGGCCGGATCGCGACGGCCCGCACCTCGTCGACCGTCTCGAAGACGTAGCCGGACGTCGTCAGCTCGGGGAGCACGACGATGTCGGCTCCGCCCGACAGCGCCTCCTCGATGGCCGCCACCGCACGGGCGCGGTTCGTCGACGGCTCGGTGACGGACGGGGCGAGCTGGACGGCGGCGACGCGGACCATCAGGCGTTGCCCGCGCCGTCGGAGTCGCCGACCCCGGCGGCCGCGGGACGCCGGCCGAGAGCAGCGTCGGCGCTCGGATCGCCGTCGGCACCCGGCTCGGCGTTCGAGGCCTTGAGGTTCCGCGCCACGCTCTCAGTCAGCCCGCGGCGCAGGGAGAGGACGAGGCCGATCACGATCCAGCCGGCGACCATGTAGGGGAACCAGCTGTAGGGCGCCTCCAGGCCGACCGCGTTGCGGTAGATCGTGTAGAGGACGAGCGCGAGGGCCACGACCGGCACGACGATCTGCCACTTCGGGGTGTCCGTGCGCTCGCGGAAGAAGAGGAACCGGATCGCCCCGACGGTGGCCAGGACGTAGGCGACGAGAAGCGCGATCGTGCCGAGGGTCAGCGACCAGAAGGTGGCGTCCAGCACGGCCGCCCCGGTGAGGCGCAGCACGACGATGACCACGAGGGCCAGGACCGCCACCACCCAGAGGGCGTTCGTCGGGCTGCCCTGCCGCGAGACGCGGGCGAGCGGCTTCGAGAGCCCCGTGTCGCGGCTCAGCGCGAAGAGCACCCGGGTCGCACCGGAGAGCGTGCCGACGAAGATCGCGAAGAGGCTGATGCAGGCGGCGAGGGTGAGCACGTCGGCGAGCCACGGCCCGACGAAGGCGCGGGCGAGATCGCCGTAGGGCGCGCTCGAGGCACCGAAGGCCTTGACCCCGGCAGGATCGAGACCGTAGCCGATCGACTGCGCGACGATCGACAGCAGATAGAAGGCGCCGACCACGGCGATGGCGATCTTGAGGGCGCGGGGGATGTCGCGCTTGGGGTTCGAGGTCTCCTCGCCCAGCGTCGCGGCTCCCTCGAAGCCCGCGAACGCGAGGAAGCCGAAGACGGCCGCGGCGGCGATGACCCCGACGTCGGTGCCCTCAGGGAGCGCCAGGAACTTCCAGCTCATCGTCTGCTGGCCGGGCGCGTGCCCCGTCCCGACGCGGACCAGGATGACGACGTTGAGGATCGTGACGAAGAGCGCGCCGATCAGCTCCGCGTAGAGGAGGACGCGCGTGATGACGTGCACCTCGCGCCTCCCGAGGATGACCACGAGGACCAGCGCGACGATCGTGATCCAGATCCAGTCCGGCTGGAAGGCGAGCCCCAGGTCGGAGAAGAGCTGGTTGACGAAGAGCCCGATCTCGATGCCCGATCCGGCGCCGATGGTGACGTAGGCGAAGAAGAGGCACCAGCCGGCGATGAACCCGGCGCGGGCGCCGAGCGTCAGGCCGACGGTCGCGTAGACCGAGCCGGTGTGCGAGATGTGGCGAGACAGCTTGACGAAGCCGTACGCGACGAGCGCCACGGCGACCAGGGCGAAGACGAACGCCCAGGTGGCGCCCCCGCCCAGGATGCCCGCGGCTCCTGCTCCCAGGAGAGCCATCACACCGACGGGACCGATGAGGCCCACGGAGAAGGCGGCGGCATCGGTCACCTTGAGTTCGCGCTTGAGGGCGCCGCTCTCCGGTCCACGCTGAGACATGTGCACTCCTTGCTGTTCGGAATACGCCCACGGTAGGGACAAGCGCATCCGGCAGGAAGACAGCAGCCTCGGCTGATCGCTATAGGGAAAGCCTATGGCGGGACGCAACCGATCTGAGCGCGTCCCGCAACGCCAGAGGAGACGGACCCCCCCGTTCGGGGGTGTATTCCTTCTGCGAACCCTCACTAGATTGATCGTGCGGCGCTGGGGTAGTGCCGCCGATATCAACTGGGGGGAAAATGAAGAAGAGAAGTCTGTTCACCGTCGGACTCGTGGCGCTGGGCCTCACGATGGGCCCTGGAGCCGTGGCCGCGAACGCCGCTTCCGTGCCGTCGCTCATGAGTCCCCGAGGAGCGTGCGACACCAGCAAGTACTTCAACGAGGTGTCATCGTCGACGCACTCGTGGAAGGCGCTGATGCCGAAATACTCGACGACGAACAACACCCCGAACGCCGTCGAGACGACGTTCACGGTCCAGCAGAGCGGCTCGTACGGCGCCAGCCTCAGCGGAACGATCGAAGGGGGCATCACGGCGGGAATCGCCACCGCCAAGGCGTCCGTCACGGCCAGTATCACGAAGACCGTCACATGGACGACCTCGGTGGCGACGAAGACGACGGTTCCCGCGCACTCGTCGCGGTACGCGCAGTACGGCACCACGGCCTACAAGGTCTACATCAACAAGGTGCACTACAGCGGGAACTGCACGAGGTCCGTCGTGGACTCCGGCACCCTGACCGCCCCGAGCACGGTGGGATGGGTCGTCACCACGTCATGATCCTCCGAGCAAGCCTTCTCGGGACGAGCGCGGCGCTGGTCGCCGCGCTCGCCCTGAGCGGGTGCACCCAGTCGACGCCGGACACCACCGCCCCGACGAGTCCTTCGACGAACGGTCCGGAAACGAGCACGTCGTCTGCGGCTTCCGGCAGCGTCCTGCATGCGACACCGTCGCCCGGGGCCACCGTGCTGAAGACCCTCGACAATCAGAGCGGCACCATCGCGATGGGGCCGTTCCCCGCCACACGCAAATTCGCCTACGTCTATCTGACCTGCAACGGCTCAGGGCGGATCGACGTCGACATGGGCTCCATCGGCACGTATCCGCTGGACTGCGACGACGTCGATTCTCTCAACCAGTTCCAACTCACGGGCAAGTCGAACTTCACGGTCACGATCACGGCCCAGCCCGGTCAGAAATGGGCCATGACGCTCGCCGAGGGTGACGCCGTCGTCTGAGCAGAGCCAGCATCCAGACGGACTCGACGCCGGAGCGATGAATCGCATCACGAGAGGGTTCGCCGCCGGGCGCGGGGTGCACATCGACTTGCGTCAGGTCACCTCGGTCCGAGTCGGAGAGCGCCGACGGTGACTACGCGCCGCGACCGGTCTTCTGCTGCAGACGGTCGATGTGCTCGCTGGCCTCGGCCTTGGTGATGTCGGCGGGGATCTCCTCGCCGGCCTCGCGCGCGAGCGTGTCGAGGTAGCTCTTCTGCGGGCCGGTGGCGGGCTCGTCGCCCGTGACCCACTCGGAGGGGTCTTTCTCGGCGGTCTCGCCCTCGGCGACCGGGGAACCCAGCATCTCCTTCTGGGTGGGGTCGCTGGCCGCGGGCTGCTCGGTGGTGTGCTGCTCGGTCGTGTGCTGCTCGCTCACGTGCTGCTCGGTGGCCTGCTGCTCGGTGGTGTCGGGGTTCTGGGTCTCGTCGCTCATGGCCGAAACGGTACGCCGCACCCCTGACAGCGGCGGGCCGGACGTACCCCCGCGCCGCGCCGCAGGCCCCCGGGCCGCGTCACAGCCCCCCGCCCCGCCTCAGTCGCGGCTGTAGTCGAACCGCAGCCGCATCCGGTCGCCGCGGAACACGATCGTCGAGTACTCGAACGCGAGTCCGGCGCGGTCAGAAATCACGTCGGTCAGCTGGAGCACGGGCTGCCCGGGCGCCACCTCCAGGAGCTCGGCGTCCGTCCGGCCGGCCGAGACCGCCTCGAGGGTCTCGGCGACGTCGTGCATGGCGAGGGCGAAGGTGTCCTCCAGGACGACGCAGAGCTGCTCCCCCACCACGTCGAGCTCCGCGAGGGTCGGCGCGAGGCGCGCGGGCACGAAGGAGCGGTGCACGCTGAGCGGCTGGCCGTCGACCGACCGGAGGCGGGTGAGGGCGAAGACCGTCTCGGATCCTGCGAGCCCGAGGCTCTCCCGGACGACCTTCGGCGCGGGGATCTCGTCGAGGGAGATCAGCCGGGTGGTGATGGCGTGGCCGAGCACCTCGAGCTGCTCGCGGATGCCCCGGTAGGCCGGTGACAGAGCGCTCAGCTTCTCGGGGGCGACGTAGGTGCCCTTGCCGGGGACGCGGGTGAGCAGCCCGTCGGCCGTCAGCTTGTTGAGGACGCCGCGCACCGTCATCCGGCTGAGCCCGTACATCCGGTAGAGCTCGTTCTCCGAGGGGATCCGCTGGCTCGGAGCCCATTCGCCGCTGGCGATGCGGGCGCGCAGGATGCCCTCCAGCTGCTGATAGATGGGGACGGCGGAGCCCCGCTCGATGACGTCGATCACGGCACCAACTCTCCCAGAGTGTTCACGGATTCAATACCCTGAGAGTACTTGTCTAGCCCGGTATAGCCATGTACATTCCGAAGCGTTGCAGAACCGGAACCACACCACGACGCAATCCCCCACAAGGAAGTGAGGAGCACGCATGGCCGTCTCCACCAGAGCGCTGACCCGCACGGCCCGCGAGCGCGGCTACGCCGTCCCCGCCGTCAACGTGTTCGACGAGCTGAGCATGCGCGCCGTCCTCGCGGCGGCCCAGCGGACGAGCGCTCCCCTGATCGTCCAGATCTCGACGAAGACCGTCCGCGTCTCCGGCACCGCGTTCGTCACCGACCTCTTCCGGGCCCTCGCCCGCGACGTCGACGTCCCCGTGGCGCTCCACCTCGATCACTGCCCCGACCGCGCCGTCCTCGACGACGTGATCGCCGCCGGCTGGTCGTCGGTCCTCTTCGACGCCTCCGACCGCGACCTCGACGACGCCGTCCGCGAGACCGGCGAGGTGACGAAGTCCGCGCACGCGGCGGGCGTCGACGTCGAGTCGGAGATCGAGAACATCCTCGGTGTGGAGGACGGCGTCGGCAGCGACGACGCCCACCACGCCTACTCCGTCGGCCAGCTCGGCGAGATCGCGGAGAGCACCGGCGTCGACCTGATCGCGCCGCAGCTGGGGACGAGCCACGGCCTCTACACGGCGAGCCCGAGGCTCCTGCCGGAGCGCGCCGCGGAGCTGGCCGCCCTGACCGACATCCCGGTGGTCCTGCACGGCGGGACCGGCCTGACCGAGGCCGACTTCCGCTCGTTCATCGACGCCGGCGTCTCGAAGATCAACATCTCGACCGCGGTGAAGCACGCCTACATGCAGGCGTCGCTCGCGCACCTGGAGAAGGCGCGCGACGCGAACCGCTGGGATCCGCCGAAGCTCGTCGCCGACATCGAGGCCGCCGTCACCGACGTCATCGCCGAGCACATCGCGTGGTTCGGGGCCGACGGGAAGGCGGCCGGAGCCACCGGCGAGCAGACCTCCGCCACAGCCGGGGCCGACCGGTGACCCGCGCCCTGATCTTCGACTGCGACGGCGTCCTCGCCGACACCGAGCGCGACGGCCACCTCCCCGCCTTCAACGAGACCTTCGACCACTTCGGCCTGCCGGTGCGCTGGAGCGAGGACGACTACGCCGAGGTGCTCCGCATCGGCGGCGGCAAGGAGCGGCTCGCGTCGCTCCTGACGCCCGAGTTCGTCGAGCGCGCGGTCCTCCCGACCGACCCGGCGGCCCAGCAGCACGAGGTCAAGCGCTGGCACGAGGAGAAGACGCGCCGCTACACCGCCAAGGTCCGCGCCGGCGAGCTGCCGGGGCGCCCCGGGATCGCGCGCATCATCCGCGAGGCCCACGAGGCGGGTTGGCTCCTGGCCGTCGCCTCGACCTCGGCGGAGCCGTCGGTCCGCGCCGTCCTCGAGCACGCCGCAGGCGAGGAGGCGGCCTCCTGGTTCCGCGTCTTTGCCGGCGACGTCGTCGAGCACAAGAAGCCGTCGCCCGACATCTACGAGCTGGCCGTCCGTGAGCTCGGCATCGTAGGATCCGACGCGATCGTCGTCGAGGACAGCTCGAACGGTCTCCGCGCCGCTCTCGCTTGCGGGCTGACCACGGTCGTCACCGTGAGCAGCTACACCGCCGAGGAGGACTTCACGGGCGCCGCCCTCGTCGTCGACACCCTCGGCGACCTGCCCGAGACGCGCAGCAGGATCCTGGCGAACCCGCACGGGGTCGACGACCGCGGCCAGGTCGACCTGGCCACCCTCGAGCAGCTCGCCCGCTGACCCCGTAAACCATCCCGAGGAGGACCATGAGCAACGACGCCATCCCCACTTCCCCCGACGACACCCGCCTCGAGGGCGTCATCCGGCTGATCGCGCAGACCTGCGTCGACAACGAGAAGTATTTCTCCGACCTCGACGCCGTGGCCGGCGACGGCGACTTCGGCTACTCGCTGGCGCGGGGCTTCGAGGTCGTCCTGGCCGAGTTCGACGACTTCGACCGCTCCGACCCGGGCACCTTCCTGCAGAAGGTCGCGATGACGATGAGCAGCAGGATCGGGGGCACCTCGGGTCCGATCTGGGGCACCGCGTTCCTCCGCGCCGCGGGCGTCGTCAAGGGGCACGAGGAGGTGGCTCCGGCCGACGTCGTGGCGATGATCCGCGCGGCCGTCGAGGGCATCAAGAAGCGCGGCGGAGCCGACGTCGGCGACAAGACGCTGCTCGACGCGCTCGTGCCCGTGGCCGACGCGCTCGACGCGGACGTCGCGGCCGGCGTCGAGCCCCGCGCGATGGCGCAGCACGCCGCCGAGGTCGCGCGCGAGTCCGCCGAGGCGACGTCGGTGCTCCAGGCCCGCCGCGGCCGCGCCTCCTACACGGGTGAGCGGAGCATCGGCTCCCCCGACCCCGGCGCGATCGCGATGGCTGTGCTGGCCGAGCGCATCGCCGAGGAGTGGTGAGCCGCGGCTCCTGCCCCCTGTTCTGACCTGCTCTGACTCCGCTCCGACCTGCTCTGCCTCCGCTCTGACCTGCCACTCCCTGCCCGACCGCGACACCACGACGAAGTGAGGAACCGCAATGAAGAAGTTCATCAACGACCCGAAGGAGTTCGTCCCCGAGATGCTGAAGGGGCTGGCGCTGGCCAACCCGGACACCCTCGTCTACGAGCCGAAGTACAACCTCATCGTGCGCAAGGATGCGCCGAACCAGAACAAGGTCTCGATCGTGCAGGGCTCCGGCTCCGGCCACGAGCCCGCCCACGTCATGATCGTCGGGCCGGGGATGCTCGACGCGGCCTGCCCCGGTGACGTCTTCGCCGCACCGCCCACCGACTACGTCCTCGAGGCCGCGCGCCGCGTGAACAGCGAGAAGGGCGTGCTCCTGCTGGTCAACAACTACACCGGCGACAAGATGGCGTTCGAGATGGCCGAGGAGATCGCCGACGCCGAGGGCATGAAGGTCAAGACGCTCTTCATCGACGACGACGTCGCCGTGAAGGACTCCACCTACACGATCGGTCGCCGAGGCGTCGCGGGCAACTTCTTCGTGATCAAGGCGGTCGGAGCGGCGTCGGAGGCGGGAGCGGACCTCGACGAGGTCATCCGCGTCGGCGAGAAGGTCAACTCCGTCACCCGCACGATGGGTGTCGCCCTGACGGCTTGCACCCCGCCCTCGAAGGGCTCGCCGCTCTTCGAGCTGGGCGAGGACGAGATCGAGGTGGGCGTCGGCATCCACGGCGAGCCCGGCCGGTCGCGCCAGAAGATCGTCTCGGCGAACGAGATCGTCGACCTCCTGCTCGACCCGATCGTCTCCGACCTCCCCTACGCCGACGGCGACGAGGTCGCCCTGATGATCAACGGCCTCGGCGGCACCCCGATCAGCGAGCTCTACCTGCTGTACGGGATCGCCCACGAGAAGCTCGTGGCGCAGGGCATCACGCCCGTCCGCAGCTACGTCGGCGAGTACTGCACGTCGCTCGACATGGCCGGTGCGTCGATCACCCTCGTCAAGCTCGACGACGAGATCAAGGAGCTGCTTGCGGCTCCGGCCGACATCCCGATCCGCACGTTCTAGGCGGCCGGGATCATGACAGGCGAGAAGATCGCCGACAGCATCTCCCTGGCCGACGCCCGCCGCGTGATCGACGCGGCGATCGCCAAAGCGGAAGAGATCGGCCAGCCGCAGGACATCGCCGTCGTCGACGCCGGCGGCAACCTGAAAGCGCACGTCCGGATGGACACCGCGAACATCGGCAGCATCCACATCTCCATCAACAAGGCCTACACGTCGATCGCGTTCCAGACGGAGACGAAGGGCCTCTCGGAGATCACCCGCCCCACGGGCGACCTCTACGGCCTGAACGACGCGCACGGCGGCCGGCTGGTCGTCTTCCCGGGCGGCATCCCGCTCGTCCGCGACGGCCACATCATCGGGGCGATCGGCGTCTCGACGGGTTCGATCGAGCAGGATCAGGCGGTCGCCGAGGCGGGCGCGGCCGCGCTCTGAGGCGGCCGCCGAGCTCCCCGGAGAAACGCCGCAGCCCAGCACTCACAGACCCTGTGAGGCTGGGCTGCGGTGCGTTCAGG
Organism: Frondihabitans sp. 762G35; assembly: GCF_002074055.1. Lineage (NCBI taxonomy): Bacteria > Bacillati > Actinomycetota > Actinomycetes > Micrococcales > Microbacteriaceae > Frondihabitans > Frondihabitans sp. 762G35. The sequence continues at coordinate 567,876 of NZ_CP014619.1, read as the reverse complement.
CGCGCTTGCGGCGACGAGCGATCGTCGTGGCGACGACGCCAGCGGCGAGGAGCAGCCCGCCGAGGCTCAGCGCCGGCGCCGGCGAGGAGCCGGTGTAGGCCAGGGCGGCGGGCGCGACCGTCGCCGACGGCGTCGGTGTCAGGGCGGGCGTCGGCGCGGCGGTCGGTGCGGCCGCGACGGTCACGATGACGGCAGCGCTCACGGATGCCGCGTCGGTGGCATCGCCCGAGTAGCTGGCCGTGACGGTGTGAGATCCCGCCGCGAGGTCCGCGTCGAGAGTCGCGATGCCGTCCGTGACCGGGGCGGTCCCGAGGATCCGCGTGCCGTCGGTGAAGGTGACCGTGCCACCGGTGCCCGGCGCCGGGGTGACCTTCGCCGTGAGGGTCGTCGGGGTTCCCGCGGTCGGATCGGCGCTCGCCCCGACCGTCGTGGTCGTGATGATCTTCGGAACCGGCTGCGCGTAGGTGATCGTGACGCTGCCGTCGCCGGTGGCGCCGGCGAGTGCCGTCACGTTGGTCGCCGAGGATGCGACGAACGCCGACCCTGCGCCACCCGACCCGGAGTAGCCCCCGGGGCCGTCGATGGCTCCGCCGCCGCCCGCGAAGTAGCCGCCGCCGCCACCGCCTGGAGTCGTGTAGTTCGCTGCGGACGGGTCGGTGTTGGTCGCTCCGGCACCACCCTGGGCGAGGGCGGTCGGGGAGGTGGTGGACGCGGCGGAGCCTGCAATGCCGTCGAAGAACGGCGGGGCACCCTTGTCGGCGCTCACACCGCCCGCGCCCGGAGCCGTCGTGGTCGCGGAACCGCCGGATCCGACCTGGCCGTTCACCGAGTCAGCAGCTCCCGCGTCGCCCGTGGAACCTCCGGCGCCACCGACGACGGGCTGTGCGAAGTAGTCGGTGCTGCCGCCCCCACCGCCGGCCGCGAGGGCGAGAGAACCGGAGGCGAACACGAAGCTGCCGCCGCCACCCGCGCCGCCGGCACCGTGACTACCGGGATTGGTGATCGTACCCGCGGCTCCTCCGCCACCGAATCCCCCTGCCGCAGCGACGGTGCTGTCGGCGATGCCATCCTGGCCTTTGCCGCCGACGACGACGGTCAAGCTCTCCCCCGACGTCACCGGCAGCGTCGCCGTCACGGACCCGCCGAGCCCACCCGGTACCGGAGCACTGCCACTGAAGCGACTGGGGACTGAGGTGCCGCCGGCTCCGCCGGTCACCGTCGTGGTGACGGAGGTGACGCCGGTCGGGATCGTGAACGACTCGGGTGCGCCGGTCAGCGAGAAAGCTACGCTGCACACCCCGTTGGCGCAGGTCGGCCCCGTGGCGGCGTTCGCGGCGATGGTCGAGGTGAGGGTGAGAGCGGCGGCGAGGGTGAGAACGCCGGCGCCGGCGGCGACGGGCCGCCAGGCGCGAGAGAGCACGGATGTGGACACGAAGATGATTCCCCTGGTGATCGGCGACGGAGTCGCGGCTGCACGAACGAGACCGCGATGTCACCGCAGGCTTTCGCGAAACCTAGCAGCCCTCAACATCGGGCGCTAGACAGATCGGTGGAGGTGTCCGGTTCGCGGCGGCTTCAGGAGGGGCCGGGGCGGTCGTCGGGGCCCGTCTCGGGCTCGGACGCCACCCGTACGCTTGCCGCATGCAGGTACTCGACCCGACCCGGATCCGCGACGAACTCGCGCAGGTCACCGCCCACTGGACCCCGCGGGTGGTGGGCCGCGTCAACGACCAGTACGTCAAGGTCGCGAAGCTCCTCGGCGAACTCGTCTGGCACGCCCACGCCGACGAGGACGAGATGTTCCTCATCGTCTCGGGCACCCTCCGCATCCAGCTCGAGGGCGACCGCGAGGTCACGCTCCGACCGGGCGAGTTCTTCGTCGTGCCGAAGGGCGCGCAGCACAACCCGGTGGCCGACGAGGAGGTCGAGATCGTCCTCATCGAGACGGTGACGACGGCGCACACGGGCGAGGTCGTCAGCGAGCGGACGGTGTCGATCGAGCGGCAGGTGGGGGCGGGGTAGGTCTGGCTGTCGAACTTCGACTCGCAGGAGCCCCGGCTCCGTGCTTCAGCCCTTCGGAAAGTACTTCCGCAGCTGCTCACGCAACTCGGGGTCGACGACGAACACGTAGGTGCCGAGTACTCCGCGGGTCAGCAGCACCGCATAGATGTTCCTCACGTACTGAAGGAGATCGGCGTCCGTGTAGCTGCGGCCGAGTTTCGGGTTGTTCTCCTTGCCCTTCGTGTCGAAGTACGACGCACGGTCGAACCGCGTCGCACCTGCGGCGGCGTCCCACCGAAGATCCGCACCGATGATCACTCCGACGTAGTTCAGGTCGTACCCCTGGACGGTGTGGATCGATCCCACTTCGTTCGGCGAGCGCGGTGACGCGACCCAGTCGACCTGAGTCGAGTTCCACTGCAGCCCGAGTCCGTCGATCTCGATGTCGACCGCTTCACGGTCCTTCTTCGACCTCCACGGCCACGCGTAGCCGGCGACGAGACGAGAGAGCCCGACCTCCTCGTCTCGTGATCTGATCTCTTGACGCATGGCGCGGATGTCGTCGAAGAAGCGAAGGTCGTAGCCCTCGAAGTCACGCGGCGTGGTGTCCGTGCTCGAGCCGATCACGTCTCGGACGTAGCCAACGTAGTCGTCACCCGCCTTGACCCGCATCTGAGACATGAGCGGGAAGTACCGACCCGCCGACCTCGCTTCACCGGTGACCCGAGTGATCTCGGTCAGGGGCAGATCCGCCGGTCGTACGGCTTGCGCCGGGTCCACGAGCAGGATGCGGTGTGTGCTCTTCGCGAGGATCCAGTCCAGTTGGGTCTTCGAGACGTCGTCTTCACCGAAGAGCTTCTCGTTGATGCCCGCGAAGTCCTTGTTCTGGGCGGCGGAGGCCTGGTTGGCGCGCTGGTTCAGCCGGTGGGCCTCGTCCACGATGACGAGGTCGAAGTGGCCCTCCGACTTTCCGAGCTCGAAAGGCGACATCACGGTCGCCTTCGTCAGGCCAGGAGTCTTCGAGAAGACGCGCTGCACGGACTTCCGGAGGGACTGCTGCGGGATGACGAAGGCGACGCGGAGACCGCGCAGGAGTTCCTGGTTGTCGGGCAGGAAGAACTCCAGGAACGGCGACTCCTCCTCCGGTTCGTCTGCCGCTCGTCCCTGAGCGATGTCCGCCAGGACCTTCTGCAGGTAGATGGCGACCACGGTCTTGCCGGTGCCCGGCTCCCCCTGGATGACGGAGGTGCTCTCTCGGCCCGCCTCGAGGTCCTGCAGAAGAGCTTCCGTGATCAACTCGACGGCGATCTCTTGATCTTTGGTGAGCGCCTTGAACGGGGAGAGCTTGTAGAGGTCACCGTTGACGATCTCGGCCACGGAGCGAGTGAAGACACCTTCGTCTCGGAGCTCGGCGAAGATCTCCTCGAAGCCAGCCCGATACCGCTCACGATCGAAGTAGTCCGCGTCGACGATCCCCAGGTTCAGGTTCGCCACCTCGTAGGCCCCGTCTCCGGAGAGGAGACGAATGAGTTGAGACTCGAGATCCAGGCACACCGACTTGTTGAACGTGCCGTCGATGATCACCCGGGCGGTCGTCATGCCCTGCTTCGCCGGAGAAACGAGGTGCTGACGGATACGGCCGGACGCGCTCAGCGTCTCGCCGACGTAGACGCTGCGACTCTCGGACCCTCGGCCTCTCGCCTGCCTGTCGTCGAGGACGTAGACGACCGGCCAGTTGCTGTTCCTGCCGTGAAGCTGCGACCAGACACCGACGGCCTCCGAGGAGAACGGAAGCCTGACGACCTCAAAGCTCGGTGTGCTTGGTGCTTCGTCCACGTGACGTCTCGATCGGATACTTCTGGCGGCTGGTGGCCAGCTTCTCGAGGATGATCTCCTCCGGCTCGACCCCGAGCCGGTAGGCGAGCAGATGGCAGTAGGTCAGGACGTCGGCGAGTTCATCGCGAACGCGAACCTCGTCGGCGTCGTCCGACCACTGAAAGAGCTCCAGCAGCTCTCCCGATTCGATCGAGATGCTCTTGGCCAGGTTCCCCGGCGAATGAAATTGCGCCCATTCTCGCTCGGCCACGAACGCAAGCAGCTGTTCTCGTACTTCCGAGGTGGGCATGGCGCAAATCTAACAGGCGGCTCCGATGTGCCCGGTTCCGCTACTCGAATCAAGTCGACTCAGGCTGCCCTCTGTCTTGCCCTATCTCACGGCTAACGGCGGGAGGGCACATCGGCCAGGGTTAGGAGTTTCCCCAGTCATCGTTCGTGGCGACCAAGGTCGGGTCGTCAACTTGTACGAGACCCTACTGCGAACACAACCGATCGATCATCGCGTCTCCTCCGCGGCCAGGAACTCCATAAATCGCTGCGTCAGTGCCGCCACCGACGGCCGATCACTTCGTCGACGAGGCAGCGCGATTGACTTTCCCGCGATCCCGCGAAGACCGACCTCGAAGAGCCCACCGCCGGTCGAAAGCGATTCCAGGAACCGCGAGACGTGAAGGACCCCGTCTATATCGATCCCGATGAGATTGCCGTCAAAGGCGGCATGGTGGAGCACGCAGAGGGCTATGCCGTTCGAGACGGCGGGCTCCCCGTCCTCGTGAGCATCCGGGACGATGTGCGCGGCTTCCAGCAACTGCGGGACAGCCAGCCCGCAAACGGCGCAAGCCGCGTCGTACGCATTCAGCACCCAGGCGCGGAATAGCGGTTGGTGAAGTCTCTGCCTCACGGAGCGTTCGGCGTACCGCTTCTGAATCCCCGTCATCGTGAACGGATCACCGAAGATCTCGAACTCATCATCCAAGGCGATCTTGACGACCCTCTCGACGGGATCGTCAGCGACGATGTGCACCGGGTAGAACGCCTGGTAGAAGTTCGGCCGAACTCCCCGGAAATACACGAGCGGCACTTCCGTCTCGAAGGCCCGCTTCAGTTTGACGTTGTCGCCGCCCTCCTGAGATCGGTAGGAGTAGCGCAGCAGGCCTCCGGGTTCGATCTCATCGGCGTAGTCGGTCGACTTCGAGCTGGTCAAGATCGACAGGGTCGCTTCAAAATCTCTGGGGTTCCGGATGCCCCGCGACTGATCCACAAGAGGGATGCGCTCGCCGTCGAATTCGTAGGACGCGAGCTCGTCCCGCGTGAATTCGTGCATGCCTTCGCCGAGGCGTAGGTCGAGCCAGCGGAAGACGTCGCGACGGATGGCATCCTGTTCGTCGCGGCTCCTCACTTGTCGGACGCCTCCGCAGCGGGTACCGACGTATTTTCGCCAACGGCTACCGACCCATCGTCGTCACTGATCGGCTCGACGTCGTCGTCCATGGTTCTCCCCTCGTTGGCAGCCTCGTCGCGCTGCGCTGCCTTGCTTCCATCAGGCGTTCGACGAGTGGCCGATGCCCCGACAGACTAGTTCGGTTACGAGCTATGGGGTCGCGTTGATGCTCAAAAAGCCGAGTGTCGTGGAAATGCCGGGTCTAGCCCACGGTGAACCCGACGTCGACCAACAATTTAGGAGTCGATCTCGGGCGCGATGCGAATTCCACCTAATGGGCGGATGCGCCTATGTACGGGCGCGACCGGCGAAATGAATGCACAAGCGATGACGACCCCTCAGCCTCATCCTCGGCCAAACTGATTTCATGGATCACGGAGTTGCAGCCATGAGTTCAGCGCTCGATCGAATCGCCGATGTTTTGCCCAGACTCGCGCCCGAGCTCTGGGCCAGTCTCTCCGGCCCCGCTAAAGACGCGGATATCGACGCCTTGCGCCTGACGCTCGCGCCCATCCCTCTGCCTGCTGAGCTGCTGCTTCTCCTGCAGCGACACGATGGTCAGGCTCACAACGGTCCGTGGTGGCCGGTGCTCGATTGTGGCCCGCTCATACCGGCTGCCTCCATTACAGACTTGATCGACACCGTTCTGGATTTTGCCGAACCCTGGCAGTGGACCCCTTCGTGGATCCCCTTCATCAGAGCGGGCTGGGGGCAAGCAGCCCTCGATGCCACCTCCGAGGCCCCTGGCGTCGTTATGGACGTCAGCTGGCCGGATCTTCCGAGAATCGTCAGCCCCAACCTGGCCGCGATGGTTTCGGCTGCCGCTGACCTGGCAGAGGCTGATCTCATCCCGTTCCACTTCGAATCAAGGGGACGACGTGCGGATCGCAAGGCTTTCCTTGCGGACTTGTGGAAGGACTCGTGGGCTTTAGCCCCCTTCGAGCCGGAGGCGGAGATTGAACCTGCGACCTGGCCAGAGAGGTGGGGCGGCCCCCAGGCCTACTCGTGAATTGTGGCGGCCCGCCATCGTCGTCCTTCCAAAAAAGCCAACGGCCAACGAAGCCGCCTCGAGTCAAGCAGGGGCCGGTGTGTGGTCGGTTGCCTAGGAGGCGAGCTTGAGCAGCACCAGAATGGGCGCCGTCGTGGCGACGAGGACGATGGAGACGATGACGTCGCCTCGGCGGTGGTGCGGGTACCGCGCGGTGTACGCGCCAGCGCAGATGATGGCGGGGGCCGCGATGCCGTTCAGGAGCGGAGTGAGAATCCCGACGTCGTGACCGAAGCCGATCTGCGTGCCGGGATCGTGCACGCCACCAGTGAAGGCGAAGAACCAGCCCCACACGGCGAACCACCCCAGGTGCGCGAGAACGGCGAGAAAGTTCCACTGCGTGGGAACGAGGGGGATTTCCGCTTTGTGACGGCGAGTGAGCAGCGCTGAAACGACGGACTGCGCCAGGAGCGTGGTGAAAGGAAGCGTCCCGGCGACGTGACCCTCCTGGGCGTCTTGCCGAAATTGGATCCAGGACCCGAAGCGATCGCTTCCCGACGCGACAGCGACGGGCGCGGTGAGGGCGATTGCAGTGAGTGCTGCGCCGGCGCCGTGGCGCACGACAGACCGAAACACTGTCGCAACTGACCCGGAGGCGGAGATGGAGGGCAGACGGCGGGAAGTGTAAGTGATGCTGCGCTCCGTGATCGATGAAGGCGAATGCAGGTAGCCGGAGGTGACACCCGTGACATCGAAGCACAAATTTGTGCCATTCTGAAATTATGCGTTTTTCTAGAACATTTCAGGCATCCATCGGCGGCTTTGTCGGCCCATGCCGCAGCGGCATCACCACCTCCGTCAGCCAGGTGAGGCTCAAGTGAGCATCACACCTCTCCGAACGCTCACGTCCGGCCTCCTGATCTGCGCCGCGGTTGGGGCCCTCGCCGCATGCGCGAGTCCGGCCCCTCCCGCAGCAACCCTGAGCTCCGAGACGCCCGTCTCCGCGCCCTGGAGCTTCGCTTCCGGCGAGCAGAAAGCATGTGACGCCCCCGCGATCAAAGACCGGATCCGCGAAGCGCTCGCTCTGGACACCGAGACCGATGAGAACTCCACACTCAGCCCACCTTCGGAGGTTCGCGCCGCCGGACGCCACGATGCCGAAGTCGAGTACCAAGAAGCAGTTTGGCGCGATCTGCCGCCGAGCGACCGCCTCTTCAAGCTCTGCTTCGCTGTCCAGCAGGGGTTCGAGCGGTAGCCAGCGGCGCAGGACCATGCCGCAGAGCGAGAGTGGCTGACGCGCGGGTGCCCCTGGAGGGTCTCGACGCCCTGCCAGCACGGCCGCCACGTCGCATCCGCGACGCGTCGGAACCGGCGGCGGGGGCCCCGAGCGGTTCTCGACCTCCGGCGTCACTGACGCGTGAAGCCCCTCCTCGGAGGGGCTTCACGCGTCAGTGCCCCTGGAGGGACTCGAACCCCCAACCCTTTCCTTAGGACGGAAAGAACCGAGTACACTCGGATCAGCGCAACTCGCCTGAAACACCCGCTCGATCCCCGTCAAATCAACGATCGAGCCATTCTGCACTCGCGCAACCACCAGCAACCACATATGGTTGCGTGTGTGCACTGTGTGTGCACTAGATCGGAGCAATCGTGGCGAAGAAGAAGCCAGGGCGGAAACGCGGCAACGGCGACGGCGGTCTCTACTGGATCGAGTCACGGCAGCTCTGGCGCGCGGTCGTCGACAACGGGTACTGGCCAGACGGCCGGCGCCGTCAACTCTCCGTCATGGGCAAGACCGCAGAGATCGCCCGCGCCAAGATGAAGACGAAGCTCGATGAGATCGACGAGTTCGGCGCACCCATCGACGCGAAGACCACACTCGCTGAATGGGCACCCCATTGGCTCGAGACCGTCTGCAAGCCACACCTCAAGCCCAACGCCCTAGCCAAGTACGAATCCCTCAGCCGGACGTGGATCGTCCCCCTGCTCGGCAAGCGCAGCGTCGCGAGCTTGAAGCCATCCGACGTCCGACTCCTGCACAAGCACATCATCGACTCCGGCCGCTCATCCTCGACCGCGCTCGCGACACACAACGTCCTCTCCGGGATGCTCAAGGCGGCACGCCTGGACGGGATCGCCAAGCGGAACGTGGCGGACGACGTCGAGCCTCCCAAGGCCGCAGTCTCTGATCGAGGCTCGCTCAGCCCCGAGGACGCCATCAACGTCTTGAAGACGGCCGCGAAGCAGGACGACGGAACCCGGTGGTGGGTGGCGCTTCTCGGCGGGCTTCGTCAGTCCGAGCGCACCGGGGCGCGCATCGAATCCCTCGACCTCGACAAGGGCATCTTGGCCGTCGAGTGGCAGCTCGACGAGATCCCGTCCGAGCATGGCTGTGGTGAGCGCGTCGAGGGTGTCTGGCCCTGCCGAAAGAAGCAGGGTGCCGCATGCTCACATCGACGCCTCAAGATCCCCAACGGCTTCGAGTACAAGCAGCTCGCCGGTCGCCTCTGCTTGATCCGGCCCAAGTCCGGGAAGACCCGCGACGTGCCGCTACTCCCCCAGGTCGTCGTCGAGCTTCGAAAGCACCTCGCGCGGACCGCCGATGAGCCGAACCCGCACGGTCTCATCTGGCATAACCCGGACGGCTCCCCGATCTTGCCTGGCGAGGATCAGCAGGCGTGGACAGCGCTGCTCCTGGCCGCCGGCGTGATCGCGGAAAGCGACATCGGCGCTCGACCGATCCCGACGACCCACTGGGCTCGTCACACGACCGCGACGGTCCTGATGGAACTGGGGGTCGACGCCAAGATCATCGGTGAGATCGTCGGCCACCAGTCCGAGGCCGTCACCCGCCGCTACCAGCACGTGTCTAGCGCCGCTGCGCGCGACGCGATCGGTCAGCTCGGCGCACACTTCGCGGACGCGCTCGAAGTCAACTGATGCGGACTCGACCGGAGTACGTGCGTCGGCCGTACTGCTTGAGGCAGTGTGCCCGAAACGCGTAGACGACATCTTCCGTGACCCCGAGTTCCTCGGCGATGTAGTGCGCGTCTGCGCTGATCCGTTCGAGCTCGGCGTAGTCGTACGGGTCGACGAGCAATGCTGCCGCATAGGCGTCCGCCTGCCTCTCCTGGGCGCTGCTCTCGCCGTGGTCGCAGTCGTGACCGTAGTAGGCGTGCCCGAGCTCGTGCGCGATGACGGAACGGCGCTCGTGCGGCGTGAGGTGCAGGTCGAAGTAGATGCGCCCCTCGGCCGAGCTGAACATACCGAGGATGCCGGCGGGCAGGTGGGATGCGTGGATGCGAAGCCCCAAGCTCGCCGCTATGTGGATCAAGTCTTTCATTTGCCCCCCAATGGTTAGTCGGCGTGCGGCGCGTCAACCTTCCGAGTCCCGCGCTTCGAAGCAAGTCCCAGATCCGACTTCTTCAACGCTTCGGGCGACACGTCGTAATCCTCATCAGAGCCACCGACATCGATCGGGTCGGTGATCTCGGAACTGGCGCTCCCGGCCTGCACACGCCTGAGCGTCTCGAGCATCAACTGGTGGTCCGTAGCTTCGCGGAGGGCTCTCCGGATGTCGCCGTTGTGCGCCTCTTCCGGAGTCAGGTAGCCGCCCTCGACCATCATCGGGACGATCTCGATTCCGAAGTGGCGGCAGATGTCGATCAGGGTCTCGGCCGGGAGGCCAGTTCGCATCTGCCGCGCGAGAGTGCTCGGCTCCATGCCTACGGCGAGGGCGAGGCTGCGCACGCTGTGCTGACCAGTCCTGCCGAGGAGGAGGCGTTTCCATTCGTCGATGTTCACACTTGATACTGATGCGTTTTTGCATCACCTGTCAAGGTGAGTAGCCCGTAAACGCCACACTCGGCGGGGAAGTTTTGCAAATCACCCTCAAAGTTGGGCCAAAACGCTTCACGGTGTGGCAGACTTGCCACATACCGAAGCGAAGTCGCAACAGGAGGTGACATGGCAAGCAAGCTCCAGATTAAGCCAGGTCTACTCGCCCGACTTCGTCAGATCCGAGACATCCCGAGTGAAGAACACCAGGCCCGACTGATGGGTGTCGACCGCACAACGTTGCGTCGCATCGACCGGGGGGCAACACCTTCCGGCGCGTTCATGGCTGCCCTGTGTGAATCATTCGGACTCGGACTTGGCGAAGCGTTCGAAGTGGTCCAGGACAGCCCGCTCAGCAACTCCGTGGCAGATGCCGCATGAACGAGGTCTGCACGTTCCCGCCCGAGCTGCTCACCAAGAAGCTCGTCGCCTACATGCTCTCCACCTCCGAGTGGGGCGTGGGTGAGCTCGTCCGCCAGTCCAAGATCGTCCCCGTCGACGACGGAGGCAAGTGGCAGAAGTTCCGACTGGACGACATCCGCGACTACATCAAGTCGCTGCCAGAGAAGCACTGAACGCGCGCCGCTAGGCGGCCCACATTCTCGATGACTCGGCCCTTCCTAGGGCCTATTCGTCGCGCCCAAATGCAGGCGCATGAACCGCCCCCAACTCCACAGCAGGGCTACCCCCTCCCACACCGAGTACCTCCGCCCCGAGCGGAACGGCGGGCGGGAAGTCGACCAAAGAACCCACACGCGATTCAACGCTCCCTCAACCACGAGGGAGGGCAGCCCGACCAGGGGTGAGAACGCGATGTGAACAGCAGACCCTCCGCGAACACGCGCGGTGCGTCTGCACAGGCAGGGAACAGGGTGCGGCTCTGGTCACCGCACACACACACGGGGTTTCGAGTCCCCGGCTGCCACGAGCGCCCAGACCTCCCCCGGCTGGGCGCTTCCCCCACCCACGAACGGAGAAGGCCATGACCGAAGACACTCCGACCGCCCCCAAGCCGGGCCCGGTCCGCAACAGCCGCATCGACCAACAGCGCGAAGACTCGCTCCGCGTCGAAGCCCTCAACATCGCCGAACGAGCGCTCGTCGCCCAGCGCGCCGGCAGCGACATGAGCAGGGACAGCATCGTCCCCCTCGCCCGTGACTTCTACGCCTTCCTCAGCGGCGACGAGCAGCCGGCCAAGAAGTCGCCGGACATCAACGAGACCAAGCCGAAGTCCGGGGGCAACCTCGCGGTCGGTCGTCTCCTCCAGGAGACGCAGCACCAGAACCTCACCGCCGCTCCCCCCGGGAATCCCAACGCATCTCTCCTCGACGGCGGGCCGCATCGCATCAACGTCAGCGCGGGACCGACGCCAGCCGAGGTCGCCGCATCCGTCCAACACCGCCTCCAGCGGCGCGCCTGACCCTCCCAACCCCACCACACCGAAAGGCACCACCGCATGTCCACCACCGCCCGCAAGGCCCGCAAGCGCGCCGGCATCAAGTTCGACCGCACCCCCAAGATCGGCACCCCGCTCAGCGAACGGTCCCAGCCCGACGAGATGTACTACGCCAACTGGCGGCGCCGCTGGGGCACCGGCTCGCAGAGCCTCCCCCAGCCCGACCAGCACAAGCCCCTCATGGAGCGCATCGCCGCCGCGGCCAGCGGCCTCCTCCGAGCCCGCTAGGCCACACCGTGTCGACGAAGCACTACAAGACCCTCGTCACGTTCCTCACCGACAACGACTTCATCTACTCCCGCACCAACAGCAAGAGCGTCGAGGTGTACGAGCACCCCACCCTCTCCCCGGTCCTCGTCTCGTTCGGAATCAGCGAGCGCGCCACGCGGAACGTCATCCGGGATCTGCAGAAGACCCTCGGGCACGCGCGTCAGAAGGACAAGTCGAAGCGGTCCGCTACCGCGGTGAAGGACCGTCACGCCGCCGAGCGGTCCCGGCTCCGTGAGGAGGAGGTGCGCTCGCGGATGGAGCTCGAGGAGCTGGTGCGTCGTCGTGAGACACGGATGGACGGTCTCGGTGGGCTCCTCTCCGAGCGCGAGCTCGGGGAGGCGGTCCGCCTCATCGAGGCGAAGGAGCGCCGTCTCCGCGAGGTGCAGCGGCTGATGCACCAGATCCCGTCGACCAATGAGCATGCGGGCCGCGTTGCTGCGCGGCACCGCTCGTAGCAAGGAGCAGTGATGATCCAGAGCGTCGGAGACACCCTCGCCCGCGGTACTGATCCGCAGGAGTCGCAGGATGCGGCGGCCGCGGTCGGTGTGCGGCTGAGCACGTTGAAGGTCGCGGTCCTCGAGCTGGTGGCGTTGAAGAAGATCGCCGGCAGCGTCGGGAATCAGCGGTACAAGAAGTGGCAGCCCCTCTACGGGTGGCCGCGTGCCGCCGAGGACACCCCGCGGAAGCGGATGGGTGAACTTGCGTCCATGGGGTTCCTGCGGGTGACCCGGATGGTGAAGGGGCCGAACGGGAAGCGTGAGGCGGAGTACGAGATCACCCAGTACGGGCGCGACTACCTCAAGTCGGTGACCGGCTGATGTTCGTCGAGAAGTCCGCCGAGATCAGCGCCGACCAGGTGTACCGGTACCTGCTGTCCCGGACGTGGAAGCGGGACGGGAAGGTCATGACGTTCATCATGCTCAACCCATCGACCGCAGACGCGGCGATCGACGACCCCACGATCCGACGCTGCATGAGCTTCGCCGAGCGCGAGGGATTCGGCGGCATCCGCGTCGTCAACCTCTACGCCTACCGGGCCACCGACCCCCACTACCTCGAGTTCCCCATCGACGCGGTCGGCCCCCGGAACGACGACACCCTCGCGCGGATCTTCACCGAGAACGCCGTCCTCGACGAACCGGTCGTCGCCGCCTGGGGTGCCGGAGCAGCCGCCACCCGCGGCGGAGGCGGCGCCGCACGGATCGGAAGGGTCCTGGAACTCCTCCAGGGGTATCCCCTGCTCTGCCTCGGCCTCACCAACGCAGGCCAGCCCAGACACCCTCTCTACGTCCGCGGAGACGCACCCCTCATCCCCTACCCCGGAGAACCAACGTGACCACCACCCAGCACCTCGCCGAAGCCGAACGCCTCCTCGAAGTCGGACGGCTCGCCGTCACCGGCCTCAAGACCGCCCACGCCGAAGGCAATACGCAGCGCACCGACGAACTCGGCAAGCAAGCCACCGGCATCTGGCTCCAGACCATCGCCGAAGGCATCGTCGCCGCCGCCAGCGCCCTCAACGGCATCCACCGCGTCCTCGAAACCAGGCGACGCGACCGGTGACCAAAACGGCCAACAGCTACGCCATCCACGAATTCAAGAGCCGCCGCTTCATCGAGTACACGCACTCCCGGCCCGCCGCCGAAGCCCGCTGCGTGGACCTCTACCTCCGCTCCGGCCGCCGCACCAGCTTCTACTTCCGCCACATCACCCAGTGACCCCAGGGCCACCCCAGACCACCAAGGACCACACATGGACAACCGCCCCGACTACGACCCCGACGAGACCCCGCGGGGGCCCTGGATCATCATCCTCATCTCGCTCATCGCCGCCTCCACGATGATCATCGCCGGAACACTCCTGGCGGTCCTCGTATGACCATCGCCATCATCGCGGTCCTCGCGCTCGCCGCGTTCTTCCTCATCATCGCTGCGTCCACGTTCCTCAAGGGACTCGAAGTCTCGTGGGAGCACGGCAAGCGCCGCGCCGTCTCCGAGACGATCGACATGGCCTCCCTCGCCCTGTCGCTGCTCGTCATCGCCGGCGTCCTCGCGGCCATCCAACGGTGGGTGCTCCCGTGAAGACCCGCACGTGGCGGTACTACCTGACCCGGTGGGTCGCCCGCCAACTCACCTTCATGATCATGATCCTCGCCGCGATCGCAGCCATCGCCGCAGCCACCTCGTGGCTCATCGACCACCCCACCTCCGCCGCCGTCATCCTCGGCACTCTCGCATCGCTCGTGCTCCTCTGGTTCGTCTGGCTCCTCGCCCGCATCGTCCACGAGATCGACCAGCGCCGCGAAGAACGCTGATGGACACCGGCTACACGTACTCAACCGGGCGAGGCCTGAAAGTCACCATCTACGCCCCCACCGGAGTCACCCCACCCGACCGCCTCACCCTCCCCGTGAGCGGCACCGACACCACCTTCCACCGCATCAGCGACAACGACCTCACCTGCCATCCCCTCCCCGGCGAGCGGACCTCCTGCGGCTCCTACGAGTGCCACCGCCGCACCCTCGGCGAATGCGACTGCAAACGCCACCCTGCACCCGTCCCCTTCCGCCCCGTCACCTGAAAGGCACCCGTGTCCGTGACCCAGCAGTACCGCGAAGCCGCGGCACTCCTCAAAGCCGAGTTCAACCACTCCGCCCACCACAGCGAAATGACCCACCACTTCCTCAACGCCGAAGACATCGTCGGCCGCCTCACCGACCTCGTCTACGCGCTCGCGGACGGCATGGACAGCATCCGTCTCGCCCGGGTCGCACGGCCAAACGGGAAGATGTACCGAGCGTCCAAGCCCGCCGCTGCGGTTCTTCACGGAGACCAGGTGGTCGTCCTCCGAACCCACGACGTCGCGATCGCGCGGTCGGTTGCGTCGCTCACCTTCAAGGTGCCAGAAGAGAACGCTCCTGAGCTGCAGTGGCTGTCCAGCTACCCGTCGCTCCCACCCAGCCGCCCGCGCCGCTTCTACGTCGACCCCGAGCACGGTGTCCCCGCCGTCGTCTTCGAGCACGCATGAGCGGCAGAGACTTCGAAGCGGACGACTTTCCCCACGGCACCCTCGAGGGCTACGCACGCGGCTGCCGCGGCACGCACTGCGAAGCGACCGGGATGACGTGCTCCGAGACGCAGCGCCGCTACCAAGGCGACTGGCAGTTCCGCCGCGCACTCGACGCCGAACGCGCCGCCGCCGCGAAGGCCCGCCGCAACCGAACGATCACCCCGGCCGACGAGCAGACCATCACCGAGATGGCTCACGCCGGCAAGAACAACGCCGACATCGCGAAGGTGCTCGGTTTCACCCCGGGCGCGATCGGATCACGACGCCGAGCCCTCGGCCTCCCCAGCATCCCGCGCGGCCGACCCCGCAAGACGAAAGAAGCACCTTGAGCGACATCACCATCACCGACCTGTTCTGTGGAGCAGGCGGCTCGAGCTCCGGCGCCGTCGCCGTCCCGGGCGTCCGCGTCCGCATGGCCGCGAACCACTGGAAGCTCGCCATCGAGACCCACAACACGAACCACCCCGAGACCGACCACGACATCGCTGACCTCTCCCAGGTCGATCCTCGCCGCTACCCGCGCACCGAGATCCTCTGGGCGTCACCGGAGTGCACGAACCACTCGCAGGCTAAGGGCATCAAGCGCGGCTCCACGCAGGGCGAGTTCGACCTCTTCGACGACCGCCCTCTCCCGACCGAGGCCGCCGAGCGCTCCCGGGCGACGATGTGGGACGTGCCCCGATTCACGGAGTACCACCGCTACCAGGCGATCATCGTCGAGAACGTCGTCGACGCCGCGAAGTGGATCCAGTTCCCGGCGTGGCTCCTAGCGATGGAGCTGCTCGGCTACGAGCACGAACAGGTGTGGCTGAATTCCATGCACGCCCAGGCGCTCGGAGCTCCGGCACCACAGTCCCGGGACCGCATGTACGTGGTCTTCTGGCGGAAGGGCAACCGACGTCCAGACCTCGCGAAATGGACCCGCCCCCGGGCGCTCTGCCCCGAGCACGGAATCGTCAACGCCGAGCAGACATTCAAGAAGGCCGAGCGTTGGGGCCGCTACCGTGCCCAGTACGTCTACCGGTGCCCCCGGGTCGAGTGCCGCGGACGCATCCTCGAACCCGGCTGGCTGCCCGCGTCATCGATCATCGACTGGTCCCTCCGCGGCGTCCGCATCGGCGACCGCGCCAAGCCCCTCGCGACGAAGACCCGCGAGCGGATCCAGCGCGGCATCGAACGCTACTGGGGCCCGCTCGTCGTCGAGGCTGCCGGGAACGCCTACGACTCCACCGACCCGAAGCACCGCCAGCACGGCGACCCCAACGGGTACGTCCGGGCGTGGCCGGCATCGGAGGCGCTCAAGACTCTGCACACGTCCGCGTCGAAAGCCCTCGTCGTCAGAGGTGAGGGCAACGACACGGGAGCCAAGCCCGACTCCCACCCCATCGGTGCCATCACGGCGTCAGGCAGCCAGTTCCTCGCCGCCCAGCCGCTCATGGTGCCCGTCGAGGGCCGCGACGGCAAGACGGCCTCCTCAGGGGCCGAGCCGCTGCGGACGCAGTCCACCCGCAATGAGACAGCGATCGTCGTCCCCCTCCGGAACCACGGCGTCGCGAAGCCCGCCACGGAGACCATCGACACGGTCTCGGCGAACGGCAACCACCACGCCCTCGTGATGCGGAACCAGAGCGGCGGAGCAGAGATGACGACCCCGGTCGTCGAAGAGCTCCGCACTCTGACAACTCGCGGCGACCAGTCCCTCATGTCGCCGGCCGCCCCGGTTTCGCTTGATGTCGACGACGTCGAGTTCAGGATGCTCACCCCCGACGAGATCAAGCAGGGCATGGCGTTCGCGGCCGACTACCTGCTCCTCGGGAACAAGCGCGAGCAGGTGCGCCTCGCCGGCAACGCAGTCACACCGCCCGCCGCCCGCGACCTCATCGCCGCAGTCGTCGAATCTCTCTGCACCGACGTCACGGTCGCCGCGTGAAACGCGACACCAGAAGCGCCTACCGCGCCAGAGCGAAAGCCACGGATGCGACGGTCGACGCAGCGGCGGCCGAGATCCGTGAGCATACAGCCCGCGCCTGGGCCGAAGCTCGCGCACTCGTGGCCGAACGGGAACGGACACGGCACCGCTTCACGCGCGAGGAACTCATCGGTGTCACCCACATCAGAACCAACCTCGGCTGGCACAAGGTCATCCGCATCAACGCCAGGTCCGTGACCGTCGACAGCGGCTACTCATGGACCGACTCATACCGATTCGACCGCATCCTCGACGTCAAGCCAGCCGCCTCCCCAGCACTACCCGCCGAGCGGCCCTGACCACGAACGGAAGCCACACCGCCATGAGCACACCACCCACCATCGACGAGATCCGCGCCCGAGCCGAAGCCGCCCCCCGAGGGCCCTGGCACTGGGCAGGCAACACCAAGAACCACCACACCTACCTCGCGACCTGGATCCCCGGCTGGGGACGCTGCTCCATCATGGACTTCACCCGCGCAGGCATGCACGGAGCAGAACCCCGCTTCATGCAGACCGATGACGTCTTCATGATCCGAGGCCGCGACCTCGCCATCTACGAAGTCGCCCCCACCGCCACCACACCCGACGACCCCCGCGTCTACCGCCACGACATCATCGGCTACCGCCACCCCACCGCCGAATTCATCGCCCACTCCCGCGAAGACATCGACACCCTCCTCGCTGAGATCGACCGACTCACCACGGCGCTCGCCGAAGCTGAGCGAGCCGCGATGGAGCTCGTACACGAGAGCCGAGCGTCGCGCCGTGGATAGGTGGACGATCCGGTTCGACTACCCCCGGCCACCGCTGACGGAGAACCAGCGCCACGGATGGCGGCAGCGCGCGAGCATCGTCAAGAAGGTTCGGGCTTCGGCGCGAATCGAGGCGGAGTACCGGCATCAGATCCCGCCCCTCGGGTACTGCCGGGTCACTCTCACGTGGGTTGTCGCGACGCGTCACCACCGGGACGAAGACAACATCGTCCCGACGCTCAAGGCCATGTGCGACGGGCTGGTGGACGCGAAGGTCGTCGAGGACGATATCCCCCTGTTCATGGACAAGATCATGCCCCGGATCGTCTACGACAAGGAAGCATCTCCGCACCTGGAGCTGCTCATCGAGAAAGCAGAGAGAGGTGAGACCTGATGGACGAAGCTATGCAGCTCCTCGTCGAGTGCGGCATCGAGATGTCACCCGTCCACGAGGTCGAGGTGGAGCTCCTCGTCACCGCCGGCGTCTCCGTCCCTGACTTCGAGTACGCCCTCGACAGGTGGGGCTCGGCGTCCCGCGTGAAGGACGACTGGCCCTTCATCCGCACGGTGGCTCTCAGCCGCCGCGCGGAGGTCATTGCGATCCAGAGAGGGCTCGTGACCTGATGCCGAAGCAGTACGCACAGATCCGGCCCGAGATGTGGTTCGACGACGACTGGCGGTCCCTGACGGCCGCCGCGCAGCACCTGTACCTCGTGATGCTCAGCGACCCGGCACTGTCCTACGCAGGAGTCGCACCGTGGCACCCGGGGCGCATCGCTCAGCGGGCGAAGGAGTGGAGCACCCTCGACGTCATGAAGGCCGCCGTGGAGCTGTCCTACTCGTGGTTCCTCGTCTTCGACCAGGACACCGAGGAGGTGCTCGTCCGCTCCTACATCCGGCACGACGGTCTCCTCAAGCAGCCCCGCCTCGCAGTGTCGATCGCGAACGCGTTCGGGGCCATCGGGAGCAACAAGCTACGCGCCGCGGTCGTCCACGAGCTGGCTCGCCTCCGGAAAGAGAACCCCGATCTGCCCGCTTGGGAGAAGCCGCAGGTGAAGACGGTGCTCCGCCAGAACGCGGTCAATCCTCGCGACATGGACCCCGACCTCGAACTCCCTTTCGGGGTGGATTTGGGGGTCCATTTGCCCCAAACGCAAGTTGAGGTTTCGGGGCTGTCTACAACAGCAACAGCAACATCAACACCACCGACACCATCTCCAAAAGCAGATGCAGCCGCTGAGATCGAAAGTTATCCACAGGGCCCCGGAAGGAGCGACACCAGATGAGCATTTCCCAGTCAGCAGAAGATTCCGCGTCGTCGAAGCCCAAGCGGATCCAGTTGAGCCGCAGGAAGGGGTGGAAGAAGCCCGATGGCGCCGTGGTCGTTTCCCGGCCGAGCAAGTGGGGCAACCCATACCGAGTCGCCGGACCTATCGACGCCGACAGCGCAGTGAAGATGTTCCGCGATCTGGTCGAGAAGGTCTCAAGCGACTCAGTCGAACCGAAGCTGCGCCACGACGGCCTGGGCGTGTGGGATCGCGACGTACGCACCACGATCCGAACGGATCTCGCGGGGCGCGATCTCGCGTGCTGGTGCCCCCTCGACCTCCCGTGCCATGCCGATGTGCTCCTCGAGATCGCGAACGAGGTGGACGAGTGATGCGGGCGTTGACGGTCAAACAGCCATACGCGTCCCGTCTCGTCCAGGGCGAGAAGCGGATCGAGAACCGCTCCCGGCCGACGTCGCGGCGCGGAGTCATCGCCATCCACGCAGGCAAGGCGCTCCACGAGCACTACCGGGCCGAGCACGTCGACGGCGTCGCGGACATGCCCCGGTCGGTCATCGTCGGCACCGTCGAGATCGTCGACTGCCACGAGGCGACCCTCGGCTGCTCGGTCGACGGCGTCGACTGTTCGGCGCTCGGCGGTTTCGTGGCGACGTCGTGGGAGCCGGTCTTCCACTGGGTCGTCACCAATCCCCAGGAGGCACGCCCGCCTCTCGCCCACGCCAGGGGCGCTCTCGGGTTCTGGGTCGTGCCCGCGGACATCGAGCACGAGGTAGTCACCGGGGAGGCCAGTGATGGCCGCTGACTGGGACAACTTCATCCGTGGCATCAGCCGGACCGCGCTCGAGACCGAACGTCTCCCCCACCTCGTCGACCCGGAGCTCGAAAGGCCGGGCGGGCTGGAGGACACCAGGATGCGGACCAGACACGGCGAGCGCCGGGAAGCCTTCTACGAGGGCAAGCACGGACCGCAGAAGGTGACCGCGTTGGAGGCGAAACGCCTGACGCAGATCCGGGAGGCTCAGGAGGTGGACCGGCGGCGCCGTGAGGTGGCTGTCGCGTACAGGGCGCTCCGGGCTTCCAGGCGAACGGCTTAGGCCACCGCCTCTCTCAGGACTTATCGCTTGCCTGCCACTGCGCCGTGCTGCGATCTGACGCGGCCTTCTCGCGAATCTGCTTCGCCGACCAGTCCACGTACTCCTGCGGGCTCTTCCGCCAGAGACGCAGCTTGAACCTGGCGAGCCGCTCGAGGAGGACAGACGTCACTGCGTTCTCATCGCTGATGGAAGAAACGGGCGCTTCGTCATACATCGTGCGGACGTCGAGCAGGAGGTCGTGCGCGCCTGGCGAGCTGATCTGGGACGCGAGGAGAGTCAACTCGACCTGCTTAGCCCAGGTGTCCCTGTGCAGCTTGCTCTGACCGCGACCCAAGAACTCCCGATTCCGGAGAGACAGCCACTCCTCCAAGTCGGCAGTGAACTCGTCCCTCTCCGTGTAGAGGCCACGTTCCAGGGAGTCCCGCCGCACCTCGCGTGCGAGCCGATTCGACTGGAACGCGATCACGACGGAAACGCCGGCGACCAGCAGCGTGATGAACGCGATCCCGATCGGAATCCACACCTGCGTCAGCCAGTCGAACCCGCTCACCTGCCCGAGGGACTCCCTCAGGCGGTCGATCGCGCACGCAACTTCCCCAAGATCACACGTCATCCCCGAACCCTAACGAAAGCGAGACCCGCCATGAGCGACTCCGTCCAAGCAACCGTCTACCTGCAACTCGAACCGGTCCACAACTACCTGCCCCGCGACAACCCGCAATCCCTCATCGGAGCGAAAGTCGTCGGCCTGACCCAGAAGAAGGCCGCGAAGCCCAGGGGCGGCACCGTCGAGGTCAAGCTCACCATCCAGGTGCCCAAGGGAGCCTTCCTGCCTCTCCGCCCCGAGGCCGTGATCGTCATCCCCCAGGAACTCACCCAGGCGCACCCCATCACCGTCGACGCCACCGACCCGAACGAAAGCGACACCGACCAGTGACCGACACTCCAGAACCCACCACGGCGCTCGCCGAAGATCAGCCGAAGCGGCGTACCAAGCGCCGCTACGCCCACGAGCTCTTCCCCCACGCGGACGAGGGCGAGACGCGTCCCCTCGATGAGGAGGTGCCCTACCTCTACGCCCGCGCGCTGGGTCTCGACATCTTCGGGACGTCGTGGATGGAGGTGGAGCCGAGGAGCACTGCGGGCAACCGCATCGTCGAGTTCCTGCAGGCAGCGCGCATCGCGTTCCTCGCCGACGCGCTTTTGAGCGACATGGTCGGCGAAGAGGCCTGGCAGTGGGCCGACATGCGCTCCAACGAGGAAGCCAGCGAGTTCCTCTACGAACGAGCCCTCGAGTACGGCGTCGACCCCGAGGTCATCAAGCCCTACCCGTGCGGGCCCGAGCCCGACCATCACGACCACTACGACGCCCCGGACTCCAGAGGATGGCGCGTCGTCCATCGCGCCGACGGACCCGAGTCCGAGTGCCTGGAATGCACCGAGCCGATCCCCGACGAAGACACCAACACCAGCCAGAACGGAGCCACCGAATGAGCGGCGAAACCATCATCACCGTCGCGGGAAACCTCACCAGCGACCCCGAGCTGCGGTACACGCAGAACGGGCTCGCGGTCGCAAACTTCACGATCGCGTCGACCCCGCGCACCTTCGACCGAGCGTCGAACGAGTGGAAGGACGGCGAGGCCCTGTTCCTCCGGGCGTCCGTGTGGCGCGAGTTCGCCGAGCACGTCGCCGCATCTTTGACGAAGGGCTCCCGGGTCATCGCGTCGGGGAGGCTCCGACAGCGCAGGTACGAGACCGATTCCGGCGAGAAGCGCACCTCGATGGAACTCGAGATCGACGACATCGGCCCGTCCCTCCGGTACGCGACCGCGCAGGTCACCCGGGCGTCGTCCTCTCGTGACGGCCAGGGCCAGAAGACCGGCGGCCAGCAGCAGCCCACGGGGCAGGGCCAGGCCGACTCGTGGGCGACGACCCCGCCCGGCGGAGGGCAGCCTGCCGATGAGCCGTGGGAGCAACCGTCTGGCGGCGCCGCGGGCGACGTGTGGAACACGACCTCGACCGGGCGCTACAACGACGAGACGCCGTTTTGAGCGGGGAGCGCTGTCCCGTCTGCGCCGTCCACTTCCCGTCCCTCAGGGCAATGGAAGAGCACGCGTTCGAAGACCACGCAGACCTCGACCTCGACGCCTACCTCGACTGATGTCTGGCATCCGCGTCACGATCGAGGACCTCGAAGCCGGGACGACAGAGACCACCGAGATCTGGAACGACTACCTCCTCATCTGCGCCGGTGACCGCTACCTCGCCGACGCCTCCACCACCACCGAGGGCACCCACGTCCTCACCATCCGGAAAGGAGTCCAGCCGTGAGCGCCACGAAGATGACCCACGCGAAACTCACCCTCAAGAACGGCAAGTCGTTCGCCGACGTCGTCCTCCCCTTCGCCTCCCCCGCGGAAGCGAACATCCGCATCCGCAACCTGGACCCGACGACGGACGTGTACTTCGAGACACGCACCGTCGCCCTCCACCCCAACGAGACGCTCACGGACGGGCCCGGCAGCCTCACACCCGGCCGCACCGTCTCCCGCCTCGTCCACGACCGCCACTACCACCGCGTTGAAGCAGGCCAGATCGAAACCATCGAGGAGGCCATCTGATGACCGTCCTACACGGCACGAAGGTCGGCACCGTCTGGCTCGTCTCAGACAGATACGGCGGCCGCATCTTCGACCTCTGCAGCACACCCCAGGACGCCAGAGAAGTCGAGCGATTCCACTCAGGCGAAACCCTGACCGTCCAAGAGTTACCCGTCTACAGCTACGCCATCGGAGACAACTCTTCCGCACCCGAGGAGGACTGATGGGCCTCAAGCCGATCGTGTACTACACCGCCCTCTGCGACGAACCCGGCTGCGATGCCGACCTCGTCGACGACCACACCGACGAATACGGCAGCACCACACTCCCCGAGCTCCACATCATGGCCGGCGACGCCGAATGGCAGCAGATCCCCATCGGAGCCACCACTTACTGGTACTGCGACAAGCACCACCGCGAAGGCCTCCAACCCACACCCGACGTCAACGACCCCACCGAACTCCCACCACCCCTCTTCACCATCGAGACCCCGTGAACGCCGACACCATCGTCCACACCCTCGACACCGCCCAACTCACCTACGTCACCGAAGACGATCTCCAAGCAGAGATCCTCACGGCGCTCGCCGAGGCCGGCGTGGAAGCGAGGCGGGAGGTGCGCCTGTCGGATGATCGGTCGCGGATCGATCTCATGGCGGGGCGGGTGGGCATCGAGGTCAAGACGGACGGCGGGTGGGCTGACGTGATCCGTCAGCTCACCCGCTACGCCAACTGCGCTGAGATCGACGAGCTCGTGCTCGTCACAACCCGGACGCGCCACCACCACCTTCCCGCCGTGCTCGGAGGGAAGCCCGTGCATCTCGTTTCCCTGATTGGAGGAGCCCTGTGACCCACACCTACGGCAAGTACCAGTACGTCGCGAACCCTGAGAACAACTACGGCCAGCCTCTCGACTACCCGGAGTGGCACCTGGAGCTCGAACCGTCCGTCGCCATCCGTGCCAAGCGGGTCTTCGGCCGAGCTCGATCGACCATCCGCGGACGGGTCGCGATGCGGGCCACTCTCGAGGTCGCACGGGACATCGTGTGGCTGATGGACCGGTGGCCCCTCGTCCCGGCTGACAACGAGTCCGAGGAGACGCTGCGGCAGGAGGCTGACGCTCACACCGTCCGTGAGGCGAGGATCGGGGACGTCCTCGCCGGCGTGCAGACCCGCCTCGACTTCCACACGGAGCCGACCCGCCCGCCTCGCGAATACCAGCGAACGGCGGTCGAGATGCTCCGGGCGTCGAGGACGCTGCTCCTGACCGACGAGGTGGGTCTCGGGAAGACGTACACGGGGCTCCTCGCGGCCACGCAGCGCGATGCCCTTCCGGCCCTCGTGGTCCCGCCGACGCACCTGCCGAAGCGGTGGATGGACGAGATGCAGGAGTCGTTCCCGTTCCTCACGTTCGAGCTCGCGAAGAAGACCAACCCGTCCGATGCGTTCCTCGCCGGGCAGCGCCCCGATGTGATGGTCGTCCCGTACTCGCGACTGTCGGGCTGGTCGAACGCCCTTGCGGGGTGGGCGCGAACGGTGATCTTCGACGAGGTCCAAGACCTCCGGAACGGGGTGAGTACCGGGAAGGGCAGCGCCGCCGCGCACATCAGCCGCGAGGCGGCCTACGTCCTCGGCCTGACCGCCACCCCGGTCTACAACTACGGCGGCGAGATCTGGGAGATCCTGAACGCGATGGGCACGAACGCTCTCGGCAGCAAGGACGAGTTCTCGCGCGAGTGGGGCACCTCGTGGAACGGGCATGCAGCCGTCACCGACCCCGCCGCGCTCGGCAGCTACCTCCGCGGCCAGGGGCTGATGCTCGGCCGCACCCGGAAGGAAGTCGGCCGGGAACTGCCCAAGACGATCAAGGTGCCCCAGTTCATCGACGCCGACCCTGCCGCGCTCGAGGCGGTCGCTGGCGACGCGGCAGCGATGGCGCGCCTGATCCTGTCCGACACGGCCACACGGCAGGAGAAGTTCCGGGCCGCCGGCGAGCTCGACTGGAAAGTGCGCGAGGCGACCGGCATCGCGAAAGCACCCTACGTCGCCGAGTTCTGTCGGCTCATCCTCGAGGCAGAGCAGAAGCTGGTGCTCTTCGGATGGCACCGGGCCGTGTACGACGTGTGGAACGAGATGCTCGCCGAGTACAAGCCCGTCATGTACACCGGCACAGAGTCGGCGAACCAGAAGAACGCAGCGCAAGAAGCGTTCGTGAACGGTGACTCCCGGATCCTGATCATGTCCCTCCGCTCCGGAGCCGGCGTCGACGGCCTCCAGAAGGCATCGAACGTCGCCGTCTTCGGAGAACTCGACTGGTCCCCACAGGTCCACGAGCAAGCCATCGGCCGCCTCCGACGCGACGGTATGGGAGACGCCCCACCCGTCGCGTACTTCCTCAACAGCGTCGAGGGCTCCGACCCCGCCCTGATGGAAGCACTCCAGGTGAAACGCAACCAGGCGGAACCCCTGCTCACCCAGGACGGGAAGCTCCTCAGCAACAGCACCCAGGACGCCTCCCGCGCACGCACCCTCGCCGCCCACATCCTCACCCTCAGCGAGCGCCGCGCAGCGAGCTGAACACGCCCCGGAAGGACCGCAACACCGTGACCCATCCCTCCGACACCCGAAACGACGAAGACGGCGACCTCCAACACCTCACCCCACCAAGCCCACCCCGCTACCGCGAAGTCCAACTCCGACCCCGCATGCCAGGCACACCCAAATGGACCGGCATCGTCCTCACCCAGGACGGTGACCGGTCCATCGTCCTCTGGTCCGACACCGCCGTCTCCTCCGTCCGCACCCAATTCCTCATCCCGAAAGGCACCCCATGACCGCACAGATTCCCCACACCATGCCGCCGGACCTCAACGAGGACGTCAACTTCAAGCTCCTCGATCGCGAACTCGAGTTCCTCGGAAACGACGGACGACTCCTCATCCGCCGGATGTGCGCCGACTCTTATGCCCGCGGGATCAGGGACGGCGCCGCAGCGAAAGCCCGCGACACCTGGACAGACAACGAGGCGGAGCGCTTGCGAGCGCAGAAGTCGCGAGAGACGGAGACGGCGCAGTGACCCTCGCTCAAGCCCTCGCAGATCTCGTCGACGTCCTGCCGCCCCGACCCACCCCACGCACGAAGCCCGCCCCCAAGCCGAAGGACACCTGATGCCCCAGTTCCGCAAGAAGCCCGTCGAGATCGAAGCACGCCAGTTCCTCGGAGGCGGTGCCGGCCCCGACGGCGGCCCCACCCCAGACTCCACGAGTCCCACCCACGCGATCTTCCGCTGGATCGAGAGGAACACCCTCGGGGCCTTTGACCCCAGTTACGCCATGGTCGGCGTGGAGCCGTGGCCCGAGTCCGGCGTCGCGATCGACCCACGGGACGGTCGCATGATCATCGCCACGCTCGAGGGCGGCCACTGGGTCACCCTCGGCGACTGGATCATCCGAGGCGTCCATGGCGAGTTCTACCCCTGCAAGCCCGACATCTTCGAGGCGACCTACGAACCCGCGGATGGCGGTGACGAGTAGTGGGGCGGGAACGCGCGTGTGGAGGCTGCGGGCACGCCAAGAGCAAACACACGATCATGTCCGGCCCCAACAGCATCGGGCAGTGGCACTTCGGGATGTGCTCGGTCGGAGGCAAAGAGATCTTCCCCTACTTCATCGGGGGCTGCGGATGCACCTACCGAAGGCCGACCATCTGGCAGCGGATCCGTAGGTGGTTCAGTCGATGACCCACGCCCCAGCCGAGGGGACGCTGGCCGCCACAGCGGACTGCATCACCTGCGAGAACGACCAGAGGGCCCGAGGCGAGATCGAACTCTGGGACCGCACGTTCATCGTGTGCCCCGCGTGCGGCAACAAGCGCTGCCCCCGCGCGAGCTGGCACGCCAACCCCTGCTCGCACAGCAATGCCCCCGGACAGCCCGGCTCGTACTACGGGACGGCACCAATCAAGTTGGAGGCTCTCGCGAGCGCCGACAAACCAGGAGGGACGATTTGACGTTCTGCATCACGACCGAAATGCCCGACGTGCGAACCTGCACGATTCGAGGCGAGCACCTTATCTCCTGTGATGGGCTGGAGTACCGCTGGTCGGGGTCCACATGGGAGGACGGGGCGTGGGAACGCACGGGGCGGGCATGCCGCGGATGCCAGCCGAGAGAGGCCATCCATGGCTTCCTCTGCGGCCCGTGCTGGCACGACGTCGACGATGCCGAGAACGCCTATTGGCCGCTGGTGAACCTGCTCGAGGAGCACGACAAGCTAGTGAGCCGGGACAACGGTGGGATCCGCACGGGTATGTCCGCAGGGATCCCGCTGCCCGCGACGATGGTCGCGCTCGACGAGCTCCAGTCATTCCGCAGAGCCCATCCCGGCGACACTCTCGCTTGGGTGGCGGACTACCACGGCGCTGCGGATGCCGTCCACTTCGCTAGGGCCGTCAAGGGCGCGATGAGGTCGTTCCCCGCTGCGGAAGGTGAGACGAAGATCACGCGAACCAGATGCCCGCGCTGCGAGGGCCTGACGCTGATCTGGAAGCCGCCTCGCTTCAAGTCCGACATGGTGTCCGTCAAGTGCATGGACCCCGTCTGTGGGTTCGAGCTCGATCAGACCTCGTTCGAGATGGTCTCTCACGAAGAGGTCCACCGCGTCCCGAGCACGCAGGCATGAGCGGCCAGTGGATCTCGGTCGAGGATGCGATGAAGGTCGCGAACCGTTCAAAGCCGACCATCTACCTGTGGGCACAGAGGAAGCTCATCCAGTCGAGGCGGAACGCGAGGGGCGTCATGGAGGTCTTCGGGCCTGACGTTATCAAGGCCGAATCGACGGTGGTCCGGGGCCGGCCGAAGAGCACCGCTCGTCCGACCGGGTATCCGGTGACACGCCGCCGCTGGTGATGCGCTTGCATTAATTCAAGAATGCCAAGAAGATATGTATCGATGGTGGACACGTGTACCCGGAAGGGTCCATGAGACCCACCCCCACAGATCAGACAGGAAGGCCCTCGCTTCGGCGGGGCCTTCTGTCGTTGAACGCCCTTGTGATCGGGGTAGTCGCTGGCCTCCCGTTGCCCGCGCCGTGCAGGCTCGCCACGCTAATCCGAGCATCCACTTCCGGCCCCATCGCACACACACAACGATGACCGCCCCGCCCAACCCGAGTGACGTCGGCCGGCGGGCGAGCGGGACTACCCCATTGGCGATGCAGCGGCCGGCAGGTTCAACCGAATAAGTGCTCGTTGTTCCGGAGACGCATACGGAACCCATGTGGGATGGAGCATCTCGGTAGCTCGTCGGGCGCATATCCCGAAGGTCGTCGGTTCGAATCCGACTCCCGCAACCAGCCTCGGCCGCCGCGAGTGGTGACGACTGCGCCCGTGGTGCGCACCCAACGGTGTGGATCCAGCGGCGGCCGAGGCCGAACGTAGAGACATGATGGGCGAGGAGCTGACCATGGCGAGAATGCCCGGAACGATCGAGATCCAAGGCAGCGTGATCCTCGGCGTTGGTGATGTCCTGTACAACGCAGCCGACTTCACCCTCGCCCTGCCGATCACATCCAATCGCTCGGGCGTCGACATCGGCGTCGACAGCCTTCGACCACAGCTCGTCGTCGCTCTTCGCGAGGCCGCCGCCGAGATCGAGGCCACGCTCGCCGAGGCAGTACCAGGATGACCGGCACTGCTGTTGGAGGTGCAGTCACCTGGCGGAAAGAAGCGTGGCAGATCATCCGCGAGCGGGGCGCATACATCGAGGTGCTGAGCCTCGATTGCACCCGTTCGGCCATGGTCCATGTCTCCCAGGTGGTACCTGCACCGTGACCGAGGAGGGCAGACAATGCCCAGGGCCCCCAAGAAGTGTGCCCACCCCTCCTGCGAAGCCCGGGTGGTGGGCAAGACCTACTGCCCCGACCACCAGCCCACCGCCTGGGCTACCTCAACACGGACAGGATTCACGCGCGCAACGAGGCGCATGCGCGATCTCGTCCTCGCTCGAGATCCCATCTGTCGATGCAGCGGCTGCCGTCGCTGCTCCATGAACGGATGCGCTCGACCGTCGACCGACGACGACCACATTGTCAACGTCGCATCAGGTGGAGTAGACGACATCGAGAACCATCAAGGCCTCTGTCATCCATGTCACCTCGTCAAGGTGCAGCACGAGGCAGCGACGGCACGACGAGCGAAGTACGCGAACAGGTGAAGCAGCACGTGCACACGGCACGTGCTGCACATCGTCTCGTTCAGGCGCTTGCAGCTTCGCCTCTGTGAGGCGCGCCAGCGAGCCAGCACTCGAGTCGGACACTCCTTCCCGTTCCGGCCATCTCGACCGCGCGTCGGTCACACGGTGGCTCGCCGCACAGTCCTCCGCGTCGGGGGGTAGGGGGTCACCCCCTACCCCCGGTCGCTGCTGGCTGCCGGGGAGGTGCTGCTCATTTTCCTCCGTACGGTTCCCCACGATTCGGGCCCGCCCGGCGCTCAGCCGCCGCGCCAGCCGCGCGGCGGGCCTCGCGCCGGCATTGCACATGGTCCGGGCAGATCAAGAACCCAGGCGGGCAGCAGCCGCCAAAAGCGTTACACCACCGCGCCCATCGGGTCCGGCGACCACCACGCATCAACCTCCGGGAGGCACTCATGTCCAGTAACCAGATCCCCACACCCGGGCGCATCGTCCTGTACACGCTCAGCGATGACGACGCCAAGAACGTCAACCGTCGCCGCGACGATTACACGAGCGCGGTGCACAACCCGGCGAAGGAAACCCCGGCGAATGACGGCCGACAGAACCACGTCGGCAACAAGGCCGAAGCGGGACAGGTCGTCCCCATGATCATCGTCCGGGCATGGGGCAGCACCCCCTCGTCCTCCGTGAACGGTCAGGCGCTCCTCGACGGCAACGACACCCTCTGGGTGACCTCGGTCAGCGAGGGAGAGGGCCCGCGCCACTTCCAGTGGCCCAGCCGTGCCTGATCGGAACCCCCTTCTCGGAGGAGGGCGACCGTGACCATGGTCGCCCGCTTCCGGGTCGCATCGCGAGCGACGGGCATCCGCCGTCAAGTCTTCGTCCATGTGTACGACGACCGGCAGGAGATGGCCCGGGCTCACACCGAGGCACGGAAGATGAAGTACGACCCAACGGCGAACATCGGCGGAGGACTCGCCGTGCAGCAGGGCTACCGTTGGCCGCGTCCGGACGTGACCCCGATCGTCGTCATGCGGCTGTGGGTAGGACAGTTGACAACGAGTACCGTCGCCCACGAGGCCGTTCACGCCGCGACCACGTTCTTCTTCATGGACTGCGTACCAGGGTGGGACAGCCGTGCGCGATCGGTCTTACTCGGTGACGATGAGCCTCTCGCTTACTTGGTCGGCGACATCGCCTCTGCGGTCATCGCGAAACTCTACGAGAACCGCCTTCTCTAGAGAATCTCAGAGAGGCAGCAACGCACCGTTCTGAAAGACACGGCCTGTGACCGTGATGTAGCGGCCGGTGCTGTAGCGCTCCACGCTGAGTTCGCCTTCATGTCGACGGGTTCCCGGCCTCTCGTCGCACGTGCCCCAGATGTGCAGTCCGTCGCCTGACGGGCTGACTTCGATGTAATGCCCAGCGAAACCCTTCAGGAATCTCGCTGCGGCGGCATCGGGCAGCCCGTCCATGAGGCAGTGGTCCAGGTCGATGCATCCGATCCCGTCTCCGAGAACGAAGCCCAGACCCACGCCCGCTGTGGAGGCTTTCGCCTGGCCGTAGCTGGACCAGGTGTCCGGATCCGTCGAGGAGGCAGCGCCGCCGGCAACGGTCACAGGGCGCTTGGTCGACTCGTAACGGATCCAGCGCTCTCGCTCGGTCATCTCGCGTGGCAGCTTTGCCCGGTGCGCATAGACGCGGCACTTGCTCGAGCAGAATCGCGCCTGAGCATTCCGCGCGATCGTCGAGCGGCCGCACCACCCACAAGTTCTCGTCACACACCAAGTGTAACGGATTTAGCCCCGTAACTACGGGGTTCTGCCCGCCATGGGTTGATCAGTTCCCGACATGGGAGGTACCGAAATGCCAGCCGCCAAGAAGCACCCCACAACTCGCGCACGACGCAACACGGCGTCCACCGCATCCACTCTGCGCCCCGCGGACACGGTCCAGATCCCCGCGCTCCCTCCGCGGCCTGTCGTGTTCACCGAAGACGGAGCGATGAAGGCTGGCGACTGGCACGAGGCGACCCTCGACTGGTGGGCGGACCTCTGGGCCTCCCCCATGGCCGCCGAGTACCACTCGTCAGACCGCCACGCGCTGTTCCTCCTCGCCGTCCTCATCGACGACTTCTGGCGGGAGCCATCGACCAAGCTCGCCTCCGAGATCCGCTTGCAGCGGGTCGCATTCGGCCTCACCCCCTACGACCGCCGCCGCCTCGAGTGGACCATCGAGACCGCGGACGAGGCAAAAGAACGTGGCCAGGCACGCCGTGCCGCACCCCGTGCGAACCGCCAGCCTCCAGCCGGCACCGACCCCCGCCTGGCTCTCGTCCAGTAGGTAGGTCATGACGGTACTGATCGTGCCGCCGCTCGACCTCTCGTTCCCGACGCTCGGCCCAGAGCTGGCCGACTTCATCGAGGACCGCTGCATCTTCGGTCCTGGATCCATCGCCGGCGAGCCAGCCAAGCTCGACGCCGAGAAGCGTGCGGCGCTCTACCGGCTGTACGAGGTCTACCCGAAGGGCCACAGGCTCGCCGGGCGGCGTCGCTTCCAACGTGGCGCGCTCGAGTGGCGGAAGGGGATGGCCAAGACTGAGTTTGCGGCGTGGGTGACCTTCGCGGAGCTCCACCCCGAAGCACCAGTCCGCGCGGACGGCTTCAACTCGCAGGGCGACCCAGTTGGGCGTCCCGTGAGCTTCCCCTTCATCCCGATGATGGCCGTCTCTCAAGAGCAGGTCTCGGATCTCGCCTACGGCGTACTCAAGTACATCGTCGAGAACGGCCCCGACAACGGCATCTTCGACAGCTCCCTCGAGCGCATCATTCGGCTCAGCTCCCGAGGCATCGAAGACGGCAAGGTCGTCCCGGTCGCCAACTCCCCGGGGGGCCGTGACGGCGCGCTGACCACCTTTCAGCACTTCGACGAGCCGCACCGCCTCATCCTCCCGCGCGCCAAAGAGGCGCACGAGACGATGACGGCGAACCTCACGAAGCGTCCACTCGATGATCCGTGGTCGTTCTACACCTCGACGGCCGGTCAGCCAGGCCAAGGATCGATTCAAGAAGGCGTCCGCCGCGAGGCCGAGAAGATCGAAGCCGGCGAAATCGAAGACCCCGCGATGTTCTTCTTCGCCCGCTGGGCCGGAGACGAGCACAAGGATCTCGAGACCATCGAGCAGCGGATCGCGGCCATCTCCGACGCAACGGGCCCTGCCGGCGAGTACGGGCCCGGGCAGTTCGAGTCGATCGCGAAGCAGTGGGACCGCCCCGATGCTGATGCTGCCTACCTCGAACGCGTCTGGCTCAACAGGTGGCGGAAGTCGAACTCGCAAGCGTTCGACATGGTCCGCTGGAATCGCCTCGCGCCCGAGTACCTGCCCGAGGGCGACCAGACACCTGAGGGGCAGCGCCCGGGCCTCGCACGTCCCGGACAGAAGATCCCGGCCGGCGCATTCGTCACCGGAGGATTCGACGGTGCTCGCTTTCGTGATGCCACCGCACTCGTCATTACGGAAGTCTCGACAGGACTTCAGGAACTCGTTGGCTTGTGGGAGAGGCCGGACGACGTCGAGGACTGGGAAGTCCCCGAGGACGAAGTCACCCAGACACTCGAGTGGGTCATGAAGACCTACTCGGTGTGGAAGATCTACTGCGACCCGCCGCACTGGACGGAGACCATCGGCTCCTGGGCGCTTCGGTGGCCGGACCAGATCGAGGAGTTCTTCACCCAGCAGTACGGGCGGATGGCCTACACGATCCGCGAGTACGTCGAGGCGATGGACACCGGCTCGATCGGCTGGAACCCGAAGCACGTCAACGCGGCCGAGTTCGCCCGCCACATGGGCAACGCAGGCCGAAAGGATCTCCGGATCCGCGACGACGAGGACAAGCCTCTCTGGGTCATGCAGAAGCAGTCTATGGAGCTCAAGTTCGACGCAGCCATGGCCGCAACCCTTGCCGGAAAAGCCTGCCTCGACGCGCGCAAGACCGGAGCCAAACCACGAACCCGACGTAGGTCGGTGATCCGCCGACTCGCATAGGAGGTCGCCTTGATTGACGTCACAGTGACTAACTCCCCGGGATGGTGGATGCTCAAGGCCTGCCGAAAGCGGGAAGCGCGGCTGCCACGGCTGGAAAAGCTCGACGCCTACCACCGTGGCGAGCCGCCGCTGCCCACAGGCAACAAGGCTGCCGGCGACGCCTTCAAGAAGATCCAGAAACAGTCCTGCACCAACCTCGCAGAACTCATCGTCGGATCGGTACGGGAGCGCGTCGCCATCCGAGATATTCGGACTGCTACCAGCGGTGACCAGGTCGATGACAAGGCTTGGAAGATCTGGCTCGAGAACGGTCTGGACATCGAGTTCGCCGATGTGCTCGAGAACATGCTGGCACTCGGCGACGGATACATGATCGTCGGACTCGACGAAGACGGACAGGTTGCAATCACGGGGGAAGACCCTCGGCAGGTCGTGACCATCCACAACCCCGTCCGGCAGTCGCAGGTGCGGGCCGCCGTCAAGGTCTTCCACGATCCCGACGTCAGCAAGGACTACGTCTACCTATATCTCCCCGGCGGGCAGATCGACGAGGTGACCGGCGCCGCCTCGAACGCCAGGCGCTACGTGGCCTCCCGCGAGCGCCGGAACAAGCGGACGGCGATCATCTTCCATGCGGCCGGTTTCTCCTGGGATGAGGACTTCGGTGGAGCGGAGGGCGAGGAACTCTCCCACCCGCTCGTGCCCGTCGTCAGATTCCGCAATCGACGGGGCGTCGGGGAGTTTGAGCCGCACATCGACATTCTCGATCGCATCAATCACGACGTCTACAACCGCATGGTGATCGCCATCTACCAGGCATTCAAGCAGCGTGCGATCCAGGTCGACGAGGCGGAAGCAGAGGACGGAAACGGCCACGAACTGGACAACCTCGAGGACGTCCTGACGTCCGATCCCGGATCGTGGCTGCAGCTTCCCTTCAACTCGAAGGTTTGGGAGTCGACGCAGGCGGACCTCCAGGGGATCCTTTCGGCCTCCGCCGACGACATCAAGCTCCTGGCTGCCGTGACACGTCGCCCCATGTCGCTGTTCGCTCCCGACAATCAGTCGGCTGAGGGAGCGAGCTTCACGCGTGAGGGGCTCACCTTCGCGGTGGAGGACAAGCAGGTGCGCGCGGGACAGGGTCTTGTCGACGTGTTCCACCTGGCGTTCCTGACTCTGGGAGACGAGGACCGAGCCGACAAGACGAGCATCGTCGTCGGTTTCAAACCCGCCGAGCGGTATTCGATCACCGACAAGGCGTCGGCTGGAACGCAGGCCGTCTCTGTTCTGTCGAAGCGGACCACCATGCGTGAGGTCTACCAGTTCACGCCGACCGAGATCGAGCAGGCGGAAGCCGAAGCAGCGGACGAGCTCCTGCTCATGCAGGAGGTGACACCAGCCGGTGGCAACCAAGCTTGATCTGGCGTATGACGCGCGGATGACCGCGCTCAACGAGAACGTCCTCGCCTACGTCCTCGGCATGTTCCTGTCGCTCGATGCCTACCGAGACGCCGATGCCGCCCGGTTCACGACTGCCGTCGTTCCCCGGATGGAAGCGGGCCAGCTACGCGCCGCGCAGCTGACCGACGCCTACATGGCGCGGTCGGCTGCCGGCCTCCTCGGCGGATCGATCGTTCGAGGGCTGATCGTCGATGTCAGCTTCATGGCCCTGCGACACGTGGCCGGCGAGCTCGTGATGCGTCGCCCGTTCACGGCGATGTACACCGAGCTCGCCAACGGGGGGACCATGACGGATGCCGTCGAGGCGGCCAAGCACCGCCTGACGAGCATCGTCTACACGAACCAGCAGCTCGCCAAAACGCACTCCGCGACCAACGCCCTCGAGCGGAGCGGAGTCCCTGGGTTCGAACGGTTCCTCACAGGCCGCGAGAACTGCTCCCTCTGCGTCGTGGCGTCGACTCAGCGGTATCACAGCGGGCAGCTACTGCCTATCCACCCCGGGTGCGACTGCGGCGTGAGGCCAATCCTGAGCCTCAAAGACGAACAGGTGATCCACCCGGACCGCCTAGCCGCCATCCACGCGGCAGTTGACGACCACACCGGCGTCTCCGACCCGGGAGCCCGCGAAATCGACAGGCTCAACCCCCGATCGGACTACCTCGACCTCATCGCCACCCGAACGCACGGCGAAATCGGCCCAGTCCTCACCTGGCGAGACCAGCACTTCACGAGCCTCTCGCAAATCCAAGACACCCCCTAATCTCCCCACCTTCACCGGTGGGTGCCCCGCCATGGGGAGATCCGAAAACCCGACATGGGAGACAACAACATGCTCATCACCACCCTCCACCCGTACACCCGCGCCACGAATCCCTCGCGCCTGCGCTACTTCTTCCCCGCGGATCCCGACATGGGCCTCGGCGGTGGCGGCAGCAACGGCGGCAACGACGGCGCGGGCGGCCACGGGGACGGCGGAACCAACGACGACGGTGCCAACGGCGGTGGCAACGATCCCGGATTCCCGGCGAACACTCCTGTCAAGGACATGACGCCCGAACAGCAGGTCGCGTACCACCAGAACAAGGCGCGCCGACTCGAAGACCAGCTCAAGGGCTTCGACGGACGCACCCCCGCCCAGATCAAGCAGCTCGAGCAGGACCTCGCGGCGGAGCGGCAGAAAAGCCTCTCCGACGCGGATCGTGCGATCGAGCAGGCTCGCGAAGAAGGTCGGGCCGAGCTCCGCACCGTCCTCGTCGGCGAGCGAGTCCGAACCGCCCTCGAACGGGCCCTCGTCGGTCGTGTGCCCGATGCCGGGGCGCTCCTCGACCTTGACCGGTCGAAGTTCGCCAAGGGCACCGACGTCGACACCGACGCCATCAAGGCGTGGGTCGATGAGCACTCCACCGAACAGACCGGAACCCAGCAGCGGCAGAACGTCGACCTGGGTCAGGGCAGAAACCGCGGCAACAACGCACCCTCCCGGGGCGTCAACGCCGGCCAGGAGCTGTTCGACAGCAAGAAGAAGACCTCCAACTCCTAGAAAGGACACACCATGCCCAAGCTCCGCACGGAGACTTTCGGCAGCGGTGACCAGTCGTGGCTCGGGTCCACCCACGGAATCGCCAACGGGCGAACCGGAACCCTCCAGCTCACGGCCTTCACGGCTGCAACGCACTACCCGGACGGCTATCTCCGCTCCGGCACCCCCGTCAACGCCGCAGACGAGGACGTGATCAAGCCCTGGACGGCCGCCGCCGGCGAGCAGCTCGGGTTCCTGCTCTTCGACGCCCCCGTCGTCGCCGGTCAGGTCGCCCCCGTGTCGATCCTCCGCCACGGCATCATCAACGCCCCGAACCTGCCGGTCGCCTTCACGGTGCCCACCGCAGGCGCGGCCGGCTTCGTCTTCGTAGGAGGGACCGCCTGATGGCACTCTGGACCGACATCATCGACCCCGCCACGCTCACCGGGTACGCCCGCGCGTCCCTCGCGGACTACGAGGCGGCCAAGGGCACGCTCGCGCGCTGGCTGCCCAACCGAACCGTCGCCGACACCGTCGTGCGCTTCGTCATGGGCCAGAGCGGTCTCGTCCAGGAGGCGAACTTCCGAGCCTTCGACGCCGAGCCCGAGGTCGGCAAGACCCAGGGTGGCCGCCGCGTCACGCTGGAGCTCCCGGCCATCGGACAGAACATCCCCGTCTCGGAGTACCAGCAGCTCCGCACTCGGAACGCCTCCGACGACGCGATCCTCGCCTCGATCCTCGCCACGACGACCCAGGTCGTCCGAGCCGTGGCCGACCGCATGGAGCGCCTCCGCGGCACCGTCCTCAACACCGGCAAGGCGACCATCAACCAGAACAACTTCGACTCGAGCGACGACTTCGGTCGTTCCGCGTCGCACTCGGTCACCGCACCGACGCTCTGGACCGACCCGGCCGCCGACCGCCTCGGCTTCCTCGAGTCGATCGTGGACGTGTACCGAGACACGAACGGCGAGGAGCCCGGTTCGATCCTCCTCACCAACCGCGTCTTCCGCGCACTGTCGTCCGGAACGCAGTTCCAGACGCAGCTCCTCAACGGCGCTGCCCGCCCGGCGACCGACGCGGACGTGCAGGCCGTCGTCTCCGGTGCCGGCCTCCCCCCGATCTTCCGGTTCGACCGGAAGACCAGCGGCGGCCAGGTCATCGCCAACGACACGCTCATGCTCCTCCCCGCGCCGGTCGCCACCGACGACTGGGAGGGCACCCAGCTCGGGGCGACCTTCTGGGGCCAGACCCTCACGGCGACGGACGACAGCTACGGCATCGAGGACGTCGAGCAGCCCGGCATCGTCGCGGGAACCTACCGCAACGAGAAGCCGCCGATGATCGCCGAGGTCATCTCGGACGCCATCGGCATGCCGGTCCTCGCCAACGCGAACCTCAGCCTGGCGGCCAAGGTTCTCTAACCGATCGGGAGGAGCCATCCCCACGGGTGGCTCCTCCCCTGGCGTCCAAGGAGGACACACATGCCCAAGCTGAAAGACACCGTCGTCGTCCGAGACGAGCACTTCGCCACCCACGTCCTCCCGGCCGGAAGCGTCGCGCCGGACTGGGCCGTGCCGCTCATCACCAACCCCGCCGTCTGGGATGAGAACGACGACACCACTCCGACCCCGCCGAAGCCCAAGCCAAAAGCGAAGGCTGCCCCGGCTGCCGCTGGGAAGGATCCGCAGGCCGGACCCGCTGAGGGCGGCGAAGACGAGACGCCCGATCCGGACGCCGGCGCTGAGCAGACCATCACGGTGCCCAAGAAGGGCGCTACCGCCAAAACCTGGGCCGCGTACGCACTCGCGAACGGATTCGAGGTCGAGGCGGACGCCAAGGCCGCGGAGATCCGCGAGAGCCTCGCCGCCGAAGGCATCCCGGTCGAGTAGGAAGGGCACCCCACATGGAGATGACACCGTTCGCAAGCTCTGACGACGTCGCCGAAGTGTGGGGTGACCTCACCCTCGCCGAGGAGGCAAAGGTCGACGCGTGGATCGCGCAGGCTTCCACGAAGCTGCGCGTCAAGGCGCGGAAGCGGAACGTCGACATCGACCACCTCGTCGAGACCGACGAGCTCGCGAAACTGACTGCGAAAGACGCCGTCGTGAACGCGATCAAGCGCGTGCTGATGAACCCCGAGGGGTACCGGCAGAAGGCCAGCACCACCGGGCCCTTCACCGAGTCCGGCACCATCGACACAGCGCTCTCCACCGGCCTCATCTACATCTCCGACGACGACCTCGACGGCCTGCTACCCCGGACGTCGAACCGGATCCGCTCCTTCCGTGTCCGATCGGGGCTGCTGTGAAAGGCGAAACCGTCCTCCAGCACACCTTCGAGCCAGGGGAGCCGGATCGGTACGGCAAGCCCACCAGGGCTGAGTCCACCCGCTCGGTCGACGGGGTCGGTGTCGCCCCCGAACTCGGAAGCGACACGCTCTCTCTGAGCCGTGACAGCCTCACCCGCGAGCAGACGCTCTACCTCCCCGCAGGCACCGCCGTCGACACGTCCGACGAGTTCACCGTCCGGGGAACTCGCTACAAGGTCGCGGGTCTCCCAGCCGAATGGGTCTCGTACTACACGGGATTCACCCCGGGCGTCGTGGTCAAGATCGTCCTCAAGGCAGACACCAATGGCTAAGACGAAAGTCGTCATGAACCAGGCCGAATTCGGCCGCCAGGTGATGTCCTCCGCCGCAATGGAAGCCCAGCTCAGGCCCCTGGCAGAGCGTGTCGCCTCCCAACTGCCCAACGCCACCGTCGTCGCCGTCCGCACGACCGCTCGCGGCGGCGGCAGTCGAGTGCGCCTCCGCGTCGAGACCCCGCACACCTACGAGAACCAGACCCGGCAGCGCCTCATCAACGCGCTGCGCAGCGTCATCGGGCAGGCGACACCCAGGGAGTGAACCAGATGGACGCGATCCTCTACAGCGACATCCTCGCAGCGGTCATCTCCCGGCTCACGACACTCATCCGCGACCGCGACGAGACCTTCGCACAAGACGTGACCGTGTCCGACAAGAAGGCATCAGGGGCCGACCGCAGCATCGTCCTCAGCATCGGGCCGGGAGGCTCCACGACCAACACCATCCGACGAAGCTTCGTCACGGTCGATGTCTACGCCAACTCCCAGACCGACTCCGTCGACCTGATGAACCTGGCCCTCGCCCTCGCCACCTCACGAGGCGCAGACGGAATGGTCAACGGATCCCCGCTGACCTACGCCGCGATCAACGGTGGCCCCAACGCCGACTTCGCCTCCGACGACCAGTTCAAGCAGACCGCCGAACTCGACATCGGACACCGAGGCACGAACCTTCCCAGCCCCGCCAACTGAGCGGGGCTTTCTCATGCCCGCCATGGGCACCCGTCTTTCCACCGACCGGAAAACCAGGGCAATCCGCCCACCAACTACAACGTGAAAGGAGCCCTCGTGGCCCTGAACTCAGACAACGTCCGGGTGGCGGTAACGGGGGCCTGGTACTCCGGGCCCCTGACCGCCCCCGCACCCACCACCGCGTCGTCCGCACTCCCCTCGCCCACCCCCGGCCCCGGCTACACGGACCTCGGCTACGTCGGCGACGACGGGATCACCGAGACCCGCGACCGGTCGACGAACCAGATCCGCGCCTGGCAGAACGGCGCACTCGTCCGCGAGCCCGTCACCGAGTCCTCGATCACCTACAAGGGCACCCTCATCGAGACGACGAAGGGCACCCTCGAGCTCTACTACGGCGTCTCGGTCGGCACGGACGGCTCGGTCAAGATCGACCCCTCCAAGACCGGCGGCCGTAAGAAGCACGTCATCGACATCATCGACGGCGACCAGCTCATCCGGATCTACGTCCCCTCGGGCGAGATCACCGAGGTCGGCGATCAGGTCTTCGCGAACGGTGAGCCCATCGGCTACGAGGTCACCGTCACCGGCTACGCCGTCACCGTCGCCGGCGAGACCTACTCCGCCATCAAGTG
Organism: Frondihabitans sp. 762G35; assembly: GCF_002074055.1. NCBI lineage: Bacteria > Bacillati > Actinomycetota > Actinomycetes > Micrococcales > Microbacteriaceae > Frondihabitans > Frondihabitans sp. 762G35. The sequence goes on along the minus strand of NZ_CP014619.1, from coordinate 528,081 downwards.
GTACTCGTCCCTGGCTTCCTAGGAGGAACCCGAATGTCACACGCACGACACGTCGTCACCGGCGAGATCAAGGAGTTCTCCGACGAGGACTTCGAGGCGCGCGACCCCAACTGGTGGGTCCACGTCACCGACTACACGCCGCCCGCCGAGACGGACGACCCCAGCGAGCCCGAGACGGACGACCCCAGCGAGCCCGAGACGGACGACGTCGAAGCAGGCAACGTCTCCAAGCCCACCGAGACACAGGCTTCCGGCGCGGCGGCCGGTGAGATCGCCTCCAAGGCGATTCGGCGCGGCTTCGTGAAGGCCTCGGCTGACGACAAGACCACTCAGGGCGAAACCAGCCCCGAGTAGCACACGGGGTGGCCGGCTTGGTCGGGGCCGGCCACCCTCCCCACACTCCCGACCATCTTCTACCGACCAAGGAGACCACTTTGTCCGACACCACCACCCCACAGGCTGCCCTCACCGAAGAGGAGCTCGCTCAGTTCGCGCAGTGGCGCGAGAGCCAGTCCGCGCCCCGTGACGACAGCCCGTCCACCCCCGCACCGAGCAACGCTGTCCAGATCAAGGCGACCGTCCGTCAGCCCATCAACCTCGAGTACCCCGCCGGCTCCGGCGACGTCTTCACCCTCACCGGGCGCATCCCCCCGGAGATCCTGACGATTCAGTCGGGCTACCGCCGCCCGAAGAACGCCTCGAAGGAGGCCGTCGAGAACCACACCCGTGAGCTCGGCGCCGCCCTCATCGGCGCGTTCTTCACCCTCGTCATCCCCGAGGACTTCAAGAACGTCCTCGACCTCGAAGACATCGACCAGGTCTTCACGATCTGGTCGGAGCACGTCGGCCTGGGGGAATCGAAGCCCTCCTAGAGATAGCGAGGGCACACCCCAACGAGTTCGTCTACGAGCTCCACAAGCTCGGTTACCGACCAGAGGACATCGGTACCACGGTCGACCACATCCATGTCGACCGGCTGGTCAAGGTCAACGCACGCGAGACCACGTCGTGGCTGTTCGCCGTCCTCAACGACTGGCGCTATCCCGTCACGCGCGAATACCTCGCGATCGCTGACCTCCACGACCAGTTCGTGGCGTCCAAGAGCAAGCGAACCGCCAAGAAGTACCCGCGTCCATGGAAAGACGCCTCCGAGACCCACTTCGGGCACACCACCCTCACCCCCGCGCAAGCGAAGGCGGTGCTTCGAAAGAACAGAGGCTGATATGTCCGAATCTGCCGTCGCATACGTCAGCGTCGTCCCGGCCGCCAAGGGCTTCGGGACGAAGCTGGCCTCGGACATCGACGGCCAGAACGTCGGGTCGACCGTCTCGAGGAGCCTGTCGAAGAGCTTCCTCAGCACGGTCGGCGGCATCGCCAAGACGACCACCAAGGTGCTCGGTGGTGGCGTGGCAGCGGCAGTCGCCGGAATCGGCGCTGTCGCTGCCACGAAGGGCCTCGGCCGACTCCTCGACATCCAGGACGCGCAGGCCAAGCTCAAGGGCCTCGGCCACGACGCCACCAGCGTCAAGACGATCATGGAGAACGCCCTCGCCTCCGTGAAGGGCACAGCCTTCGGCCTCGGTGACGCCGCGACCGTCGCCGCGTCAGCCGTCGCCTCGGGCATCAAGCCCGGCCAGGACCTGACGAAGTACCTCAAGCTGACCGCCGACACGGCCGTCATCGCGGGAACCTCCCTCGGCGACATGGGCGCGATCTTCAACAAGACGTCGTCCTCCGGCAAGGTCTACACCGACACCCTCAACCAGCTCGCCGACCGCGGTGTCCCGATCTTCACCTGGCTCCAGCAGCAGTACGGCGTCTCCGCCGACAAGCTCCAGGAGATGGTCCAGAAGGGCCAGGTCGACTCCGCGACCTTCCGCGCCGCGATCGAGAAGAACATCGGCGGCGCCGCCCTCGCCGCCGCGGACACCAACCGTGGTGCCTGGGCGAACGTCATGGCCGCCCTCGGCCGCGTCGGAGCGATGTTCCAGAGCGGAGCCGTCGCCGCAGGCCCCAAGCTCTTCCAGGCCGTCAGCGCCGCCATCGACCGCGCAGGGGTGGCACTCCAGCCGTTCGCGGAGAAGGTCAACACCTACGTCGTCAAGGCGCTCACGAACCTGACCGCCTGGATCAACCGAGTCGACTTCGGCCGAGTCATCGGCGGCATCCAGGGCGTCTACGACCTCGTCGCCAAGGGCGACTTCACCTCGCAGCTCGCGAAGGCCTTCCACATCCAGGAAGACAACTCCTTCGTCGGGTTCATCATCGACACCCGCAAAGCGGTCATCGGCCTGTTCCAGGCACTCAAGTCCGGCGACCCCGGCAAGGTACCCCAGGCCCTGGGCCAGGTGGGCACCGTGATCAAGCCCGTGCTGCCCTTCTTCCTCAAGGTCGCTCAGGGACTCGGCTCCATCTCCGGTGCTGCCGGCGAGGTCGTGGCGTCGGGTCTGCCCCTCCTCGTGCCGATCCTCAAGTCGTTCGCCGAGATCCTCGGCTTCGTCGGTCAGCACACGGAGATCCTGACGCCGCTGATCATCGCTCTCGCAGCGGGATTCGCGGTCTACAAGCTTGCGCAGGCCGCCGCGAACGTCGCGACCCTGGCCTCGATACCCCTCCAAGCGACCCGGACGGCAGCTCTGTTTGCCTCGGCGGCCGCCAACAACGCCCTCGCCGACGCAACCCTGATCGCAGCCGGAGCAGAGAAGCAAGGCCTCATCGCTCGTCTTCCCGCAACGGCCGCCGTGGTAGCACAGGGGATCGCGAACGTCGCGAGCAGAACGGCCATGCTCGCCGGCGCCGCGGCTACGGGTGTCGCCACCGCAGCCCAGTGGCTGTTCAACGCGGCACTGACCGCGAACCCGATCGGCATCATCATCGTGGCCGTCGCTGCCCTCGTTGCAGGACTCATCTGGTTCTTCACCCAGACGAAGGTCGGCCAGGCAATTTGGTCCGGATTCGTGGCGTTCCTCGCCGCAGCCTGGGAAGGCATCAAGGTCACCTTCTCGGCCGGGATCGCGTTCATCGGCTCGATTTTCTCGGCCGGGTTCAACTTCCTGCTCCAGGTCGGCCGATCCGTGTTCGCCGGAATCGTCGCCGTCGTAGGCGGCTACATCAACATCGTCAAGACGGTCATCGGTGCCGGACTCGCGATCGTGCGTGCCATCTTCACCGGAAACTGGGGCGCGATCCCCGGAATTGTCTCCGGAGCGGTCTCACGGATCCTCGGAATCGCGGGCGGAATGGTGTCCGGCATCCTCGGCTCCCTCGGCGGCGTGACCCGAGCGTTCGCCGGCCTCCAAGGCAAGATCCTCGGCGCTCTGGCGTCAGCAGGAATCTGGCTGCTCGGAATCGGCCGCAACCTGGTCGACGGCCTCGTGAACGGAATCCGAAACTCGTGGGGCCTGGTGACCTCAGTCGTCCAGGGGCTCATCAACAAAATCCCCCAGGTCGTGCGCGACGCGCTGGGCATCCACAGCCCCTCCACGGTCTTCTTCGCGATCGGTGGCTTCGTCGCTCAGGGCCTCGCGAACGGCATCAACCAGGGCGCGAAGGGCGTGCAAAAGGCTGCCGTCAAGATGACGAGCACCATCCTGAAAGCCTTCAACACGAAGACGATCAGCGCCAAAGCGAAAGACGCCCTGATCGGGATCGTCAACCGCGGCAACGGCCAGCTCTCGGCCGCCGCCAACACGCGGAAGTCCATCACGACCAGGCTCGCCGCCGCCACGAAAAGCTACAACGCGCTCGTCAAGCAGCGAGCCGACTACAAGGACAGCGTCAAGTCCGGACTCACGAAGTTCGACGCCACCGGCTATTCATCGCCGACGTCCCTCATCAGCGCGCTCACGAGGCGCGTCGCGAACACGAAGCAGTTCGCGACCGTCATGGCGAGCCTCCGCAAGGCTGGGCTCGACTCCGCCACTTACCAGCAGTTCGTCGCGGCCGGAGTGGACTCGCTCCCTCAGGCGAAGGCACTCCTCGCTGGTGGCTCGTCCAGCGTGCGCGCCGTGGCATCCCTCCAAGGACAGCTCTCGGCCGCATCGGACTCACTCGCGACCTCCGCATCGAACGACCTGTACGGCGCAGGGGTCGAGGCCGCCCGAGGGATCGTTCGCGGGCTGCAGTCGCAGCAAGCGGCCATTTCGAAGCAGATGCAGACCATCGCCTCGACCATGGTCACCTCGATCCGGAAAGCGCTCGACATCCACTCGCCGTCCCGGGTGATGAACAAGCTCGTCGGCGTTCACGTCGTGGGCGGAATCATCAGCGGCATCAACGACCAGGCATCCGCGCTGGCGTCGCGGATGGCGTCCCTCGTGGATCCGTCGATGGTGTCCACGGCAGGGATCGGCGACTACAGCGGCCGCTACTCGTCGACGGCGCTGCCACGCGTGTCCGTGGCAACGGGCGGGGGCAGTACGGATGGCACCGGGAACGGGGCTGACGTCCCGATCCAGATCGACGTGCACGAGGCCACCGATGGCCGAGCGACTGCACAAGAAGTTGCTCGCCGTCTCAAGAGGAAGAGGATCTGATGCCCACCCGGACACTTGGATCTCTGAATCTCGACACCCTCGATGATCAGGGAGTCGCGTGGACCGTGACCGACGTCGAAGGTTGGGGGGCCACTGGCTCGTCTGTGTCTCAGACGGCCAGGGCCCGCCGGTCTGGCTCCAACTCCGGACGGAAGTTCGCTCAAGCGCGGGCGATGACTGTCCACGGCTCCGTCGAGGCACCCAGCAACTTCCTCGCGGCCGCCGCGATCGACCGACTCAACCAGGCCGTCGACCTCAACCTCACCCGTCTCACGATCGACGAAGGAACGGGCCCCCGCTGGGTCGACGTGTTCAAGACGGGCGACGTCGTTCCCGACTGGATCAATGACCGCGCGTTCGACTACTCGTTCGCGGTCGGAAGCGACGACTGGCGGAAGTTCGGAACGGAAGTCACCGACAGCACGAAGCTGCCATCCACGGTGGGCGGGCTCACCCTTCCCCACACCATCCCGTTCAGCATCAACGCCACGTCCGTCACCGGCCAGGTGAAGCTCACCAACCCGGGCAACGAGCGCGGCCCCGTCATGCTCCGCATCGATGGCCCGTGCGCTGGCCCCGTCATCACGCACGTGTCATCCGGGGCGCAGCTCATCTTCTCGTCCTCGCTCGTTCTGGGACCGGGCGAGTACCTCGAAGTCGACATGGAGAAGAAGACCGCGAAAGCGAACGGGCAGTCCTCCCGGTCGCTCTACATCCTGTCCCGCGGGTGGTCCAACTTCGACCCCGGGAACAACACGTGGTCATTCACGGCCGCCACGTTCAACGCGAACTCGAAACTGACCGTCACGGCGCGACCCGCCTGGCTCTAGGAGATCACCATGACGATCACCGTCTACCCCGTTAACGCCCTCAACGGGAACCCCGTCTACTCCGGCCGCAGCCTCCGACAGACCGTCGCCGGCATCCCCTTCGCCGGCGCGACCGCAGCCAGGCCCCTCGGCTTCACCTCCGGCGTCCGGCCCGGCACCCCCGCCAGCACTGCGAGCGCGACGTCCACGAAGTGGTCGTGCGGTCCGTTGGCTGGCGGTCTGGACGTGCAGACGGCGGCCGAGGCTGGTGGCTACCTCTTCTCATCGGATGCGCTGGTGTCGGGTGATCTGGTGCCTGCGAGCTCGTCGGGCCCGCGGACGGACATCGTCTACGCGCAGGTGTCGGACCAGCAGGAGGACGGGTCGGGGCTCACCCAGGTCGACATCAAGTATCTGGCGGGCGTTGCTCAGTCGGGTGCTCCGGTGCCGGCGACGCCGGCTCGTTCGATGCGGCTGTTCCGGATCAACATGCCGACGTCGGGTGGCGGTGCGCCGACGACCACGTGGGATGCTCCGCCGCTTCTGGCGGCCGGCGCGATGTTGTTCGCGGCGGATTCGAACAGCTACCCCTTGAACCCGTACCCGGGTCAGGGCGTCTTCAACCTCGCCATGGGGTGCCCGGTGTACTTCAACGGGACTTCGTGGTCCGACACGGGCTGGGTCAACGTGCCCGCCCTTCTGAACGGGTTCACGATCTCGACGGTGGTCGGCTACAGGGTGCTGAACGGCATCTGCTACCTCCGCGGAGGTGTCGGCCGTCCCGCGTCGTTCACGACTCGTGCGACGGCGTTCACCCTCCCGGTCGGTGCTCGCCCGACTGCCGACCTTCTGCTGCCAGTGGGTGTGAGTGGCTGGGGTGGTGACGTGCAGATCCTCGCGGCTGACGGCACGGTCGGGTTCCAGTCGCCGACGGCTCGATCCGGTACCCCTGCGTACCAGATCACGGGTCTGTCGTACCCGGTGTCCTGATGAGCTACGCGTGGGTGGCCACGGCCATGACGAACGGGCAGATCCTGGAGGACCTTCCCGACCTCGCTGTCGAGGACATCGCCGTAGGGCTGTGCGAGTACCAGTCGGCGACTGCCGACCTGCCGATCGCATCGGCGCCGGACGAGTGGGAGCGCGCGACGCTGCCCGGCGCGACGGTCCTGAACCTCATCGATTCCGACAACGACGACACCCCGGTCTACGGAGCGTTCATCACACACCGGAACAAGTCGACCGACGACGACAAGATCCCGCTGAGCATGGTCACGCTCGAGGGCTACTTCAACCGGCGCTTCGTGCGAGATGTGTCCTACACGCAAGTCGGCCAGAACCAGATCGTCGCTGACCTCGTGCAGCGCTACATCACGCAGGGCTCCAACGGTGGCATCCCCCTCCGCATCGTGAAGGTCGGAACTGACGACGGTCCCCTCCGCGATCGCGACTACGAAGAAGCCCTGGGGAAGTCGGTCTACTCGTGCCTCACCGAGCTAAGCGACCTCCCTGACGGCCCGGAATGGACCATCGGGTGGGAGCGCCAGCACAACCCGGAGCGCATCACCCCAGTCCTGTACATCGGGACGCGGGTCGGAACGGCCGCCGATCCGGTCCTCGGCACGGCTACGACGTTCGAGGTGCCCGGCTCGGCAGGATCCGTGTCGCTCGACGAGGACTACACCGAAGGGCACGGCGCGAACGACGTCACCGCGACGAGCACGGCGGTCGGTTCGGACCAGCCCCAGTCCGACCACATCGTCACGGTCGACCCTCTCAGGCCCACGTTCGAGGACCGATTCACCCCGACGACCGATGTCACCGACAATGCGACGCTGAACGACCACGCCCGCGCCCGCGCGCAGCGGATCTTCGGCAGCACGAAGACCGTCGCCATCGAAGCCATCGCCGAAGACGCACCCCGACTAGGAATCGACTGGTTCATCGGCGACGACATCGGCTACTACGTCTCCCCCGACTACGAGAACCCGGACTCCAACGAACGGACCGCGTTCCCCCGGGGCGCAGACGGCATCCGCCGCGTCATCGGCTGGCAGATCAAGTTCGACGACGTCGAGAAGATCATCCCCGTCTTCGAGGAACCCACGGACGGAGACACCTGATGAGCCGCCTCAGCGTCCTCGGAGGCGAGGACGACACCCTCCGCGATATCGCCCAACTGAAACAGAAGCTCGGCGAACTCCTCGCATCCATCCCGAAGTCGTTCGCACCAGTCGTCGAAAACCTCCAGGCGACGATCATCGCGACGATCCAGACCACCTACTACACGATGACCCAGACGGACTCGCTCCTCGCTGGAAAGTCGAGCACAAGCCACAAGCACGCCGCGTCCGACATCACGACCGGCGGCACGACCGGGGCAGGCTTCACCGTAGGTGGCGCGCTCGCTGTGAACGGGGCTCTCTCCACGACGAGCACCGTCTCGGCAAGCGGGACGGGCAGCGTCGGCGGCACATTCAGCGCAGGCGGCCGCCTTACCGCCAACACCGGCATCACGTCCACAGGCGTGCGGAACAACCAGGTCACCACCGGATACGTCGCCATGTACGTCGACCAGAACGGCGTCTTCGGGTACGCCCCGTCCACGCTCTCGACGAAGACTCTCCTCGGCAACTTCACCCCCGAGATCGACCAGTGGGTGACCCTCATCCCGAAGGTCTTCGCCTACAAGGACGACCCGGCCAAGCAGCGACAGTTCGGTCTCATCGCCGAGCTCGTCGTGAAGCGCGAACCGATGCTCGGCATCTACGACGAGAACCACAAGCTCCGCGGCGTCCGCTACGAGCTGCTCGGCGTCGTCTGCCTCGCCCTCATCCAGCAGCACGTCGCCGAGACCCGCGCGACCCGCGAAGCCCACCACACCCGACTCGTCGCTCTCGAGCGCCTGGCCGGCCTGACCATCCAGGAGCCTTGATGCCCGCCAACGGCACGCTCGACATCAGCACCCTCGAAGTCCTCGAGAACTTCGCCCCCTACCAGGACAGCCACGCGGCCAGCGTGGTCGGCTCGGACCGTCTCACCGCCGAGGCCGCCCGGCAAGCCCGCCTCATGCAGGCCGACTTCAAACGCGACCTCGGCATCACGCTGTTCTTCGCCGAGGCCTACCGCCCCCTGGCGAACCAGCGGCTCATCTTCGGAGAGCGCTACGTCCGAACCTCGAGGAACACCGGGCTCTGGTACGACGGCTCCTACTGGTCAAAGAAGGCCGGCGAGGCCCTCGCCGCCCTCCCCGGGACCAGCACCCACGGCCTCGGCGTCACCGTCGACTGGCGGTCCGGGATCGGCGACCCGACCAGCCGTGCGTACAAGTGGATGGCCGCCAACGCCCACAGGTACGGATGGGTGAACGACGTCCCCTCCGAGCTCTGGCACTGGCACTTCATCCCGGGCACCGCGACCAACGTCGCCCCCGTTACCGCGTCCGCGGGAAACGGCAACACCACTCTCATTGGAGACGAAGAAATGGCACTCACCGAAGAAGGCAAGGCCGAGATCAAGGCGATCGTCTACGCGGTCCTCACCGACACCAACGTCCAGATCCAGTTCGCTGACGCCGCCGAGCGCCGCACGCCCAGGTTCACGCCAGCCCAGATCGCCGCGAAGCTCGCCGAGAAAGACGGCGTCCTCGACCAGGTGCTCGGCCAGGTCAAGAGCCTCCGCACGTTCGCGAACGAGCTCCCCAAGCGGGTCTACCTCTTCAACCGCAACCCGCAGCTCTGACCACGATGCTCACCCGTTTGCGCGCGAACGCTCGGGCACTCAGAGATGCCTCGATCTGGGGTCGCGGGTCGGTCTCGGAAGAAGACGACCGCCTCGCGACCCTGCTCCGGGTCTACCTGCCGATCACCTATGCCGTCTCAGCCGCCTTCGGCTGGTACGGCATCTGGTACGGAGTCCCAGCGATCTTCGACGCGATCGCGCCCGACTACGCCGCCATCTGGTCGCAACTCGTCTTCGCGACGTCCCTCGCCTGCCTCGTCGCAGTCCACTTCCCCCAGAAGCTGTGGCGCGTCGACGTCTACGCCAACGCGTTCCTCGTGATGCTGTTCTCGACCTACACGGTCTGCCTCATCTACCTCGCCTTCTTCGCCCCCGGAGATCCGCACGCCGGCGACCGAGCTGCGCTCGCGATCGGGTCGATTCGACTCATCCTGTTGCCCTTCTGGCGGGTGTTCGACATCGCCCGTGATCGCGAGGTGCACGGATGGCAGTAGCCGCATCAGACTTCGACATCCCGCCCGGCGTCGCGACCGTCGTCGTCGCGATGATCTCGCTGCTCGGCGCATACCTGCTGCAGAAGGCTGGCAAGCGCGTCGCGCGGACACGGAAGCCCCCGCAGGAGAAGGTCAACAAGACCGAGTTCGAGATGCTCCGCGAGGCCACCGAGCGCGAGTTCGCCCGCCTCGAAGGGCGCATCGACGACCTGTCACAGAAGCTCGTCAACCGCACCAACCAGGTCCGCAAGATCAGCGCCACCTATCGGCATCTCCGAGACGCCTTCATTGACTTCGTCTCCGAGGTCAACACCGCGTGGGGGCACGCCACCCACCCGCCGCGGCTGTCGGACGCACAGAAGCGACTCCTCGACGATCCGCTCGAGGACGACCCCGACGTGTACGACACCATGACCCGCGCGCAGGTCGATGCCGAACGGCGCGCCATCTCCACACCCACCGATGTGCCGTCTCCCCGGCGACGGCCTCGACACTGAAAGCGAGACACCATGTCCACCACTCCCCAGGTGCAAGAGATCTGGTTCAAGAGCCAGCGAGTCCTCCGCACCATCGTCCAGGTCGGGATCCCCGCCTTCCTCTCGGGGGCGCTCCTGCTCCCCCAACTCATCGACGCCCTCGGCCTGCCCGTCGACAACGAGCTGAGGCTGTGGCTCGTCGGCGTATCCGCGGCCATCACCGCCGCGGCGGCCGCTCTCACACGCATCATGGCGATCCCCGCCGTGAACGCCTTCGCGACCAGGTTCGGCCTCGGCTCCGTCCCCCGCGCCGTCGCCCGCGGCGAGCACGTCGCTTCCTGACCCTCGACCCGCGAGACGGAGGCAGCATGGCCGACACCACGAACTACGCGACCGTGACGGGCAGGCTCCTCGCGCCCAGCGACAACACGCCCCTCACCGGGTACGTCAAGTTCACTCCGGCGAGCGCCATGCTCGATCAGAACGCTCCGGCGACGCGGGTACCTGCTCGAGTCGTCGGGGCGCTCGACGCTGACGGGTATCTGGTGCAGGACGGTCACCGTGGGGTGCGCCTGTTCGGGTCGGACGCGGGCGTACCCGGCGGGGTGACCTGGCGGGTGGAGTTCTCGCAACTGCGCGCCAACGGGAAGATCGTCCACTACGACCCGTTCGACTTCATCATCAACGCCGGCGAGACGCGCGATCTGACGGCGCTCTCACCCGTCCCATCAAGTCCTGGCACCGCGCCGGGCCCGGGCGCTGCGGCTGGCGTCAGCATGGCCGAGGTGCAGTCGGCCCTCCAAGTCCACGTCGATGACGTCGAGCCTCACCCGGCCTACGACGACATCCCCGACCTCGCCCTCTTCTACGCCAACCGAAAGGCCGTCCTCTAATGGCTTCCCTGCGATCCCTCATCGAAGGGTTCATCACCTCCGCTGCGACCGACGTCGTCAACCTGACCAGGTGGACGACCGGGGCGAAGGATGGGTCGAACCTCAACGCCCTCAACACGACCGACAAGACGTCGCTCCCCGCGGCGATCAACGCGGTCCTCGTCATCGCGCAGAACGCGCAGAACGCGGCCGGCGCGGCGATCGACGACGCATCGACGTCGACGAGCAAGACGTGGTCCTCATCCAAGACCAACTCTTCGATCCAGGCAGCCGTGGCCGCGGTCGTGAACTCGTCCCCGGCGACGCTCGACACGCTTGCCGAGTTCGCGACGGCGCTGAACAACGACCCGAACTTCGCCACCACGATGATGACGATGCTCGGGAACCGGGTGCGGGTCGACGACGTCCAGGCGTTCTCGGCTGCGCAGAAGGCGCAGGGGCTCAGCAACCTCGGTGCCGTGGCCGCGGCTGACATCGGCGACACGACGTCGTCCCTCGTGGCCGTCTACAACGCGGCGAAGTCGGCATGAGCCTCCGCGGCCTCATGGATGAGCTGGCGACGAAGATCGCGTCAGACATCAAGGGGCTGTCGATCCCGGCGTCACACGTCATCGTTCCGCCCGTGGGATTCTCCGTCAACGGCGGTGGGATCCTCGGAGCGACGGCGGGGACTGCGGTCTACCAACGGCTCACGCTGACTCCGTTCCTCGTCGGCCCTGTCGCGTGGACCGCGGACGCGGCCCTGTACAACGTCACGACAGCCGTGTCGGGCGGAACCAACATCGCCTTCCTCGCTGGGATCTACGCCGACGACGGAACCGGTCAGCCGAAGTTCCAAGGCGGCCCGCTCGCGAGCAGCTCCCAGTCGTCGGCCTCGCTCACGACCGGCGCGAAGACAGTCCTGCTCAGCGCGCCCATCACGCTCAAGCCCGGCCTCTACTGGGTGGCGACGCTGCTCACCGGGACGGCCGCCCCGACGACATCGCCGGCATTCCAGTGCATCACGAACAACGCCTACCAGCTCGCCGTGCCGTCCACGGTCGGCTCCAACACGAGCATCCGCGCCTACACCTGGTCCGGCCAGACAGCGCTCCCCACGACCGCCATGGCGCTCGCCAACGCCTCGACGTCAGTGTCAGGCAGCAACGACGCTCCACTGGTGAACCTTCGCCGGTCGGCCTGACCTACGACATCGCCCCGCCATCTCCTCGGAGGTGGCGGGGCGTTCCGTCGTGTGGTCCTACTGCTGGGCGAGCCAGGACTCGAAAGCGGCATCGGCGCTGGGGTACGGCCGGCTCTCGCTGTCGAGCATCCACCCTTGGAACGATTGCCGGATCACGCCTGAGGCCTGGTACTCCTCGCCCACCTTCACGATGTGCCACGTCAACGGCCGCTGGTCGGGGAGGATGCGCAGCTCGAACCCGCCCTTGACCGTGACGATCTCGTGCCGCCATCCGTGCGCAGCGAACCACTCCATCCGGGAGCCCTTGAACGGTTGAACAGCCATCCGTGGATCGTACGCGCTACGCCCGGGACCCCAGCGCAACCCGTCAGCGCCACCCACCCAATGACAACGCCCCGCCACCTCCGAGGAGATGGCGGGGCGTTCTGTCACGTGGGGCTACTTGCTGGCCGACCCCGAGCACGTGACGACGGAGTACTGACCCGTCGAGGTCTGCTCCTGGATCACCTTGCCGTCGACGGTGATCTTGCACGAGATCTTCGTGCCGTCGTCGGCCTGTGCGACGAGGGAGAAGATGCTCGACTCGAACAGCTGGTCGCTCTTGATCGGGATGACCTTCTTGAACGGCAGGGGCGCGCTCGTGGCCTGAGCCTGCGAGGAACCGCCACCGTTGAAGGTGAGGTAGGTGACGTTCATCGCCTTGGTGCCATCGCCGGTCACCTCGTACGTGACACTGCGGGTCGTGGCGGCCTTCGCCGGCGCGGAGGACTGCGTCTTCGCGGCCGTCGTGTCGGCGGGAGCGGCACCCGTCGTGGTGGTGCTCGAGCAGCCCGTCAGGGCGAGGGCCGCCAGGATTAGGGCAGCGGAGACATGGAGCTTCTTCAATTCGGGTTCCCCCCAGATAGTGACGTGATCAGTGCCCTGTCAGGTTAAACGAGAGGACCCGGCTTTTAAACCCCTCGAACGGGCCGGTTTGGTTGTCACCGTCAATATGCGACCAGCATTTGACCGTGCATCAACGAGGTCGAGGGTCGTGAGCCCTCCAGGCAGCGTGCCGTCGTACTTCGTTCCCATCGTCCCGTCGTAGGTCACGACGAGCTGCTGTGCTCGCTGGTGCGAGACACCGAGGAGAGTTCCGACCTCGCGGAAGGTGAGCCCGAGCCCCTTAAGCGTCCAGGCAGCGGCGCGGGACTCGTCTGCGGCGAGTGCCTGCGCTGCGGCGGCGGCGTCGCGGAGGCGTTCAGCGGCCTCGGCGTGAAGGGCGGCGGCTTCCGGAAGCTCGAACTTGACGGACAACTCGAAGCTCTTGGGGTCGATGTCGAGCGAGCTCGCGATGTAGTCGCGGGCCATTTCGTCGATCTCGTCGATGCGTCGGGCCTGGGTGGCGCCGTCGATCTCGGGGATCTCGATGAACCAGAACTTGCCGTCCCGTCGGACGGTCACCTGGTAGGTGGGGGTGGGCATGATGAACTCCTGCATGGGCGGCGTGGTAGGTGTGTTAGTTGTGTCAAGCGTGGTCAGTGCGCTTGTTACGGTCAGCGTTCTAGGTGTGGTCGGTGTTTTACGTGTGGGCCGGGGCCCGGGCCCCCGGTGGCTAACCGAGGGCCTTCTTGCAGTCCTTGAGGATCTTGGCTGCGAGGATCTCGCCGATCTCTTTGTGTCGGGGGATCATGATCACGGTCCCGTTGAGTTTGAACTTGTCATGGTTCGTACCTCCGGCGTAGACCCAGGTCGCATTGTTCTCGGCGGCCAGCTCTGCGATCCGCTTCTCGAGGTCTACTTTCTTCATGCTCTCATTCTAGTGCGGACTAGACAAGTAATGCAAGCCCGCACTAGACATTCTTCGAACGCCACCGGCGTCGGTGCCACTTCGCATACTGGAGGAGTGACAGAGACGGAAGAGCGAGTCCTCGACTTCGAAGCCGCACACCCGAATGGTGGAGCGCACGCCACGACGGAGCTTTGGAACGAGCTGCACATGGGGCGCGTGAGGTACCAGCAGATCCTGTCCCGGCTGATCACGACCCAGGAAGCCCTCGCCCGTCACCCGATGCTCGTGAAGCGCCTCCTCCGCCGAGCAGATGCCGCCGCCGAGAGACGCTCCCGACGCACCCTCGCCTGACAGCCCCCGCCGTACAGTCGGGGGCTTCGCCTTGTCAGCGGGGCACTGCCGCCCGCGTTGTGTGTACTGGTGTGTGCACCTGCACCGTTTATCCGGTGCCCCTGGAGGGACTCGAACCCCCAACCATTTCCTTAGGACGGAACTGCTCTTCCATTGAGCTACAGAGGCTGACCAGACAAGCCTACCCAACCGGCTAGCGTGGAGACTCCCTGCCGAGAGGATCCCCGTGGACATCGTCGTCCTACCCGCCAACCAGCCCGCCGACCGCTTCTACCGGGGCGGCCCGCGCATCCAGGCGTTCCGCGGTGAAGAACCACGAGGCGATCGCATCCCGGAGGACTGGATCGGCTCCACGACCACCATCCGGGGCGAGGCGAGCCTCGGGCTGACGACGCTGCCCGACGGCCGCATCCTGCGTGACGCCATTGCCGAAGACCCCGAGCGGTGGCTCGGCCGGGAGCACCTCGACGCGTTCGGCGTCGACACGATGCTGCTGGTGAAACTCCTCGATGCGGGCCAGCGCCTCCCCGTGCACGCCCACCCCGACGGGCCCTTCGCCAAGGCGCACCTCGGCACGGGACACGGCAAGGCCGAGGCGTGGTTCATTCTCGAACCGGGCGACGTCCATCTGGGGCTCCTGCGCGACGTCGATGCCGACGAGCTCGCAGCGCTGGTCGACGCGCAGGATGCCCGGGCGCTCCTCGCCCTCCTCCACCGCGTCCCCGTCCGCTCCGGTGACACGGTGATGGTGCCGCCCGGCGTCCTTCACGCGATCGGGGCGGGCGTCCTCCTGGCCGAGGTGCAGGAGCCGGAAGACCTGTCGATCCTGCTGGAGTGGCGCGACTTCGAGCTCGACGGCGCCCGCGACGGACACCTCGGCCTCGGGTTCGATACCGCGCTCCGGGCCGTCGAGACGCGGGGCCGCACCACCGACGAGATCGCCGCGCTCGTGTCGGGCGGCGCCGAGGGCGACGTCCTCGCGAGGGCTGCCGCACCGTACTTCCGCTTCGAGCTGCTGACCGTGGGCGGGAGCGACGCGGCCACAGGCACAGGCGCCGGCGCAGCCACCACCACGACCCACGCCGGCTTCGCCGTGCTCATCGTCCTCGACGGCGAGCTGACGCTGCACGCGCAGGGCGACCCCGACGCGCATCCCGTCCGGGTGGAGCGCGGCACGACGGCGGTGCTCCCCCACGCGGCCGGCGCGCTGACGGTCACGGGTGAGGGCCGCATCCTGCTGGCCCGACCGCCCCGCCGCTGAGCACACCGACGCGCGACAAACGAGCGAGGACCAGCAGCGTCACGCAGCCGTCAGGTAGTCCTCCCACACGGCCTGCGGCTGCTCCACCCCGCGCACGACCCAGCCGACGCCGTGCGGCGCCTTGGGCACGAACCGGAGGCTCCAGCCCATCTCGAGCGGCGTCCGGTCGCTCTTGAGGTTGTTGCACCGGAGGCAGCACGCCACGAGGTTCTCCCACGAGTCCCGTCCTCCCCGCGAGCGCGGATGCACGTGGTCGATCGTCGTCGCCGAGCGGCCGCAGTACGCGCAGGTGTGGGCGTCCCGCCGCAGCACGCCCCGGCGCGACACCGGGATCTGCCTCGTGTGCGGGAGTCTCACGTAACGCGTCAGCACGATGACACTCGGGCGGTCGAAGGCGAACGTGGCTCCGAGGACGGGGTGCTCCGCATCGGCCGCCAGCACGGTGGCCTTCTGGCTCATGACGAGCACGAGTGCTCTGCGGAACGAGACGACGGCCAGGGGTTCGTAGCCGGCGTTGAGGACAAGAGTGCGCATCGCTTCCCTTTCGAAACGGCCTGGACGGCTTCCAGGCATTCGATCTCTCTCGTCGCGCTACGACAACCGGGTGGTGCTCCCGCTCACGAAAAAAGCACCGTCACGGGGTGACGGTGCTCAGTCGTGTGCTCCGCAGCGCACACCGGAATGGTGGATGCTGCGGGTGGTGCCCTGTCGTATGGCACAACTCAGGCGCGCATCCATGGTGCGGACGGCTTCCGAGCGTGACATCAGACTCTCCCAGCGGTTCGTGGAACTCCGAGAGCTTCAGAGTACGTCACCGCCCCGCGCTCGCCTAGAGAGGCGGGTAACGGTTTACAGGACGTTCACGAGCGGCCTCGGCCTCGTGCATCCTGCTCTCCCCGCGACGGGAAAGGCCCCCGCTCCATGAAGAACGAGGGCCTCGACCGCAGGATGCCCGGGGCGACGAACCCCGCTACTTGATGCCGAAGCGCACGAAGTGCACGTCCGACGACCAGAGCGGACGGACGCTCACGAAGCCGCCGGGCTTCGGGGCGTCGAGGATCATGCCGTTGCCGGCGTAGAAACCGTCGTGCGAGCCGTTGTTGAAGACGACGATGTCGCCGGGCTGCGCGTCGGCCTGCGAGATCGTGGTGCCCGCGGCGGACTGCAGCGGCACGGAGTGCGCGAGCGAGATGCCGTACTGCGCGTAGACGTACATGACGAAGCCGGAGCAGTCGAAGCCGGCGGGCGTCGCGCCACCGAAGACGTAGGGGGTGCCGACGTACTGCAGTGCCGTCTGGTAGACCGCGGCGAGGCTGAACGCAGGATGCGCGGGCGCGGCCAGGTAGTCGGACGCCGTCTTGCCGGAGTACGCGGTGCTCGCGGCGAACGATGCCCGGGTCGCCTCGGCCGACGCGGCGGCCTTGGTGCTGAGCGACGCGGCGGTGGTCGTCGTGGGGGTCTTCACCACGACGGGGAGGGTCGTCGTGTAGTCGTCGCGGGAGACGGTCGCGGCGGACGCGGTCGACGAGACGGAGACGCTCTGCGACTGGCGGACGAGGGCCGACCCGGCGGAGGCGGACGACGTGCCGTCGGTGCTGGTGGGGGTCTGCGCGAAGGCGGGGAGGGCCATGGTGCCGAAGAGGCCGGCCGTGATGGTCATGACGGCCACGGAGACGACGGTCTTCTTGGCGCTCGGGCGCTTGCCGACGACGGCTCCGGCCTTCTGTGCGCGGCTGTCGGCCTCGCGGGCTGCTCGACGCGTGAGCGGAGCTGCCGGGGCCGGGACGGTCGCGATCGGGCCGGTGCGGATCGGGTCGGTGCGGGGGGTCGTCCGTCGGAGCTGCTGGGTGGGCGTGCTCGAGGACGTCTGATTGCCAGTGGTCAAGAGTGGGTCTCTCCTGCGTCTCCCGGAGGCCGACACCGGATGCTAGGTGCCGAATCGGACTCCGCCCCGTCTCCTTCGTTTTTCAACGAACCAGGTCAAGAGACGGGGGGATGAAACGTCTTGCCCTGGGCCCGGCAACCGGCTTCCTGGTTGTTTGGACGTGGGCGAGCGTACCCGAGTACCGCTCCGATGTCATCCTTGAGGCTGATATTTGTAACGAATCGGTAAACCTGAGGTCGCTGGATCACTCCGAGAGGTAGATGTGCGCCGCGACCTCGGGCGAGAGCTCCAAAGCCTCGTCGTACCCCTCCACGTGGATGGAGATGTAGGTGCCCGCCGCAGCGATCGTGGCCGTGCGGCCCGGCTGTACCCCGTTGTCGTGGAGCTGCTGGAGGAACTCCGGCTCGAACTGGACGGGTTCCGCGAGCCGGCGGATCGTTCCTGACTTTCCGCTGGGATTCTTGGCCGCGACGTCGACGATCGACACCACGCCGTCGAGGAACCGGCCGGCCGGGGAGTCTCCGAGCTCGTCGAGACCGGGGATCGGGTTGCCGTAGGGCGACTCCGTCGGGTGGTCGAGCATCTCGAGGAGGCGGCGCTCCACCTGCTCGCTCATGACGTGCTCCCACCGGCAGGCCTCGTCGTGGACGTAGGCCCAGTCGAGCCCGATCACGTCGGCCAGAAGGCGCTCGGCGAGACGGTGCTTGCGGATCACGTGCGTGGCCTTCGTGCGCCCCTGCGTCGTGAGCTCGAGGTGGCGGTCGCCGGAGACGACGACGAGACCGTCGCGCTCCATGCGGGCGACCGTCTGCGACACGGTCGGACCGGAGTGGCCGAGACGCTCGGAGATGCGGGCCCGCAGAGGCACGATGTTCTCCTCCTCGAGGTCGAGGATCGTGCGAAGGTACATCTCTGTGGTGTCGACGAGATCGGTCAACGGTGCCTCCCGGTCCGGCGCCCTGGAACACGGCGCGCTCTCCGGCCAGATCCTACCGGCTGGCACCTTAGGGACGGATCACCTGGACGTCTTCTGGGCGTGACGCCCCGTGCCGCTGCGCTTCCCGGCCGCTCGCTAGCATCGGGGTCATGGCGGAAATCACCCTACCCAGCGACCTCCTTCCCACCGACGGCCGCTTCGGCTGCGGTCCCTCGAAGATCCGCGGCGCGCAGCTCGAGCACCTCGTCACCGCAGGAGCCACGATCCTCGGTACCTCGCACCGCCAGGCCCCCGTGAAAGATCTCGTCGGCCGCGTCCGCGAGGGTCTCGCGGAACTCTTCGACGTGCCCGAGGGCTACGAGGTCGTCCTCGGCGACGGCGGATCCACCGCCTTCTGGGACGCCGCCTCCTTCTCCCTCATCGAGAAGCGCGCCGAGAACCTCTCCTTCGGCGAGTTCGGCTCCAAGTTCGCGGCCTCGGCAGGAGCCCCGTGGCTGGAGTCCCCCCACGTCATCACCGCCCCCGGCGGCTCCCGCTCCGAGGTCGAGGTCGTCGAGGGCGTCGACGTCTACGCCTGGCCGCACAACGAGACCTCGACCGGCGTCATGGCGCCCGTCACGCGCGTCCACGGCGACGATGGCGCGCTGACCGTGATCGACGCGACGAGCGCCGCCGGTGGCGCGCAGTTCGACGCCTCCGAGGCCGACGTCTATTACTTCGCCCCGCAGAAGAACTTCGCCTCCGACGGCGGCCTCTGGTTCGGTCTCTTCTCCCCCGCGGCCATCGAGCGGGTCGAGCGGGTCGCCGCCTCCGGCCGCTACATCCCCGAGTTCCTCAGCCTGAAGAACGCCGTCGACAACTCGCGCCTCAACCAGACGCTGAACACCCCGGCGCTGGCCACGCTCCTCCTGATGGAGGACCAGACCCGCTGGATCCTCGACAACGGCGGCCTCGACTGGGCCGACGCGCGCACGAAGGAGTCGTCCTCCGCGCTCTACGACTGGGCGACCGCTTCGGAGTACGCCACCCCGTTCGTCGTCGACCCGGAGCACCGCTCGCAGGTCGTCGCGACCATCGACTTCGACGAGTCGATCGACGCGGCCGCCGTGGCGAAGATCCTGCGGGCCAACGGCATCGTCGACACGGAGCCCTACCGCAAGCTCGGCCGCAACCAGCTGCGCGTCGCGACGTTCACGGCCATCGAGCCCGACGACGTGCGGCAGCTGATCCGCTCGATCGAGTACGTCGTGGCGGAGCTCGGCTCCACCACCCGCTAAACCCTGTTGCGGGGCTGTCGCGGTGGTCCTAGGACCACCGCGGCAGCCGAGTGCGAGGGTCTAGCGACTGGCGGCAGGGGCTTGGAGCGCAGGATGCGCGGGCGCGGGAGAGCGCGCTAGCGGCGGCCCGGCTCGTCGAGGCCCCCGGCCTCGGCGGCCTCTTCGACGTCGACCCCGTCGAACTCGTCGTCGCCGAGGTCGTCGTCGGGCTCGTCGTCTTCGTCTTCGTCGTCCGACTCGTCGTCGTCTTCGTCCTCGAAGTCGTCGTCCTCATCGGCATCGTCGTCGTCATCCGACTCGTCGTCGTCGTCATCCGACTCGTCGTCGTCGGACTCGCCCTCGGCTGCGAGCGCGCCCGCCGCCTCCTGCGAGGCCTCGTACTCGGCGAGACGCTCCACCCACGGCACCCAGTCGGGCGCGAGGAGGGACGACTCGCCGGGCAGCAGCTCCGTCTCGAGGACGGTCGGCTCGGCCCCCTCGACGGTGGCGACGCTGACGGTCCAGACCCAGCCGGGGTAGCCCGGCAGGGTGTTCGAGTAGGTGACGGTCGAGACGCCCTCGCCCTCGTCGACGATGTCGAGCAGGTCTCCGATGGTGTCGTCGCGCGTCACCTCGAGGAGCGCTTCGCGGGTCAGCGGCTCCAGGATCGCGCGCCGGGAGTCGTCAGCCATCGAGCTGGTCGGCGATCTTGCGCAGCACGGCTGCGACCTGCGGGCCGTTCTCGGGGTAGCGACCGCGGCGGAGACGGTTGCCGACCCCGTCGAGCAT
Organism: Frondihabitans sp. 762G35; assembly: GCF_002074055.1. NCBI lineage: Bacteria > Bacillati > Actinomycetota > Actinomycetes > Micrococcales > Microbacteriaceae > Frondihabitans > Frondihabitans sp. 762G35. The sequence continues at coordinate 507,700 of NZ_CP014619.1, read as the reverse complement.
CTTCACGAGGTCCTCGACGATGACCGCCATGTCCTCCGCGGAACGGCGCGAGCGCTCGACCATGCTGGGTGCGGCCTCGAGCACGCGGACCGAGAGCGCCTGCGCGCCCTTCTTGCCGTCGGCGATGCCGAACTCGAGGCGGGTGCCTGCCTTCACGCCGGTGGTGCCGGCGGGCAGGGCCGACGCGTGGAGGAAGACTTCCTGGCCGTCATCGCTGGAGATGAAGCCGAAGCCCTTCTCGTCGTCGTAGAACTTGACCTTGCCGGTGGGCATGACTGACTCCTAGGTTTTGGGGCGTCCTAAGCATACGGGGGTTGTGCGCCCCCGCTCCCGACTACGCTGAGGACCGTGGCCACGAACAAGCAACCCGACGGCGCTCCCCAGGGCATCCAGCGCGCCGAGCGCGTCCTCGCCTACGCGGCGATCACCGTCGCGGTGCTCTCGGCCGTGTGCATCGCCATCTTCCTGATCGGCGGCGCGACGCACAGCGTGTCCGCCACCGGCATCTGGCCGGCCATCGCACTGCTGCCCGTGATCGGGTTCCCGATCGCTATCCTGCTGATCCTCGCCTTCGTCTTCGTGAGCTTCCGTCGGCGTCAGCTCGAGACCCGGGGCACCCGACGCTGACCTGCGAGCGCCGTCGGCGCGGGGCAGAGGCGCCCCGTGGCTAGCGCCCTCGACCTCGCCGGAGTCCTGCGCGGTCTGTCCGCCGAGGAGCTCACCACGCGACTCCGCGAGCGGAGCGTCCACCGCCCCACCGTCGTCCGCGACGCCTTCGACCTCGCCGAGGCGCTCCTCGAGGCCTCGTCGGTGCGCGACGCGCTCAGCCGACTCGACCGCACGTCGCTCCTCCTTCTCCAGGTCGCTCGCACTCCGGGCCCCGCGGCGGCGCTTCTCGCCGGGGCCGAACCGGCCTTCGACGTCTCCGACGACGACGCGGCCCGCGCCCTCGACCGGGTCGCCGACCTCTTCCTCCTGCTGCGCGACGGCGACCGGGTGACGACCCTCGACGCGGTCGCGGAGGTCCTCGACGCCGACCCCGTCCTCGCGAGAGACGCCCTCGCCGGCACACCGGCTCCCGTCGTCCTCGAGGCCGTCGACGTGGTCGACCGTCAGGCGCAGGATGCCCAGAGCGCCGAGCGCCTGTTCGCCGTCGTCGTCGAGGTGGCCGAGCTCGTCCGCGCGGTCGCCGACTCCCCGGCGCGCGAACTCGCCAAGGGCGGCCTCGCGCTGCCCGAGACCCGCCGCCTCGCGGAGGCCGCGCGGGTGGACGTCGACGACGTCGTCCCCATCCTGGCCGCCGCCCGCGCCGCCGGGCTCGTCGAGCTCGGTCCCGACGGCTGGATCCCGGCGAGCGCCGCCGAGTCGTGGCTCCTGGCCTCCTGGTCGGAGCGCTGGGCCGCCCTCGTGTCGGCGTGGCTCGACGCGCTGCCGCGCGAGATCCGCTCGATCCTCGACCAGCGGGCCGAGACGTCGTGGGGCGACCCCCTCGAGACCTTCAGCGAGTGGCTCTTCCCGGCGGGCGGCTCCTGGGTCCCCGAGCGCCTCGACGCGTTCGCCCGGTCCGCGGAGCTCTTCGGGCTCACCGCGTCCGGTCGGCCGACCTCCGTGGCCGTGGCGCTGCTGCACGACGGCGCCGAGGCCGCGAGCGCCATCGTCACGACGCTCCTGCCCGCGCCGATCGAGAAGGTCTACCTCCAGCACGACCTCACGGCCGTCTCACCCGGCCCCCTCGATCCCGCCCTCGACGGGCGCCTGCGCTCCATCGCCGTCGTCGAGAGCGCCGGTCTGGCCGCCACCTACCGGATCACCGAGGCCGGCATCCGCCGAGCCCTCAGCGACGGCGAGACCGAGGAGTCGCTGCGCGCTTTCCTCACCGAGCTCTCGTCGACCGGCATCCCCCAGCCGGTCGACTACCTGCTCACCGAGACGGCGGCGCGACACGGCCGCTACCGCGTCTCCACCCTGACGCCCGATCAGCTCGACCGCGAGGCGACCGTCTTCGGCGCCGTCAGCCAGCTCCGGAGCGACGACCCGGCCCTCCTCGACACGGTGGCCGTCGACCAGGCGCTGAGCCCGCTCGGCCTCCGGCGCATCGACCCGCACCGCATGCTCTGCCGCTTCGAGGCGGAGAGCCTCTACTGGACCCTCAGCGACGAGCGCTACCCGGTCGTGCTCGAAGACGCCGGGCAGGAGCCGCTGCGCTCCCCGATCCGACGCCGCCCGAAGCGATCCGTCCTGGCGACCCCCACCGACCCGATCGGCGACCTGGTCGCCCGCGTCGTCGAGTCGTCCGGAGACGCGACCGAGGAGGCCACCGACCGGGCCTGGATCGCGCGCCAGCTCGACGCCGCCGTCCGCGGCCGGCTGACCGTCGTCGTCACGGTCGCCCTGGCCGACGGCACGACCTCCGAGCTCCAGATGGAGCCCACCGGTGTCGGCGGCGGCCGCGTGCGCGGCCGCGACCGGAAGTCCGACATCGAGCGGACCCTGCCGCTGTCGAGCATCGTGGCGGTGGCGACACCGCAGGAGGCGTGACCGGCCGCCGCCGCTCCCAGCCCCCGCGCATAGACTGGGCCGTTGTGACAGGCCCCCTGATCGTCCAGAGCGATCGCACCGTGCTCCTCGAAGTCGCCCACCCCGACGCGGAGGACGCACGACACGATCTCAGCGTGTTCGCCGAGCTCGAACGCGCCCCCGAGCACGTGCACACGTACCGCATCACGCGCCTCGGCCTGTGGAACGCGCGCGCCGCCGGCCACACCGCAGACGACATGCTCGGCACGCTCGAGAAGTACTCCAAGTTCCCGGTGCCGCAGAGCGTCACGGTCGACATCGGCGAGACGGTAGCCCGCTACGGCCGCATCGTGATCGAGCGCGACGGCGACCAGCTCCTCCTGCGCGGCACCGACACCGCCGTGCTCCGCGAGGTGTCCCGCAACAAGAAGATCGCCGAGCTGCTCACCGGCAAGCGGAGCGACGACGTCTACGAGCTGGCCGACTGGGCTCGGGGCGAGGTCAAGCAGCAGCTGATCAAGCTCGGCTGGCCGGCCGAGGACCACGCCGGTTACACCCCCGGGACCCCGCACCAGATCGACCTCGACACGGCCGACTGGCACCTCCGCGGCTACCAGCAGCAGGCGGTCGACAACTTCTTCGCGGGCGGCTCGGGCGTCGTCGTCCTGCCCTGCGGCGCCGGCAAGACCCTCGTGGGCGCCGGGGCGATGGCGGAGGCCAAGACGACCACCCTCATCCTGGTCACCAACACGGTCTCGGCGCGGCAGTGGCGCGACGAGCTCCTCAAGCGGACGTCGCTGACGGAGGACGAGATCGGCGAGTACTCCGGCGCCGTGAAGGAGATCAAGCCGGTCACGATCGCGACCTACCAGATCCTGACCGCCCGTCGGGCGGGCAAGTACACGCATCTCTCCCTCCTCGACGCGCTCGACTGGGGTCTCGTCGTCTACGACGAGGTGCACCTGCTCCCGGCGCCCGTCTTCAAGCTCACGGCCGAGCTGCAGGCGCGACGCCGCCTCGGTCTGACGGCCACGCTCGTCCGCGAGGACGGCCGCGAGGGCGACGTCTTCAGCCTCATCGGCCCCAAGCGCTTCGACGCCCCCTGGAAGGAGATCGAGGCCCAGGGCTTCATCTCCCCCGCGAGCTGCTACGAGGTCCGCGTGGACCTCCCGCAGGAGGCACGGCTCGAGTACGCGGCGTCCGCCGACGACGAGCGCTACCGCCTGGCCGCCACGGCGCCGATCAAGCTCGACGTCGTGAAGCAGCTCGTCGAGAAGCACCGGGGCGAACAGATCCTCGTGATCGGCCAGTACCTCGACCAGATCGACGAGCTCGCCGAGGCGCTCGACGCCCCGAAGCTGACCGGGTCGACCTCGGTCGACGAGAGGCAGCGGCTCTACCAGGCGTTCCGCGACGGCGAGGTGAAGGTGCTCGTCGTCTCGAAGGTCGCCAACTTCTCCGTCGACCTGCCCGAGGCGACGGTGGCCATCCAGGTCTCCGGGTCGTACGGCTCGCGGCAGGAGGAGGCCCAGCGACTCGGGCGGCTCCTGCGCCCCAAGAAATCCGGCCTGCCGGCGTCGTTCTACACGCTCGTCTCGCGCGACACCGTCGATCAGGACTTCGCGCAGAACCGGCAGCGGTTCCTCGCCGAGCAGGGCTACAGCTACACGATCCTCGACTCGCCCGCCCTGGCCGCGTAGACCCCTTCCGCCCCGCCGCGATCCGTCATCGACCGTGCGCCGGGCGGCCAGCGCGCTACCACCCGCCGTTCGCACTCCTCACAGGCAACGCTTAGGCTTCGCGCAGATAATCACTGCATGAGTGATGGCCCCAAGATCCTGATCGTCGACGACGAGCCCAACATCCGCGATCTGCTCACCACGAGCCTCCGCTTCGCCGGCTTCGCCGTGCGGGCCGTCGGCAACGGTGCCCAGGCGATCTCCGCGGTCCTCGAAGAGGAGCCCGACCTGATCATCCTCGACGTGATGCTCCCCGACATGAACGGCTTCGGCGTCACCAAGCGCCTCCGCTCGTCGGGTTACACGTCACCGATCCTCTTCCTCACGGCGAAAGACGACACGGAAGACAAGATCACCGGCCTCACCGTCGGCGGCGACGACTACGTCACCAAGCCGTTCAGCCTCGACGAGATCGTCGCGCGCATCAAGGCGATCCTCCGCCGCACCATGAACGAAGACGAAGACGCGATCATCCGCACCGGCGAGCTCACGATGGACCAGGACACCCACGAGGTCACCATCGGCGACACCGCGATCGAGCTCAGCCCGACGGAGTTCAAGCTCCTGCGCTACCTGATGCTCAACCCCAACCGCGTGCTGTCGAAGGCCCAGATCCTCGACCACGTCTGGGAGTACGACTTCAACGGCGACGCCGGCATCGTCGAGAGCTACATCTCCTACCTGCGCCGCAAGCTCGACCAGTTCTCGGCCGAGCCGATCATCCAGACGAAGCGCGGCTTCGGCTACATGCTCAAGGCCTCCAAGGCCTGAGACGGCAGGAGCCCCGGGGCGCAGTTCCCGGGCTCCCAGCCCGCACGGCTATCCTGACCGCCTATGCACAGGCGTCTGTCCCAGTGGTGGAACGAGATCTCCATCCGCACCAAGATCACCGGAATCACGGTGACTCTGGTGACCCTCGGGCTCCTCGTCGCGGGGCTCGGCACCATGACGGTGCTGAGCACCTACCTCTACACGCAGGTCAACGAGAACCTCCCGATCGCGGCGCGCAACACGACCACGTTCACCCTCGACGACTCGTACTGCACAGCGAACTTCGGCTACAAGCCGACCAGCTACCTGGCGATCTTCGACTCGACGGGGCGGCGCCTCTGCGACAACGAGCGCGACCTCCCGACCGGGTCCGCCCCTCAGCTCGCGATCTCGGGCGCCTCCGACATCCAGAGCCTCGTCGGCATCTCCACCGCGTTCAACGCCGACCACTCCCAGGAGTGGCGGCTCTTCGCGATCCAGGAGACGCTGACTAACCAGTCCACGAACGCGACCGGGTACTACACCGTCATCACCGGCACGAACCTGGCGCAGACGAACAACACGATCGCGCGCTTCACCTTCATCTTCCTCGGGTTCGGACTCTCGGTGATCGTCCTCGGGGCGGCGCTCACGCGGCTCCTGGTCACCTCGACCTTCGCGCCCCTGCGCGACGTCGAAGACACGGCCGCGCGCTTCGCCGACGGCGACTTCAGCCAGCGGCTCGACGCGACGACGCCGAACACCGAGGTCGGCCGCCTCAACCGCTCGCTCAACACGATGCTGAACAGGATCGACTCGGCGTTCGACGACCGCGCGAAGACGATCGACCAGATGCGGCGGTTCGTCGGCGACGCCAGCCACGAGCTCCGCACGCCGCTCGTCTCGCTGCGGGGCTACGCCGAGCTCTACCGGATGGGCGCCCTGACGAAGCCCGAAGACGTCGCCCAGGCCATGGACCGCATCGAGAAGGAGGCCATCCGCATGGGCGGCCTCGTGCAGGACCTCCTGCAGCTGGCCCGCCTCGACGAGTCCAAGCCGCTCGAGCTCGGCCCCGTCGACCTCGTCACGATCGCCCGCGACTCGGCCCTAGACACGATGGCCTCCAACACCGACCGTGAGATCCGCGTCATCGTGCGCGAGCCCGTCGCGGAGCCCGGCGACGAGCTCCCGATCGAGCCCGAGCTGCTTCCCGACGCGCAGAACGCCGCCAACGTCACCGGCCCCATCGCCTTCGCCGGAGCGACGCTGGCGCGGCTCCGCAGCCGCCGCGCCCGGGCCACGGGCGAGACCGCAGGAGCCGCGGACGACTTCGCCGACAACCCGCTGAGCGATCACGCCTCGAGCCCCGTCGTGCTCGGCGAGGAGAACAAGATCCGGCAGGTGGTCACCAACCTCATGGGCAACGCGATGCGGTTCACCGACTCCGACTCCCCCATCGAGCTCGCCGTCCAGGCCGATCCGGGCCGCGGCATGGCGACCATCGACGTCATCGACCACGGCGAGGGCATCCCGCCGCAGATCCGCGAGAAGATCTTCCAGCGCTTCTGGCGCGCGGACACCTCCCGCACCCGCGACACCGGCGGCAGCGGCCTCGGCCTCGCGATCGTCTCCGGCATCGTGGCCGCGCACCGCGGCGAGGTCGACGTCTTCGACACCCCCGGCGGCGGGGCGACGTTCCGCGTCGGCTTCCCCCTCGTGCCGGAGCAGCTCACCCCCGGCTCCCCGCCCCGCGTCGCGTCCGCGCCGCGCCCCGCCGTGCAGTCGTCCTGACCCGTCCCGAGCCGCGGCCCGTCGCGCCGGCCCGTGACGCAGGACCGCCGCGCCACAACGCCGGAACACGGCTCCTGCGAGACGCTTAACGCAGGAGAACTCCTGCCCGCGGGCATGCACCGCAGGATGCACCGCCCCGACTTCCTGCCGAAGCGACGTTCCCGCCACCGCCCCGCCCCCGCGCCGCGCATCCGTGCGATGCGGGCGACGCGGTCTCACCGCCCGACGCGCCCGCCCGTAAAGCAGGACCTCCGCGCCACAACGCAGGAACGCGGCTCCTGCACAGCACCTAACGAAGGAAGAACCTCCCCCACCGGCACGCACTGCAGGATGCCCCGCCCCGACTTCCTGCCGAAGCAACATCCCGGACGCCAGGGCCACCCCCGTGCCGCACGCGCGCGATGCCGACGACGCGGTGCCGCCGGATAACGCGCCCGCCCGTAAGACAGGGCCCCCGCGACACAACGCAGGAACACAGCTCCTGCACAGCACCTAACGAAGGAAGAACCTCCCCCACCGGCACGCACCGCAGGATGCCCGGCCCAGACTTCCTGCCGAAGCGACGTTCCCGCCACCGCCCCGCCCCCGTGCCGCGCATCCGTGCGATGCGGGCGACGCGGTCTCACCGCCCGACGCGCCCGCCCGTAAAGCAGGACCTCCGCGCCACAACGCAGGAGCGCGGCTCCTGCGAGACGCTCCATGCAGGAAAGACCGCTCTCGCGGGCACGCAACGCAGGATGCCCGGCCCAGACTTCCTGCCGAAGCAACATCGCCACCCCCGTCCCGCACGCACACCCACCGCAGGACGCGGCAACACAACTCAGGAACATAGCTCCTGCGCAGCACGTGATGCAGGAAGAACCTCCGCCACCGGCACGCACCGCAGGATGCCCCGCCCCGACTTCCTGAGTTACGGCGCGCACCCCGTGCCCGCGCCGGCCACCCTGCCCGCCCCACCGCACGCACCCCCAGCGCACACGCGAAAAGCCGGCTCCCCCGAGGGGGAACCGGCCTTCACGCATCAGCTCGGACTTAGAAGTCCATGCCGCCCGACGGGTCGCCGGCCGGAGCCTGGACCTTCTCGGGCTTGTCGGCGACGACGACCTCGGTGGTGAGGAAGAGGCCGGCGATCGACGCGGCGTTCTGCAGAGCGGAGCGCGTCACCTTGGCGGGGTCGATGATGCCGGCGGCCAGCATGTCGACGTACTCGCCGGTGGCGGCGTTGAGGCCCCAGCCGACGGGCAGGTTGCGGACCTTGTCGGCGACGACGCCGGGCTCCATGCCCGCGTTGAAGGCGATCTGCTTGAGCGGCGCGTCGATGGCGACGCGGACGATGTTCGCACCCGTCGCCTCGTCGCCCTCGAGCTCGAGCGTGGCGAGAGCGGTCTTGCCGGCCTGGATCAGGGCGACGCCACCACCGGCGACGATGCCCTCTTCGACGGCGGCCTTCGCGTTGCGAACGGCGTCCTCGATGCGGTGCTTGCGCTCCTTCAGCTCGACCTCGGTCGCAGCGCCGGCCTTGATGACGGCGACGCCACCGGCCAGCTTCGCGAGGCGCTCCTGGAGCTTCTCGCGGTCGTAGTCGGAGTCGGTGTTCTCGATCTCGGAGCGGATCTGACGGACGCGGCCGGCGATCTGCTCCTCGTCGCCAGCACCCTCGACGATGGTCGTCTCGTCCTTGGTGATGATGACCTTGCGGGCACGGCCCAGGAGGTCGAGGGTGGCGTTCTCGAGCTTGAGACCGACCTCCTCGGCGATGACCTGACCACCGGTGAGGATGGCGATGTCCTGGAGCTGAGCCTTGCGACGGTCACCGAAGCCGGGGGCCTTGACGGCGACCGACTTGAAGATGCCGCGGATCTTGTTGACGACGAGGGTCGCGAGAGCCTCTCCGTCGACGTCCTCGGCGATGATGAGGAGCTGCTTGCCCGACTGGATGACCTTGTCGACGATCGGCAGGAGATCCTTGATGTTCGAGATCTTCGAGTTGACGATCAGGATGTAGGCGTCTTCGAAGACGGCTTCCTGCCGCTCGGGGTCGGTCACGAAGTACTGCGACAGGTAGCCCTTGTCGAAGCGCATGCCCTCGGTGAGCTCGAGCTCGGTGCCGAAGGTGTTCGACTCCTCGACGGTGACGACACCCTCCTTGCCGACCTTGTCGATGGCCTCGGCGATGAGCGCGCCGATGGTGGGGTCGGCGGCGGAGATCGACGCGGTGGCGGCGATCTCGTCCTTCGTCTCGATCTCCTTGGCGTTCTCGAGCAGCTGCGCGGAGACGGCCGCGACGGCCTTCTCGATGCCGCGCTTCAGGCTGATCGGGTCGGCGCCGGCGGCGACGTTGCGGAGACCCTCGCGGACGAGAGCCTGGGCGAGGACGGTGGCCGTCGTCGTGCCGTCACCGGCGACGTCGTCGGTCTTCTTCGCGACCTCTTTGACCAGCTCGGCGCCGATCTTCTCGTAGGGGTCGTCGAGCTCGATCTCCTTGGCGATGGAGACACCGTCGTTGGTGATCGTGGGGGCGCCCCACTTCTTCTCCAGAACGACGTTGCGGCCGCGCGGGCCGAGTGTGACCTTCACAGCGTCGGCGAGAATGTTCAGGCCGCGCTCGAGGCCGCGGCGGGCCTCTTCGTCAAAAGCAATGATCTTAGCCATGTGGTTTTTCGTCCCTCCCGGACGTCGGACGTCGTGGAGCAAAGGCTCCGGCAGTAGCTTTGGCACTCACTCGTAGAGAGTGCCAATTGATTCTGGCACTCTGCCGAGGCGAGTGCAAGTGACGACGGGCGCACTCGCGGCACCCGCGCCGGACGCGGAGCGAACACGCACCGGGCATGAAGGAACGCCGCCCGGCTCGGCCGGACGGCGTTCCCACGAGCGTGATCGGCTAAGCGAGACGGACGCCCTCCGCCTGCGGCCCCTTGTTGCCGGTCCCGACCTCGAACACGACGGCCTGACCCTCCTCGAGGACCTTGTACCCGCTCATGTCGATCGCCGAGTAGTGGACGAAGACATCCTGCCCGCCCCCCTCGACGGTGATGAAACCGTAGCCTTTTTCAGCGTTGAACCACTTCACGGTTCCGTTGGCCATTGCGTACTCCCTGCTGTGTTCCGTGCGGCGCCAGCCCTGGTGCTGAGGCGACTGGTTCCAGATAGTAATGACACGGAGGGGCGAAAACTGTACCCCGTCACGAAAAAACCGGGCCCGCAGGATGCCCGGGGCCAGGTTTTAACACGGCCGTAACCTGGCGCGCCCCTGACCGTCACGTGCGGCCCGACACCCGGCCGGCTGAGCCTCTTACTTCAGCGTGTAGTCGGGCCCCAGCACGACGGCGACCGCCGCGTTCGGGAACGCCGTGCTCGGCTGGACGCTGGCGATCCCGAGCTTCTGCGCGATGCCGAGCGCGATCGACTGGTTCGCGGGCGCCGTGGTCGAGTAGTAGACGACCGACGACGGAGCCGTCGAGGTGGTGTTGCCCTGGCTGGCGACGACCCAGCCGCCGTTCCGCAGCGTCGTCGCGGCGTTGGCGGCGAGGCCCCTGGTCGTCGTGCCGTTGAGGACGGTGATCTTCGTCACGGTCGAGTCGATCTGGGTCGGGTCGGTCAGCGGGGTGACCGAGGGCGTCGGCGCCGAGGAGGCGGCGGGCGACGACGCGGAGGGGGAGGACGACGAGGGCGTGGACGCCGAGGCCGACGGCTTCGGCGAGGTGACGCCGGTCGTGGTGCCGCCGCCAGCGGTGAACTGCGTGCCGTTGTTCAGCACGTTGAGGGCGAGCACTCCCGCACCCACGAGCAGGCCCGTGGCGAGAGCGGCCCAGGCGAAGACGATGAGGCCGTGGTGCGAGCGCCTCCCGGACCGGTGCGCACCGACGCGCTGCAGGGAGTCGGGGACCCCGTCGAAACGATCGGGCGGGAACTTGGCCATGGGTGTGCGGTCTTCCGTGGGTCAGCGGGTCGAGTGCCCGAAGGTACGGGCCCGTCGGGCGTCCGCCCGGGTCTCGCGGAGACGGAGGAGTCGTCCGACGAGCATCGGGGCGTACGCCAGTGCATCGGGTTTTTCTATGAGGGAACCGAGGAGTTGCTGGTATCGAGGCGGCGTGAGGCCCAGCTCGCTCCGGATGGCGACGGCCTTCCGGGCGGGAAGGGCCGGGGCATCCTGCTCGAAATCGAGGATGCGGCGCTCACGCTCGGTGAGTCCACCCGCCTGCTCGTCTCGCATCGATCGCCCTTCGGTCCCGCACATCCTAGGGCGGCGAGGCCGCTCGCCGACGGAGGACGGGCGCACGTCGCGCGACTTGCCGCCCGGTCGGGGTCGGTGGCCGCTCAGAGGGCGCGGAGCCGCGTCCCGTGCGCGTCGCCGACGGCGATCGCGCGCCCGTCGAGAGCGAGGGTCGCGAACCAGCCGTCGGCGATCGCAGGATCCGGGAGGGTCGCCTGGACCCCCTCCAGCAGTCCCGTCTTCTCGTACGAGATCCACCGCACGCCGAGCGCCCCCACCCGGTCGACGAAGGCCTGCCGCCGCGCCCCCGGGAGGTAGACCAGCGTGCCGGAGGTGATCACCACGGGGACGGCTCCCGCGGGTGCGGCGCGGACGAGGGCGTCCAGGCCGTCGACGGCGTCGCCCCGGGTGACGGTGGCCGGCTCCTGCCGCGCGATGGCGACGGCCCGACGCAGGAGATCGACGCGGTCGTCCTGACCCGGCCAGAGGAGCGTCTCGAGCCAAAGGGCGTCGTCGTCCGAGGCCGGATCGAGGGGGCTGAGGTCGAGTCCGCGGCGGTCGACGACCGCGGGCAGGGACGCATCGCCGGGCAGCCCGAGCGAGCCGCCGACATCGAGGCGAAGGCGAACATCTCCCGATGGATCGCCGAGGATCCGGGAGCCGTCGCCGTCGCGCACGTCGATGCGGAACAGATCGGGCCGGAGCCCCAACCCGGCGGCGGCTCCGACCTCGAGCAGCGCGACCGGTCCGTCGATCCGGGCGAGAGCCGCCGCCACGGGCGCGGCACGGCGGACGTCGTTCGTCTGGGTGCGCCGCCGGTCGAGCTCCGGGAGGACCACGTCGGCGTGAGCGAGCAGCCACGCGCGCAGCGTGACGAAGGGGGCGAGCGGGGCCCCGAGGATCCGGCAGACGGCGAACACGAGGACGGGCTGACGCTGCGACTCCCGCGCCCGGTCGACGAGCGCGAGGAGGCCCTCGTCGAGCGCGAATCCGTCGGCCCAATCGGCGTAGAGCGGGGAACCGCCGGCCTCCGCCGACCGGGCGAAGGCGGCGAAGCGGTCGGCCGTGGTCACGAGGCGAGCCTACGGGCAGGATGCAGCGGGCATCCTGCGCGCTCACGGAATCATCGTGGGAAGCCCAGTGTTGAATGGGGTGGGCCGGAGGCGTGACCGCCGACCCGGCAGACGAGTGAGGAGCCCTGATGGACTACAAGATCGAGAAGACCGACGCCGAGTGGCGCGAAGAGCTGAGCCCGGAGGAGTTCCAGGTGCTCAGGCAGGCCGCGACCGAGCGCCCGTGGACCGGCGAGCTGCTCGACGAGAGCCGCTCCGGCCTCTACACCTGCGCCGCATGCAACGCCGAGCTCTTCAAGAGCGGCACCAAGTTCGACTCCGGCTGCGGCTGGCCGTCGTTCTACGAGTCGGTCCGCCCCGAGGCGGTCCAGCTCCTCGAGGACCGCTCGCTCGGCACGGTCCGCACCGAGGTCCGCTGCGCGACCTGCGGATCGCACCTCGGCCACGTCTTCGACGACGGCTTCGGCACGCCGACGGGTGACCGCTACTGCATGAACAGCATCTCGCTGAACTTCAAGGCCGAGGGCGAGTGACGCTCGCCTACCCGGCCCGCGACGCGGTGCTGCGGCGCCGGTCGCGGGCCAGGGTGACCGCGGAGGCGCCGTCGAGCGACGAGCTGCTCTCGCTCGTCGAGGCGGCCGCGACCGTGGCCGACCACTCCGGTCTCCGACCGTGGCGGCTCATCGAGATCCGGGGCGAGTCGCGCTCGGTCGTCGGCCGGGCCATCGCCGCGGCCGGCGGAGCCACCGGCGAGGCGGCGGAGCTCCTGGCGCAGAAGCCGCTGCGAGCGCCCCTGCTCGTCGGCGTCGTCCTCTCGCCGCGCGAGAGCCGCAAGGTTCCGGAGTGGGAGCAGGAGTCGGTGGCGTCGGGAGTCGCGCACGTCCTGTCGCTCCTCCTCGACGAGGCCGGCTGGGGCGTCATGTGGCGCACCGGCATCTGGACGAGATCGGCCGAGGTGCACGCGGCCCACGGCCTCGAGAGCGGCGAGAAGCTGCTCGGCTGGCTCTACGTCGGCGGGATCGACCCGTATCACGAGGTGGAGCCGCGGAAGACGTTCGACGCGGCGCAGTACGTCAAAACGCTCTAGTCGTTCGGCGCTGCCTGATCAAATGACGCGCCCGGTGTCGCCGGGGCGTCTCGGGCGATCAGGCTGCGGACTACCAGCTGCGGTCGCTGCGACCGATGAACGTCATCGGGACGAAGAGGGAGACCGTGCAGGCGATGATGCCGCCGAGGAACGTCAGGTACGCCCACGCCTCCGGCACCTGGAATGCGAAACCGAAGCAGAGCATGCCGAAGATGAACAGCGCGATCGAGATCACGGCGATGACGATGTTGGACAACTTCAGACTCCTCTGCAAAGGGAAACGCTAGCTCAAGGGTACGCCCTCCGAGAGCCTCGTCGCTCCCCGGGGCCGGTCCCCTACACTGAAGAGCATCTTGCCGACTTGGCGCAATTGGTAGCGCAGCTGTCTTGTAAACAGCAGGTTGCGGGTTCAAGTCCCGCAGTCGGCCCTCATGGAGGCCCGAATGCGGGGCTTGAAGCCCCCTTTTTGGCGGAGCTGCGCTCCGCCGGGTTCAAGTCCCGCAGTCGGCCCCGGGGTACAGATCACACGGCAAAGCAGTCGGCCCTTCGGGCGACCGCCACGGACTGAGGATCCTCGAGATCGCAGTTGACGTCGGGCCCGAACGCGACACACGACGCAGAGCGCGATCTCGATGAAAAAGAGGCGCCACGGGGGCGTGGCAAGGCGACACGCCGACGTGTACCCCGGAGTGGGGCGACCCGCACTGGGGGGAAGACGAGTCCGTCCTCGGATGCGAGGGTCGAGGAATGCTCCCCACCGCACAGACTCCACCCACTTCCCCCCGGCCGTCGCGGCGCCCCGCGAGGCGACGCGGCGGCGCCGGAGCCGCGGCCACCGCCCTCCTCGCCGTGGCGCTCGTCGCCTCCGCGGCCGTGGCGCCGGCCGACGCCGCGGGCCCCGCGCATCCTGCGAGCCCGAGCGCCGAGGCCAAGGCCGCACCCCGCTCGATCGCCTGGGGCGGCTACGCCAACGGAAAGATCCCGGTCAGCTCGCTCAAGAAGGCGTCGAGCGGGTACCTCCGCCCGGACGCCGCCGCCGCGTTCGCCTCGATGTCGAAGGCCTACAGCGCGAAGTTCGGCAAGACGCTCGCCCTCTCGGAGGGGTACCGCGACTTCGCGACGCAGCAGAAGATCTTCGTCGATCGCTACACCCCCAGCCGCACGCGCCCCGGCATCTTCTGGAGCGGCCGGTACTGGACCAAGAAGCCCAAGGTCGCGGTCGCAGCCGTCCCGGGGACGTCCGTCCACGGGTGGGCTCTCGCGGACGACATCTTCTCCGGAGTCAACGTGGCGGGCAGCCCGCAGAAGAAGTGGGCCGACGCGAACGGCCCCGCCTACGGCTGGTACCCCGTCGGGAATGCGTGGGGCGAACCCTGGCACTTCGAGTACACGGCACCCGCGAAGAAGAAATAATATGCCTCCAGGGGTATAGGACCCGAGAGGCTATCAGGCACTTATCCAGTTGAACCGGTCGTAAACTCGGGGAGTCAGTCAGGGACACGTACAACTCGATAGGGAGTTCCGTTGGACGGAAATGCAACGACGAGGCACAGGAACGTGGCTCTTCTCTCGGTCACGAGCACGCTGGCCGACCGCGTGACGACCTCCGACGATCTCGACAGGATCCTGCAGCCGGTCCTCCGCCGTCTCAAACTCCCCAAGGGCCTTCTCCAGCGGGTCGCCGGAGTCTTCGAGCGTCGCAACTGGAGCGAGAACCAGACGTTCGAGAAGGCGGCGATCGAGGCGGGCAAGCGCGCCCTCGACGAGGCCGGCGTCCGCGCCGACCAGATCGGCCTCCTCATCAACACGTCGATCACGCGGCGCAACCTCGAGCCGAGCGTGGCCGTCCACCTCCACGACGGCCTCGGCCTCGGGTCGGCCGCCCTGAACTTCGACATCGCCAACGCGTGCCTCGGCTTCGTGAACGGCATGAACCTCGCCGCGTCGCTGATCGACGCCGGCCAGGTCGACTACGCGATCATCATCGACGGCGAGGACTTCGACGACGTCCAGACCAACACGGTCGACCGTCTCCTCAACGGCGACATCGCCCGAAAAGACTTCATGAGCGAGTTCGCCAGCCTCACCCTCGGCTCCGGTGCCGCGGCCGCGGTGCTGGGCCGCGCCGATCTCCACCCCGAGGGTCACCGCATCGTCGGCGGCATCACCCGCTCGGCCAGCCAGTACAACGACCTCTGCGTCGGCACCGTCAACGGCATGTTCACCGACGCCAAGGGCCTGCTCAAGCACGGCATGGAGCTCGTCGTGCAGGCCTGGAGCGACGCGAAGGCGGAGTGGAACTGGGCCGACATGGATCGCTACGTGATGCACCAGGTCTCCGACATCCACACCGCCGACTTCGTGAAGTCCGCCGGGATCGACCGCAACCTCGTCCCCCTCACCTACCCCACCCTCGGCAACGTCGGCTCGGCGTCGATCCCGATCACCCTGGCGAGCGAGAAGGAGTCGCTCTCGAAGGGCGACCGCGTGCTCCTCATGGGCGTCGGATCCGGCATCAACACCGCGATGACCGAGCTGGCTTGGTGACCTCCCGGCTTCCCCGCGCGGCTCAGCGGACGGCTCCGGCCTCGCTCCCGCCCCACGGTCTGCCCGGTCTCGACCCGTCGTTCTCCCGGCTCGTCCCCGCGGCGGGACGCACCTGGCACGTCCTCGACTCCGGCCCGACGCTCGACGCCGCCGGGATCGAGCCCCGCGGCACGATCCTCTGCGTGCACGGCAACCCGACCTGGTCGTTCCTCTGGCGCTCCCTCGTCCGCGCGGCCACGGAGCAGGCCCTCGCCGGAGGCACGGCCTGGCGCGTCGTCGCCGTCGACCAGCTCGACATGGGCTTCTCCGAGCGCACCGGTGTCGAGCGCGATCTGACGCTCCGGGTGGGCGACCTCGCCGACCTCACCGACGCCCTCGGCCTCGACGGCCGCGTCGTCACCTTCGGCCACGACTGGGGCGGTGTCATCTCGCTCGGCTGGGCGGTCGACCACGCCGACCAGGTCGACGCGGTCATGCTCCTCAACACGGCCGTCCACCAGCCCGAGACGTCGAAGATCCCCGCGCCGCTGCGCCTCGCGCTGGGCAAGGGCGTGCTCGGCCGCGCGACGGTCACGACGACCGCGTTCCTCGAGACCACCCTCGCGCTCGCGCATCCTGCTCTCCCGACCGAGGTCAAGGAGGCGTACCGCGCCCCCTACCGCGGGGCCGACCGCCGCGGCGGCATCGGCGCCTTCGTGGCCGACATCCCCGTCGACGAGACGCACCCGAGCGAGGCCGAGCGGAGGCGCGTGGCCGAGTCGATCCGGACCCTCGACGTGCCGTCGCTCCTGCTCTGGGGGCCGCGCGACCCGATCTTCAGCGACCGCTACCTCGACGACCTCCTCGCACGGCTCGTCCGCCCGGACGTGCACCGCTACGAAGGGGCGGGTCACCTCGTCGCCGAAGACGTGGACTTCGCGTCCGCCGCCCTGACCTGGCTCGACGACCGGTTCGCGACGGAGCCCGCGGTCGCCGCCGACTCCGCCCGGCCCCGTCCCGTCGGCCCGCAGGATGCCCCCGCCGATCCCTCCCCGTCCGCTCCGCCGCCCCACCGTCCCCTGTGGGCGTGGCTCGACGAGCGCCGCGACAGCGACGACACCGCCCTCGTGCAGATGGCGGGCGCGTCGCCCACCGTCGTCTCCTGGCGCGCTCTCTCGCGCCGCGTCTCCCGCCTGTCCGCGGGGCTCGCGGCGAGCGGCGTGACGAAGGGCGACCGCGTCTCGCTGCTCGTCCCCCCGGGAGCGGACCTCACCGCGGTCCTCTACGCCTGCCTCCGGATCGGCGCGGTCGTCGTCGTGGCCGACTCGGGCCTCGGGGTGAAGGGCCTGACCCGCGCCGTCCGAGGCGCCTGGCCCCATCATCTGATCGGCGCCCTCCCCGGGCTCACCGCGGCCCGGGCGCTCGGCTGGCCCGGCAAGCGGATCTCGACGGAGGTCCTGCCGGCCGCCGCCGCGAAGGCCCTCGGGGTCGACCACTCGCTTCCCGAGCTCGCCTCCCTCGGCGCCGCCCGTCTGCAGGGCCTCCCCGTCGAGCCCGGGGCCGACGACGAGGCCGCGATCCTCTTCACCTCGGGCTCCACCGGTCCTGCCAAGGGCGTCTCCTACACGCACGCGCAGCTGGCGGCGATCTGCGGGGTCCTCACCGAGACCTACGGCGTCGGCCCCGGCACCGGGCTCGTCGCGGGATTCGCTCCCTTCGCCCTGCTCGGCCCCGCCATCGGCGCCCGATCGGTCACACCCGACATGGACGTCACCTCGCCGAAGACGTTGACGGCCCGCGCCGTGGCCGAGGCCGCTCGCGAGGTCGACGCGACGGTCCTGTTCCTCTCGCCCGCCGCCCTCGCCAACGTCGTCGCGACCGCCGACGACCTCGACGCCGACGAGCGGGCGGCCCTGGGCACCGTCACGACGTTCCTCTCGGCCGGCGCCCCCGTCTCCGAGGGGCTCCTCGAGCGGGCTTCCGCGCTGCTGCCCGGGGCGACGGCTCACACGCCCTACGGCATGACGGAGGGGCTCCTGCTCACCGACGTGACGCTCGACGCGATCCGCGAGGCGGGAGACGCCTCCTCCGTGGGCGGCGTCTGCGTGGGGACCCCGGTCGCGGGCGTGCGGGTGCGGATCGCGGCGCTCGACGACTCCGGGCATCCTGCCCTCGATCTCGCGGAGACGACCGACGCGGGTCGGACCGGCGAGATCTGCGTCTCGGCGCCCCACCTCTTCGACCACTACGACCGGCTGTGGTCGACCGACCGCGCCGCCCGCCGGGGAGCTCTCGCCGGCGAGCGCTGGCACCGGACGGGCGACGTCGGCCACCTCGACGCCGCCGGGAGAGTCTTCGTCGAGGGCCGCCTCCCGCACGTCATCACCACCGCCGACGGAGTCGTCACGCCCGTCGGCCCCGAGCAGCGCGTCGAGCTCCTCGCCGAGGTGGCGCGCGCCGCCGTCGTCGGCGTCGGCCCCGCCGGGACGCAGCAGATCGTCGTCGTCGCCGAGACGACCACGCCGACCGATCGGCCGGCCCTGGCCGACGCGGATCTCGCCGCCGAGGTGCGCCGGATCGCCGGCGTGCCGATCGCCGCGGTGCTCGTCGTCGCCCAGCTCCCGACCGACGTCCGCCACAACTCCAAGATCGACCGGAGTGCGCTCTCCTCGTGGGCGGCCGACGTCCTCGCGGGCGGCGCCCTGGTCGCTCCCCGCTGAGGCGCGGCGTGCGCGTCCTGGTGACGGGGGCGAGCGGCCTCCTCGGCGGTGCCGTCGCCGCCGAACTGATCGCCCGGGGCCACGAGGTGCGCACCTTCCAGCGTCGCGCCTCCGGCGTCGAGGGCGCGCAGGATGCCCGGGGCTCCCTCACCGACCGCGACGACGTCCGCACCGCCACCGCGGGCGTCCACGCCGTCGTGCACCTCGCCGCGCGCGTCTCCCTCGCCGGCGACCCCGCGGAGTTCGACCGCGTCAACGTGCAGGGCACCGCCCTCCTGCTCGAGGAGGCCCGCCGCGCCGGCGTCGAGCGCTTCGTGAACGTCTCCTCGCCCTCCGTCGCGCACGCGGGCACGTCGATCGTCGGCGACGACGCGCTGCCCGCCGACCCGGCGGCGGCGCGGGGCGACTACGCCCGCACGAAGGCGAGCGCGGAGCTCCTGGCCCTCGGCGCCGACCGCGACGGTTTCGCCGTGGTCGCCGTCCGGCCGCACCTCGTCTGGGGCCCGGGCGACACGCAGCTCGTGGAGCGGATCGTCGACCGGTCGAGGTCCGGCCGGCTGCCCCTGCTCGCGCACGGCACCGCCCTGATCGACTCGCTCTTCGTGGACAACGCCGCGACGGGGATCGCGCAGGCGCTCGAGCGGGCCGAGGCCGTCCACGGCAACGCATACGTCCTGACGAACGGCGAGCCCCGTCCGGTGGCCGAGCTCCTCGCCGGGATCTGCCGCGCCGCGGGGGTCCGCGAACCGGTCCGGAGCGTCCCCGCCGGTCTGGCCACGACTCTCGGCTCGGTCGTGGAAGCCGTCTGGCGCCTCCGGCCGGGCGTCGACGAGCCGCCGATGACGCGCTTCCTCGCCGAGCAGCTGTCGACGGCGCACTGGTTCGACCAGCGCCGGACGCGCCGCGATCTCGACTGGGTCCCGGCGGTGTCGCTCGAGGAGGGGTTCGCGCGGCTGGCGGCCTGGTACGGCGCGCGTTCGGGCATCCTGCGGTCCTAGCGCCGCAGCGCCGGGGCAGGGGCATCGACCGCAGCCCGAAGGTCGGCGGGAGTACCAAAACGATTCCGGTCTGTGCCATCATCGAGGCACGCAGCGACGCGACACTCCTCACCGGGACGATCGGCACTGCCACGATCGAGGCGAGGAGACGCGATGGCGCGGGAGAACGCCGGGATCCGCGAGGTGGCCGCCGCCGCCGGGGTCTCCGTCACCACGGTCTCGCACGCGCTCAGCGGTCGCGGCCAGGTCAGCGACGAGACCAAGCGGCGCGTCAAGGCCGCCGCGGACAGTCTCGGCTACGCCCCGAACCGCATCGCCAGGGCCCTCCGATCGCAGCGCTCGAACCTCCTCGGGTTCGTGAGCGAGGAGATCGCCACGACCCCCTACGCCGGCCAGATCCTCGTGGGGGCGCAGGAGGCGGCGGCCGAGCTCGGTCTGATGCTCATGATCGTCAACGTAAAGCGCGGCACGATCGACGACCCCCAGATCGACGCCCTCGTCGCCCAGCAGGTCGACGCGATGATCTACGCCTCGTCGTCGCACCGGGTCATCCGCGTCCCGCCGAAGCTCGATCCGGCGAGGACCGTGCTCGTCGACGCCTACGATCCCGCGATCACGAGCCCCGCCGTCGTGCCCGACGAGCTCGGCATCGGCCTGCTCGCGACGCGGCGGCTCCTGGAGGCCGGGCATCGCAGGATCGTGCACCTCACCGTCGACGAGGACGTCCCGGCCGTCGACGGCCGCGAACGCGGCTACCTCGAGGCGATGGACGAGGCAGGATGCCCGCCCGTGGTCGTCCGCGTCCCCGGGCCCGCCACCGCCGGCGCCGGCTACACGGCGATCGGCCGCGCGCTCGAGACCGACGGCGACCTCACCGGCATCTTCGCGTTCAATGACCAGATGGCCATGGGCGTGTACCAGGCCGTGGGGCCGGATCGCGACCTGTCGATCCCCCGCGACCTGTCCGTGGTCGGGGTCGACGACCTCCGGCTGATCGCCGACGCCCTCCGCCCCGGACTCTCGACCGTGGCGCTGCCGCACGCCGAGATGGGCCGCCGCGCCGTCGAGCTGGCCTCGCGGCTCCCCCTCGCCAAGCCGCGCCGGGATCAGGTGCTCCGCCTGCCCGGCCGACTCATCGAGCGGGAGTCGATCCGGCAGCTGGGATCGTTACCGATCCGTGACGCCTCGGGTGGTGGCGAGAATCCCTCAGCGGGTGCTACCGTCACGGTGAGCTAAATCGTTTTGGGTTCTGCTCTTTCAACGACGAAAGGTTCGAAGTAATGATGCTTCGCAAACGACTCGCCCTGGCGGTTGCCCTGACGGCGTCCGCCGCGGTGGTGCTCTCGGGATGCTCCGCCGGAGGCGGCGGCGCCTCGTCCGGAGGCACCGTCAACATCTCGGGTGCCTTCACCGGCGCTCAGGCCACGGCCTTCCAGAACGACCTCAACGCCTGGGCCAAGGGCAAGGGCATCACCGTCAAGTACAACGGCAGCAACAGCTTCCAGACCGGCATCATCACGCAGGTCAAGGGCGGCCAGGCTCCCGACATCGCGATCTTCCCGCAGCCCGGCGTCCTGAAGTCGCTCATCAGCCAGCAGATGGTCCCCCTCGACGACCTCGTCGACGTCAAGTCGGTCACCGCCGACGAGGCCTCGGGCCTCCCCGACATCGCCAAGGTCAACGGCAAGACCTACGGTCTGCCCTACTCGATCAACGTCAAGTCGCTCGTCTGGTACAACCCGGCCGCCTTCAAGGCCGCCGGCTACACCGTTCCGACGACCGACGCCGAGCTGACCGCGCTCCAGAGCAAGATCATCGCCTCCGGCAAGGGCTACCCGTGGTGCGTCGGTATCGCCTCCTCGGGTTCCAACGGCTGGCCGATGACCGACTGGCTCGAGGAGTACGTGCTGCGCTACGGCGGGCTCAACCAGTACAACGACTGGATCACGCACAAGGTCAAGTTCGACTCCCCGCTCGTCAAGCAGGCCGCGACCAAGGTCGAATCGCTGATCTTCGCCGACGGTTCCGTCAACGGCGGCGGCAAGGCGATGGCCTCGACCGACTTCGGCGCGGCGGGCAACAACCTGTTCGTCAGCGGCAAGTCGGCCGGACAGTGCTTCATGATGCGCCAGGGCACGTTCATCACCGGCTTCTTCCCGAAGGACATCCAGGCCGAGATCGCGAAGGGCGACACGACGAACGTCAACGCGTTCCCGCTCCCGACGCCGTCCGACGCCACCACCTCCGGAACCCTCGGCGGCGGCGACCTCGTGGGCGCCTTCAAGAACAACGCCGACGTCAAGAAGGTCATGGCCTACCTCGTGGGCAAGGACTACGGCACCAACGGCTACTCGAAGGAGTGGTCGTCGTACCTCTCGGCCCACAGCTCCTTCCCGACGTCGTCGTACGCCAGCCCGTTCCAGGCGATCGCCCAGAAGACCGTCGCCGACGGCAAGGTCTTCGGATTCGACGCCTCCGACCAGATGCCCGGTGCCGTCGGCGCCGGCACGGAGTGGACGAACCTCACGCAGTGGACGGCCGGCCAGGAGAGTCTCGACGACGCTCTGAAGGCCATCGACGCCTCGTGGCCGAGTAACTGACACCACCCGCTCCACCCGCTCCACCCGTTCCACCAGCTCCACCCGCTCCACCGTGTGCCGGTGGCCGTCCTCCCGCAGGATGCACGGCCACCGGCACACGCAGCATCACCCCTACCGGTGGGGACCTCCCCCGCCCTAGTATTTCCCCGACATCCCCTCACAACGTGGTCAGGTGGTTACCCGTGCAGATCATCTCCGTTCTCTCGTCCGTCATCGGCGGCTTGGCCGTGTCCTTCCTCATCTATCTGGGCCTGAACTTCATCGTCGCCAAGACGAACACCGCGTGGAACAGGCGGCTCCTGCCCTACGTGTTCATCGGGCCGGTGCTCCTGCTGATCCTGGTGTTCCTCATCGGACCGACGCTGCTCACCGTGTACCAGAGCCTCCTCAAGACCGACCAGTACGGCCTGCAGTCGTTCGGCGGCCTGTCGAACTACGTGTCGCTCTTCACGACGCCGTCGTTCCTGCAGACGCTCCTCAACAACCTGCTCTGGATCATCGTGGTGCCGGCCGTGACCGTGATCATCGGCCTCGCCGTCGCGACCCTCGCCGACCGCCTCGGCCCGAAGCGCGAGAAGACGTTCAAGTCGATCATCTTCCTGCCGATGGCCATCAGCTTCATCGCCGCAGCGACCATCTGGTCGTTCGTCTACTACTACGTGGCTCCCGGCCAGCCCCAGGTGGGCCTGCTGAACGGCATCTGGACCGGCATCACGCACGCCGACCCGATCGCCTGGCTGCAGAACAGCACGGCGCACGCGAACAGCTTCCTCATCATGGCCGTCGTCATCTGGCTCAACGCCGGCTACGCCATGGTCCTCCTCTCCGCAGCCATCAAAGCCGTGCCGGAGGAGACCATCGAGGCCGCCAGGATCGACGGCGCGAGCGAGCGCCAGGCGTTCTTCCAGATCATCGCCCCGCAGATCCGCGGAACGATCATCGCGGTCTTCATCACGGTGCTCATCACGGTCATGAAGATCTTCGACATCGTATTCGCGATGACGAGCGGTGCGTTCAACACGAACGTGCTGGGCATGGAGTTCTACAACCAGTTCTTCTCGTTCAACAACCCCGGCAAGGCGTCCGCGGTCGTGGTCATCCTGATCATCGCCGTGATCCCCGTCGTCATCTACCAAGTCCGCACCTACCGTCAGCAGGAGGCACTCCGATGACCGAAATCGTCCCCACCATCGCGACGACGAAGACCTCGACGAAGGCCAGGGTCAAGCCGGAGGCGATCACCAAGACGGGCGCCCCGAAGCGGCGCCCCGCGCTGACGATCATCCTCGGCGTGGTCGCTGTCCTGTGGCTCATCCCGGTGATCGGCCTCTTCATCACGAGCTTCCGCACCACCACCGACGCGCAGTCGACCGGCTGGTGGACGGTGTTCGCGAAGTTCTTCGGAACGGCGTGGACCCTCGACAACTACTCCAACGCCCTGTCGGGCGCGAGCAGCGGAACGGGCCAGAGCCTCGCCGGCGAGTTCCTCAACAGCGTCGCGGTCGCCGTGCCGGCCACCGTCCTGCCGATCATGTTCGCGGCGTTCGCCGCGTACGCGTTCACGTTCCTGGAGTTCCGCGGCAAGGAGATCTACTTCGCCCTCATCGTCGGTCTGCTCGTCGTGCCGGTGCAGATC
Organism: Frondihabitans sp. 762G35; assembly: GCF_002074055.1. Lineage (NCBI taxonomy): Bacteria > Bacillati > Actinomycetota > Actinomycetes > Micrococcales > Microbacteriaceae > Frondihabitans > Frondihabitans sp. 762G35. Next base: position 484,050 of record NZ_CP014619.1, on the reverse strand, counting down.
GCGCTCATCCCCATCCTGCAGACCTACAAGGCGATCACGCAGGCGACGGGCATCCAGATCACCGGGACGTTCCCGGCGGCCTGGATCGTCCACTCCGCCTTCGCGCTGCCGCTGTGCATCTTCATCCTGCGCAACTACATGTCGACGCTCCCCAACGCCCTCATCGAAGCCGCCCGCGTCGACGGCGCCTCGCACTTCCAGATCTTCTGGCGGCTCGTGGTGCCCATGTCGGTGCCGGCACTGGCGTCGTTCGCGATCTTCCAGTTCCTCTGGGTGTGGAACGACTACCTGGTCGCCTACATCTTCATCGGAAACGCGAACCCCGTGCTCCAGCAGGGCCTGCTCGGTCTGCTCGGCCAGTACAACCAGGGGTGGAACCTCGTGGCGGCCGGCTCGTTCATCGTCATGATCGTGCCGTTCATCGTCTTCCTGTCGCTGCAGCGATTCTTCGTCCGCGGCCTCACCGCCGGCTCCGTCAAGTAGCCTCGCGCACGCTCCCCGCCGAACGGCCGCCCCCTCGGGGGCGGCCGTTCCGTCGTACGCCCGCACCGCCCCGCCCGCAAGGCTCCCGCCCGATCCGCTACCGAGACTCCACGTTTTACGACGCCCGCCAAAAGTGAGTGGCATGTCGTGGAGTCGCGAACGGCACCCACCCGGATGTGGACGGTTCCGACGTCCCCCCGCCTCCAGCGGCGCGCTCAGCGCGCTCGCTCCCCCAGCCGCGGTGCGCGGACGCGCACCGCCCTTCAGCGTCGTGGAAAAAGCATCCAGAAAATGGAAAAGCCCCTCTCGAAGAGAGGAGCACGGAAAAACCATTTGCTGGGGTACCTGGACTCGAACCAAGAACAACTGAACCAGAATCAGTCGTGTTGCCAATTACACCATACCCCAAGGCACAGCCCTCGAAAGAGGCTGACCAGGCGGCTCGTTACCCGAACCGAGTCACTACTCTACAGCATGCCGGCGGCCTCTCAAGCCGCCCCGGTCAGAGTCGCGCCGACAGACGCTCGAGGCGCGAGAGAGTGGACTCGCGCCCGAGGATCTCCATCGACTCGAACAACGGCGGACTGATCCGGCGCCCTGACACGGCGACGCGCAGGGGCCCGAAGGCATTGCGCGGCTTCAACCCGAGGCCGTCCACGAGCGATGCCCTGAGGGCGGCTTCGAGGGCCGGCGTCGTCCAGTCGTCGAGACCGGCGAGCGCTTCCGTGGCAGCACGCAGCACGTCGCCCGATCCCTCGCCGAGCGTCTTCAGGGCGTCGTCGGCGTAGTCGAGCTCGTCATCCTCCGTGAAGAGGAACCCGAGGAGTCCGGGGGCCTCCCCCAGCACCTGCATGCGTTCCTGCACGAGAGGTGCTGCCGCGTCGAGGATCCGCTGCTGCTCGGCCGTCGGCGGCTCCTGCACGAAGCCCTCGAGGTACGGCAGGAGCCTCGTGGCGAAGTCGCCCGCCTCCAGAAGCCGGATGTGGTCGCCGTTGATCGACTCCGCCTTCTTGTGATCGAAGCGGGCAGGGTTCGGGTTGACGTCCTCGACGTCGAACGCGGCGACCATCTCCTCGAGCGAGAAGACGTCGCGGTCGTGCGAGAGCGACCAGCCGAGGAGCGCCAGATAGTTGACGAGCCCCTCCGGGATGAAGCCGTGCGTGCGGTGGAGGAAGAGATCCGCCTCCGGGTCGCGCTTCGAGAGCTTCTTGTTCCCCTCGCCCATGACGTAGGGGAGGTGGCCGAACCTGGGGATGAACGACGCGACGCCGACCTCGACGAGCGCCTCGTAGAGCGCGATCTGACGAGGTGTCGACGAGAGGAGGTCCTCCCCGCGCAAGACGTGCGTGATGCCCATCAGAGCGTCGTCCACGGGGTTGACGAACGTGTAGAGCGGAATGCCGTTCGGACGCACGACGACGAAGTCGGTGAAGGATCCGGCGGGGAACGTGATCTCGCCGCGGACGAGGTCGTCGAAGCTCAGGTCGCGATCGGGGACCCGGAGCCGCAGGGCCGGCTTCCGGCCCTCGGCGCGGTAAGCCTCCCGCTGCTCCGTCGTCAGGTCGCGCTCGAAGTTGTCGTATCCCTGCTTGGGGTCACGACCGTTGTCGCGGTTGCGCGCCTCGATCTCCTCGGCGGTGGCGAAGCTCTCGTAGAGGAGCCCACGCTCGGTGAGCTGCGCGATGACCTCCGTGTAGATGTCGTGGCGCTGCGACTGCCGGTAGGGCGCGTGCGGGCCGCCGACCTCGACACCCTCGTCCCAGTCGATCCTGAGCCACCGGAGAGCCTCGATCAGCTGCAGGTAGCTCTCCTCGCTGTCGCGAGCGGCATCGGTGTCCTCGATGCGGAAGATCAGCTTGCCGCCGGTGTGACGCGCGTAGGCCCAGTTGAACAAGGCCGTGCGGATCAGTCCGACGTGCGGCGTGCCCGTCGGAGAGGGGCAGAAGCGCACGCGGACATCGGAACCGGAGGCGGTGGTGAAGGAAGCAGACATCGTGGCCAATCCTACCGTCGCCGACCGCACGAGCCCGTGCCTGCCGGGAGCACCGGCCTGGACGTCTTGCGCTGCTGCTCAGCGTCGTGCCCGCCGGTTAACGCAGAAGAGCCATCCCGGTGTGTGGGATGGCTCTTCTGGTGGTGCAACGTTAAGTCCGGCGGTGTCCTACTCTCCCACAAGGTCCCCCTTGCAGTACCATCGGCGCTGAGAGTCTTAGCTTCCGGGTTCGGAATGTGACCGGGCGTTTCCCTCTCGCTATGGCCGCCGAAACATTCATGCCACACCACCCCACGTGGTGTGGGTGTGGTGTGAAGTCGTGTTCCGAAGTCAATGCTTCGTGCTATTGAGTTAGCTTCGCACCCCGCCAAGCGGGGTACTGGTTTCACGGAACAGGGTCGTATCGACCGTGTTTCGGGAACCACATAGTGGACGCGAGCATCACCGCCCCTGCCACACACAGTTACCTGTACGTGGTGGTGGGTGTTGTCAAGTTATCGGCTTATTAGTACCGGTCAGCTCCATGGGTCTTTAGTCCCCACTTCCACATCCGGCCTATCAACCCAGTAGTCTAGCTGGGAGCCTCTCCCCCCGAAGGGGATGGAAATCTCATCTCGAAGCCGGCTTCCCGCTTAGATGCTTTCAGCGGTTATCCGTTCCGAACGTAGCTAATCAGCGGTGCCCTTGGCAGAACAACTGACACACCAGAGGTTCGTCCATCCCGGTCCTCTCGTACTAGGAATAGATCTTCTCAAATTTCCTACGCGCGCAGCGGATAGGGACCGAACTGTCTCACGACGTTCTAAACCCAGCTCGCGTACCGCTTTAATGGGCGAACAGCCCAACCCTTGGGACCTACTCCAGCCCCAGGATGCGACGAGCCGACATCGAGGTGCCAAACCATGCCGTCGATATGGACTCTTGGGCAAGATCAGCCTGTTATCCCCGAGGTACCTTTTATCCGTTGAGCGACAGCGCTTCCACAAGCCACTGCCGGATCACTAGTCCCGACTTTCGTCCCTGCTCGACTTGTCAGTCTCACAGTCAAGCTCCCTTGTGCACTTACACTCGACACCTGATTGCCAACCAGGTTGAGGGAACCTTTGGGCGCCTCCGTTACTTTTTGGGAGGCAACCGCCCCAGTTAAACTACCCACCAGGCACTGTCCCTGAACCGGATCACGGTTCGAAGTTAGATATCCAGAGTGACCAGAGTGGTATTTCAACAATGACTCCACCCGAACTAGCGTCCGAGCTTCACCGTCTCCCACCTATCCTACACAAGCCACACCGAACACCAATACCAAGCTGTAGTAAAGGTCACGGGGTCTTTCCGTCCTGCTGCGCGTAACGAGCATCTTTACTCGTAGTGCAATTTCGCCGAGTTCGCGGTTGAGACAGCTGGGAAGTCGTTACGCCATTCGTGCAGGTCGGAACTTACCCGACAAGGAATTTCGCTACCTTAGGATGGTTATAGTTACCACCGCCGTTTACTGGGGCTTAAATTCTGAGCTTCGCTTGCGCTAACCCTTCCTCTTAACCTTCCAGCACCGGGCAGGCGTCAGTCCGTATACATCGTCTTGCGACTTGGCACGGACCTGTGTTTTTAGTAAACAGTCGCTTCCCACTGGTCTCTGCGGCCTTCCCCGCTCCCGGAGTAAATCCGTTCACGGTTCCGGCCCCCCTTCTCCCGAAGTTACGGGGGCATTTTGCCGAGTTCCTTAACCACGATTCTCTCGATCTCCTTGGTATTCTCTACCTGACCACCTGAGTCGGTTTGGGGTACGGGCGGCTAAAACCTCGCGTCGATGCTTTTCTCGGCAGCATAGGATCACTGAATTCCCCCAATCGGGGTACGCATCGGATCTCAGGCGCATTGACGACGGATTTGCCTATCGTCAGCCCTACATCCTTACACCAGGATCACCTTACGGATACCATCGCCTGGCTCAGCTACCTTCCTGCGTCACACCTGTTAATACGCTAACCGCACCAGCATGGGGTCGAGCGTTAGACCGGCCGGCTTCACCCCGAAGGGATCCACTCAGCCGGGTTAGGACTCTTAGCACCACTGGATTAGCTTGAGCGGTTTTTCGCCGGTACGGGAATATCAACCCGTTGTCCATCGACTACGCCTGTCGGCCTCGCCTTAGGTCCCGACTTACCCAGGGCGGATTAACCTGGCCCTGGAACCCTTGGTCTTTCGGAGGACGGGTTTCTCACCCGTCTTTCGCTACTCATGCCTGCATTCTCACTCGTGTGGCGTCCACGGCTGGTTTCCACCGCCGCTTCACTCGCCACACGACGCTCTCCTACCACTCCATACGACTGAACCACGAAGGCTTGTCTATAATATGAAATCTACAACTTCGGTGGTGTGCTTGAGCCCCGTTACATTGTCGGCGCGGAATCACTTGACCAGTGAGCTATTACGCACTCTTTCAAGGGTGGCTGCTTCTAAGCCAACCTCCTGGTTGTCTCTGCAACTCCACATCCTTTCCCACTTAGCACACGCTTAGGGACCTTAGTTGGTAGTCTGGGTTGTTTCCCTCTCGACGATGAAGCTTATCCCCCACCGTCTCACTGCTGCGCTCTCACTTACCGGCATTCGGAGTTTGGCTGACGTCAGTAAGCTTTTGGGCCCCATCGGCCATCCAGTAGCTCTACCTCCGGCAAGAAACACGCAACGCTGCACCTAAATGCATTTCGGAGAGAACCAGCTATCACGAAGTTTGATTGGCCTTTCACCCCTATCCACAGCTCATCCCCTCCATTTTCAACTGAAGTGGGTTCGGTCCTCCACGACGTCTTACCGTCGCTTCAACCTGGCCATGGATAGATCACTTCGCTTCGGGTCTAGGACATGCGACTGAATCGCCCTATTCAGACTCGCTTTCGCTACGGCTACCCCTCACGGGTTAACCTCGCCACATATCGCTAACTCGCAGGCTCATTCTTCAAAAGGCACGCTGTCACCCCTACTAAGGAGGCTCCAACGGTTTGTAAGCAAACGGTTTCAGGTACTATTTCACTCCCCTCCCGGGGTACTTTTCACCTTTCCCTCACGGTACTTGTCCGCTATCGGTCATCTGGGAGTATTTAGGCTTATCAGGTGGTCCTGACAGATTCACACGGGATTTCTCGGGCCCCGTGCTACTTGGGATACGCATTCAGCCAGCAACACCATTTCGGCTACGGGGTTGGCACCCTCTATGACCAGGCTTTCAATCCTGTTCGCCTATAATGCGCTGTAACTGTTCCAGTCCGGCAGAACTGAACAACACGTCCCACAACCCCGACCATGCAACGACCGCCGTCTATCACACATGACCGGTTTAGCCTCTTCCGATTTCGCTCGCCACTACTCACGGAATCACTGTTGTTTTCTCTTCCTGTGGGTACTGAGATGTTTCACTTCCCCACGTTCCCTCTACCCGCCCTATATATTCAGGCGGGAGTCACCAGGTCAGTCAGACCGCCTGGCGGGGTTTCCCCATTCGGAGACCCTCGGATCACAGCTCGATTATCAGCTCCCCGAGGCTTATCGCAGATTTCTACGTCCTTCTTCGGCTCCAGATGCCAAGGCATCCACCGTTTGCTCTTAAAAACTTGACCACAAAGAACCACGACAAGAAGGCTCCACCCGAAGGCGGCGCCACTTGACGCGGTAAATCAGTGTTATCTCGTTACCCCAACCGGCAAGCCGGCTGGGGAAGAAATTGCACTCGAACACCTGCCAACAACCTGAGCCACCCCGAAAGGCGACCCTGATCGTTCACACGCGTTCAAGATGCTCGCGTCCACTGTGTAGTTCTCAAAAAACGGGCGACACCAACTCCTCGAAGCACAAAGCTTCTCAGACCTGGTCCGCTTGAGGATTCAACCCCGACGACTCAAAGAGCCCCCGGTGTTTGGTCCCTCAGGACCCAACAACGTGCACGCCCACCCCACCCAGCCCCTCCGCCGTTCCAAACCCCCCGAAAGGAGTCGTACTAGAAGAAAGAACCTTCGGAAGAAGGCCACTGTCAATGTTCCACCCATGAGCGCCACCCGAACACATTCGGTTCGGTGTGACTTGACCCGTTGATCCCTGTGTAAACAGCAGGGCAGGTACATGCTCCTTAGAAAGGAGGTGATCCAGCCGCACCTTCCGGTACGGCTACCTTGTTACGACTTAGTCCTAATCACCGATCCCACCTTCGACAGCTCCCTCCAAAAGGTTGGGCCACTGGCTTCGGGTGTTACCGACTTTCATGACTTGACGGGCGGTGTGTACAAGGCCCGGGAACGTATTCACCGCAGCGTTGCTGATCTGCGATTACTAGCGACTCCGACTTCATGAGGTCGAGTTGCAGACCTCAATCCGAACTGAGACCGACTTTTTGGGATTCGCTCCACCTTACGGTATTGCAGCCCTTTGTATCGGCCATTGTAGCATGCGTGAAGCCCAAGACATAAGGGGCATGATGATTTGACGTCATCCCCACCTTCCTCCGAGTTGACCCCGGCAGTCTCCTATGAGTTCCCACCATAACGTGCTGGCAACATAGAACGAGGGTTGCGCTCGTTGCGGGACTTAACCCAACATCTCACGACACGAGCTGACGACAACCATGCACCACCTGTATACCGACCTTGCGGGGCGACCATCTCTGGACGTTTCCGGTATATGTCAAGCCTTGGTAAGGTTCTTCGCGTTGCATCGAATTAATCCGCATGCTCCGCCGCTTGTGCGGGCCCCCGTCAATTCCTTTGAGTTTTAGCCTTGCGGCCGTACTCCCCAGGCGGGGAACTTAATGCGTTAGCTGCGACACAGAAACCGTGGAATGGCCCCTACATCTAGTTCCCAACGTTTACGGCATGGACTACCAGGGTATCTAATCCTGTTCGCTCCCCATGCTTTCGCTCCTCAGCGTCAGTTACGGCCCAGAGATTTGCCTTCGCCATCGGTGTTCCTCCTGATATCTGCGCATTCCACCGCTACACCAGGAATTCCAATCTCCCCTACCGCACTCTAGTCTGCCCGTACCCACTGCAGGCTGGGGGTTGAGCCCCCAGATTTCACAGCAGACGCGACAAACCGCCTACGAGCTCTTTACGCCCAATAATTCCGGACAACGCTTGCACCCTACGTATTACCGCGGCTGCTGGCACGTAGTTAGCCGGTGCTTTTTCTGCAGGTACCGTCAAGAGCAAGCTCCCTTCTTCCCTACTAAAAGAGGTTTACAACCCGAAGGCCGTCGTCCCTCACGCGGCGTTGCTGCATCAGGCTTTCGCCCATTGTGCAATATTCCCCACTGCTGCCTCCCGTAGGAGTCTGGGCCGTGTCTCAGTCCCAGTGTGGCCGGTCACCCTCTCAGGCCGGCTACCCGTCGTCGGCTTGGTGAGCCATTACCTCACCAACTACCTGATAGGCCGCGAGTCCATCCTTGACCAAAAAATCTTTCCACCCCCAGACCATGCGGCCAGGAGTCATATCCGGTATTAGACGTCGTTTCCAACGCTTATCCCAGAGTCAAGGGCAGGTTACTCACGTGTTACTCACCCGTTCGCCACTAATCCCCCCAGCAAGCTGGGGATCATCGTTCGACTTGCATGTGTTAAGCACGCCGCCAGCGTTCGTCCTGAGCCAGGATCAAACTCTCCGTAAAAGAAAAACACCACAACCAACCGGAAAAAGGCCGATCGCAGCAAGTTTGATGCTGACCAAAAGAACAAAAACAATCTGACGATTGTTGTCCATTTCAATCTCAAAGAAACCCAACACCCACCAACCCCCCACCACGAACGCGATGAAAGGACAAGCAGATGCCGAGGTAAAACTTTGGCATTTGACAATGTGCACGCTGTTGAGTTCTCAAGGACCAAACGCACCCCGCCCACCCAGCCACAAAGACCAGACAGCACGAAAGCAAATCAGAACCTAAACCACCTTTTCGGGCCGCAACACTCCTGGAGACCAGGCGACGCGACTTCGGCATGTCTTTCGAGCTTGCCGCATCCGGATGTGATCGAGACGATCAGGATCTGGAAGGTGGGAGTTGCAATCCTAACCACACTAGACAGTGGCTGCAAGAGCCGATCTGGTGGAAGGATGTCCCCGCTTGAGGCCGTTGACCGCGAGATGTGATCTCAGCGGCCCGTTTCGAACCTTTGGGGTGACAAGAGAAAACAATACGTGTCGATCGGGGGTCTGCCAAATCTCGGCTGCATCCCGGGCGTGTCGCGGCGTCAGTCCCGCGACCGCGTGGGGTTGATCAGGGACCCGAGCCCCTCGATCCCGACCTCCACGGTCTGGCCTGCGGTGAACGGAACGGCGCCCGAGGGCGTACCCGTCAGGATCACGTCGCCGGGAAGGAGCGTGAAGACATCGCTCACGAACTCGATGAGCTCCGGGATCTTGCGGATCATCTGCTCGGTGGTCTCGCTCTGGATGAGCTCGCCCTCCACCCGCGTCTGCACGCGGAGGTCGCTCCAGTCCAACTCGGTCTCGATGTAGGGACCGAGCGGGCAGAACGTGTCGTAGCTCTTGGCGCGGGTCCACTGGCCGTCCGCCTCCTGCACGCCCTGGGCCGTGACGTCGTTCGCGATCGTGTAGCCGAAGACGACGTCGCCGTAGTTCTCCGCGGAGACGCGCTTCGCGATCCCCCCGATGACGATGGCCAGGGAGGCGCCCATGAGGATGGACCCCTCCACAGGAGGCAGGACGATGGGATCGCCCAGGCCGACCACGGTGGTGTTCGGCTTGACGAAGAGGACGGGGAACTCCGGGGTGTCCGTGCCCGCGCCGTCGGACTCGCTGTAGTAATTCAGCCCGACGCCGACGACCTTGGATCGCGGGATCACCGGCGCGAGGACTCGACTCGTGCGGAGCGGCACGCGCTCCCCCGTGGTCTGGTACCCGCTGTACATCGGATCGCCCGCGAGGACGACGAGGTCTTCGCCGTCGACGACGCCGAAACGGGGATCTTCACCAGGACTCGAGAAACGCGCGATCTTCACGGGTCGAGACTATCGGCCCGGGTGGGGCCGTGCTCCGGGCATCCTGCGCGCCACAGGTCTAGGAGTCGAGGCCCGGGACGTCGAGGAACGCGGCGTCCGGGTTGCCGAAGCGGTGAGCCGTCACCGTGACGGCCTGCTCGCGGAGGAAGGGCAGCAGCTCCAGTCGAGAGGCCGGAGTGACGGCGCCGGCGAACACCGCGACGGCGGGATCACCGTGCAGGGCCACCGCGAGCGCGACGGCCGCCGACTCGGGACCGACGAGTCGCACCCGGGGCGTCGTGACGCCGTCGGCGTGGAAGCGGGCGTCATCGGCCACGCGCACGTCGGCTCCCGCGGAGCGCAGCACGGAGACGACCCGCTCCGGCAGGGGGACGGCGGACGACACCGAAAATGGCGCCCCCGATCGGAGACCCGCGGCGAGCACGCGGACGAGGTCGGACGTCGATCCGCCCTCGGCGAGGCGCACCGTGACGGGGAGCGGGCGGTACCGGAAGACGTTGCGCTCGAGGCCGAGGCCCGAGACGTCCGGAGCCGCTCCGAAGGTGGCGACCCACGACTCCTGGTCGCCCGACACCGCTGCGCGCAGCGCGTCGAGGTCCGTCACGAGATCACGGGAGGCCTCGAGGAGTGCCGTCACCGCGGGAAGGGGCGCAGCGGCAGGATGCCCGGAGAGGGGCTCCCCCCGCCACGACCCGAGGTGCACCAGGTAGTTGGGCCCACCCGCCTTGCCCCCCGCCCCCACTGCGGAGCGCTTCCACCCGCCGAAGGGCTGCCGGCGGACGATGGCGCCGGTGATGCCGCGGTTGACGTAGAGGTTCCCCGCCTCGATACGGTCGAGCCAGGTCGCGAGCTCACGGCGGTCGAGGGTGTGGATCCCGGCGGTGAGGCCGAAGTCGGTGGCGTTCTGGAGGGCGATCGCCTCGTCGAGCGTCGCGGCCGTCATGACGCCGAGGACGGGGCCGAAGTACTCGGTGCGGTGGAAGGCGCTGCCCGGGGCGACCCCGGCGCGGATGCCCGGCGACCAGAGCCGGCCGCTGTCGTCGAGCCTCCGGGGCTCGACCAGCCAGGACTCCCCCGCCTCGAGGGTCGTCAGAGCGCCGAGGAGCTTGCCCGACGCCGGCTCGACGAGCGGCCCCATCTGAGTCGTCGGGTCGGACGGGAGGCCGACGCGCATGCTGGAGGCGGCGTCGACGAGCTGCCGGCGGAAGCGGTCGGACGTGGCCACGGATCCGACGAGGATCACGAGGCTGGCCGCGGAGCACTTCTGCCCGGCGTGACCGAAGGCGGAGCGGATGACGTCGCCTGCCGCCAGGTCGAGATCGGCGCTCGGCGTGACGATGATGGCGTTCTTGCCGCTCGTCTCGGCGAGCAGGGGCAGGTCGGGCCGCCAGGAGCGGAACAGCTCGGCGGTCTCGAACGCGCCGGTGAGGATGACCCGGTCGACCTCGGGGTGCGAGACGAGGCGACGCCCCAGATCGCCCTCGTCGACGTCGACGAGGTGGAGGACCTCGCGCGGGACGCCGGCGTCCCAGAGCGCCTCGACCAGGACGGCTCCCGAGCGTTTCGCCTGGCCGGCGGGCTTCACGACGACGCTCGACCCGGCGGCGAGCGCGGCGACGGTCGAGCCCGTGGGGATGGCGACCGGGAAGTTCCATGGCGGCGTCACGACCGTGAGCGTGGAGGGGACGAATCGCGCCCCGTCGACCCGGTCGAGTTCCTCGGCGAGTTCGGCGTAGTAGGTGGCGAAGTCGATCGCCTCGCTCACCTCGACGTCGCCCTCGGCGATCGTCTTGCCCGTCTCGGACGCGGCGACCTCGATGAGGTCGGCGCGGCGGCGGGCGAGGGAGGCGGCGGCGCGGCGCAGGATCGTGGCGCGGCCCGTGCCACCGAGCGCCGCCCAGGCGGGAGCGGCCAGGACGGCTCGCCGCACGACGTCGTCGAGCGCCTGCGCGTCGTCGATCCGAGCGGCGCGGATCGTCGCGACACCGAGGTCGGAGGTCGGGACTCGGCCGAGGATCCTGCGCCCCCACTCGCGGTTGGCTCCGAGCGCCGGGTCGGTGTCCGGGGTGTTCTCGAAGGCACCCTCGCGGACGGCCGGCGTCTCGTCGAGGCGCGACTGCGTGCGGTGGGGAGCGGGAGCACCGGTGGTGACGCGCGCGAGGGAGTCGAGGAAGCGGCCTCTCTCCCTCTCGAACAGCGCCTCGTTCCGCGCGAGCTCGAAGACGGCCGACATGAAGTTCTCGCTGGAGGCGTTCTCCTCGAGCCGGCGGATGAGGTAGCTGATCGCGACGTCGAACTCGCGCGGGTGGACGACGGGCGTGTAGAGCAGGAGCCCGCCGACCTCCGCCTTGACGAGGTCGGCCTGCCCCTCGGCCATCCCCAACAGCATCTCGAACTCGACCCGGTCCGCCACGCCGCGTCGCACCGACAGCAGGTGGGCGAACGCGATGTCGAAGAGGTTGTGGCCCGCGACGCCGAGGCGGATCGCGGCGGTCCGCTCGGGGGTCATGGCCCACTCGAGGACGCGCTTGTAGTTGGTGTCGCTGTCGAGCTTGGTGTCGTAGGTGGCGAGAGGCCAGTCGTGGAGGGCCGCGTCGACGTGCTCCATGGCGAGGTTGGCGCCCTTGACGACCCGGACCTTGACGGGCGAGCCGCCCGCTTCGATCCGCCTCGTGGCCCAGGCGTTCAGACGCTGCAGGGCGCCGAGGGCGTCGGGGAGATAGGTCTGGAGCACGATGCCGGCCTCGAGCGACGAGAGCTGCTCCTCGTCGAGCACGCGGGTGAAGACGGCGATCGTGAGGTCGAGGTCGCGGTACTCCTCCATGTCGAGGTTGATGAACTTCGGCTTCGGCGAGCGCGCCGCGATCTCGTACAGCGGGATCAGCTTCTCGGCAACGCGCTCGACCGTCTCGTCGAAGGCCCACATCGACAGCTGGCTCACGATCGAGGAGACCTTGATGGAGACGTAGTCGACGTCGTCGCGCTCGAGGAGCTCCCTCGTGCCGCGCAGGCGGTGGTCGGCCTCCGCGTCGCCGAGGACGGCCTCGCCGAGGAGGTTGAGGTTCAGCCGGGTGCCGTCCTTCTTGAGGGTCTCGAGAGCGCGGCCGAGGCGGTCGGGCCGGGAGTCGACGATGAGGTGCGACACCATCCCGCGGAGGACGCGCCGGGCGAGCGGGACGACGATGCCGGGGAACGTGGGAGCGAGAGCGCCGCCGAGGCGGACGGCCGCGCGCATCGGGAGGGGCAGGAACGACGGGACGGAGGCGGCGAGGCCGGCCAGGTTGCGGGCCGCGACCGACAGGTCTTCCGGGCGGACCACACGGTCGACGAACCCGATGGTGAAGGCCAGCCCGGACTCGTCCTCGAGGACGTGCGCCAGGAGCTCCGCGGACCTCGTGCTCGGCGCCTTCGTGGCCTCGTGCGCCCAGCGCCGGGCCAGGGCGACCGCCTCGTCTGCGAGCCCGGGCGGGAAGACCTCCGGCGCTCCCGTGCGGGTGTCGGCTGCGGTGCTCGCGGCCTCGGGGGCCACCTCGATGTTCGCCATGCGCTCACAGTACGTCGAGAACTTGCCGCGTGGCAAGGATTGGATTCGCGACCCGGGCGCCTCGCCCGCGGACGGCAGGACGACCCGGATCGATCGACGGTCGACCGCGAGCCGAGAAGCTGCTACTTTCGGGGCCAAGGACGCCCGAACCCCGCGGAAGGGCAGTGTCATGGCGATCATCGAAGCTCACGGTCTGACGAAGACCTACCGGTCGAAATCCGGGCCCGTCCACGCTCTCGCCGGCCTCGACCTGACCGTGCCCGAGGGCACCGTGAAGGCCCTGCTCGGTCCGAACGGCGCCGGCAAGACCACGACCGTGAAGGTCCTCACGACGCTCACTCGCCCCGACGAGGGGACGGCCCGGATCGCGGGCATCGACGTGCTCGCCGACCCGCGGGCCACCCGACGCGTGATCGGCGTCTCCGGCCAGTACGCCGCCGTCGACGAGAACCTCACCGGCTTCGAGAACCTCGACATGATCGGCCGCCTCTACCACCTCGGCCGACGCGAGTCGCAGCGGCGGGCGCACGAGCTGATCGACCTCTTCGAGCTCACCGCCGCGGGCGACCGACCCGTCAAGGGCTTCTCGGGAGGCATGCGGCGGCGGATCGACCTCGCCGGGGCGCTGGTGACCGACCCGCGCGTCCTCTTCCTCGACGAGCCGACCACGGGGCTCGACCCGCGATCGCGCCTGGCGCTGTGGGACGTCATCACGAGTCTCGTGAAGGGCGGCACGACCGTCCTCCTGACCACGCAGTACCTCGAGGAGGCGGACCAGCTGGCCGACGACATCTCGGTCATCGACGACGGCCGGGTCATCGCGGAGGGGACCTCCGACGAGCTGAAGGCGCAGGTCGGCGGCCACCGGGTGGTCGTGTCGCTGACCGACGCCGCCGATCGAGACGCGGCCACGGGCATCCTGCGCCGCCACGGCGATTCGGAGCCCGTGATCTCCTCCGACGGCCGCACGATCGACGTGGCCGTCACCAACGGCCCCGAGTCGCTCCAGCGGGTGCTCGGCGACCTCGACGCCGACGGGATCGACCTCCACGACGCCGGCATGCGGCGCCCCACGCTCGACGACGTCTTCCTCACCCTCACCGGCCGGAGCACCGAGGTCGAGGCCGCCGACGACGCTCCGGCGACGAAACGGAAGAAGGCGGCGGCATGACCACGCTCGCGGCGCGAGGTCGCCCGGTCGGGGCCTCCTCGGCCACCCTCGGCACCTGGTTCTCGGACGGCTGGGCCGTCACCAAGCGCAACCTCATCAAGATCAAGCGCTCCCCCGACATGCTCATCTTCGCGGTGCTGCAGCCGATCATGTTCGTCCTGCTGTTCAGCCAGGTCTACGGCGGAGCGATCTCCGTGAAGGGCACCGACTACACGCAGTTCCTCATGGCCGGCATCTTCGCCCAGACCGTCGTCTTCGGCGCGACGTTCTCGGGCTCCGCCATGGCGCAGGACCTCAAGGCGGGGATCATCGACCGGTTCCGGACCCTCCCGATGTCGACCTCGGCCGTGCTGATCGGGCGGACCAACTCCGACCTCGTGCTCAACGGCATCTCGATGGTGATCATGATGGCGACGGGATTCGCGGTCGGGTGGCGGGTGAACGCCTCGCCGCTGTCGTTCCTCGCCGGGGTCGGACTGCTCCTGCTGTTCAGCTACGCCTTCAGCTGGGTCATGGCGCTGCTCGGCATGAGCGTGAAGACCCCGGAGACGATCCAGAACGCGTCGTTCATGATCCTGTTCCCGCTGACCTTCGTGTCGAACGCCTTCGTGCCGAGCGACACCCTGCCGACGCCGCTGCGGATCTTCGCGGAGTGGAACCCGGTCTCGTCGCTCGTCCAGTCGGCGCGGAAACTGTTCGGCAACGAGGGGACGACGCCCGTGCCCGACGTCTGGACGCAGCAGAACGCCCTGGCGACCGTCCTGATCGGGATCGCCGTGATGCTGGTGGTCTTCGTCCCCTGGTCGGTGCGGAAGTTCGCGTCGATCAGCTCGCGCTGACGTCGTCCGCGGGAGCCGCGGCTCCTGCCGTCGCCTCGCGCACGGCGTCATCGAGCTCCGCCAGCGGGACCGCGACGATCGACGAGATCACGAGCCGCATGGTCTCGGCGACGCGCACCCGGCCGCGGTCGTAGAGCCACTGGAGCTGCAGGCCGTCCTGGACCGCGAGCACGACGCGGGCCGCCGTCTCCGCCGTGTAGCCGGGCGCCAACCATCCGCGAGCGCCCGCCACGTCGAGGTAGCGGGTGGTGGAGGCGACGATGCGCTCGTAGAAGTCGGCGTAGTAGTCGTGGGCAGGATGCTCGGGCGAGGTGGACTCCGCCGACGCGGTGTTGAACAGCTGGATGACGCCCGGCACGTCGACGTTGTACTCCGCCAGGTCGACCAGTTCGCCGAGCCGCATCCCGCCGACGTCGTCGAAGTGCCGCCGGAGGCGCTCGTCGCGGCGCCTCAGGACGGCCAGGAGGAGCTCCTCCTTGGTCGGGAAGTAGTGCATGAGCGACTGGTGGGAGACGCCGCACTGCCGGGCGATCTCGCGGAGCGAAGCGCCGTG
Source organism: Frondihabitans sp. 762G35 (assembly GCF_002074055.1). Lineage (NCBI taxonomy): Bacteria > Bacillati > Actinomycetota > Actinomycetes > Micrococcales > Microbacteriaceae > Frondihabitans > Frondihabitans sp. 762G35. Next base: position 468,466 of record NZ_CP014619.1, on the reverse strand, counting down.
GAAGCCGGACTGCCCGAAGACCTCGAGCGCCGCGTCCAGAATGCTCTCGCGCTTCGCGAGGCCCTTCGCGTAGTGCCCGGGCGACGCTGTCCGGCCCGTCGCGGGGGCGGTTCCGTCGGTCGTCACGCGGTCGACGATACGGGACCGGCGCCCCGTCGCGGTGCCCGGCCCCGTCGCGAGCGCCGTCGGTAGGCTCACCCTCGTGCCTCTGCCGCCGCGTGAACCGGGATCTGCGATCACGGGTGCGCGATGAACTGGTCGCTGCTCCGGCTGCCCGCGTTCCGGGCGCTCTGGCTCGGCCGCCTGTTCTCCTGGGTCGGCAGCGGGATCGGCCCGGTCGCCCTCGCGTTCGCGGCGCTCGACCTCGGAGCGGACGCCGTGCAGCTCGGCCTGGTCGTGGCGGCGAGGTCTCTTCCGAACCTCCTGCTGATCCTCTTCGGCGGGGTCCTCGCCGACCGGCTGCCGAAGCGGCTGATCGCCGTGGGCTCCTCGGTCGTCTCGGCGCTGTCGCTCGCCGTGGGCGCCCTGCTCCTGGCGGGCGGACTCGGGACGCTCCCGCTCCTGGCCGTCCTCGGCGCGCTCAACGGCGTCGGCGCCGCGTACTTCTCGCCGTCGACCAGCGCTCTGCTCCGCGAGCTCGTCGGCGACCAGCTGATCCGCGACGCCACCGTGCTCAACCGGGTCAGCATGAACATCGGCCTCATCGTGGGGACGGCGATCGGTGGGGCCCTCGTCGCGGCCTTCTCGTCGCAGATCGCGCTCGCCGTCGGGTCCCTCCTGTTCACCAGCGCCCTCGTGGCGTTCGCCGGCCTCCCGAGGAACGCCATCGGGGCGGTGCGCGGCGGCTCCTTCGCTCGGGACCTGCTCGAGGGCCTCGCGTTCGTCCTCCGCACGCGGTGGCTGCTCTCGACGCTGATCCTGTCGTTCCTCGCGCAGTTCGTCTTCGCGGGCGCCGTCCAGGTGCTGGGCCCGATCGCGGCCCGCGAGACGTTCGGCCCCGCCCTCTGGGGGTTCGCCGGAGCGGTGCAGACCCTCGGGCTCGTCGTCGGCGCCGTCGTGGCGGGGTCGCTGCGCGGGCGGCTGCGGCTCGCGGTCGCGACGACCGGGACGATGGCGATGGCGCTGCCCCTGGGAGTCCTCGCCCTGATCCTGCTCGTCGAACCGCTCGGCGTGGATCCGCTGCACTGGTTCTTCTGGCTGAGCCTCGCGCTGTTCGCGGCCAGCGTCGGGCTCGAGATCTTCACGATCCCCCTCGACGTGACGGTGCAGCTCCAGGTGCCGCGGAGCTACCTGGCCCGCGTCTACGCGAGCCTCACCCTGGCCTCCCTCGCCGGGATGCCACTGGGCGAGATCGTCGTCGGGCCCGTCGCACGGCTCGTCGGCTCCTCCGCCACCCTCGTCGGCATGGCGGTGCTCATCGTGGCCGCTTCGGCCGTCGTCGGGCTCAGCCGACGCGTGCGGAACGCCGACGCCGCCCTCGGCTGAGCGTCACGACCGTCTACCGCGGGTGCCGCCGCGCGGGTTCCCCCCGCGCCCCGAGCCCCGCTGCGGGCCTCGAGCGCGAGCGGGTCGGGCGGCGGATCCGGGCTTGCCGCCGGAGCGGTCCGCGGCCCCCTTCTTCGCCGTCTTCGAGGCGGCAGGAGCCTCGGACTCGTCGCGCCGCGCCCTCGAACTGTTCGCGGTCCGGCCCCGCACCACCCCGATGAAGTCCTCCACCTCGGGGGTCGTCGCCTCCTCCGGCCAGACGAGGGCGATCGTCGTCGCGGGCAGATCCGTGACGAAGCGGGAGACGACACCCTTCCGCGCGTAGAGGCGCCCGAGCGACTGCGGCATGACCGCGACCCCGGCGCCCGTCTCGACGACCTCCACGGCCGCGACGAGGTCGAGGGTCGGATCCTGGTCGAACCGCCTCTCGCCGGCGAGATCGGCGAGCACGACGCTCTCCGCCTCGGCGAGGGGGTGCTCCTTCGGAAGGACGGCGACGGGCTGCTCGTCGTAGAGCGGGATGACGCTGAACCCGTCGGCCTCGATCGGCAGCCGCGCGAAGACGACGTCGGCCCGGCCCTCGCGGAGAGCCAGCGCGGGATCGGCGGCGTCGACGTGGAAGATCTCGAGCGGCACGCGCGGGTGACGCTCCTCCCACACGCGCGACCACTTCGTCAGGGTCACGCCCGGCACGAAGCCGACGCGGAAGGCGCCGGCCGCTCTCTGATCGCTCACGATTCCCCTGCCGGTGGCTCGAACGCCGGGCGGTTCGCCGACGAGACGCCAGGTTACCGGGGCCGGGCCGCTACCCTGGGCAGATGACGACCGAGAACAGCGACCAGCCGGAGACGCCGCGCGCGAAGCCGACCAAGACGTCGCAGACCATGAAGCCGTTCACCGCGGCGAAGAAGCTCGGCATCCACCTGCCCGCGACGCCCGAGGAGTTCCAGAACACGCCCCTCACGCGCGAGGCCTTCGCCGAGCTGTCCGACAATCCGCCCGAGTGGCTGCAGGAGCTCCGCCGCACCGGCCCGCACCCGCGCCCCGAGGTGGCGCGCAAGCTCGGCGTCACCATCTCGGGTCTCGCCCGCGGCGGCGTCGAGGAGGCGCTCACGACCGACGAGATCACGGCGCTGCTCGAGGAGATGCCGTGGTGGCTCTCGCAGGAGCGGTACAACCTCGCCCAGGTCCGCGACGAGGAGCTCCGCGTCAAGGAGCGCAACGCCGAGCGCGCCGCGAAGCGCGCCGCCGAAGGCCGCTGACCGCGGGCCGGTAGCCTGGCGCCGTGACTGAATTCGCGCTCGCCGTCGATCTCGGCGGGACCAAGGTCGAAGCCGCCCTCGTCGATGCCTCCGGGCTCCTCCTCGCGGGAAGTCGCGACCGGCAACCGACAGGGCCCGACGCCTCCTCAGACGACCTGGCCGAGGCCGTTCGCGCGGTCGTCGTGCACGCCCTGGGCGTCCTGCCCGGAGACGGCAGGATCATCGGGGTCGGCATCGGCAGCGCCGGTCCCGTCGATCTCGGGCTCGGCACCGTCTCCCCCATCAACCTCCCCGCCTGGCGCGAGTACCCGCTGCGCGAGCTCGTCGCGGGCCTCGTCGGCGAGTCGCTGCCCGACACGGCACCCGTGACCCTGCGGCTCGACGGCGTGAGCCTGGCCCTCGCCGAGCACTGGGTCGGGGCCACGCAGGGCGTCGACAACGCCCTCGCGGTCACCGTCTCGACCGGTGTCGGCGGCGGGCTCATCGTCAACGGGCGCCTCCTGTCGGGCGGCACCGGCAACGCCGGCCATATCGGCCAGATCCAGATCGCGACGCGGACCCCGGGAGAGACCTCGGAGCGGGTGACCCTCGAGGTGCTTTGTTCGGGTCCTCACACGGTCGCGTGGGCTCGGGAGCAGGGCTGGCAGGGCGAGCGGGGCGAGGACCTCGCCGCCGGCTACGCCTCCGGCGACCCCCTGGCCGTGGCAGCCGTCCGCCGGTCGGCAACGGCCCTCGGCGAGGCCATCACCTCCGTGACGACGCTCCTCGACCTCGACGTCGTCGCCGTGGGCGGCGGATTCTCGCGGGTGAGCGCCGACTACCTCGACCTCGTCCGCGCCGTGATCGAGGAGGCCGCGTACAACGGCTACGCCAAGCGCGTCCGGGTCGTCCGATCCGGCCTGTCGGACGAGAGCCCCCTCGTCGGCGCCGCCGCGCTCGTACACCAGTCGCACCTGCTGGGCTGAAAGACCGCCGGGCGGCGACTGCACGTCGGTCGTAGGCTTGTCGAACACCCCAATGGCGGCCGGCGTGCATCCTGCGTCCGGCCGTTCCGTCTGCCCGGAGGTAATCATGACCACCACCGTTCCCGCTCTCGTCGCCCGCACCGCGGGTGCCGCATTCGAGCGCACCACCATCGAGCGCCGCGACGTCGGCGCCCACGACGTCCAGATCGACATCGCCTTCGCCGGCATATGCCACTCCGACATCCACCAGGCTCGCGAGGAGTGGGGCTCCGCGATCTTCCCGATGGTCCCCGGCCACGAGATCGCCGGAATCGTCACCGAGGTCGGAGCCGAGGTCACGAAGCACAAGGTCGGCGACCGCGTCGGCATCGGCTGCTTCGTCGACTCCTGCCGCGAGTGCGAGAACTGCCTCGCCGGCGAGGAGCAGTTCTGCGTCAAGGGCAACGTGCCCACCTACAACGGCCGCGAGTACACGGGTGAGGACACCTACGGCGGCTACAGCAAGCAGATCGTCGCCGACGAGAACTACGTGCTCTCGATCCCCGAGGGCATCGCGCTCGACGAGGCCGCGCCCCTCCTCTGCGCCGGCATCACGACCTACTCGCCCCTGAAGCACTGGGGTGCCGGCCCCGGCAAGAAGGTCGCCGTCGTCGGAATGGGCGGACTCGGCCACATGGCCGTCAAGATCGCGCACGCCCTCGGCGCCGAGGTGACCGTCATCAGCCAGACGCTCTCCAAGAAGGAGGACGGCCTGAAGCTCGGAGCCGACCACTACTACGCCTCCAGCGACCCGTCGACCTTCAAGGACCTCCGTTCGACCTTCGACCTGATCATCAACACGATCTCGGCCGACATGGACATCGACGCCTACGCCCGCACCCTGCGCCTCAACGGCACCATGGTGTTCGTCGGACTGCCCGAGAAGCCGCAGAGCTTCAGCGCCGGATCGCTGATCATGGGCCGCCGCAGCCTCGCCGGCTCCAACATCGGCGGCATCCGCGAGACCCAGGAGATGCTCGACTTCTGCGCCGAGCACCACATCGGCGCCGAGATCGAGGTCCTCGACGCGAGCGACACCACGACGATCGACGAGGCCTACGAGCGCGTCGTCGGCAGCAAGGTCCGCTACCGCTTCGTGATCGACACCGCGACGATCTAGGTTCCGACCGCGACACGACGAAGCCCCCCGGAGGATCCTCCGGGGGGCTTCGTCGTGCTCGGGATCTACTTCATCTGCCGCTCGGGACGCTTCTGCCGCGCGAACTCGGCGGGGGTGTCGTCGCCGTTCCAGATCGTGACGATGCCCCAGGCGACGGCGGCGATCGGGACGGAGAGGATCGCTCCGACGATGCCGCCGATGATGGTGCCCGCCGTCAGCGCGATCAGCACCACGAGGGGGTGGAGCTTGAGGGACCGCGCCATGACGACCGGCTGCAGGAAGTTGCCCTCGAGCTGGTTGACCACGACCACGATGGCCACGACGATGATCGCGGCGACGGGGCCGTTCGCCACGAGGGCGACGAGGGCCGCCAGGATGCCCGCCACCGTCGCTCCGACGAGCGGGACGAAGGCCGAGATGAAGACGATGACCGCCAGCGGGAGCGCCAACGGGACCCCGAGGGCGAAGAGCCCGATCCCGATGCCGAGAGCGTCGACGAGAGCGACCGTCGCGGTTCCGCGGACGTAGCCGCCCAGGGTCGAGACCGTCTTGGCCCCGACACGCTCGGCCCGGGAGAACTGGTCTCCGGAGAACGGTCGGAGCAGGAACGCCCAGATCTTCGGGCCGTCCTTCATGAAGAAGAAGAGGACGACGAGGAAGAGCGCGAGACCCGCGACGAAGCTCGAGGCGGCGGAGACGCCCGCAAGGGCGCCGGACGAGAACGAGCTGCTCTGCAGGAACTTGACGCCGGAGTCGATGGCGCTCTGGACCTGGTCGTCGCCGATCTGGAACGGGCCGTCCTTCACGAACGACTGCAGCTGGTCGAGGCCCTTCGACGCCTGCGAGACGAGGGAGCCGATCTGGTTCTGCACCGCCTCCACGATGAGGAACACCACCAGGCCGAGGATCACGATGATCGCGACGAGGGAGATCCAGGTCGCGAGGATCGAGGGCACGCCCTTGCGGCGGAGGAGCTCGAGGAACGGGTACATCGCCGAGGCGAAGATCAGCGCCAGCACGACGGGGATCACCACGAGGCTGAGCTGCGTCATCGCGAAGACGAGGCCGATGGCCACGAGGAGGACGAGGATGATCTGGAGGCAGCGGGTGGCGAGGCGCCCGAAGGCGTCCGACCAGATGGTGCGCTGAGCACTCCAGGTCAGCGGCGGGCGCTGCCCCGGGGCTCCGGCCGTGACCGCAGGATCTGCGGTGTCACGGTCGTTCGTACGGCGGAAGAGGCCCATGGATCGTCTGCTTTCGTCGGCGGTTCGATCTCCACCGTACCGGGCGAGGCGTCGGGGCGGTCGCCGCTACTTCTTCGTCGGCGTGGGCGTCGCGCTCGAGGTCGCCGTGTCGGAGTAGCTGTTGCCGGCCGCCGTGACGACGAAGTTGCTGAACTCCGCGGTCGTGAAGGGCGTCGTCGCCTTGTACTCCTGGCCGTTGACGAGGACCGTCGGCGTGCCCTGCACCTTGCCGATGGAACTTCCCGCGATCGGACCGTCGAGCGCCCGCTGGGTGGCGCTCACGACCCAGGGCACGTACGTCTTGTCGCTGATGCAGCGCGCGATGCTGTCGGTCTGCGTGATCTTCGGCACGCCCTTGATCAGCGTCAAGATCGCGGCATCGGTCAGGCCGGCCGTCCCCTCCTTCGGCTGCTTCGCGAACATGGCCGTGTTGAAGTCGAAGAAGGCGTCGGGCGAGTACGTGGCCACGCAGGCCGCGGCGTTGGCGGCGCGCTGGCTGTACTTCGTGCCCAGCGACTGGTTGGTCAGGATCGCGATGGGGTGGTAGTCGACCGTCGCGGCGCCGGACTCGACGAGCCCCTTGATGTACTCGTTGTTCGTCGCCCCGAACGAGCCGCAGATCGGGCAGAGGTAGTCGAGGTAGACGGAGATCTTGACCGTGTCGGCGGCCGCGGCCGTCGTGGTGGGGCTGGGGGCGGCCGAGGCGCTCTGCGCATCGGCGGGCACGGCCTTGAAGTCACGGCCGATGGTGATGCCGTCGCCGGCCATGTTCGCCGGGCCGGGGCCCTCGGGACGGACGGACTGGGTGACCACGAGCACGATCCCGACGATGACCGCGATGATCACGAGGCCGAGAGCGCCCTGGATGGCCCACCGACCGCGCCTGGCGCGGGCCTTCTGGCGCTGACGCGCGGCCTGGGCCTTCGCACGGGCCGCGGCCCTGCGCTGGCCCCGGGACGAACCGGAGGGTGCGCCGTTCTGCTGGTCGTCAGAATCGCTGTCAGTCATGGAACGAGGTCTCCGATACGCGGTCTCCGCCGAGGGGCCGTGTCGTTGTCTTCCGGGAACGCGCGCCGCGTCGAAACGCAGCGTCAGGGGAATTCACGTGTGTGAAACCTCGTCAACAGTATTTGGAGTCACTGGGAAAAGTCCAAGCAGATCGATGCGGCCGCATCGGGTCACCCCTGTTCGGGGGTGATCATCCGGGTGAGAGGACCCGACCAACCGGTCCGGTGTGCTAGAAATAGCGAGGCGGTCATCGGCGACATCGCTTGGTTGACAGCCATCCATTCACAACGGATCGTCCGGCACGTACCTGCCGGTGAAGGAGAAACATCATGGCGTCTGTGACGTTCGACAAAGCAACCCGTCTCTACCCGGGTTCGACCCGCCCCGCTGTCGACTCGATCGACCTGCAGGTCGCCGACGGCGAGTTCCTCGTCCTCGTCGGCCCCTCCGGCTGCGGCAAGTCGACCACCCTGCGAATGCTCGCCGGCCTCGAAGAGGTCAACTCGGGCGACATCCTGATCGGCGACCGCAACGTCACCGACGTGCCGCCGAAGGACCGCGACATCGCGATGGTCTTCCAGAACTACGCGCTGTACCCGCACATGACCGTCGCCGAGAACATGGGCTTCGCGCTCAAGATCGCCGGCGTCGGCAAGGACGAGCGCGCCACCCGCGTCCTCGAGGCCGCCAAGCTCCTCGACCTCGAGCCCTACCTCAGCCGCAAGCCCAAGGCCCTCTCCGGTGGTCAGCGTCAGCGCGTCGCCATGGGCCGCGCGATCGTCCGCCAGCCCCAGGTCTTCCTCATGGACGAGCCGCTGTCGAACCTCGACGCCAAGCTCCGCGTCCAGACCCGCACGCAGATCGCGTCGCTCCAGCGCCGCCTCGGCGTCACCACGGTCTACGTCACCCACGACCAGACCGAGGCCCTCACGATGGGCGACCGCATCGCCGTGCTGAAGGACGGCGTCCTCCAGCAGGTCGGAACCCCCCGCGACCTCTACGAGAAGCCCGACAACGTGTTCGTCGCCGGCTTCATCGGCTCGCCCGCCATGAACCTCCTCCCCGCCGACGTCGTCGACGGGGGAATCCAGTTCGGCACGAGCGTCGCCGCCGTGGAGCGCGACATCCTCGGCCAGGCCACGTCGAAGTCGGTCACGGTCGGTATCCGCCCCGAGGACGTCGTCGTCTCGACCACCGGCGAGGGCCTCAAGGTCGCCGTCGACGTCGTCGAGGAGCTCGGAGCCGACGGTTACCTCTACGGTCACGCCGACGTCAACGGCCAGCGCGCCGACATCGTCGCCCGCGTCGACGGACGTGCGCACGCCAGCGCCGGCGACACCGTGTTCATCACCCCGCAGGCGCACCACGTGCACGTCTTCGACTCCGAGTCGGGCCTCCGCCTCGGCGACAAGGCCGTCGTCTCCGCGTAGCCGAAACGGCCCGGTCGCGCGACCTGCGGCGTTGTCGTCGTCGCCGATAGTTCCACTATCGGCTTCCTCCTCCGCCTTGCATCTCACGCGTCCGGGCCATTTCTCTGTCCGGGCTCATTCGTCCACCGATCGCGTCGGCACTAACATCGGAGCACCGTGACCTCCCTCAACATCACCTCGGCCACCGCGGACCCCGCGCTCCTCGACCTCCCGTGGGACCTCCCCCTCGACGTGTGGCCCGAGGACTCCATCGCGACGCTGCCGAAGGGCATCTCCCGCCACCTGGTGAGGTTCGCCTACCTGAGCGGCTACGTCATCGCCATCAAGGAGACCTCCGGCGAGATGGCCAAGGGCGAGTACGAGATGCTCCGCACCCTCCAGCGCATGGACATCCCCTGCGTCGACCCCCTCGCGGTCATCACGAACCGCCGCGACGACGACGGCAACGAGCTCAACCCCGTCCTCGTCACCCGGCACCTCAAGTTCTCGCTCCCCTACCGGGCCCTCTACTCGCAGACGCTGCGCCCCGACACGGCCGCACGGCTCGTCGACGCCCTCGCCCTGCTCCTCGTGCGCCTCCACATCATCGGCTTCTACTGGGGCGACGTCTCGCTCTCGAACACCCTCTTCCGACGGGACGCAGGAGCCTTCGCGGCCTACCTCGTCGACGCCGAGACCGGGAAGCTCTACCCCGGCGGCCTCTCCAACGGCCAGCGCGAGAACGACCTCGAGGTCGCCCGGGTCAACATCGCAGGCGAGCTCCTCGACCTGGAAGCCGGCGGACGCCTCGACGAGGACATGGACCCGGTCGACGTCTCCAACGGCATCGTCGCCAAGTACCGCAGCCTCTGGAAGGAGCTCACGGGCACGGAGGAGTTCTCCGACTCCGAGCGCTGGCGCATCAACGACCGCGTGGAGCGCCTCAACGACCTCGGATTCGACATCGAGGAGCTCGCGATCAAGACCACCGAGGGCGGCACGCAGGTGCGCATCCAGCCGAAGGTCGTCGACGCCGGGCACCATTCGCGGCGGCTCCTGCGCCTCACCGGGCTCGACGCCCAGGAGAACCAGGCCCGGCGCCTCCTGAACGACCTCGACGCCTACCGGATGAAGAACGACCGATCGGGCCTCGACGAGGAGATGGTGGCGCACGAGTGGGCGGCGCGGGTCTTCGAGCCCGTCGTGCGGTCGATCCCGCGCGAGCTCCGCGGTCGGCTGGAGCCGGCGGAGGTCTTCCACCAGCTGCTCGAGCACCGGTGGTACCAGTCGCAGGCCGAGGGGCGCGACGTGCCCATCGCCGAGGCGTTGACCTCGTACGTGAACGACGTGCTGCGCCACCGTCGCGACGAGCAGATGGTCATCGCTCCCGCGACGGAGTCGATCACGCTGCCCGTCGCCGACGACGCCGACGAGGACTGGCGCTCGAAGGTCTAGCCCGCGCGCGCTCCCTCGGCCCGTCAGCCCCAGGCGCCGAGTGGACAGGTGTCGACGTTTTCCGCGGGAAACGCGTCGAGAACCGTCCACTCGGTACCCTCGGGGTGAGGGGTGAGGGGTGAGGGGTGAGGGGCAGGAGCCGCTAGCGAGTCGCGCGGAGCTTCGAGATCTCGTAGAGGGTCACGCTGGCCGCGATACCGGCGTTGAGGCTCTCCGTCGAGGCCGTGATCGGGATCGAGACGACGGCGTCGCAGGTCTCCGTCACGATGCGCGACAGACCCTTGCCCTCGCTGCCCACGACGATCACGAGCGGCTGATCGGCGAGCTCGAGACCGGGCAGGCTGACGTCGCCGCCGCCGTCGAGACCGAGCACGAAGAGACCGCGCTCCTTGTAGGCCTTGAGGGTCTGGGTGAGGTTGCCGGCCATCGCGACGGGGACGCGGGCCGCGGCTCCTGCGCTTGTCTTCCAGGCGGAGGCCGTGAGGCCGACGGACCGACGCTGCGGCACGACGACGCCCTGGCCGCCGAACGCGGCGACCGAGCGGATGATCGCGCCGAGGTTGCGGGGATCGGTGATGCCGTCGAGCGCCACGATCAGCGGCTTCTGGCCGCGACGCTCGATCTGGTCGAGCAGTTCGATCGGGTGGGCGTACTCGTACGGCGGCACCTTGAGCGCGAGACCCTGGTGCACGGAGTCGGGGCCGGTCAGCCGGTCGAGCTCCGGGCGCATGACCTCGAGCACGGGGATCCCGCGGCGGGTGGCCAGCGTCAGGACCTCCTTGACGCGGTCGTCCATCTCGAGGCGGGCCGCCAGGTAGAGGGTCGACGCGGGGATGCGCGCGCGCAGGGCCTCGAGCACGGAGTTGCGGCCCGTGACCATCTCGCTCTCGTCGCCCTTGGGCTTCGTCGTCCGGCCGGCGACCTGCTGCTGGCGGATCGGACGCTCGGCGGAAGTGCCGGCGCGGCCGCGAGCGGCGACGAGACGATCCTGAGCCGCCTTGCGCTTGCCCGCGGGGTGGTACGGGCGGTCCTCGGCGCGCGGCGTGGGCTTCTTGCCCTCGAGGGCCTGGCGACCCTGACCGCCGGAACCGACCTGCTTGCCCTTGCCGCCCTGGCGGACCGCCCCGGGGCGCCCCTTGCGTTCTCCTGAGGTGTTCTTCACTGTGTGAGGCTCCAATGCGATCCGGTCGAGGTGTCTTCGATGGTGATGCCCGCGGCGGCCAGATCGGCCCGGATGCGGTCGGCGTTCGAGAAGTCCTTCGCGAGGCGGGCGCTCTGCCGGGCTTCGAGGAGGCTGTCCACGAGCGTACCGAGCGCCAGGTGTGCGGCGCCCTCGTCGGAGCCGCGCCACTCGGGGGCGAGCGGGTCGATGCCGAGGACGTCGACCATGGCCAGCGTGTGCTGCCACTCCCGCGCGGCGGTGTCGAGGTCGTCGTCGTCGAGGGCCGCGTTGCCGCGACGGACCGAGTCGTGGAGCACCCCGAGCGCCTGGGGCACGTTGAGGTCGTCGTCCATGGCGTCGGCGAAGTCGTCGGGGACGACGCGCGAACCGACCCCGGCGAAGCGGGTGTCGAGGAGGCGCCTCGAGGCCCGCTGGAGGAACGTCTCGATGCGGTCGAGAGCGGCCTCGGCCTCCTCGAGGGCTCCCTCGTGGTAGTCGATCGTCGAGCGGTAGTGAGCGGCACCGAGGAAGTAGCGGACCACGACCGGCCGCGCCCGCTCCAGGAACTCCGACGCGAAGAGGGAGTTGCCGAGCGACTTCGACATCTTCTGGCCCTCGACGTTCACGAGGCCGTTGTGCAGCCAGTGCCGGGCGAAGGGGTCACCCACGGCCGTCGACTGGGCGAGCTCGTTCTCGTGGTGCGGGAAGCGCAGGTCGAGGCCGCCGCCGTGGATGTCGAACTCGGGGCCGAGGTAGCGCCGCGACATCGCCGAGCACTCGATGTGCCAGCCCGGACGCCCGGGGCCCCACGGCGACTCCCAGCTCGCCGACTCCGGCTCGCCCTCCTTCGTGCCCTTCCAGAGGGCGAAGTCGCGGGGATCGCGCTTGCCGCGCGGGTCGGCGTCCTGCGCGCTCGCCATGTCGTCGAGGCTCTGCCGCGTGAGGGCGCCGTAGGCGGGCCAGCCGGCCGTGTCGAAGTAGACGTCGCCGGAGGAGTCGGCGGCCGGGTAGGCGTGGCCGCGCTCGATCAGGCGGGCGATGATGGTCTGCATCTCCGTGACGCTCGCGGTCGCCCGGGGCTCGTAGGTGGGGGGCAGGATGCCCAGGGCCCGGTACCCCGCCGAGAACTCGAGCTCGTACCGGTAGGCGCGGGCCCACCACTCCTCGCCACCGCTCTCCGAGACCGTCTCCGCGGCGAGGGCCAGGATCTTGTCGTCGATGTCGGTGACGTTCCGCACCAGGGTGACGCGGAGGCCGCTGTGCGAGAACCACCGCCGCCAGAGGTCGTAGACGAGCGCCGAGCGGAGGTGACCGATGTGCGGCGACGACTGCACCGTCGGCCCGCAGACGTAGAGCCCCACTTCGCCGTCCACGAGCGGGACGAAGTCGACGAGGGCCTGCGCGCGGGAGTCGTAGAGGCGAATGGTCACCGCCACAGCCTAATCGGGGCGGGCGCGGGTGCGGAGGCGTCGCGTCAGGCGGGGAGGTGCACGAGCGCCGTGGCCACCACGGTCACGCCCTCGGTCCGGCCGGTGAACCCGAGGCCGTCGGTGGTCGTGGCCGAGACCGAGACGGGGGCGCGCAGGATGCCGGCCAGCGACTCCTGCATCTCGAGCCGGCGCTTCGCGAGGCGCGGCCGGTTGCCGACGATCTGCAGCGCGACGTTGCCGACGCGGGCGCCCGCCTCGTCGAGCAGGGCCAGCGTCGCCCGGAGGAAGACCTCGCCCGAGGCACCGGCGTAGCGCGGGTCGTCGGTGCCGAAGCGGGAGCCGATGTCGCCCAGCGCGGCGGCGGAGAGGAGGGCGTCGACGATCGCGTGCGCGACCGCGTCGCCGTCGCTGTGGCCGGCGAGCCCCGCCTCGCCCGGCCAGTCGAGCAGGCCGAGCCGGAGCGGCTGGCCGTCGTCGAAGGCGTGGACGTCGATGCCGATCCCGGTGCTGATGCGCTCGAGGCGAGGCCGGGCGGTGCCGGCCCGCGCGGCTCCTGCATTCTCGGCCACGAGCCGCGCGGCTCCTGCCTGCTCGACCGCGAGCTGTTCGGCCCGACCGAGATCCCACGGGGTCGTGATCTTGAACGCCGAGGCGTCTCCTGCGATCACGGTGACGCGGTGCCCCGCCGCGGCGAAGAGGGCGGCGTCGTCGGTGTGCTCGGCGCCGGCCGCGGCGTACGCCTCGGCGAGCGCCCGGCGCGGGAAGCCCTGCGGCGTCTGCATGGCGACGAGCTCCGACCGGTCGACGGTCTCGACCACGGTCGCGTCGGGGGCCACGCGCTTGATCGTGTCGCTGACCGGGAGACCCGGGACGACGCCGTGACCGAGTCGCTCGACCGCGGAGGCGACCGCCTCGAACTGCGCGGTCGGGGTGAAGCAGCGCGCCGTGTCGTGCACGAGCACGGTGTCGATCGCGGGGGCGAGCGCCTCGAGGCCGGCGGCGACGGACGACTGCCGCGTCAAGCCTCCGGCGACGACGTCGACCGAGCCCGCGGCCGCGCCGGCGACGGTCGCGACGAGGGACCGTGTCTCGGCGAGGAGGTCGAGCGGAGCGACGACGACGATCTGATAGGGCTCGGGCGACCGCAGGATGGGGACCAGCGAGCGCTCCAGGATGGTCCGCCCCGCGACCTCGACGAACGCCTTCGGGCGCCCCTGCGCCAGACGTGTTCCGCTGCCGGCGGCGACGACGACGACCCCCCGCGTCGGCTCGCCGCTCGCGCCTACGATGCGAGGACCTCGTCGAGAACGCTCTCGGCCTTCTTCTCGTCGGTGTGCTCGGCCAGCGCCAGCTCGGACACCAGGATCTGGCGGGCCTTGGCGAGCATGCTCTTCTCCCCCGCCGACAGGCCCTTGTCGTTGTCGCGGCGCCAGAGGTCGCGCACGACCTCCGAGACCTTGATGACGTCGCCCGAGGCGAGTTTCTCGACGTTGGCCTTGTAGCGGCGCGACCAGTTGGTCGGCTCCTCGGTGAAGGGGGTGCGGAGCACCTCGAAGACCTGCCGGATGCCGTCTTCTCCGATGACGTCGCGGACGCCGACCATCTCGACGTTCTCGGCGGGCACCTGGATCTCGAGGTCTCCGTGCATCACCCGGAGCGTCAGGTAGAGCCGCTCGGTCCCCTTGACGACGCGCGTCGTCACCGCCGTGATCTCCGCCGCTCCGTGGTGCGGGTAGACCACCGTTTCGCCGACCTCGAACTGCATGCTGGGGCTCCGTTTCTGGGGCCGCCAGATTACCACGGGGACCCCCTCCGGGATGGGGGCCAGGAGCCCGGTCGCCGAGCGCTCCCCCGCTCTAGGCTAGGCTTGCACGGCATACGAAGACCCCTATCTGGAGGAACTGTGAGAGCACGTACCACGGCAACCGTCGTTCTGGCCGGAGCCGTGATGGTCCTTACAGCGGGGTGCAACTTCATCAGCCCTCAGACCACCACCGAGCAGTACGCCCCGAGCGACGGCTTCGAGACGAACCTCGGCGCCATCCAGATCCGCAACGCCATCGTCTTCACCGAGAGCGGCGACAAGGGCAGCCTCAGCGTCACGCTGATCAACACGTCGTCGACCGACCAGGACGTCTCGTTCCAGTACAAGTCGCTCGGCAGCACGGCCACGGCGACGATCCCGGTGCCGGCGAACAGCACGGTCAGCCGCGGCACGGCCGGCGGCGACGAGCAGGTCATCCTCGACGGCATCGGCGAGCAGCCCGGATCGCTGCTCCGGGTCTTCGTCCAGTACGGCACCCAGTCGGGCAAGAACTTCGACATCCCGGTGCTCGACGGGTCCCTGCCGCAGTACAAGACGCTCCTGCCCTCCGTCTCGCCGTCGAGCGTGCCCGTGCAGGTGCCGTCCTCCGAGCCCTCCCCCGCTCCCACGAGCTGAGCGGGTCACTCCTCCTCCGCTGAACCCTCGTGTTCGGCCGTCGCGGTGGTCCTAGGACCACCGCCGCAGCCGAACGCGAGGGTTTTGCGCGTGGTACCGCGCTAATTGCGCGCAGGCGTCAGGCCTCGATGCGGTAGCCGAGGCCGCGGACGGTGACGAGCGCCACCGGCTCCGACGGCGTCGCCTCGATCTTCGATCGGATCCGCTTGATGTGGACGTCGAGCGTCTTCGTGTCGCCGAAGTAGTCGGAGCCCCAGACCCGGTCGATCAGCTGTCCGCGGGTGAGCACGCGGCCGGCGTTGCGCATCAGGAGCTCCAGCAGTTCGAACTCCTTGAGCGGCATGGCGATGTCGCGGCCGCGGACGGTCACGACGTGGCGCTCGACGTCCATCGAGATGTCGCCGGCGGTGAGGATCGCGTCGTTCAGCTCCTCGAGGTCGACCCGGCGCCGGAGGACGGCGCGGATCCGGGCGAGCAGCTCCCGGGTCGAGTAGGGCTTCGTCACGTAGTCGTCGGCTCCGAGCTCGAGGCCGACGACGATGTCCACCTCGCTGTCCTTGGCGGTGAGCATGACGATGGGCACCTGCGAGCGGTTGCGGAGCTCGCGGCACACCTCGGTGCCGGGCAGCCCGGGCAGCATCAGGTCGAGCAGGATGAGGTCGGCGCCGTCGCGGTCGAACGCGACCAGGGCCTTGGGTCCGTCGTCGGCGACCGAGACCTGGTAGCCCTCGCGCTCCAGGATGAAGGCCAGCGGCTCGCTGAGGCTCTCTTCGTCTTCGACGATCAGGATGTGGGTCATTGCGGTTCTCCTCGGACGGGGACCGAAGCCGTCGAGGCCTCGGGGAGTCGGATGGTGAAGGTGGAGCCGGATCCGAGCTGCGACCAGACGCGGATGTCGCCCCCGTGATTCTGCACGACGTGTTTGACGATGGCGAGGCCGAGGCCGGTCCCGCCGGTCCGGCGCGACCGGGCCGGGTCGATGCGGTAGAAGCGCTCGAAGATGCGCTCCTTCTCGACGTCGGCGATGCCGTCGCCCTGGTCGGTGACCGCGATCTCGACGACGCCCTGGTCGGTCACGGTGGCGCCGATCCCGATGCGCGATCCGTCCGGCGAGTAGTGGACGGCGTTCGCGACGAGGTTGTGGACGGCCACGGCGAGCATGTCGGCGTCGCCGACGACCGACGCGTGCTTTCCGCCGCGGGTGACGATCTCGATCCCGCGCGCGTCCGCCTCGACGCGGTTCCGTTCGACGGCGGTCCGGATCACGGTGCGCACGTCCACGAGGGACGGGCCCGACAGCGGGTCGGCCGACTGCAGGCGCGAGAGCTCGATGATGTCCTGCGTGAGGCGCCCGAGACGCAAAGACTCCCGCGTGAGGCTCTTGGCGAAGTAGCGGACCTGCTCCGGGTCGTCGGACGCCGACTCGAGCGCCTCGGCGAGGAGACCCACGGCACCGATGGGGGTCTTCAGCTCGTGGCTGATGTTCGCCACGAAGTCGCGGCGGACCTCCTCGAGCCGGTGCGTCTCCGTGTGGTCCTCGGCGAGCACCAGGACGAACCGGCTGCCGAGACGCGAGGCGCGCACGCGCATCCGGAGGTTGGTCTCCTCTCGGAGGCTCCGGGGAAGCACGAGCTCCTCCGAGAGCGGCTCGTCCGAGTCGCGGGCCCGCTCGACCAGGGCGACGACCTCCGGGTGCGCGATCTGGTGCGCGGCCACGATGCCCGTCGCCAGGGCCAGCGCGGACGACTTGAGGACGTTGTTGGACGGATCGACCACGAACCCCACGGAGTCGACGGTGTCGAGGACGGCGCCCACCCCCTCCGGCAGCGTCACCTCGCTGAGCGCGCGAGCGCGACGCCCGCGCTCGACGGCCAGGACGATCAGGAGGACGAGGCCCGCGCCGATCACGATGCCGAGTGCCAGGGAAACCGGCACCAGCCAGGGGGAGTACATAGTGTTCAGGGTAGTGAACGGCAGATGTCCCGCGAATCCGCGGGCCGCGGCCGCCGCTGTAGGTTGGACAGAGTTCGCCTGCGCATCACCGGACGTTAACCTCGGCGAGAGACAGTGGCCGGGACTGCGCGGGCAGCGGCCTGCACGGAGCAGGCGAGTCCCGAGACGAGAGGGTCGACACAGACAATGCGCGAGGTATTCCAGCTAGAGCTCCAGGAGGTCCAGGAGCGGCTCGTCGAGATCGCCTCCCTGGTGGCCGTCTCGATCGAGAACGCGACGCGCGCGTTCCACGACTCCAACGTGAGCCTCGCGGAGCAGGTCATCGCCGACGACGACAAGATCGACTCGCTGTCGGTGAGCCTCGACGAACTCGCGATCGACATCCTCGCCCGCCAGCAGCCGGTGGCCCGCGACCTGCGCATCGTCGTCAGCGCGCTCCGCATCAGCGCGTCGCTCGAGCGCATGGGCGACATGTCCGAGCACATCGCGCAGCTCGCCCGCTACCGCTTCCCCGAGAAGGTCGTTCCGAAGTCGCTCCGCCCGACGTTCACCGAGCTCGGCGAGCTCGACGTGGCCATCGCGAAGAAGCTGACGCTCCTCCTCACAACGGAGGACGTCAGCCTCGCCGAGGAGATCCGCAACGACGACGACCGGATCGACGAGCTGCACCTCAGCGTCTTCGACAAGGTCCTCGGCGAGACCTGGAAGGGTGCGCCGGCCGACACGGTGGACGCCACCCTGGCCAGCCGGTACCACGAGCGCTTCGCCGACCACGCCGTGTCTATCGCCAAAAAGGTCCAGTACCTGGCGACGGGGGACTGGGTGGGCGTGGAGGCCTGAGCGCCCCGCATCCTGCCGTCGAAGGGCCCGGACGCACGCCTCGCGCGTGTTTCCGGGCCCTTCACGGTTGCATCACGCTTTGCGTTAACCTCTTGACGACATACTTCAGGGAGGCAATGATTCGACGGTGTCAAATCTCCAAGACCCAATGACGGGTCGACGGCAGAGTCCGGTGGCTCGCCAGAGCCCCGGTTCGCAAACGTCCCTCCGCAAGCGCAACCAGCAGCGCGTCGTCGAGGCCCTCGTCAAGGTGGGCGCCTCCACGCAGGCCGATCTGGCGCGCCGGACGGGCCTCAGCACCGCCACGATCTCGAACATCGTCAGCCACATGGCGAAGAACGGTCTCGTCAGCCTCACGCCGACGACCAGCTCCGGCCGTCGCGCCGTGTCGGTGCGGCTCCTGACGAGCAACGGCACCGTCGCCGCCGGCATCGGCTTCGGTCGGCGGCACCTGCGCGTCGTGCTCGTCTACCCGGACTACACGATCGCCGCCGAGGAGTCGATCGTGCTCCCGCAGAAGTACGACCCCCGCGACGGCTTCGACCTCGCCAAGGACGTGCTGACCCGCCTTCTCGACGAGACCGGCACCTCCTGGGAGGCCCTGAGCGGTGTCGGGGTCGGGATCCCCGGGTCGATCGACCGCCGCGACTTCATGCCCGTGATCGGCACGGTGTGGGCCGAGTGGGCCTTCGTGGACGTGGTCGTCGAGCTGGAGGACCGCCTCGGCGTGCCCGTCGTGCTCGACAACGACGCCAACCTCGGGAGCGTCGCCGAGACGATCTGGGGGCCGTACGGAGGCGTCACCAACCTCGTCTACCTCAAGGTGGGCAGCGGGATCGGGGCTGGCCTGATCCTGAACGGGCAGCCCTTCAACGGGGCGATCGGAGTCACGGGCGAGGTCGGTCACGTGCAGGTCGTCCCCGACGGCACGGCCTGCCGCTGCGGCAACCGGGGCTGCCTCGAGGCCGAGGCGTCGATCACCGCGATGCTCGACCGGTTGAGCTCCGTGACGCCGATCACGACGACGGAGGACCTCGTCGCCGCGGCGCTCGAGGAGAACGTCGCCGTCATGCGCGTCGTGGAGGACGCCGGACGCCTCATCGGCCGGGTCGTCGGCGACCTCGCGAGCATCCTGAGCCCCGAGGTGATCGTGCTGGGCGGCCCGCTCGCCGCGCTCGGCGACCTCATCCTGGAGCCCATCAACCGCTCGTTCGGGCGGCACGTCCTCCCCCTCGTGAAGGACGCCACGGCCATCGTCGCCTCCACCCTCGACGATCGGGGCGAGGCCCTGGGCGCCGCGGCCCTCGTCTACCACCAGGCCGCCGTCCGCGTCATCTGACCGCGTCACCACCCCCGCGAGGCCCGGAAAATCAAGGGTCACGCGAAATGTGAGCGCTCTCTTACGACCGACTCCTGAAGCCGTTACAAATTCGTTGCGTTAACCTTTTGACCTCAGGCCCTTCTCGGCCTAATGTGATCCCGGGCTGAGAAGCCCACTTCTTCGGGCCCTCGGCCCAGCGGGGCGGACTCAAGCCCAACCCGACAACGACGTCTAGCAAACAAATGGCGGTGCACAATGGCTGGTGAACCCACCATCCTCGAGATGCGCTCGATCACCAAGGAATTCCCCGGTGTGAAGGCCCTCTCCGACGTGAACCTGACCGTGAAGGCCGGCGAGATCCACGCGATCTGCGGCGAGAACGGTGCGGGCAAGTCGACTCTCATGAAGGTGCTCTCGGGTGTCTACCCGTTCGGCACGTACACCGGCGACATCGTCTACGAGTCGCAGGTCGCCCAGTTCTCGGGCATCAAGCAGTCCGAGACCGCGGGCATCGTGATCATCCACCAGGAGCTCGCGCTCGTGCCGGAGCTCTCGATCACCGAGAACATCTTCCTCGGCAACGAGCCCGGTCGCGGCGGGGTCATCAACTGGGTCGAGGCTCAGAAGCGCGCGAAGGACCTCCTCGCCCGCGTCGGCCTCGC
This sequence comes from Frondihabitans sp. 762G35, assembly GCF_002074055.1. Classification (NCBI taxonomy): domain Bacteria; kingdom Bacillati; phylum Actinomycetota; class Actinomycetes; order Micrococcales; family Microbacteriaceae; genus Frondihabitans; species Frondihabitans sp. 762G35. The sequence continues at coordinate 448,671 of NZ_CP014619.1, read as the reverse complement.
CGAGGACCCCGACCTCAAGATCAAGTCGCTCGGCGTGGGCAAGCAGCAGCTCGTCGAGATCGCCAAGGCGCTCAACAAGTCGGTCAAGCTGCTCATCCTCGACGAGCCCACCGCGGCGCTCAACGAGCAGGAGTCGCAGCACCTCCTCGACCTCATCGTCGGCCTGAAGGGCCGCGGCATCACGTCGATCATGATCAGCCACAAGCTGAACGAGATCGAGCAGATCGCCGACACCATCACCATCCTGCGCGACGGCAAGACGATCGAGTCGCTCGACGTGAAGAACGACGGCGTCAACGAGGACCGCATCATCCGCGGCATGGTCGGCCGCTCGCTCGAGAGCCGCTTCCCCGACCGCACCCCGAACATCGGCGAGACCTTCTTCGAGGTCCGCAACTGGACGGTGCGCCACCCGCTCGACCCGGAGCGCCTGGTCTGCAAGAACGAGAACTTCTTCGTCCGCAAGGGCGAGATCGTCGGCTTCGCCGGCCTCATGGGCGCCGGTCGCACCGAGCTCGCGATGAGCATCTTCGGCCACTCCTACGGCACCTGGGTCTCCGGCGAGGTCTACAAGGACGGCCGCGAGATCCGCACCGACACGGTCGGCCGCGCCATCAAGAACGGCATCGGCTACGTCTCCGAGGACCGCAAGGCCCTCGGCCTCAACCTCCTCGACACGATCAAGCGCTCCACCGTCGCGGCGGGCCTGCCGAAGATCACGCACAACGGCGTCGTCTCCTCCGTGGAGGAGTACGAGGTCTCCGAGCGCTACCGCCGCTCGCTCCGCACCAAGGCGAACTCGGTCGAGCAGGGCGTCAACAAGCTCTCCGGCGGGAACCAGCAGAAGGTCGTCCTGGCGAAGTGGATGTTCACCGACCCCGACCTCCTCATCCTCGACGAGCCCACCCGCGGCATCGACGTGGGCGCGAAGTTCGAGATCTACGGGATCATCCAGGACCTCGCCGCCCAGGGCAAGGGCATCATCCTCATCTCCTCCGAGCTCCCCGAGCTCCTGGGTCTCTCCGACCGGATCTACACGATCTTCGAGGGCTCCATCACCAATGAATTGACCGCAGCCGAAGCGAACCCCGAGTCGCTGATGGTGAGCATGACCTCGAAAAGGACCACGGTTCGATGACGAACATCAAGAAGAACATCGACAGCATCCTGGGGAACAAGGGTGGTGGGATCAGCCAGTACGGCATGATCATCGCGCTGATCGTGATCATCATCGGCTTCCAGATCTGGACCGGCGGCATCACCCTCGAGCCCGCGAACGTGATCAACGTCTTCCAGCAGTACTCCTACATCCTGATCCTCGCGATCGGCATGGTCATGGTGATCGTCGCCGGCCACATCGACCTCTCGGTCGGCTCGGTCGCCGCGTTCGTCGGCATCATCGTCGCCCAGGCGATGGCCGTCTGGCACTTCTCCTGGTGGCTCGCGATCATCCTCGGCCTCGTCGTCGGCGCGCTCGTCGGGGCCTGGCAGGGCTTCTGGGTCGCCTACGTCCGGGTCCCCGCGTTCATCGTGACGCTGGCCGGCCAGCTCATCTTCCGCGGTGCGAACCAGATCATCGGCAACTCGACCGCGGTCCCCGTCCCCCAGAGCTTCCAGAACGTCGGCGGCGGCTACATCCCCGACTTCGGACCCAACTCCGGCTACAGCAACGGAACGCTCATCCTCGGCGTCGTCACGATCATCGCGATCGTCGTCTTCGAGTTCCGCGGCCGCCGCAACCGCGTCCTCATGGGAGCCCAGCCGGCACCGCTGTGGACCAGCATCGTCCGCATCGTCGTCCTCGGCGGCATCACGGCCTACGCCACGATCCTCTTCGCCTCGGGCCGCCCCAACACGAGCATCCCGATCGTCGCGATCATCCTCGGCGTCCTCGTCATCGTCTACGGCTTCGTCACCAACACGACCACCTTCGGTCGCCACCTCTACGCCGTCGGCGGCAACTCCAACGCCGCCGTCCTGTCGGGTGTCAACTCGAAGCGCGTCAACTTCCTGGTGATGATGAACATGTCCGTCCTCGCCGCCGTCGCCGGCATGGTCTTCGTCGGCTATTCGGGGTCCTCCGGCCCCGCCGACGGCACGGGCTGGGAGCTCGACGCCATCGCCGCCGTCTTCGTCGGTGGTGCGGCGGTCGCCGGTGGTGTCGGAACCGTCATCGCCTCGATCATCGGTGGTCTCGTCCTCGCGTTCCTCGCCAACGGCCTCTCGCTCAAGGGCATCGACACGAACCTGGTCCAGATCATCCGCGGCCTCGTCCTCCTCATCGCCGTCGCCTTCGACGTCTACAACAAGACGCAGGGCCGCCCGTCGATCATCGGCTACCTGACCCGCGGCTTCGGTCGCAAGAACAAGCAGGACGACGGCCCCACCTCCGGCGGCCTCAAGGGCCAGGGCGCCCAGCCGCAGTCGATCGACAGCGACTCACAGGTTTTGCTGCCCTGACGATCCGCCCGCGTGCGGGCGTCCGACAGCAGCAGAAATACGGGATGCGCACCAGTCATCCCACAGCAACCGGGTGCGTTCCCCGCACTCACATCCCACCAGAAATGAAAGAAGCATTTCAATGAAGAAACAGCTCATCGTCGGCGTCGCCGTCGCAGCCCTCACCGTCGTCACCCTGACGTCGTGCTCCGGCACGGCCCGCGGTGGCTCGGGAGCATCCAGCGGCGCCGCCGCCATCCCGAAGGGTTCGACCATCGGCGTCGCGCTCCCCGCCAAGACCTCGCAGAACTGGGTCCTCGCCAAGGCCGCGTTCGAGAAGTCGCTCGCCGCCGCCGGCTTCAAGGCCGACGTGCAGTACGCCGCTGCGTCGAACACGGTGACCGACCAGCAGAGCCAGATCTCCGGCATGGTCACCAAGGGCGACAAGGCGATCATCATCGCCGCTCAGGACGGCTCGCAGCTCGGCACGCAGGTCAAGCAGGCCAAGGCCGCCGGCATCCCGGTCATCGCCTGGGACCGCAACCTCACCGGCACCGCGAACGTCGACTACTACGTCGCGTTCAACAACTTCAAGGTCGGCGAGCTTCAGGGCCAGGCCCTCCTCGACGGCATGAAGGCCAAGAAGTCCTCCGGTCCCTACAACGTCGAGCTGTTCGCCGGATCGCCCGACGACGCCAACGCTCCGGTCTTCTTCAACGGCGCCATGAGCATCCTGCAGCCGAAGATCGACGACGGCACCCTCAAGGTCGTCTCCGGTCAGACCAAGTTCACCCAGGTCTCGACCCAGGGCTGGCTCGCCCAGAACGCCCAGACCCGCATGAGCAACCTCCTGCAGGCCAGCTACTCGGGCTCGACCGCGCTCGACGGCGTCCTCTCCCCCAACGACACCCTGGGTCGCGCCATCATCCAGGCCGTGAAGTCGGCGGGAAAGCCCGTCCCGATCGTCACCGGTCAGGACTCCGAGACCGCGTCGATCCCGCTCATCATGGACGGCACGCAGTACTCGACCATCTACAAGAACACCGACGTCGAGGCTCAGGCCGCGGTCGACCTGGTCACCACGCTGTCGAAGGGCCAGACCCCCAAGACGGTCCTCGACAAGAAGAACAACTACAACGGCGTCAAGACGGTCCCGGCCGTCGAGCTCACCCCGATCCTCATCACCAAGGAGAACGCGGTGAAGGAGTACGCGAACAACCCCACGCTCGAGGCTCTCGCCAAGGCTGGTCAGTAACACCTCGCGCCGAGGCGCACGGCCCCGCTCGGACTCCGGTCCGGGCGGGGCCTTTCCCGTCGCAAGTGACCTTCTGCCCTATCGACCGGGGTCGATCGTTGCGACCGTGAGGCATGACCTCAGACAGCCCGACCCCCGGCACGCAGGATCCGCGATCCGCCTCGAGCGAGATCGTGGTCGGCTTCGACGGCTCGCGCGGCGAGCCGGTGCTGGAGCGCGACGCCGCCTGATGCGGTGCGGCCGCCTTCGCACCGGCCGCCTGCGCACAGGCCGCCTGCGCACCGGCCGCCGGTGCGGTGTCCGCCGGCGCGGTGACGCAGGTTGGCCCGGGCAGACGATCCAGAGACTCGTGCGGATCGGGACGGCGACCGTCGACTACCCGGTGACGATGCGGCGCGACGCGATGGCGCTCGTCGCCCGTCGGTAGGCGGTCGGCGAGTCACGTGCCGATGCGGTGAGCTCGCACCGGCCGCTCGTCTGGACGTACCGCCGGTCGCGGACCCTCGGCAAGGGCCAGCAGGAGCCTCCGACCCGGCCTCTCCACGACGCGGTTCAGCAGCAGCGCCACCGTGACCGCCACGCCGAGGGCCGCGAGGGTCAGCAGCGCGGCCGGCACAGCGGCGAGTGTCGGCTGGTGCCCCGGCCAGAGCGAACCGATGCTTTGCAGGACGAGCACGTGGACGAGGTAGAAGGCGAACGAGAGATCCCCGAGCCTCACGAGCGGGCGGGAGGCGAGGAGCGTCCGCCGCCCCTCGATGTCGCAGCGTGCCAGGGCGGCGATGAGGAGGGCGTAACCGATCACCGTCCAGCCTGCGTTCGTGAACGCCGACGTCGGCGCCAGCGACGCTCCGGCGTATCCGGCGAGCGCGGCGAGCACGCCGACCGCGAGCGAGGGGCCCCGCCACGCTCCCGTGCGGAGCAGGCGCGCCAGGGCGATCCCGACGACGAATTCCGGCAGTCGGGCCAGCGGAGAGCTGTTCGCCCCGAGCACGGCCGGAAGGTGGTCGTTGACCGCCGCCACCGCCAGGACGCCTCCGACGGCGAGCGCGAAGACGGCCAGGAGCCGACCGGTCCCGAATGGGCGGAGGGCACGGATCAGGAGGGGGAAAACCGCGTAGAAGAAGGCCTCGCAGACCAGGGACCAGCTCACCGGATTGCCGGCCTGCCACCAGACCGGGTTCCAGCTGCTCACGAGGAGGCCGTCTGCCACAGCGGCCCAGGGGTCGGCGGTCCGGATGCTCGGCAGGATCGTCGCCGCCAGCAGGAGGGCGAGAGCGAGGACCACGAGGTGCGTCGGCACGATCCGCGCCGCACGACGCAGCCAGAATGCACGGAACGTTCCCGAACCGTCGTCCGACCAGGCGAGCACGAATCCCGAGAGGACGAAGAACAGGGAGACACCCGTTGGGCCGGCGCCGAAGACGAGGCCGAGTGCGGCCTGCCCGTGACCCGAGAAATAGGCCATGTTCCGGGTGTGATAGGCGAAGACCACGAACGCCGCGAGGAAGCGGAGCCCGGTGAGGGAGGGCAGGAGCGACCGTCCCGAGTCGCGTGTGGGGTTCGACATGGTGCTTCCTTCCGGCTCGGAGGTCGAGCGCCGAGAGCCATCCCACGCCGGCGGCCGTTGCGGGGCCGTCTTCCCTTTCGCAGACGTTTTCGAAAGGGCGTCCGTGGTCCACTAGACGGAGAGTGGCCGCGCTCCGGCCACGGGAGGGACCGACGAATGCGCGCTCTGGTCGTGGAGGACGAGGTGTTCCTCGCGGAGGCGATCCAGGCGGGGCTCCGGCTGGAGGCGATCGCGGCCGACCTCGCCTTCGATGGCGCCTCGGCCCTCGAGAAGGCCTGGGTGAACGACTACGACGTGGTGGTCCTCGATCGTGACCTGCCGGGGATCCACGGCGACGAGGTCTGCCGTCGCCTCGTGGCGTCCCAGCGTCCCCCGCGCATCCTGATGCTGACCGCCGCCGGGACTCTCCGGGACCGCGTCGACGGGCTGGAGCTCGGGGCCGACGACTACCTCGCGAAGCCGTTCGACCTGGAGGAGCTGGTCGCGCGTCTCCGGGCCCTGAACCGCCGGTCCAAGGAGTCGGTGCCACCCACCTTGACCTCGGGCGACCTGACGGTCGATGTCTTCCGCCGCGAGGTGTACCGGAAGGGGCGCTTCGTGCGGCTGAGTCGCAAAGAGTTCGCCGTCCTCGAGGTCCTCCTGAGGGCCGACGGCGGCGTCGTCAGCGCCGAGACCCTCCTCGAGAAGGCGTGGGACGAGAACGCCGACCCGTTCACGAACGCCGTGAGGATCACGATGTCGAACCTCCGGAGGAAGCTCGGCCCGCCCTCGCCGATCGTGACCGTCGCCGGAGTCGGCTACTGCATCCGGGAGGCGGACCGTGCCTAGTGAGCGGAGGCGTCGGATCCGGGTGACTCTGAGGCTGCGCCTCACCATCACCTACGCGGTGCTCGTCGTGCTCACCGGGTTCAGCGTGCTCGCGGCGGTGGCCGTCGTCCTGCTCCTCATCCCCGGCTACGCGTTCACGTCGAGTCAGTACCCGAGCGGTGTCCTGGGCACGCCGTCGATCATGGTCTCGAACAAGCGGGACCTGCTGGAGCTCCTCGCTGTGGTCGCCGTGCCCGTACTCGTCCTCGTCGGCGGGATCGGGGCCGCTGTCGGCTGGTTCGTCGCGGGACGGGCTCTGAAACCCCTGACCGACATCGTCCGAACGGCCAGGACCCTCGACGGGGCGTCCATCGACCGTCGGATCGCCCTCGACGGCCCGGAAGACGAGGTCCGCGTCCTCGCCGACACGATCGACGGGATGCTCGACCGTCTCGAGGCGGCGTTCGCCGTTCAGGGCCGGTTCGCCGCGAACGTCAGCCACGAGCTCCGGACACCCCTCACGACGACGAAGACGTTGCTCCAGGTCGCGAGCCGATCCGAGCAGACGCCGGAGGTCGAGCAGCTCCTGTACCGCCTGTCGATCACGAACGACCGGACCATCGACATCACGCGCGCGCTCCTCGATCTCGCCGGCAGCAACCGGATCGACCACGCGGAAAATGTCGACCTCGCGGAGCTCGCCCGCCGCGAGCTCGCCGACCAGTCCGAGACGATCGACGACGAAGCCCTCGTCGTCACGGAGGTCCTCCGTTCGGCCACCGTGGTGGGTCATCCCGTCCTGCTCCAGCTCCTCGTGAGGAACCTGGTTCAGAACGCCGTGCGCCACAACCGCCGAGGCGGCGACCTGCACGTCGCCGTCGGCCGCGAGCCGGGCGGAGTCGTCCTGCGCGTGTCGAACAGCGGACCCAGGATCGAGGAGGCGACGGTTCCGCTTCTCACCGAGGCGTTCCACCGCACCGCGCTCCGCACGGCGAGCGGTGCCGCCACCGGGGGGCACGGCCTCGGTCTCGCCCTCGTCAAGAGCATCGTCGAGACACACGACGCGCGGCTCCTGCTCCAGGCGGGCAGGCCGGACGGCCTCGTCGTCGAGGTGGTGTTCCCCGGCGGGGGACCTCTCGAAAACATCTCGAAAAGCGCGAACGCCCGAGAGACGGGTCCCCTGCTGAACTGATCCGGCCCGCGAACGACGGGGGTGGAACAGGACGCCGCGTGACCAGCCAGACCTCCACGATCCGACCCGCGACGCCTCGGCCGCCGGTGTCCCGCCGAAGGGCACCGCGGCTCCTGCGCGAAGCCCTCGCTCTCGTACGCGACGAACCGGAACCTCGGGTTCCCCCGGGGGCTCGACGTGTTCTTCACGGGGCAGGTCGACCTCGCGTCCGTCGTCGGTCTCCGGCTCTTCGCGCCGCTGACCCCGGACGGGATCGTGCTCCTGAACGTCTTCGCGCTCCTCTCTTTCGCGGGTGCGGCGGCAACCGCCTACCTCTTCTTCCGCGCGCTCCGGCTGCGGTCCGTCCTGGCCTCCGTCCTCTTCAGCCTCATGCCGTACCACTTCCTCCGAATCGGGTACGGGCACTACTTCCTCGCCGGCTTCTGGGCCGTTCCTCTCATCGGGATCCTGATCCTCGTCGCGGCCGGGCGATCGACGGATCCCTTCCGGAGGTGGAGCGAGTCCGCAGGATCGCGACGATCCCGGACCTTGCGGTCCACGGCACCGAGCGCTCTGCTCGGCCTCCTCGTGGCGACGACCGGTCCCTACTACTTCGTTTTCGCCGTCATCGCGGTCGGCGGAGCCTGGCTCGCCGGGACGCTCCCGGACCTCCTCGCGCGGCCCCGCCGGTCATCGAGCCTCGCGCCGACCGCAGCCATCGGCTTCCTCTCGCTCTTCGTGGCCCTCGCACTGTTCACGCTCGGCCGCTCCTTCGGCGAGCGCTTCGCCCCGTACTTCACCGGCCGGACGATCGGGGAATCGGAGCTCTACGCCGGGAAGATCGTCACCGTGCTCCTGCCCTGGCAGGGATCGGGGATCCCGCTGCTCCCGCGGATCACCGCGAAGTATCTGGCGGGGACCTTCACGCTCCACACGACGGAGAGCCCCGGGGTATCGCTCCTCGCCGCGGCCGGCCTCGTCGTGGGCATCGCGGCAGTCCTCCTCGGATCGCGCCTTCGACGGGTGCCGACGGGAGAGGCGTCCGGTCTCGGCGCGTTCCTCGCCGACCCGCGACTCTCGACCCTCGCGACGTCGACCGTCTGGGTGGGGCTCTTCTTCGTCTCGAGCGGCCTCGGCGTCGTCGTTGCCTACGTGGCGGGGCCGGAGATCCGAGCCTGGGCGCGGCTGAGCATCCTGCTGGCCCTCCTCGGGCTCGGCATCGCCGGGCTCGCGCTGCAAGCCGTTCCCGGGCGACGCCTCGTCCGGGGAGCGATCGTCGGCCTCGTCGTCGTCGCGGCTCTCGTCGATCAGGTCGGAGCCGTGACGCGCGTGGTCAAGATCGATCCCGTGTCGGACTCCGACGTGCGCACCTTCGTGGCCCGGGCCGATGCGGCCCTCCCCGACGGCTGCGGTGTGGCGCAGCTGCCGGTCACCGACCTCCTGCCCGGCAGGAGCCACGGTGCCGCCGGCTCCTACGACGAGGCGCTCCCCTTCCTCCACACGACACCCGGGCACCTGCGCTGGAGCTTCGGCTCGGTCACCGGCAGGCGCGGCTTCCGCGTGTGGCAGGACGCCACGACGCCCTCGCGATTCGCGGCCGTGGTCGATCGCACGGGAGCGTGCGCCGTCGAGGTCGACACGCTCGCGTATTCGGCGGGATCGCGGGCGTGGCTGAGGACGCTTTCGGCCGGAGTCGCGCGCGTCGCCGTGTCGCCGACGGGGCGCTACCTCCTGTTCCGCTGGAGCCGCTGACCGCGGGCGCGCCCCCGCCGGGAGACGTGCACCCCCGTTCCGGGCGAGGAACCCTCCCGCGAGAGGGTGCGTCGGCACGGAAGGGGGTGCGGCGGGGACGGAAGGGGGTGCGGGCCGGGACGGACGGGGGTTCGGCCGGGACGACGCGGGGCCTTGACGGGCGGGGGCGGGAGGATCAGACTCGGCGGCACCGGGCGGTCGTGCGGGGACGGCCGGGCATCCTGCGACCCGGATCGCTCGCGAGAGGACGAACCATGGCACCCGGACGAGGCGTCGAAGACGACCCCTGGACACTCACCACCGCGCCGGGCACCTCCGCCTACACGATGTACGTCGACGACGCCGCCACCCCGCCGACGATCGTCTGCCAGGTCGGGTCGACGACCCTGAAGTACGACGCCCGCGCCATCGACGACCTGCACGCCTTCCTCCTCGAGAGGGGCGACTGGGTCCCCCTCGGGGCGGCCGACGAGAAGAAGCCGGCGGCGGAGGGCACGGTCGAGGCGTGGGGCCGCTCCGAGGAGAACCCCGTCGGCGGCTGGTACGGGCTCCGGAACGGCTACCGCGGACGCTTCGGCATGTACCTCCCGCCCCTGCTCGAGGAGCTGGGCCTCGTCGAGCTGACGCACGACGCCCGCAACAACAGCGTCCGCGCCCTGCCGCGGGCCTGACGGGGGCGACCGGTGCAGTTCCTCTTCTCGGTCGTCGAGACCTTCCTCCCGGGAGGGGTCCGCGGCGACCACGCCGGATCCGCGACCCCGCCCGAGGCGGCGGCCATCCACGAGTACAACGAGCGCCTCGTGCGGGAGGGCCACTGGATCTTCGCGGGCGGCCTCAGCGCGCCCCGCGAGGCGACCGTGCTCGACAACCGGGGCGGGCGCGGGGAGTCCTCCTCCGGGCCCCTGTCGGACTCCGCCGAGAACGTCGGCGGCTTCTGGGTGATCGAGGCGCAGGACGCCGACGCCGCCCTGGCCCTCGCCGCAGAGGCGTCGGAGGCCTGCAACCGCCGCGTCGAGGTGCGGCCGCTGCTCTGAGGTGCGGTGACGCCGGGCCGCGTCAGCCGGCTGTGCCGGATCAGCCTCGGGGCGGCGTCAGCCGGCGAGGACCTCGTCGAGCCGGGCGAAATTCTCGTCCATGCCGCCGTCGAGCCCGCTCGCCACCATCGCCTCGCACGCGGCCTCCGAGGAGAACGCCGAGGTCACCTCCAGCACGGATCGGCCCCCGGCGAGGTCGCGGAAACGCAGGGTCTCGAGCGACACGTCCGTCTCGCCCTCGTACTGCCAGGTGTGCGTCACGAGTCCGTCGCGGACCTCGTGATAGCTCCCGAAGAACGTCCAGGCGGCACCGTCCCCGCCCACCACGCTGTACCGGAAGGCGCCGCCCGTCACGGCCTCGAACCTGTCGAGCCGCACGGTCGTCCCCCGCGGCCCCATCCACCGCGGGAAGAGGGCCGGATCGGTGTGCGCCCGCTGCACCCGAGAAGCCGGCGCGTCGAATTCGCGCCGATGCGAGATCGTCTGCGCGCCCGACCTGACGTGGGTCGTGCCTCGCTGCGATGCTACGTCGTGCCCGGGTCGGGCGTCGGGTTCGGCAGGGGTGTCGTGCTCGTGCCGGGTGTCGTCGTCGGTCATTTCTTCGTCTCCTTCGTCGAAGTGGCTGTCGATGCGCGACCGGGTCGTCCCATGGTGTCGGGGAGTGGCGTGGTGTCCGGGCGCGCCGTGGTGTCCGGTCCGGCGTCGTCGGCCATGTCCGCCAGGACCGCGTCCAGGCGGCGGTACCGCTCCTCGAGCCGCTGTCGCCGCGACTCCATCCAGGTCAGCGCCTCGTCGAGGGGCTGCGGCTCGAGCCGCACGCGACGGGTGCGGCCGACCCGGTGTCGACTGACCAGCGTGGCGCGCTCCAGGACGGCGACGTGCTGCGAGACCGCCTGGAACGAGATGTCGAAGAGCGCCACGAGTTCGCCCACGGTCGCATCGGACTCGGCCAGCCGGTCGACGATCGTTCGGCGGACCGGATCGCCCAGAGCGGCGAAGGTGGACGCGACGGTGGTGGACACGCTGCCGACTTTATTCAAGCGATCGATTGAATGTCAAGAGCCATCGGCCGAGGCGTCGCCCCGGATCCGGCAGGATGGACGCATGGCTCAGGTCGCGATTCTCGTCAACGGCTCCCCCGACCCCCGCAAGACGGAGATCGCGTCGGCGCTGGGCATCCTGCTCGGCTGTCCCGTTCTCCAGCCCTCGAAACTGCAGGATGCCCTGACACAGCAGACCGGACCGGTGGCGCCGCGCGCCGGCATCCGCGCCCTCGCCATCGACACCGTCTGGCGCACCGCCGCGCTCGTCGAGGCCGGCGTCGTCATCGACGCGACCTGGGACGCCGGTGACGCCGACGCCGTCCTGGCCCCGCTGGCCGCAGCCGGCGCGCCGCGCCTCGTCGAGGTCCGCTGCGCCGACGTGCCCGCGATCGGCGACTGGCCCGTCGTCCGGGTCGGGTCGCTCGCGACCGTCGACATGGACGCCCTCGTGCAGGAGATCAGCGCGCTCTTCGTGTGACGTCGGCGGCGGCCTTTACCCGTCCGTCGCTAGACCCTCGCGCTCGGACGCCGCACCCCGCCTAGGACCACCGCCGCAGCCGAGCGCGAGGGTCTAGCGGGGGCAACGCCGACGCGCAGCCTACTTCTTGCCCTGCGCCGCCACGGCAGCGGCACCGGCGGCAGCCGCCTCGGGGTCGAGGTACGCGGCCGGCCCGGTGGGACGGAAGTCGTCGTCGAGCTCGTAGACGAGCGGGATGCCCGTGGGGATGTTGAGCTCGGCGATCTCGTCGTCGCCGATGTCGTCGAGGTGCTTCACGAGGGCGCGCAGCGAGTTGCCGTGCGCCGTGACGAGGACCGTCTTGCCGGCGGCCAGGTCTTTGGTGATGTCGCTCTCCCAGTACGGGAGCATGCGGTCGATCACGAGCTTGAGCGACTCCGTGCGCGGGGCGTCGACGCCGAGGTCGCGGTAGCGCTCGTCGTGGGCCTGCGACCACTCGCTGTCGTCGTCGAGGGGCGGCGGCGGCACGTCGAACGAGCGACGCCAGGTCTGGAACTGCTCGGGGCCGTACTCCTCGAGCGTCTTTGCCTTGTCTTTGCCCTGGAGCGCGCCGTAGTGGCGCTCGTTGAGACGCCAGGAGCGCTTGACGTCGATCCAGAGCCGGTCGGCCGCCTCCAGCGCGAGGTCGGCGGTCTGGATGGCGCGGGTCAGACGCGACGTGTAGAGGATCTCGGGCTTGAGGCCGGAGTCGCGGAGCAGCTCGCCCGCGCGCTTCGCCTCGGCGACGCCCTGCTCGCTCAGCCTCACGTCGACCCACCCCGTGAAGAGGTTCTTCTGGTTCCATTCGCTGTTGCCGTGCCGGAGGAGGATGAGCGTCGAAGTCATGTCGGAATCCTATCGAAGGTGCCTCGCCGGGATGCTTGACTTGTGCCCATGCCAATCGGGTCGATCACGCGCGGGACGACCGGCACGAACCGCCTCCGCCGGGTCGACCGGTGGATCGCCGCGCATCCTGCGTTCCGTCACGCGCCCGACCCGCTCGTGGTCGACCTCGGCTACGGGGCGAGCGCCACGACCCCGCTCGAGCTGCACCAGCGGCTGAGCCGCGTGCGGCCGGACGTCGAGGTCGTCGGCATCGAGATCGATCCGGAGCGGGTCCGGGTGGCGAGCCTCTCGGCGCGGCCGGGGGTGACGTTCCGGTTGGGCGGCTTCGAGGTCCCCCTCGACGGCGGGCGGAGGCCGGCCGTCATCCGGGCCCTCAACGTCCTGCGGCAGTACGACGAGGCCGACGTCGGAGAGGCGTGGGCGCTCATGACCTCCCGGCTCGCCCCCGACGGGGTGCTCGTCGAGGGGACCTGCAACGAGGTCGGGCGTGTGGCCTCGTGGATCGACGTCTCGGCGGAGGGACCGCGGACGTTCACCGCCAGCCTCCGCCTCGCGTCGCTCGAGACGCCTCTCGTCGTCGCCGAGCGCCTGCCGAAGGCCCTGATCCATCGCAACGTCGAGGGCGAACGCATCCACGATCTGCTCGTCTCGCTCGACCGGCACTGGCGCTACAACGCGGCCCTCGCCGTCTACTCCCCCGTGCAGCGCTGGGTCGCCACGGTGGAGGCGCTCCGGGCCGAGGGCTGGCCCGTGCTGCACGGCCGCACACGCTGGCGCCTGGGGGAGATCAGCGTGCCGTGGGAGGCCGTCGCTCCGCTGCCGCGCTGACCCGCGCTCCGCGGAGCGCACCAAACCTCACACCGGCGCGAGCCGCTCCCGCGCCGCCTCGTGGTCGAGCCCCGTCGCCATGAGCAGGTCGATGACGAGCGGCCGCAGCATCACCACGACGACGGTCTCCCCGACGGGAGCGCCGGGCAGGACCGCGCGGGGGTCGAGCCTCCGGGCGACGGCGGTCAGGGCATCCTGCGCGACCGGGATCAGCTCGATGGCTTCGATCGAGTCGCCGAGGGCGGAGGTGGCCCGGGCGATGCTCGCCACGAGGTCGGCGATCTCGCCGCGTCTCCGGCCGTCGCCCGTCGACGTGTCGATGCGTCGGGCGACCACGCGCAGGTTGCGCGTCGCGAGATCGAGGTACCGCAGGAGCCGCTGCTCCCGTTCGAGCGCCGGCAGCCGGCCGCGGAGGAACGGCGAGATCCGCGCGATCGACACCGCCGTGTCGAGCGTCTGCGCCCAGTCGTCGAGGAGCGGCTGCGTCGCCCGCAGGGTGGCCAGCGCGTCGTCGGCCCGGCGCACGTCGCCGTGGCGCAGGGCGAGGACGAGAGCGGCGAAGGACGCGTCGAGCTCGCGGAAAAGCCGCCGGGCGTCGGCACGCGCCAGACCGACGGGGTCGCGCGGGATGATCGCCGTCACCACCAGGGCGATCGCTCCGCCCACGAGGCCGTCGAGGGAGCGGGTGAAGGGGCCGCCGGCCGGGTCGGGCAGGAGCGCGACGAACATCGACTGGGTGGCCGCAGCGACGGCGAACGCGCTGTTCGCCGAGAAGAACCGCGCCACGAGGAGCGTGGCCAGCAGGACGACCCCGGACTGCCAGACCCCCTTGCCGACGGCGAGCAGGAGCACCTCGCTGAGCGCGATCCCGATGACGACGCCAACGGCGTTCTCGAGGACGCGCCGGGGCCTCGCGTCGCGGGCGAACCCGAGCGAGGAGATGGTGATGGTGACGGCGAGCACGGGGATGGCGTGGCCGAGGCCGAAGTGGGCGATGGCGAAGGCGGCCCCGGCGGCGACGACGATCTGGAGCACCGCGGGCAGCGACGAGCGGACGCGCTCGAGGGCGGCCCGGGGGTCGAAGTCGCCGAGGACGCGCGAGGCGCCACCGGGGCGAGGCGCGCGAGCCCCGGCGGGAGGCGACACGGGTCAGCGCCGGACGGCACCGAGCCGCGACAGACGCGGGACACCGGCGGCGGCGCCGGCCTCGGGGGGCACGACGACCTCCTGGCCGGCGGCGATCTCGGTGTCGTCCCAGACGACGACGAACGACTCGTCGACGGGTGCGGTGCGCTTCACGACCGCGAGGGCGATCGGCCCGAGCTCGAAGTGCGTGGCGCTGGAGGTGATGGCACCGATCTCGCGGCGCTCGCCAGGGCCTCCTGCGAACACGGGCGCGCCGTGGGGAGGAAGGACGTTGTCGGAGCCGTCGAGGTGGAGCATCACGAGCCGGCGCGGAGGGTGCCCGAGGTTGTGGACCTTGGCGACGGTCTCCTGCCCGCGGTAGCAGCCCTTGGCGAGGTGCACCGCGGAGCGCAGCCAGTCGAGCTCGTGGGGGATGCTGCGCTCGTCGACCTCGGTCGACAGGCGCGGGCGCCACGCGGCGATGCGGAGGGCCTCGAGCGCGACGACCCCGGCGACGGGGATCTCGGACGCCGCGATGCCGGCGAGGTCGGCGCGGGCGACGAGGGTCTCCCGGAGGGTCCAGCCGCGCCCGGCGTGACCCGCCTCGGCCGCGTAGCCGACGCCTCCGACGGAGACCTCCGCCCAGGGATCGACCCAGACGAGGGCGACCCCGGCAGGAGCCGCGGCGGGAATCCCCGGATCGGCGAACGACGCCAGCGCCCGGAAGTCGGCGCTGCGGTCGGCGACCTCGACGCGGAGCGTGAAGCGCATCCGGTCGAGCCAGGAGGCGAACGCCTCGGTCTCGGAGGCCTCGACGAGGAGCCACGTCGTCTCGCCGTCGTCGACGACGCGGGCGGCGTGCTCGATGCGACCGGAGGGGTCGAGCAGCAGGGTCTCGGTGGACTCGCCCGGCGCGAGGCCCTTGAGGGCCTGGCTGGTCAGGGAGTCGAGCCAGGAAAGACGGTCGGGGCCCATGACGGTGATGACGCCGCGGTCGCCGAGCTCGACGACGGCGCGCCCCGCGAGGAGCTCGCGCTGCTCGACGAACGGGTTGCCGTAGTGAGCGGCGACGCCGGTGGCCGCGTCGGCGACGAAACCGGGGCGGGCGGAGAAGGGGGTCAGGTCAGTCGACATGAGCGAGCCGCCCCGACGAGTGCGTGCGCAGCTCGTTGCCGAGGGCGGCGATGTCCCAGGCCCAGAGGAGGTGGTTGTCGACCAGGCCGTACATGCGGGTGGCCGCGGAGTACTCCTTCGCGTTGCTCGACCGGAGCACCGCGTCGGTCGCCAGGTCGATGCGCGGGCCCTTGACGCGGCCGAGGTAG
Organism: Frondihabitans sp. 762G35; assembly: GCF_002074055.1. Taxonomy (NCBI): domain Bacteria; kingdom Bacillati; phylum Actinomycetota; class Actinomycetes; order Micrococcales; family Microbacteriaceae; genus Frondihabitans; species Frondihabitans sp. 762G35. The sequence continues at coordinate 432,986 of NZ_CP014619.1, read as the reverse complement.
AGCTCGTTGACGCCGCTCGGGTGCACGAGCGAGACCTCGATGTTGAATCCGTCGTCGTTGGTTCGCAGGATCTCGACGGCGCGCGGCGTCGTGAACGGCTGGATGCCCACGCCCGGCAGCATGCCGGGGCCGCGGTCGCCCTCCTCGGCCGGCCGGTCGAGCCGCCAGTAGCCGGTCTCGCTCGCGAGGGGCGTGTGCGCCTCGTCGAGGAGCCACGTGTAGGAGCTGTAGTTGAGGAACGGCAGGCCGTCGTGGCTGAAGCTCACGCGCTGGCCGAACTCGTGGGTGCGCCGGGTGTCGGGCGAGTCGCCCGTGGTGTAGTCGACCACCCCGGTGCCCTCCCAGACGCCCAGGAGCCAGGACAGGGGAACGATCTCCGCGGGGAGACCGGTGGGGATCTCCATCAACGTCTAGCGCTGTCCCTTGAACAGCTTGACGAGCACGGTCACCGCGACGAAGGCGATGCTGATCGAGGCCAGCACGAGCAGGCCGATGTAGAACACCTCGAGGGCGAGCAGCGAATCCATGCTCCGATGGTACTCGTCGGGGCCGACTTTCGGGGGTCCGTCCGCTTCAGGCCGAGAGGCCGAGCAGCGCCAGGACGCCCGTGGCGACACCCAGGACCACCAGGCTCCCGGTGAGGCTGAGCATGGTCCGGTCGACGAGGCCGTCCTTCTCGCGGGTCGCGAGCTGGAGGCAGAAGGTCAGCAGGATCGTCAGGCCGAGCACCAGGGGCAGCCAGACCAGGTAGCGGTCGCCGCTTGTCGTCAGACCGACGATCACGGCGCCGACGAGCGCCGCGAACCACACCGGGATGGTGGTGGCCAGGCGGAGACGCGTGCGTCGTTCAGTCGATTCCACGTGTCCATCATCCCCTACGGAGGCCTCCACGGCACCCGCTAGGCTGAGCCGGTAGCACTGCGGCGGTCCTCTACACTTGCCCGCAGTCCATCTTCTGGAGGTCGTGTGGCGCAGCTCTTGGTCCTGACCTCTGCCAGCACGCCCGACGTCCTGCCGGCCCTGGCCCTTCTCAGTCACCGTACGCGCCAGATCCCCGCGGAGCCCGCGCACCTCGTCAACGCCCCGTCGAGCGACCTCATCTTCGTCGACGCCCGCGCCGACCTGGCGAGCGCGAAGGCCCTCTGCAAGATCCTGCGGACGACGGGCGTCACGGTCCCGCTGGTCCTGGTGCTCACCGAGGGCGGCCTGACCGCGGTCAACTCCGAGTGGGGCGTCGACGACGTCATCCTCGAGACGGCCGGTCCCGCGGAGGTCGACGCGCGCATCCGGCTCGTCACCGGCCGCCTCGCCCAGACGCAGACCGGGTCCAAGATCCAGGCCTCCGGCGTCGTCATCGACGAGGCCAGCTACTCGGCGAAGGTGCACGGTCGCCCGCTCGACCTGACCTTCAAGGAGTTCGAGCTCCTCCGCTTCTTCGCCACCCACCCCTCGCGCGTCTTCACGCGCGAGCAGCTCCTCAGCGAGGTCTGGGGCTACGACTACTTCGGCGGCACCCGCACCGTCGACGTGCACGTGAGGCGTCTGCGCGCCAAGCTGGGCGACCTCGAGTCGCTCATCGGGACGGTGCGCAACGTCGGCTACCGATTCAACGTCTACGACGACGAGCAGCGCGATGTCCCGGCCCTCTCGTCCTGACGACGCGGCGCCCGAACGCGGCGCGGATCCCGACGCTGTTGCAAGTCCCGACGCTGGCGCGGGTCCCGACGCCGGTGCGCCGACCGACTCCCCTGCGGCCTCCGACCTGGGCGCCATCCACCTGAGCGGTGCCGCGGCGGCACCCGTCCTCCAGGCCCTCGCGGCGGCCGCCCTGGACGCCGACGGCGTCCCCCCGTTCTCCGACCAGTCCCTCGTCGAGGCGCGGGCGGGCGACGCGCAGGTGCTCGGCGACGCCGACGCCGCCGCGATCCTCCGCCCCGGGGAGGCCGAACTGGTCGTGCACCCGTCGCTCCGACGCGCGGGGCTCGGCACGGTGCTCCTGCGGGCCGTCGTCGACCAGACCGAGGGCGACCTGGCCGTCTGGGCCCACGGCGACCTGCCCGGGGCGAAGCGGCTCGCGGCCCGCTTCGGATTCGAGGCGACCCGGCGGCTCCTGCAGCAGCGGGCCCCGGTCGCGCAGGAGCCACGGGCCCCGCGCCTCGCGCCCGGCACCACCGTCGCCCCGTTCCGCCCCGGCACGGACGACGCGGCGTGGCTCGACCTCAACGCGCGCGCCTTCGCCTCGCACCCGGAGCAGGGTTCCCTGACGCAGGACGACCTCGACGCCCGCATCCGCGAGCCCTGGTTCGACGCGGCCGACCTCCTCCTGCTGCGACAGGGCGACGACCTCGTCGCGTTCTGCTGGCTGAAGGTCGACCGGGCTCAGCCGGGCGAGTTCTACGCCGTCGGTGTCGCCCCGGAGCATCAGGGCGAGCACCTGGGCGGCGCGGCGGTCGACGCGGGGCTCGTGCGACTGCGCGAGCGGGGCGTCGACGAGGCCTCCCTCTACGTCGAGGGCGACAACGAGGCGGCGCTGCGCCTGTACCGGGCGCGCGGCTTCACCGACTTCGCGGTCGACGTGCAGTACACGCTCTCGCGCTAGGTCCGGCTCCCGTTCCGGCGCGATCGTCGCCCGGGCGGCCCGCGATCCCCGCCGGGGAGTTGGGTCGAGGGACACCCCGTCCCGGAAGGCACCCCATGAACCCCATCAAATTCGTCCACGACCTCGGCTTCCGCAGCGAGCACGCCTACATCGGCGGTTTCGCGTCGATCGTCATCGCCCTGGTCGCCTGGCTGGTCTCGCGCGGCAAGAAGAGCGACGACAAGGCCCAGTCGGACCGCTGGGGCATCTTCATCGGCCACTGGGCGCCGACCTTCTTCGCGATCGGGCTCGCGCTCAAAGAAGAGGAATAGCAGGATGCGCGGCGGCCGCGAGCGGATCCGAGCGAGTTACTAACAGTTAACCCGCCCGGGCTCATCCGCACGCGGCCGCGTGGCACGATTGACGGATGGACAGCGAACCCTACGTCGACGGCGCAGCCGTGACCAACGATCTGATCGACGACTTCGACGAGATCGTGACCTTCGACGACGACGGCACGCTGCCCGTCGACCGGTTCCTCGACCGCGAGATCAGCTGGCTGGCGTTCAACCAGCGGGTCCTCGAACTCGCGGAGGACCCCGACACGCCCCTGCTCGAGCGGGCCAACTTCCTGGCGATCTTCGCCAGCAACCTCGACGAGTTCTTCATGGTGCGGGTCGCCGGGCTCAAGCGCCGCATCGCCACGGGCCTCGCCGTCCCGACCAACATCGGCACCGCTCCCAGCGACGTCCTCGCCGCCATCAACGCGAGGGCGCTCGAGCTGCAGGAGCGGCACGCTCGCGCGTTCAGCGACTTCGTGAAGCCCGACCTCGACGCCGCGGGCATCCACGTCGAGATGTGGTCCGACCTGGGCGAAGACGACCGCGCCCGCATGCACGACGTCTTCTCCAACCAGATCTTCCCGGTGCTCATGCCGCTGGCGGTCGACCCGGCCCACCCCTTCCCCTACATCTCCGGTCTGTCGCTCAACCTCGCGGTGCGCGTGCGCAACCCCAAGACCGAGAAGCAGGAGTTCGCGCGCCTCAAGGTGCCGCAGGTCCTCCCCCGATTCGTGCAGCTGCCCGACGACAACAGCGGCCGCCTCCGCTTCATCCCGCTCGAAGACCTGATCGCGAACCACCTGCAGGATCTCTTCCCCGGCATGGAGGTGATCGAGCACCACATCTTCCGCGTCACGCGCAACGAAGACGTCGAGATCGACGAGGACGAGTCCGAGAACCTCATCCAGGCCCTCGAGAAGGAGCTCCTCCGTCGACGCTTCGGGCCGCCGATCCGGCTCGAGATCACCGAGGACATGGATCCCGTGACCCTCGAGCTGCTCGTGCGCGAGCTCGACATCACCGACCAGGAGGTCTACCGCCTCCCGGCCCCGCTCGACCTCGCCGGGCTGTTCGAGGTCGCCAAGATCGCGCGACCCGAGCTGCACTACCCCAAGCACCTCCCGACCACGGCCGTCCAACTCCTGCCCAACGAGCCCAACACGGCGCCCGACATCTTCTCGAGCATCGCGCGGCGCGACGTCCTGGTGCACCACCCCTACGAGTCGTTCGCGACGAGCGTGCAGGCCTTCCTCGAGCAGGCCGCGGCCGACCCCAACGTCCTCGCCATCAAGCAGACCCTCTACCGCACCTCGGGCGACAGCCCCATCATCGAGGCCCTCATCGACGCCGCCGAGGCCGGCAAGCAGGTGCTGGCCCTGGTCGAGATCAAGGCCCGCTTCGACGAGCAGAACAACATCACCTGGGCGCGCAAGCTCGAGAAGGCCGGTGTGCACGTGGTCTACGGCCTGGTCGGGCTGAAGACGCACTGCAAGCTCGCCCTGGTCATCCGCCAGGAGAAGGGCGGACGCCTCCGCCACTACACCCACATCGGGACGGGCAACTACAACCCGAAGACGAGCCGCATCTACGAAGACCTCGGGCTCTTCACCGCCGACGACCAGGTCGGCAAAGACGTCACGCGGCTCTTCAACGAGCTGTCGGGCTACGCGATCGAGAAGAAGTTCAAGCGCCTCCTCGTCGCGCCGCTCCACCTGCGCAAGGGCCTCATCAAGCGCATCGCCGTCGAGGCGGAGAACGCCCGGGCGGGGAAGCCCTCGGGCATCCGCATCAAGATCAACTCGATGGTCGACGAGGAGATCATCGACGCGCTCTACCACGCGAGCAACGCCGGCGTGCCGGTCGACATCTGGGTCCGAGGCATCTGCTCGCTCAAGGCGGGGATCCCCGGGCTCAGCGAGAACATCCGGGTGCGGTCCATCCTCGGCCGCTACCTCGAGCACTCCCGCCTCTTCTCGTTCGAGAACGACGGCGACCGCCAGGTCTTCATCGGCAGCGCCGACATGATGCACCGCAACCTCGACCGCCGGGTCGAGGTGCTCGTCCGCCTCGTGCAAGACGACCATCTCGCCGAGATCGGCCACCTCTTCGACCTCGCCATGTCGCCGCAGACCGCGTCGTGGCACCTCGACGCCGACGGCACGTGGGTCCGCCACTCGCACGGCGATGAGGGCGAGACGCTCGACGACATGCAAGATGGTCTGATGCGACAGATCAGCAAGAGAAGGCGTTCCGCCCGGTGACGATGCCGCGTCCGACAGGCACGACGGCGACGACCGTCGTCGCGGCAGGAGCCGTCTGCTGGCGACTCGTCGACGACAAGGTGCGCGTCCTCCTCATCCACCGCGAGTTCCACCACGACGTGTCCCTCCCCAAGGGCAAGGTCGATCCCGGCGAGTCCACCCCGCAGACGGCCGTGCGCGAGATCGCGGAGGAGACCGGCTACCGGGTGGCTCTGGGAGCGCCGCTCGGCACCGCCGAGTACCTCCTCCCCGGCGGCCGCGACAAGATCGTGCACTACTGGGCGGCGGAAGTGACCGACGAGGCCTTCGAGGCGGCGGGCACCTTCGTGCCCAACAGCGAGGTGCAGCTCATCGAGTGGGTCCCGCTCGCGAAGGCCCGCACGCAGCTCACCTACGAGCGCGATGCCGAGGTGCTCGACCGCTTCGCCGACCGGGTCGCGACCGACACCGCGCGCACCTTCGCCATCGTGGCTCTCCGGCACGCCAAAGCGGTGCCGCCCGGGGAGTGGTCGGGGGCGGATGCGACTCGGCCCCTGCATCCTGCGGGCCGGAAGCAGGCCAAGAGCGTCGCGCCCGGCATCGCCGCCTGGCGCCCCGAACGGATCATCAGCAGCACGGCCGCGCGCTGCCTCGCCACCGTCGAACCGCTCTCGGCGGCGTCGCACGTCGGGGTCAAGCACACCGACGACATCAGCCAGGACGCGTTCGAGGCGGGCACCGACGACGTCGCCGCCGTGGTCAAGAAGCGTCTGAAGAAGCGGGTCAACGCCGTGCTCTGCAGCCACGGCCCCGTGCTGCCCGAGATCGTCCGACAGATCGCCCTGCAGACGCGCGGGGGGAACCGGCTCGACCTCCGTCGCTACTCGTCGCTCGGCACCGCCGACTACACGGTGCTCCACGTGTCGCGCGCCGACGGCACGCTGGTCGCCGTCGAGACACACGGGCCGGAGCTCTAGCCGTTCGAGGCGGTGGCCGGCCGGTGCAGCCGCCGGTTGTCGCTGTGGCCGCAGCTCCTGCGCCCGCCCTCGGCCGCACTCCGCCCCCGGTTTCCCCCGCCCGGCGACACTCCACGTTTGGCCACGCCCGACGAAAGTGAGCGGCAAGTCGTGGAGTCTCGGCAGGGCCGGCGGCCGACCTCGCCGGGGGCGGGCTGCCCCGGCCGGCGAGACTCCACGATTGGCCACGCCCGACGAAAGTGAGCGGCAAGTCGTGGAGTCTCGGCAGGGCCGGCGGCCGACCTCGCCGGGGGCGGGCTGCCGCAGCCGGCGAGACTCCACGTTTGGCCACGCCCGACGAAAGTGAGCGGCGAGTCGTAGAGTCTCGGCAGGGCCGGAGGCCGACCTCGCCGGGGGCGGGCTGCCCCGGCCGGCGAGACTCCACGATTGGCCACGCCCGGCGAAAGTGAGCGGCGAGTCGTGGAGTCTCGGGCGACGCGCGACGGGCCCCGACCCGCCGCCACGCCCTCGGCCGCCCCGTGTTCTCAAGCCGTTCACCTTCCGTTCACCCAACCGGACGAACGTCGTTAACGCGCGAACGTAGCCTCGCTTGCGGGTCAGCACCGGCCCGTCCAGCAGCACATATTCTTTGAACCTTCCCGAAGGGAAACCTGTGAAAATCTCGCGAATCGGCAGCATCGCTGCCATCGCCATCGTCGGAACTCTCGCGCTCTCCTCCTGCGCTTCCAACGAGAACGCCGCTCCCGCGGGCAGCGGCTCGGCTTCGGCCTCGACTCTCTCCGGCACGATCAACGGCATCGGCTCGTCCGCCCAGGGCGTCGCTGAGACCACCTGGGCCTCCGGCTTCCAGACCGCTAACCCCGGGGCCACCGTCAACTACGACCCGCAGGGTTCCGGCGCCGGCCGCACGAGCTTCATCTCGGGCGCCGCCAACTTCGCCGGCTCCGACGCCGCCCTGAAGGACACCGAGCTCTCCTCGACCTTCGCCGGCTGCGCCGCGGGTGGCAAGGGCATCGACCTCCCCGTCTACATCTCCCCCATCGCCATCGCGTACAACGTCTCCGGCGTGACCGACCTGACGCTCGACGCGAACGCCATCGCGGGCATCTTCAAGGGCACCATCAAGACCTGGGACGACGCAGCGATCAAGAAGCTGAACCCCGACGCCAAGCTGCCGAGCGCCTCCATCGGCGTCGTGCACCGCTCGGACGACTCCGGCACCACGTTCAACTTCACGCAGTACCTGGCCGCCAACGCCAAGTCCGTCTGGGACGCCGAAGCCTCGCAGACCTACCCCTACAAGGTCGGTGACGCCGCCAAGGGCACCTCGGGTGTCGCTGACGCCGTCAAGAACTCGACGAACAGCATCACCTACATCGACGAGTCCGGCGCCGGTTCGCTCTCCGTCGCCAAGCTGATGGTCGGCGACACCGCCACCACGATCAGCGCCGACGGTGCTGCCGCCGTGGTCGAGAAGTCGCCGCTCGTCTCGGGCCGCGCCTCGAACGACCTCGCGATCAACATCGACCGCACGCTGACCGACAAGGGCGACTGGCCCCTCGTGCTCGTCAGCTACATCATCGCCTGCGACACCTACAAGGACGCCAAGGTCGGTACGCTCGTCAAGGCCTACGCCACCTACGCCGCCAGCGACGAGGGCCAGAAGGCCGCCGCCGCGCAGGCGAAGTCGGCGCCGCTGACCTCGGCGCTCGCCACCAAGGTCGCCACCGCCGCCGCGACGATCAAGTAGCACCTCGCTCCACCCGGTCCGGGTCGCGGTCCACCCGCCGCGACCCGGACCGTTCCTGCTCCACCAGCACGACCCGCACCACCACCCGACAGTCATGCCGGCCCCGCGCGGGCCAGACGAGGATTCCACTTCATGACCGCAACCGCGGAACGCCCCCTGACCGCCGAGCGCCCCAAGGCCAAGGTCCGGCTGGGCGACAGGGTCTTCTCCCTCGCCACGGTCCTCTCCGGTTCGCTGATCCTGCTCGTCCTGGTCCTCGTCGCCGCGTTCCTCGTGGCGCAGAGCCTCCCCGCCTTCTTCGCCAAGGCCGGAACCTTGCCCGGTCAGGCCACGAGCTTCTGGTCGTACGTCGGCCCCCTCGTCTTCGGCACCGTCTGGGCCGCCCTCCTGGCGCTCATCATCGCCACGCCGCTCGCGCTCGGTATCGCGCTGTTCATCTCGCACTACGCACCCCGGCGCATCAGCCAGGTGCTCGGCTACATCATCGACCTGCTCGCCGCCGTGCCCAGCGTCGTGTTCGGCCTGTGGGGCGTCCTCGTCCTGGCGCCGTTCATCCAGCCCTTCTACTCGACGCTCGTCGACAAGGTCGGCTGGATCCCGCTGTTCGCCGGCCCCGTCTCCGGCACCGGGAAGACCATCCTGACGGCCGCGATCGTCCTGGCCGTGATGATCCTGCCGATCATGACCGCCGTCATGCGCGAGATCTTCCTGCAGGCGCCGCGCCTGCACGAGGAGGCCGCCCTCGCCCTCGGCGCGACGCGCTGGGAGATGATCCAGATGGCGGTGCTGCCCTTCGCCCGCTCCGGCATCGTCTCGGCCGTCATGCTCGGCCTCGGCCGCGCCCTCGGCGAGACCCTCGCGATCGCGATCGTCCTGTCTCCGGCCACCGTCATCAACCTCTTCCTGCTGACGAGCCAGAACCCGAACACGATCGCCGCCAACATCGCGCTGCAGTTCAACGAGGCTCAGGGCGTCGGGCTCAACACGCTCATCGCGTCCGGCCTGATCCTCTTCGTCATCACGCTGGTGGTCAACATGGCCGCACGTTTCGTCGTCAACCGCCGCAAGGCCTTCTCGGGAGCCAACTGATGTCGGTCGCCGTCCGCAACGCGCAGTCCAACACCCTCACCGCCGGCAAGCTGCCGAAGGGCGCCACCTGGGGCCTGCTCGTGGTCAGCTGGGCGATCTTCGTCATGGTGTTCCTGCTGCTCAAGGCGTCCGGTACGACCGCCGACTTCAACATCGTCGGCGCGCTCTTCTTCGGCACGATCCTGTTCGACGTCCTGATCGTCGTGACCTCGATGATCGTGGAGGGCGGCCGCAAGGCGAAGGACCGCCTCGTCACCTCGCTGGTGACCACGGCCTTCATCGTGACCCTGCTCCCGCTCGTCTCCCTCGTCTACACCGTGCTCTCGCGCGGCGTGGCCCGGTTCGACGGCACGTTCTTCCAGTCGTCGATGCGCAACATCATCGGCGCCGGCGGCGGGGCCGTCCACGCCATCGTCGGCACCCTCGAGGTCACCGCGTTCGCGACCCTGATCAGCGTCCCGATCGGTCTACTTACCTCGATCTACCTCGTCGAGTACGGCCGCGGCCGCCTCGCCCGCGCGATCACGTTCTTCGTCGACGTGATGACCGGCATCCCGTCGATCGTGGCCGGTCTCTTCGCCTTCGCGCTCTTCTCCCTCTTCCTCGGTCCCGCCTTCCGCGCGGGCGTCGTGGGATCGATCGCGCTGAGCGTCCTGATGATCCCGGTGGTCGTCCGGTCGAGCGAGGAGATCCTCAAGATCGTCCCCAACGAGCTCCGTGAGGCGAGCTTCGCCCTCGGCGTGCCGAAGTGGCTCACGATCCTGAAGATCGTCCTGCCGACCTCCATCGCGGGCCTCACGACCGGCGTCATGCTGGCGATCTCGCGCGTCATCGGCGAGACCGCACCCCTGCTCATCACCACGGGCTTCACGACGAGCATGAACTACGACCTCTTCAGCGACCGGATGATGACGCTCCCCGTCTTCGTCTACACGCAGTACGCCAACCAGGGGCCCGACGCGACGCCGTTCGTCGAGCGGGCCTGGACGGGCGCCCTCGTGCTCATCCTCATCGTCATGGCGCTGAACCTCATCGCCCGCCTCATCGGCCGCCTCTTCGCCCCGAAGCTCAGCCGCTAGGCCCTCCGCAGCGCCCCGCCCCCGCCCCCGCGCCCGAACAGTCAAAGGAACCACGTGTCCAAGCGCATCGAAGTCAAAGACCTCAACGTCTACTACAGCAAGTTCAAGGCCGTCGAGGACGTCAACATCACGATCGAGCCCCGGACCGTGACCGCGTTCATCGGCCCGTCGGGCTGCGGCAAGTCGACGTTCCTCCGCACGCTCAACCGCATGCACGAGGTCATCCCGGGGGCGTACGTCGACGGCGAGGTCCTCATCGACGGCAACGACCTCTACGGTCCCGGCGTCGACCCGGTGCTCGTCCGCCGCCAGGTAGGCATGGTCTTCCAGCGCCCCAACCCGTTCCCCACGATGTCGATCCGCGACAACGTGCTCGCCGGGGTCAAGCTCAACAACCGCAGGATGAGCAAGGGCGACGCCGACTCCCTGGTCGAGAAGTCCCTCCAGGGCGCCAACCTCTGGAACGAGGTGAAGGACCGCCTCGAGAAGCCCGGCTCCGGCCTCTCCGGCGGCCAGCAGCAGCGCCTGTGCATCGCGCGCGCGATCGCCGTCTCCCCCGACGTCGTCCTGATGGACGAGCCCTGCTCCGCCCTCGACCCGATCTCGACGCTCGCCATCGAGGACCTCATCGAGGAGCTCAAGACCCAGTACACGATCGTCATCGTGACCCACAACATGCAGCAGGCGTCGCGGGTCAGCGACAAGACGGCGTTCTTCAACATCGCCGGCACCGGCAAGCCCGGCAAGCTCATCGAGTACAACGACACCGCGACGATGTTCTCGAACCCGTCCGTCCAGGCCACCGAGGACTACGTCTCGGGCCGCTTCGGTTGATCCGAGGGCGGCGGCGTGCGAACGCGTCACCGCCCACAGGAAACGGCCCCGCCCGGGTATCCCCGGTCGGGGCCGTTCTCGGTTCGCAGGATCCGCGGGTCAGGCGCTCTGCAGGGTCACGATGGGCTTCGTGGTCGGCTGGTTGGACCCACCCGCGGGCTCCACGGTGATGCCGACGACGTCGCCGGTCTTGAGGTCGCCCTGGAGGACCTGGGTCAGACCGTTGGACGACGCGGTGACGGTGCCGGCCGAGGCGATCTTCGAGCCGTTGATGTACCAGAGCTGGTAGGTCTTGTCGCTGGGCAGCGCCGGAACCCCGTTGAGGACGACCGCCGAGCGGCTGAGCTTGTTCGACCAGTAGAGGGTCGCGGAACCACCGGTCGAGATGTCGGCGGCGGTGTGCTGCACGTCGGACGCCGCGAGGATCTGCGACATGCTCGGGTCGCTGGCGGCGACCGGTGCGGGGCGCTGTCCGAGTCCGCTGGTGCCGAGCGACACGGCACCGAAGACGAGCGCCACGGCAGCGGCGGCACTGACGGCGAGGACAACGGGGCGCATGAACCAGCGCTGGCGGGCGAGGGGCGTCGGCTGGCGGAGTTCGCCGGACGGTGCTGCGGGCTCGGCCGGGGACCACGAGGGGGTGGTGGACTCGTCGCCCCGGGCATCCTGCGCCACCGTCTCGAGCCGCGGGAGCTGCGGCGTCGAGTCGAGGAGACCCATGATGCTCGAGCGGAGGCCTGCCGACGGTGTCACGGGTTCGACGGCTCGTCCGAGGAGGAGGGCTGTCTCGGTCATCTCGGCCACCTCCGTTCTGATCTCGGGAGACTCGTCGATGCGGGTCTCGAATGCGGTGCGCTCCTCGTCGCTCAGGGCGTTGAGGGCGTAGGAGGCGGAAAGGTTGTCGGTCTCGGGCGTGCGGTGACGACCACCGGACACGCTGTCGCGGTCGCTCATGATGCCACTCCTAGTTCGTCGCGGAGGCGGATCATTCCGTCGCGCAGTCGGGTCTTGACCGTCCCGATCGGGACGTGAAGCATGGTGGATACCTCGCTGTGACTGAACCCGCCGTAGTAGGCGAGCGTCACGGCCTGGCGCTGGAGCTCGGTGAGGCGGGTCAGGGCCCGCTCGACACGCTCGTGTTCGATGCGGATCTCGACCTGCTCGGTGACCGAGTCGTAGTCGGTCTCGAAGTCGCGGATGCCGACCTTCGTGTCGCGGTCGCGGCTCGACTGGCTGGCACGCACCCGGTCGACGGCGCGACGGTGGGCCATGGTCAGCATCCAGCTCGCGGCCCCGCCCTTGGCGTGATCGAACCGCGAGGCCGTCTGCCAGATCTCGAGGAAGACCTCCTGCGTGACCTCCTCCGACTGCGAGTGGTCCTTCAGAAGACGCTTGATGAGCCCGAGGACCCTCGGGGCCGTCAGATCGTAGAGAGCGGCGAAGGCCTGGCGGTCTCCCGTCGCGACCCTCTCGAGGAGTTCCTCGGGGGTCAGGGCGGGATCGATGTCTCGCCCGGGGAGTTCAGAATCTCGGCTCACGAGTTCCAGCATGTCAGGTCGCACCTCCATCCGCACTGTCCGAAGGGGGCGGCGGTTACAGCAGTGGAACTCCCATGGAACACGTCTGGGATGGCAATCAAGCCCGTCTCCCATGGGAGCACCACCGCTGTGAACCGGCCATTGGGGGCACGGTTCGGCTTTCGGGAAGCTGTTGCGGGGTGTTTCAGAGAGGGATTCGGCGCGGGTCCCGGATCGGTTTGGTGAGACTGCGCATCCTGCAGAATGCGTCCGCGCAGATGTGTGCCCCGCGCCGGCCGCGCGCACCCGCGCCGGCGCCGCGAGTGGACAGGTGTCGACGTCTCGACGCCGAGATACGTCGGTATCTGTTCACTCGCCGGCTAGGCGCGGGCACCCAGGCAGAGAAGAACCGGGCCGCAGAACGCCTCTCGGCGCGAGGCCGCTCGGAGCGGCGAATATTGGAGCCCGGGGTTACTGCGGCCCGGCGACGTCCACTCTAGCCGCGGCAACCGGAACGCGGCACCGAGTCCGCACAGAGCGAACGCGGCGAGGGCCCGGGCGCGTCGGCGCGGGACGGCGAACCGGCTAGGCGAGACTCCCGTCGCGCCAGAGTGCCGCGCAGGCGCTCAGGTCGACGGCGAGCTCGGAGAGGCGGAGGGCCCGCCGGGTCAGCTCGCTCGCCCGGTCGGGGCGCGTCGGGTCGAGGTCGTCGGCGACGTCCGTGGCTCCGGCGGCCGCCAGACGGCAGAAGGCCGCACCGCGATCGAGCGCGAGCGCGAAGTCGCCGTCGAAGACGCCCCGCAGGATGCGGTCGGCCAGATCGAGGATCTCCGCCGGGCTCGCGGGCGCCGGGGCTCCGGCCACGACCTGATCGATCGTCGAGGTGACGTGGGTCCCCCGGTCGAAGAGCAGGGCGATGTCGTCGGGGCTCTGCCGGATGACGGCGCGCATGAGGTAGACCCGCCAGAGGGCGCCGGGCAGGCTGTGCGGGGTGGCGCTCGCCCAGAGTTCGGCGAGGGCGTCGATGCCGTTGGAGTCGGTGAACGCGACGAGGCGGTCGAGGATCTCGGGTGTGGGATCCTGCCGGACGCGCGCCAGAAGGGCACTCGCGGACTCGTGCGCGACGCGGTGCATCACGGCCGGGTCGGCGCCGCCCTGGAACGCCTCGAACTCGTGGCCGGCGAACTGGGCGGGACGGTGGAAGTCGCGTGGGGACATTGGGGCCAGGCTAGCCGCGACAGGAGATGTGCGCGCCCGGTTTCGCCCCTGGCGGGACCGCGCGTGGGGGCGGCGGATGCTTGCTAGGCTGAAAGGGAGCGCCTCGTGCGCGAGGGCCTCTAGCTCAGTCGGTAGAGCATCGGACTTTTAATCCGCGGGTCGTGGGTTCGAGCCCCACGGGGCCCACACCGTCGGAAGCCGCCCTCGGGCGGCTTTCGTCGTTGTCGGCCCCGTGCTGCGCTCGGGCTCACAGGTGGTGGGCCCACGGAGCCGGTCCCGACGCGCCGCGCCAGCGACGTGGCGGCCGTGCACCGGGGATCGAGCCCCACGGGGCCCACACCGTCGGAAGCCGCCTTCGGGCGGCTTTCGTCGTTGTCGGCCCCGTGCTGCGCTCGGCCTCCGCGGGAAACCGCGGTCTTTTCGGGCGAGCGGGGCCAGACGCGTCGCGATGCGACCGAGACGACCGTGTTCTCCGACGCGCGCCGACGATGACGCGTCAGCCAGCCGACGGCCCCGCGTACGCGACACCCCAGGTGCCGCTCCACGTCTCGCCCTCGTCGAGCCAGCGCAGGCTCTCGCCCGAGGCCAGCGCGTTCGCGGGTGCGGTCATCGGCTCGGCGGCGAACGCCAGCCCGGTCACCCCGCGGCGCGGGAAGTTCCGCGGCGTGAAGATCTGCACGTACTCGAACGAGGCGTCCTGCCACATCGTGGTGCTGGAGCCGTCCGGCGCCTCGAGCCGGGTGCGCCGCACGCCGTGCTCGTCGGCGGCCACGTCGCGGTAGCAGGCGTCGATGTCGAGCTCGCCGAGGAGCGGCGACGACGTCAGGTCGAACGGGGTGCCCGCGACCGACGTCGTTCCGACCGGGATGCTCCTCACGTTGAGCTCGTACCGCGTCGCAGCATCGAGCGTGACCCGGAGCGTCGCCGGATCGTGGTCGCCGACGCGGAAGAAGGGGTGCGACCCGATCGCGAACGGGGCCCGACCGGGGCCGCGGTTCGTCACGGTGTGGGTGACGCGGAGGCCGTCGGCCGTGAGCTCGTGCCGCACCGTCGTGTCGAGCCGGAACGGCCAACCGTGCTGCGGGAACACCGTGGCCGCCTGCGTGACCGCGTGCTCCTCGACCGACACGGGCCGATAGGCCGTGTACCGCAGGAGCCCGTGGCTCGCGTTCCCCTTCGCCACCTCCGTGATGTCGAGCTGCTGCGTCTCCCCGTCGAGCGTCCAGGCACCGCCGTCGACGCGGTTCGGCCAGGGCGCGAGCGTGATGCCGCAGGCGGACGGGGGCGTCTCGTGCTCCTCGAACGTCTCGACGAGGGCGACCCCGTTGTACTCCAGTGCGCGGAGGCCTCCCGCGACCTCGGTCACGATGCCGGTGATCCGGTGCCCGTCGACGTCGAGGGCGAGGTGGTACTGCTCCCCGGTGGGCGGGTGGGCGGTGGTCTCGGTCACGCGGGGGTCTCCTCGGTCGTCGGCTGGGCATCCTGCGCGTCCGCCTCGATCACGACGAGGCCCGCAGCCCGGAGGGCGTCGACCCTCGCGGCCGAGGCGCCGGCGGTGACGAGTCCGCTGAAGAAGTCGAGCGGTGCGATCACGCCGAGGTGCGCCTCTCCCATCTTGCCGCCATCCGCGACGATGAACGAGCGGCGGGCCGTCCGGGCGAGGACCCGCTTCACCTCGGTCTCGGGGAGGTTGACGTTCGTGACGCCGCGGTCGACGTCGACCCCGGTGCAGCCGATGAAGGCGAGGTCGGCGGTGATGCCGTCGAGGACGCTCGTCGCGAGCGGGTTGACCAGCGAGTGCTGCAGCGGGCGGAGGGTGCCCCCGGTCACGATGACGGTGAACCGCGGGACGGCCCTCTCCAGGGCGAGGGCGATCGTGAGGCCGTTGGTGACGATCGTCACGTCGACCAGGTCGGTGCGCTCGAGCAGGGCGACGGCGATCTGCGCGCTCGTCGTGCCGACGTCGAGGACGACGCACTGCCCGGAGCGGACCATCGAGGCCGCGCGGACACCGATGGCGCGCTTGGCGTCGGCGCGCACCGTGGACTCCTCCTCGAACGGGCGCTCGACGGGCGACTGCTCGGAGGACATCGCGCCGCCGTGCACCCGCACCACCCGGCCGGTGGCCGCGAGCGCGTCGAAGTCGCTTCGGATCGTCACCTCGGACGTGCCGAACTCGCGGGCGAGATCGATGGTCCGCGCGAAGCCGTGCGCCTCGACGACGCCGGCGATCTGGTCGCGGCGGCGGGCCGACACGACGAAGGCCGGCGGCTTGACCGCAGGATGCTCGTCACGACTGGTAGCCACGCCCCCAGTTTCGTATACTTTCATTTGCTTTCGCAATCCCAAGTCGGGCGCGCGAACCCGAGGAGGGACCATGAGCGGTTCACCGACCGAAGCCGTCGAGCTGTCGTCCGGTGTCGTCAAGCGATCGACCCTGCTGGCCGACGGCCGCGACCTGATCTACTTCGACGATCCCGGCACGTCGCTCTCCCCCGAGCGGAAGCCCGACGAGCGTCCCCTCGACCCGCGGCCGGAGACGGCGACGATGCGGCAGGACGTCCTCACCGGCGAGTGGGTCTCGATCGCGGCCTCGCGGCAGAACCGCGCGTTCCTGCCGCCGGCGGAGTTCGATCCGCTGGCTCCGGCGAGCGCCACGAATCCGTCGGAGATCCCCGACGTCTACGACGTGGCCGTGTTCGAGAACCGCTCCCCCTCCTTCGGCCCGCTCCTGCCGCCCGAGGCGCCGAACGCGCCGCACGATCTCGCCGATCTGGCCTCGATCGGTCTCGGCCGGACCCGGACCTCCGTCGGCCGCTGCGAGGTCGTCTGCTTCAGCCCGGAGACCTTCGGCTCGTTCGCGAGCCTCAGCGAGACCCGCGCGCGCACCGTCGTCGAGGCGTGGGCCGACCGCACCGCGGCGCTGAGCGCTCTGCCGGGCATCCAGCAGGTGTTCCCGTTCGAGAACCGCGGCGAGGCGATCGGGGTGACGCTCCACCACCCGCACGGTCAGATCTACGCCTACCCCTACGTCACGCCGCGCACCGCCCGCCTCCTCACGAGCATCGAGCAGTACGGCCCCACGCTCTTCGCCGACGTCCTCGACAGCGAGCGGAACGGCCCGCGCGTCGTCCTCGCCGGGGAGCACTTCACGGCGTTCGTCCCGTTCGCCGCGCGCTGGCCGGTCGAGATCCACCTGCTGCCGCACCGTCACGTCGCGGACTTCGCGGGGCTGACCACCGAGGAGCGCGACGAGCTCGCGGTGCTGTACCGGCGGCTCCTGCGCGGCGTCGACGCCCTCTACGACGACCCCACGCCCTACATCGCCGCATGGCACCAGGCCCCGGTGGGCACCGGGCGCGACACCGTGCGGCTCATGCTGCAGATCACCTCGCCGCGGCGCGCGGCGACGAAGCTCAAGTACCTGGCGGGGTCCGAGGCGGCGATGGGAGCCTGGATCGGCGACCTCGTCCCCGAGACCTCCGCCGCCCTGATCCGAGAGGCCATCGACCGCGCATGACATTCACCGACATCTTCGACACCGACGTCGTGGGCCGCTGGGCCGCTCCCGGCCGCGTCAACCTGATCGGCGAGCACACCGACTACAACGACGGGTTCGTGCTGCCGCTCGCCATCGACCGCCAGACCACCGTGACGGTGGGGCGCCGGAGCGACCGGCTCCTCCGGGTCGCCTCCTCCTTCGAGGACGGCGTGCAGGAGGCGTCGCTCGACGCGCTCGATCCGGCCGCCCTCGCAGGCTGGTCGGCCTACGTGCACGGTATCGCCTGGGCGCTGGGCGAGGGCGCACGGGGCGTCCCCGCGAGCGACCTCTCCGGGGCTTTCGGCCTCGACGTCTTCGTCGAGTCGGACGTCCCCGTCGGGGCCGGCCTCTCGTCGTCGGCCGCGCTCGAGTGCTCCGTCGCCGTCGCGATGAACGACCTCTGGGAACTGGGCCTCGACGGCCCCGCCCTGGCCAAGATCGGGCAGCGCTCCGAGAACGACGCCGTGGGCGCCCCGACCGGCATCATGGATCAGTCGGCGTCCCTCCTCGGCCGGGTCGACTCCGCCGTCTTCCTCGACTGCCGGAGCCTCGACGCCGAGGTCATCGATCTCGGGTTCGCCGCCGCCGGGCTGGAACTCCTCGTGATCGACACGCACGTCGAGCACGCGCACGCGACCGGCGGGTACGTGGCCCGCCGCGCCTCCTGCGAGCGGGGCGCCGAGGCGCTCGGCGTCTCGTCCCTGCGCGACCTCGGTGTCGACGACCTCCCCCGAGCCGCCGAGGTGCTCGACGACGAGACGTTCCGCCGGGTGCGCCACGTCGTGACCGAGAACCAGCGCGTCCTCGACACCGTGCGGACCCTGCGGCTCGAGGGGCCCGGAGCCATCGGCTCGCTCCTCGACGCCTCGCACGTCTCGATGCGCGACGACTTCGAGATCTCCGTGCCGGAACTCGACCTGGCCGTCGCGACGGCTCAGGCCACCGGGGCCGTCGGAGCCCGGATGACCGGCGGCGGCTTCGGCGGCGCGGCCATCGCGCTCGTGCCGACCGACCTCCGCGAGGCCGTCTCCGCGGCCGTCGTCAGGGCGTTCGCCGACGCCGGCTTCACCGCGCCGACGCTCTTCGTGGTGCACGCCGCCGAGGGCGCCCGCCGCACGGCGTAGCCGGTCAGGAGGCGCGCTCCGCCGCCTCCACCACGTTGGCGAGCAGCATGGCGCGGGTCATCGGCCCGACGCCGCCGGGGACCGGCGACAGGTAACCGGCGACCGCGGCCACCTCCGGGTCGACGTCGCCGCGGAGGCGGTAGCGACCGGTCTCCTCGTTCAGGACGCGCGTGATGCCGACGTCGATCACCGCGGCTCCTGGGCGGACCCAGTCGGCCTTGACGAGGCCGGCGACACCGGCCGCCGCGACCACGATGTCGGCCCGCCGCACCTCGGCGGCGACGTCGACCGTGCGCGAATGGGTCAGCGTGGCCGTCGCCTCGAGGCGGGTCAGCAGGAGCCCCAGCGGACGCCCCACGGTGAGCCCCTGCCCGATGATCGTCACGTGACGCCCCCGGATCGGGATGTCGTACGCCTGGAGCATCTGCACGATGCCGCGCGGGGTGCACGGCAGCGGCGTGTCGATGGAGCCCTTGCCGCCCGGGACGGCCAGCACGAGCTCGCCCAGGTTGACCGGGTGGAGTCCGTCGGCGTCTTTGTGGGGATCCATCAGCTCGAGCATCGCCGTCGGGTCGATGCCGTCGGGGAGCGGAAGCTGGATGATGAACGCCGTCACCCGGTCGTCGTCGTTCATCGTCAGGATCGCCCCGCGGATGTCGGCCTCGGAGGCCGTGTCGGGGAGGTCGATGCGGATCGACTCGATGCCGACCTCGGCGCAGTCCCGGTGCTTGCCCGCCACGTAGGAGAGCGAGCCGGGGTTGGCGCCGACCAGGATCGTCCCGAGCCCGGGGTGCACGCCGCGCGCCTTGAGGGCGTCGACGCGGACCCGCAGGTCGGCCTTCACCCGAGCGGCGAGGGCGGTGCCGTCGATGCGGACGGCGCTCTCCGGGTCATCGGCGACGAATCGATCCCGAGGCAGTTCGTCGGTCACGACCATCGCGCTCACGCGTAGAGCGGGAAAGCCTCGGTGAGCGACTTGACGCGCGCAGCCAGGGCCTCGATGTCGGGGTTCGGCATGAGCGTGGCGGCGATGATGTCAGCCACCTCGGTGAACTCGACGTCGCCGAAGCCGCGCGTCGCGAGGGCCGGCGTCCCGATGCGGACACCGGAGGTGACCATCGGCGGACGGGGATCCCACGGCACGGAGTTGCGGTTGACCGTGATGCCGACCTCGTGCAGGAGGTTCTCCGCCTGCTTGCCGTCGACCTCGCTCGTGCGGAGGTCGACCAGGACGAGGTGCACGTCGGTACCGCCGGTGAGGACGTCGATGCCCGCAGCCTTCGCGTCGGGGGCGACGAGGCGGGCGGCCAGGATCTGGGCTCCGCGGATCGTGCGCTCCTGGCGGTCCTTGAACTCGGGCTCGGCCGCGAGCTTGAACGCCGTGGCCTTGGCGGCGATGACGTGCATCAGCGGTCCGCCCTGCTGGCCCGGGAAGACGGCGGAGTTGAGCTTCTTGAAGAGGGGCTCGTGGTTGGAGAGGATGACGCCCGACCGCGGACCGGCGAGGGTCTTGTGGACGGTCGAGGAGACGACGTGGGCGTGCGGCACGGGCGACGGGTGGAGGCCCGCGGCCACGAGACCGGCGAAGTGGGCCATGTCGACCCAGAGGTACGCGCCGACCTCGTCGGCGATCGCGCGGAAGGCCGCGAAGTCGAGCTGGCGCGGGTAGGCCGACCAGCCGGCGATGATGACCTTCGGCTTGTGGGCGAGCGCCTGCTGGCGGACGACCTCCATGTCGATCAGGTAGGTCTTCGGGTCGACCTCGTAGGCGACCGCGTTGTAGAGCTTGCCGGAGAAGTTGAGCTTCATGCCGTGGGTCAGGTGACCGCCGTGCGACAGCTCGAGGCCGAGGATGGTGTCGCCGGGCGTGGCGATCGCCGAGAGGACGGCGGCGTTGGCCTGCGCGCCCGAGTGCGGCTGGACGTTCGCGAAGTCGGCGCCGAACAGCGACTTGGCGCGCTCGATGGCGAGGTTCTCGGCGACGTCGACGTACTCGCAGCCGCCGTAGTAGCGGCGACCCGGGTAGCCCTCGGCGTACTTGTTGGTGAGCACGGAGCCCTGCGACTCGAGGATGGCGCGCGGAACGAAGTTCTCGCTGGCGATCATCTCGAGGTAGTCGCGCTGACGACCGAGCTCCTGGCGCAGGACCTCGGCGATCTCGGGGTCGACGACCTCGAGGGGCTGGTTGAACGTCGTGGGAAGACGATCGGTGGACTGGTCGGCAATGGTCATGGAACGACTCCTCGATTACACGGGCGGATCTCGACGACAGCACTGGTCTTGGGAAAACCGGCGCGGATCGTGAGCAGCGGTGGCCCAGGCGTACGGCCACCAACCGTGCAAGTCGCTCCCCGGTGGTTGACCACCCGAACGCCAGTCGCGACCCGTCGAGCATAACAAGGGCGACGACCCCGCGGAAGCCCCGTGACCTCGAGTCACAGCCGCCTGCCGGAGCGGCCATGGAGGGCGCACAGGACGGGGACGGACACGGCGGCGACCGCCAGGTTCGCCAGCGTGAGCGACGGCCCTGTGAGACGCAGGACGGCCGTCTCGACGACGAGCAGCGCGATCTCGAGGACGAACGCGACGACGGTCGTGCCGACCATCGCGAGCGGGGCCCGCGGGTCGAACGGCACCAGGGCACCGGCGAGGGCGGCCACGCTGAGGACGCCCGCGCCGAGAGCGACCGCCTCGCCGAGGAGGAGCCCGCTGCCGGCCGCGGCTCCCGACGCCGTGGCCGCGACGGCGAGCGTTCCGAGCATCACGACGACGACCGGCGCGAGCCTCGCGAGCAGGATGCCCGGGGCGCTCCGCCCCGCCACGAGATGCAGCCACGTGACGGGGTTCGTCCGCCCCACCACCAGCTCGGCACCGCTCGCGGAAAGCAGCACGAGCACGGTCAGCCCGATCCCCGGATCGACGACGCCACCCCGGACACCGACCACGAGCGCCGCGTCGCCCACGACGGTGCAGGCCAGCGAGACGCGGGCCGTGGGGTCGCGCAGCCACTGCGCGACCTCCGTCGCGACGACCTGTGCCGCACGCCCCCGGAGCGCCGGGAGACGGAGGACGGGCCGCCCGCCCGCGAGGTAGCCGCCGGCGGGATCCGCCGCGGCGAGCGCCGACCCGACGATCACCAGGGCGAGAGCGACGAGAGCCAGTCCGCCGACGGCGAGCGGGCCGTCGGGAGCCCCGCCGCCCCAGAGGACCGCCGTGCGTCCGAGGACGGACGACGCGGCGGCCCCAGGGGAGGGATCGCCGGCCCAGCGCACCAGATCGACGAGCGCGGCCCCGGCCACGGCCGTCGCCGCGATCATCGCGAACCATCGACTCTCGTAGCCCGGGAGCCGGGCGAGCGACGCGATCCGCTGCACGACGAGCACGCCGACGGGGCAGAGCAGCGCGAACGCCGCGTCGAGGAACCCGAGGCCGAGAGCGGCGAGGACAGGAACCGGGGACAGCACTGCCAGGTACGCGATCGACCCCGCCTGCGACAGGGCGCCGAGGCCCGCGGTGACGACGGCGAACGGGAGGAACTCCGCCGCCCCGCAGCGCCAGCGTGACACCCCGACGATCCGGGCGTGGAGCGCGAGCGGCGACGACACCGGCATGACCATCGCGACGACGAGGCTGACGGCGAAGGCCGGCACGGCCAGCAGCACGGGCAGCATCGCCACGATGCGGCCCGCCGCGGCGGGGTCGTCGAGGACCGGCCCGAGGAGGCGGTCGAGCGACACGAACGTGAACGCACCGTAGCCCGCGAGGGCCAGCAGGATGCTCGCGGCGGCGACCCCGAGGCTCCTGCGCCCGCCCAGATGATCGCCGAGGTGGTTGACGCTCGACCGCAGGTGGGCGCCGATCAGGGGCCGCTCCACGAGACCCGGCGTCACCCCGGCACCGCCGCGTCGCTCGCCCCGGGGAGATCGCGGAACCCGCCCGGATCGAGCAGTTCGAAGAACCGCCTGGCGCGATCGCTCGCGGCGAGCGCCGCCTCCGAGCCGACGGCGTCGCCGAGCGACTCCCCCG
Source organism: Frondihabitans sp. 762G35 (assembly GCF_002074055.1). Lineage (NCBI taxonomy): Bacteria > Bacillati > Actinomycetota > Actinomycetes > Micrococcales > Microbacteriaceae > Frondihabitans > Frondihabitans sp. 762G35. The sequence continues at coordinate 410,672 of NZ_CP014619.1, read as the reverse complement.
GGTCGAGCTCGAGCGAGCGCGTCGCACCGCCCTCGACGATGACGGCGCCTCGGCACAGGGTCGAGGCCAGCCGGAGGTCGTGCGTCGACAGCAGGACGACGCGCCCGGTCTCGACGTAGCCGTCGAGCAGGCCGAGCACGAGGGCGTGCGACTCCGGGTCGAGTCCGCGGAACGGCTCGTCGAGGACGAGGAGCTCCGGCCCGTGGAGGACGTTCGCGAGGAGCTGCGCCTTGCGCTTCATGCCGTGGCTGTACTCCTTCAGCAGTCGGCGCTCGGCGCCGCGCATGTTGAGAGCGGAGAAGAGCGCGGCCAGTCGCGCGGCGTCGACGTGGACTCCCCGGAGGGACGTCATCAGGCGGACGAACTCGGCCCCCGTCAGGAGCTCCGGAAGCGGGAGGTCGTCGGCGCAGAAGCCGACCGCCCAGCGCTGCTGATCGACGAGCGGGACGCCGTCGAGCTCCACAGAACCCGACGAGCGGGGAACCAGCCCGAGGAGCGAGTGCAGCAGGGTCGACTTGCCGGAGCCGTTCGCCCCGATCAGCGCCGTGATCCGGCCCCGGGGCGCCTCGAACCCGACCCCGCGGAGGACGGGCGCGCGACGCCGGTAGCCGACGGTGAGATCGGCGACGACGAGACCGTCGCTCACGGGGTGCTCCCCTCGGGAGCCAGGGCCGCGAGCAGGGCTCGCCCGTCGGCGGCGGACGGCGCGAGGGACAGGAGGTGCGCGGCGAACGGGAGGCACAGGGCCCCGCACAGGAGCGCCGACGACCCCGCTCCGGGGACGGCCGCGAACAGCAGGAGCCCCGACGCCGCTCCCGCAAGAGGACCGGCGACCGTCGTGGCGACGTCGAACCGCACGGGCAGGCGCGGGCGTCGGACGCCCGCCCGTCGCCAGCCGCCGACCGGAACCACCTCTCGGCGGGTTCGGCACGCCGCCCACCGCCAGGCGCACGCCGCGTGCGCCCACTCGTGGACGAGGACGCTCCCGGGCAGCAGGACGGCGAACGCGAGGACGGGGCCGGCGGCGGCGCGACCGCCGAGCGCCCCGAACAGGAGGCCGACGGGCACGACCGTGACGGCCAGGAGGCCGGACAGTGCCAGCGTGACACGCCAGGTCGCCGCCCAGGCGACGCGGAAGGGCCAGACGATCACCCGCCGACCTCCCCGCGCGACGCGCCCGCCCCGGAGTCGGCTGACGGACGCCTCGCGCCTCGGAGCCGGGCCGCCACGAGGACGGCGAGCAGCCCTCCGGCGCAGGCCGCGAGCAGCGACGGGAACAGGATCCCGTCGCCCGACTCCGCTCGGATCACCCCGTCGCGGACGGCGACGGCGATGACCGGATCGATGACGGTCGGCAGGGCCGTAGTCGCCGTCCGCCAGACGGCGAAGCCGGCCGTGCAGGCCGTGAGGACGGCGCCGACGAGGCCGCCGACCACCAGGCCGACGACACCCCAGAGGACGAGTCGGGCCCGCCGCGCTCCGGGTGGGCCTTGGTGAAGGTGTGCAGCGCTCACGGCTCAGCGCTTGCAGGCGATCTGCACCTCGAAGAGGGAGGTCTTCGCGTACCACTCGAAGTTCATCCCCTTCTGCGAGCAGAAGATCAGGACGGCGACGCTCATCGCGGCGGCGAGCGCCAGGAGGACGATGACCGCGACGAAGAACAGGACCACGGGCGCGACCCCATTTTCGACGGCGCGCTCGCGGGCGCGGGCGACGACGTCGACCGGGTCGACGGAGAGCAGTCGGACGATACCCGGGAGGAGAGGGGCTCGTACGGGAGCGAGGAGGGACATCGGTGTTCCTTTCGTGGGAGGAGACTCCACTGTCTACCATGCGACATATTCATGTCAAGCGAGTGTTATTCCTACCGGAGGATCCGATGGCGGACCGGATGGTCGGCCCGAATGCTCGATCCGGATGCTCGGCGCCGAGAGCTCCCGCACTCCCCCGCCGCCGGACCGTGCCACGCTGGAGGACGTGAGCATGACGATGGACGAGACCGAGCTCCGCCGGAGCACCTCCTCCGACGTGCCGTGGGTGACCCTGGTCTGGGACGACCCCGTCAACCTCATGTCGTACGTCGCCTACGTCTTCCGGAGCTACTTCGGCTTCGACCAGAAGGAGTCCGAGCGGCTCATGATGCAGGTCCACACGAAGGGGAAGGCGGTCGTCGCGACGGGCGCCCGCGAGCGCATGGAGATGCACGTCGACGCCCTCCACGGCTACGGTCTCCAGGCGACGGTGGCGAGGGCCGACGAGTGATGCCGTTCCAGCGCCGGCGCGACGGCCTGCACCTCGGGCTCGCCGAGCACGAGCGCGGCCTGCTGCGCGACCTCGTCGGGCAGCTCGTCACCCTGCTCGAGGAGGGCGACCACGCGGATCCTGCTCTCGAGCGCCTGCTCCCGCCCGGGTACACGGGCGACCGGGAGGCGGAGGAGGAGTTCCGGCGCCTGACCGTCGACGACCTCACCGAGGGCAAGGTCAGGAACGCGCGAGCCGTCCTCGCGAGCCTCGACGTCGACCGCCGGACGCCCCTCGACGCGGCGACCGAGCAGGCCTGGCTGCGCTCCCTCACCGACCTGCGACTGACGCTCGCGGCGCGACTCGGCACGACCGCCGAGGGCGTCATCGCCCCGACGAGCGACGACGGCCGCGTGCTGCACTCCGTCTACGAGTGGCTCGGCTACGTCCAGGAGGTCCTGGTCCGGAGCCTGTCGCGCTGAGCGACGCTCCAGGTCGGGGGCGTACGACGGTGGGCGTGCCCGAACCCGCCGAGAAGACCTGCCGCTCCTGCGGCCGCCGCATCGAATGGCGCGCGAAGTGGGCGAAGAACTGGGACGAGGTCGCGTACTGCAGCGACGCGTGCCGCCGGCGCAAGGTGACGCGCGTCGACCGCGACCTGGAGTCGAGCATCCTGCGCCTCCTCGACGCGAGGGCGGCGTCGTCGTCGATCTGCCCGTCGGACGCCGCCCGCGATCTCCTCCCCGACGACGAGGCCTGGCGGGAGCTGATGGAGCCGGCCCGTCGCGCCGCGAGGCGCCTCGTGGCGCGGGGCGAGGTCGAGATCACCCAGGGCGGATCGGTCGTCGACCCGTCGACGGCGAAGGGCCCGATCCGGATCCGGCGCCCGCGGCACTGACCCGCTCGTGCGGCGGTTCCCGCTACGTTGTTCGGATGCGAGGAGCCCTGCGACAGCGCCCCTGGCTGATGGCGCTCGCGATCTACGCCGCCTCGAGGGGCGTGTCGTCGCTCCTGCTCGGCACGATGTTCGCCGTCGCCACCGCGAGCGGCTGGACGTTCGCGAGCCACCGGTCGAACCCGACCTTCTTCACCTTCTCGGGCTCGTGGGACGCCTCCTTCTACCGGACCATCGCGACCCGGGGCTACCCGAGCGTCCTCCCCACCGACGCGAGCGGGAACGTCGTGCCGAACCCGTGGGCGTTCCTCCCCGTCTTCCCGGGCATCGTCCGGGCCGTCTCGACCGTCACGGGGCTGGACTTCTACCCCGCGGGCGTCCTCGTCGCGACCGTCTTCGGCGCAGGAGCAGCGCTCATGCTCTTCCTCCTGCTGCGACAGCGCGTCGACGAGCGCCGCGCCCTGTTCGCGGTCGCCCTGTTCTGCGTCGGCCCGCTCGGCTTCGTGCTCCAGACGGCGTACGCCGAGAGCACGTTCCTCTTCTTCCTCTTCGCGAGCCTCTGGGCCCTCGTCACCCGCCGCTACCTCCTCCTCGTGCCGTTCGCCGTGGTCGCGGCGTTCACGAGGCCGGGCGTGCTCGCTCTCGCCCTCGCGCTCGGCGTCCACTTCGCTGTGCGGTGGTGGCAGAGCAGGAGCCGCGGGGCACCGTTCCCGGTCGGCGACCGCGTCCGCATCGTCGTCGCCGCGGCCGTCGTCTCGGTGGCCGGCCTGGCCTGGCCGGTGATCGCCGCGCGCGCCACCGGCCGCCCGGACGCCTACCTCGACACCGAGCTCTCGTGGTGGGTCGGCTTCGTCGGTCGCCGCCACTTCGCACCGCTCACGCCCTGGTTCACGATGGCGTCGACGTATCTCGGTGCCCTGGGCATCCTGCTCGTCGCCGCCGTGATCGTGGCCGCCGCGTGGTGGCTGACCCGGCCCGGTGTGCGCTCCCTCGGTCACGAGATCGTCGGGTTCGCGGGCGCCTACCTGCTGTACCTCGTGGCCGTGTTCCTGCCGCAGCAGAGCCTCTTCCGGCTCCTGATGCCGGTCGCCCCGCTCTTCGGGGCGGAGGTCTTCTCGCGGGGCCGGAGGCGGCGCATCCTGCTGGTCGCCTCGTCGATCGCGCTGCAGGCCGCGGCCGTCGTGCTGCTCTGGTTCGTCGGGTACCCGTAGCGCCGACCCGGGGTGGGCGGTGCCCTACCCTGGACGGGTGACCGACGAACGCGACCCCGAGACGCACTGGACCCTCACGCTCGTCTGCGAGGACCGCCCCGGGATCGTCCACGCGATCAGCGGCGCCGTCGTCGACGCGGGCGGCAACATCACCGAATCGCAGCAGTTCTCCAGCCACGACACCGGCACCTTCTTCATGCGCCTCCAGGTCGTGGCAGGCATCGGGCGAGAGGCGTTCGAGGCCGCGCTCGCCCCGGTCGCCGAGCGCTACGGGATGGACTGGAAGCTCGACGTGGTCGGCCGCCCCCTCCGCACCCTGGTGCTCGCGAGCAAGGCCGCCCACTGCGTCAACGATCTGCTGTTCCGGCAGCGGGCCGGCCAGCTCCCGGTCGAGATCCCCCTGATCCTCGCGAACCACCCCGACCTGGCCGGACTGGCCGCCTTCTACGGCGTGCCGTTCGAGCACCGCGCCGTCGTCGACGCCGACTCAAAGACCGCCTTCGAACGCAGGATCCTCGACCTCGTCGACGAACACGACGTCGAGCTGGTCGTCCTGGCCCGCTACATGCAGATCCTCAGCCCCGAGCTGTGCGACGCCCTCGGCGGCCGCGCCATCAACATCCACCACTCGTTCCTCCCCGGGTTCAAGGGCGCCAACCCCTACCGCCAGGCGCACGCGCGCGGCGTCAAGCTGATCGGCGCCACGGCGCACTTCGTCACGAGCGACCTCGACGAGGGCCCGATCATCGAGCAGAACGTCGTCCGGGTCGACCACACGCAGGGGCCCGCCGACCTCATGGCGATCGGCCAGGACGAGGAGTCGCGCACCCTCACGCAGGCCGTCCGCTGGTTCGCCGAGGACCGCGTCCTCCTCGACGGGGCGCGCACGATCGTGTTCCGGTAGCCTCCAGCCGTGTACGACACCCCGAAGCGCCGCCCCGGCCGACCGGGCGGCGACCCGCGTCCCCTCCGGGGCAACGACGTCCTCCGCCTCCTGCTCGAGATCTTCGCCCTGTTCAGCCTCGCATTCTGGGGCTACTACGCCTGGCCCTGGCCCCTTCCGGCGATCTTCTTCGTCATCGGCCTGCCGGCCTTCGCGGCGGTGCTCTGGGCGCTCTTCCGCTCCCCGCGGGCCGTCGTCAAGAACGACCCCGTGGGCAAGGCGATCGTCGAGATCGCCGTGATGGGGGCGGCGACCTACACCTGGTTCAGCCTGGGCATCCCGATCGTCGGGGCCGTCTTCGGCGTGCTCGCGCTCGTGTCGGGCGTCGTCAACTTCCGTCGGGAGAACGCGTGACGACACTCGTCACGCACGCCGTCGCGCTCGACGCCACCGGCGACTCGCTCGGCGCCTGGCTCCTCCTCGACGACGACACGATCGTCGCGACCGGCACGGGTCGCGCTCCCGCCGACGAGGTCGAGACCGCCGAGGAGATCGTCGACGTCGGAGGGGCGGTCGTGACGCCGGGGCTCATCGACCTCCACGGCCACGGCGGCGGCGGCCACTCGTTCGACGGCTCGGCCGACGAGATCCGGGAGGCGCTCGCCTTCCACCGCGCGCACGGGACCACCCGGAGCGTCGTCAGCCTCGTGGCCGGCCCGCTCAACCGGCTCGGCGCCTCCCTGGAGCAGATCCGGCGAGTGGCCGACCGCGACCCGCTCGTCCTCGGGGCGCACCTGGAGGGGCCGTTCCTGTCGCCGGACAACCGCGGCGCCCACGACCCGCACTTCCTGGCGGCGCCGACGCCGGAGAACGTCGAGGCCCTGATCGAGGCGGGCACGGGCATCCTGCGCGTCGTCACCCTCGCGCCCGAGCTGCCCGGCGCCCTCGAGGCCGTCGAGCGCTTCGTCGCAGCCGGCGTCACCGTCGCCGTCGGGCACACGGTCGCGACGGCCGAGGACGCCGCTCTCGCCTTCGACCGCGGCGCGACGCTGCTCACCCACGCGTTCAACGCGATGCCCGGGATCCACCACCGCGCACCCGGGCCGGTCGTCGCGGCCGTCGAGGATCGTCGTGTGACGCTCGAACTGATCCTGGACGGCGTGCACGTGCACCCGAGCGTCGCCGCGCTGCTGATGCGCGAGGCGCCCGACCGCGTGGCGCTGATCACCGACGCGATGGCCGCGGCCGGCGCGGCCGACGGCGACTACGTCCTCGGCTCGCTCGACGTGCGGGTCGACGGCGGTGTGGCCCGCCTGCGGGGCAGCGACACCATCGCGGGATCGACCCTCACGCAGGATGCGGCCCTCCGGTTCGCCATCGACCGGGCCGGGATCTCCCCTCGCGACGCCGTCGCGGCCCTGACCCGCACCCCGGCGATCGCCCTCGGCCTCGGCGATCGGCTCGGCCTCCTCGCGCCCGGGCACGCCGCCGACCTCGTCGTCTGGAACGACGACTGGACGGTGCGTTCGGTCTGGGGTGCGGGGCGGCGTCTCGCCGTGTGACTCCACGTTTGGCCACGCTGGGCGAAGGTGAGCGGCGTGTCGTGGAGTCTCGCCGGGCATGCGTGCGGGCTCGCCCCGCGTGACTCCACGTTTCGCCACGCTGGGCGAAGGCGAGCGGCGTGTCGTGGAATCTCGCCGGGCATGCGTGCGGGCTCGCCCCGCGAGGCTCCACGTTTCGCCACGCCGGGCGAAGGCGAGCGGCGTGTCGTGGAGTCTCGCCGGGCGGGGACCGGGCGGGGACCGGGCGGGACGCGCCCGGCGCGGCGTCCGACGCCGCGCGGGCCCTGTCCCCCGTGCCATGATCGGGTCATGACAGCGAAGTCGGTCCTCGTCCTCGGGGGCACCGGGCAGATCAGCGCCGCGTGCGTGCGCGAGGCCGTCGGCCGGGGCATCGCCGTGACGGTCGTGAATCGCGGCTCCACGAGCATCCGGCCGCTTCCCGACGGCGTCGAGACGGTGATCGCCGACGTCCGCGACGACGTCGGACTGCAGCGGGCGCTGCGGGGTCGACGGTTCGACAGCGTCGTCGACTTCCTCTCGTTCACGCCCGAGCAGGTCTGCGCCGCCGTCGCCGCCGTCGTCGATCGCACCGACCAGTTCGTCTTCGTCAGCTCGGCCTCGGCCTACCAGAAGCCTCCCTCGCGACTCCCGATCGCCGAGACGACGCCGCTCTTCAACCCGTTCTCGGCCTACGCGCGCGACAAGATCGCCTGCGAGACGGTGCTCCGCGACGAGCACGCGCGCAGCAGGATCCCGGTTACCGTCGTCCGACCTTCGCACACCTACGACCGGACGCACGTGCCGCTCCTCGGCGGTTGGACGGCCGTCGACCGGCTCCGCCGGGGTCGTCCGATCGTCGTCCACGGCGACGGCACCTCGCCCTGGGCGATCACCCACGCCGACGACTTCGCCCGGGCCTTCGTGCCGCTCCTGGGTTCGCCCGCAGCTCTCGGAGAGGCCTTCAACATCATGTCGACGGAGCTCCTCACCTGGAACAGGATCGCGCTCGATCTCGCCGACGCCGCAGGAGTCACGGCGCCTCACCTGGTGCACCGGACCACCCACGACCTCGCCGCGAGCGCACCGCAGTGGGACGCCGACCTCCGGGGAGACCGCAGCCATCCGGCCGTCTTCGACACGACGAAGATCCTGGCGCACGTGCCCGGCTGGGCACCCCGGATCCCGTTCGCTCTGGGAGCCCGACAGATCGTGGACTGGTTCGACGCGGATCCGTCGCGACGGGTCGTCGACCCGGAGGTGGACGCGCTGTACGACCGCCTGACGGCCTGAGGGCCTGACGTCTCGATGGCCTGAGGGCCTGAGGGCCTTACGTCTTGACCGCCTGACCGCCCGCGTGAGGCACGCCCGTACCCCGGCCCGGGGGACGTGTCCCCCGAAGATGCGACTGCGCGGGCATCCTGCGCTCACCTAGCCTGCTCACATGAAGCCTGAGCAGCGTGGAGCGTGGGAGAGGGTGGCGATCGCCTCCGGGATGATCGGCGGCGTCTTCCTGATCGCGGCCTTCACGCTCATGCTCACGACGGCACCGATCCTGGCAGCGGCAATCTGCCTTCCGGTCGGCTTCTTCGGGCTTCTCTTCGGCATCGTCCTGGCCCTCCTCCTCCGCCGCGGCGTCGCAGCCGACACGTGGCCGAGGTCCGGTCGGAACGTGTCGCGCTAGCGGGCCCTACCCCGGCAGCGATCGCACCCCCTCCCGCCCCAGGGCGACGAGGGGGTGTGCTGCGTCGTGCCGACGAGGGTGCGCAATCCGACCGTGACCGAACGAAGAGGTGCGCCGCGACGGATTTGTCACTACTTTGGGGGATACCCACCCGAATGGAACCCGAATCCGCATGCCCAGAATCCCGAATCCCCTCCTGCCCGCGCGCCCGCTTGCGGCCGAGCCCTCCGCCCGAACCGGTCGCGCCCGCCGCCGTCTCGCCCTCGTGGTGACGCCGCTCCTGGCCGCCCTCGCCCTGACCGTCGGCATCGGCGCTCCCGCCCAGGCCGCCCCGATCGACTCCGCGATCACCAACGTCGTGGTCACCCCGACGAACCCGAAGCAGGGCTCGCAGTTGACCACGCGCATCGACTGGTCCGTGCCCGACAGCACGAAGGCGGGCGACACGTTCACCCTGACGCTGTCGACCCACCTCGACAACCTGCCCGCGGGCTTCACCCTGAAGGACCCCGCGACCGGCGCCGTCGTCGCCACGGCGGTCCTGACCGGCACCTCACCCAAGGTGATCACGTTCACGATGACGTCCTACGCGTCCACGCACCTCAACACGCGGGGCAGCGCCTACATCACGTCCGACTTCAACGGCGGCTCGACGCCCTCGAACGTCGCGACGCCCTTCACGTTCACCACCGGTGACAACCGCTCGTTCACGACCGACGTCACTCCGACCGGCGGACCGCGCGACTACAGCATGCCGTCGAAGTACGGTTCGTTCGCCCGCGCCGACCAGGGCCGCGACAACGGCACCGACTTCCTCATCTACCGCCTCGACACGCCCGTCGGCCCCTTCGACTCCGCCGTCACCACCGACACCGTGCCGGCCGGCCAGAACTGGGCCTTCGACTGCGGCACCCTGACCTTCGCGGACGAGACCCCCAACGGTGCCGGCGGAGTGACTCCCGGAGCCGCGGCCACGCCGACCACCTCCTCCTGCAGCACCACGGCGCTCAGCGTCACCTGGCCCGCTCAGGTCGACGGCCACCTCTACCGCGCGCGCATCGCCGTGTCCCTCACGACGCCGATCCCGGCGGACGCCCCCGCGCAGACGTTCCTCAACACCGCGCAGGTGGCGACGACCGTCGGTGCCTCGACGATCACCGCGTCCGCTTCGGCCTCCAACACGCAGGCCACCGCGGGCGGCACCGGTGTCGGCACCAACCTCACACCGACGGTCCGTATCGTCAAGGGCGACGTCCGGGGCAATGCCGCGGACACCGCGGCCACGGCCGCGACCCTCGGGACCGCAGGAGCCACGGGCCTCGTGTACACCGTCACCAACACCGGTACCGAGCCGCTCACCGACCTCGCGGTCACCGACGCGGTCATCGCGAACGGCACCGTGAACGGTCTGAGCTGCGACTTCTCGGCGCTGGGCGGCCCCCGCACCGGGACCACCTGGGCCGGACCGCTCGCCGTCGGCGCCAGCTTCCCCTGCACGGCCGCCCTGACCGGCGTCGTCCCCGGGAGCACCGACCACCACGACGTCGGGACCGTCACCGGCCGCGGCGCCACCTCCGGCACGGCCGTGACGGCGTCCAACGCCTACTTCGCCCGCGTCGCCACCGTGGCCGTGGTCCCCGCCGCGCAGACGCCCGCGTCCACGGTCTCGGCACCGGCGCCCACCGCCCTGGCCTACACGGGCTCGGACGCGACCGTGCCGCTGATCGCCGGAGGCGCGTTCCTCGCCCTCGGCCTCGGCCTGGTGGTGGCTGCGCGTCGGCGTCGCCTGAGCTGAGCCGACACCGTCGGAAAACGCGGTCTTCCGGGTCGTTCCTCGCGCGAGAGCGTCGGGATCGGCCGGAAAGACCGCGTTTTCCATTCCAGGCGGCGGCGCGGCGCCGCGCCGCCCTCAGAACCGCGTGACGACGCTCCCCGTCACCACGGGCAGCGCCGGCCCGCCCCGCCCGTCGGCGATCACCGCGATGCTCGCCCACTTGTCGAGGGTGGTGCACGGGTGCGAGATCCCGAGCCGCACCAGGTCGCCCACCGCGAGCTCGGAGCCGACGGGGAGTCGCACGAACGCGTGCTGGTCGTTGAGGGCCGTGACGACCGCGCCCTCGACGGCGTCCGAGACCGGTCGGTGCTCCCCGTCCACGAGACGGTAGGCCCGGACCGGCAGCGGCATCCCCTCGTCGTCGGAGGTGTCGCGGCGACCGACGTTGAGGAGCGCGAGGGTCGGCTCCGGCCGGGAGACGACGCTGGCCCAGAGGTCGAGCGCGGGGCGGAACGTCTCCGGCCCCGCCGTCCGGCCGAAGGGCGTGAGGCGGCGGTAGAGGTCGTGGTCGTGCGTCACGTACGCGCCGGAGCGGAGCACGACCCGGGTGCGGGCACCTCGCACGCCCTCGGGGTCGTGCCGGAACCCGAGGGCCTCGACGACACGGTCGAAGTAGACGCTGCCTCCTGCGGTCACGATGACGTCGCCGCCGCGCGCGAGCCAGTCGGCGAAGGCGTCGCCGTCGAGGACGTCGCGGAACTCGATGAGCGAGGCGAGGTAGTCGTCGATGAGCTGCAGAGCGGAGCCGTCGGTGCCGTGGCTGAGGGCGCCCTCGTAACCGGCGACTCCGGCGAGCACGAGGTTCTCCGCGGCGAGGACGGCGCGGGCGACCTCGAGCGCGACCTCGATGGTGCGGGCCCCGGTCCGGCCGCCGGGGGCGCCGAGCTCGACCAGGATCGGGAGCTGGCGCGCGGGTCCGACCCGGCCGAGGGCGTCGTCGACGAGGCGGACGCCGTCGACGGAGTCGAGCCACATCAGGACGTCGGCGCCCGGCTCGGCGAGGAGCGCGAGGGCGTCGGGGGCGAAGGTGGTTCCGGCGAGGATGATCCGTTCGACCCCGGCCTCCCGCGCGACGGCCGCCTGGTACGCGGTCGCGACCGTGATCCCCCAGGCGCCGGCGTCGAGCTGCTGCTGCCAGACCGCGGGCGCCATGGTCGTCTTGCCGTGCGGGGCGAGGTCGACGCCGGACGCTCTGCACCACTCGGACATCGTGTCGACGTTGTGCGTCAGCGCGGCCTGGTCGAGCGTGAGCACGGGCGTGGGAAGTTCCCCGAGCGGCACCGGCCACGCCCTCCCGGTGAAGGCGATCTTCGAGGGGCTGTCCGTGCCGGCGGTCATGGGATTCCTGTCGTGATCGTGTCGTGGCCGTGATCCGGTGCCGGATCGCGTGCAGTACCGTGCCCTGAGCGCCGGGTATCGACGGCGCCGCTCCGACACAGAATGGACCGCACCATGACCGACAGCAAGACCCCCGTCGTCACCGAGGGGGCTCCCACGCCGCTCACGACATTCTCGCAGGGGGTCCGCAAGGGCGCGATCCTCGCCGTGTCGGATCAGGGCCCGCAGGATCCCGCCTCCGGCGCCTACCTCTTCCCGGGCGACCTGACGTCGCAGACGCGGCGCACGCTCGACAACGTCCGGGCCGTCGTGGAGGCGGCGGGCGGGTCGTTCGAGGACGTCCTGTCGCTCCGGGTCTTCCTCACGACGCGCAGCGACTTCCCGGAGATGAACGCCGCGTACGCCGACTACCTCGAGGCGAACGTGCCGTCCGGGGTGTACCCGACGCGCACCACGGTGTTCGTCGAGCTGCCGAACGAGGCCATGCTCGTCGAGATCGACGCGCTGGCCGTCCTCGGCTGAGAGAGGGAGGGTCGTCAGCGACCGCTGACGATCAACGACCGCTGACGATCACCGTCTTCCGCGACCACTCGGCCGATCCCAGCTGGTCGACCATGAAGCGGGCGACGTCGGCGCGCGGGACGCGGCCGGTCCCCGAGAAGCTCTCGACCGTCAGGAGCCGCCCGGTCGCGGGAGTGTCGACGAGTCGCGTCGGGTAGGCGAGCGTCCAGTCGAGCGGCGACTCGCGCACGGCCCGGTCGGCGATCTCCTTGGCGTCGTAGACCGCCCCGAGGACGGTGCGGAAGAAGAGGCGCGGCAGCGCGCCGGCGTCGTCGGCCGTGTCGCCCACGCCGAAGGCGGAGCAGACGACGAGCCGTCGCACCCCGGCCTCGACGGCCGCGGGCACCAGGACGGACGTCGACTCGGCCTCCACGGGGCGGCGGAGGTTCCGCGACCCGAGAGCGTTGAGGATCGCCTCCTGCCCGTCGACCGCCTTTTGGACGTCGGCCTCGGAGGTCGCGTCGCCGACGATCACCCGCACCCCGTCGACGTCGCCCAGCGCGGCCGGGTCGCGGACGAGCGCGGTGACCTCGTGCCCCGCGGCGAGCGCGCTGGTCAGGACGAACCGGCCGGTGCCTCCGGTCGCTCCGAGAACGAGAACTCGCATGCTGTGCCTCCCACGGTGTCGATCCAGCCAACCACGACCGGCTCTCCGGCGGGCAGGAAGACGCCGCCCGGCGTCACTCGAACCGCTGCCAGGCCGGCTTGTGGGCGTAGGTGTAGCGGTAGTAGTCGGCCAGGGTCAGCTCGGCGGCGGCCGCTTCGTCGACGACGATCGTCGCGTGCCGGTGGAGCTGCAGCGCCGATCCCGGGCAGAGGGCCGACAGCGGACCCTCGACGGCCGCCGCCACCGCCCGGGCCTTGTCCGGCCCCTGGGCCACGAGCACGACCCGGCGCGCGTCGAGGATCGTGCCGAGCCCCTGGGTCAGGCAGTGCGTGGGGACATCGTCGGGGTCGTCGAAGAACCGCGCGTTGGCCCGACGCGTCTCGGGCGCGAGGGTCTTGATCCTGGTCCGCGACGCGAAGGACGACGTCGGCTCGTTGAAGCCGATGTGCCCGTTGGCCCCGATCCCGAGGATCTGGATGTCGACGCCGCCGGCGGCCGCGATGTCGTCGTCGTAGCGCTGCGTCGCCGCCTCGAGGTCCGCGGCGCGACCGTCGGGCACGTGCACCCTGGCGGGATCGAGACCGAGCGGCCCCGTGACGTCGCGGGCGATGACGGAGGCGTACGACTCCGGGTGCTCGAGCGGGATCCCCACGTACTCGTCGAGGGCGAAGCCGGAGACTCCCGTCAGATCCAGCTCGCCCGCCCGGACGCGCTCCGCGAGCGACCGGTAGATGCCGAGCGGAGACGAGCCCGTGGCGAGGCCGAGGACGGCGTCGGGCTTCGCGCGCACGACGGAGGCGATGAGGGAGGCGGCCACGCGGCCGACCTCGTCGGGCGTGGGCAGGATGATGATCTCCACCGGGTGGGGTCCTTTCGACGGGGCGACGGGGCGGGGCGAGCGACGGGACGGGCGACGGCTCGCCCCGCGCGTCACGGGGCGATAGTGGCGGTGACCTCGGCCATGTAGGCGGCCCGCTCCTCGCGGGTGGACGGGCGGCCCTCGATCCCGGGTCGCTTCTGCCAGGGCAGAGGACCCGCGGCGTGCCGGTACTCGACGCCGATCGCGTCGAGCCGGGAGAGGTGCGCCTCGAGGCGCGGCGCGAACTCGGAGAAATCGCGCGTCCGCGTCGTCCAGACCGCCTCGGCGAGTGCCGAGAGCCGCGGGAACACGAGGTAGTCGAGGGTGCGCGGCGAGTCGATGTGCTCGGTCCAGATGTTGCCCTGGCCGCCCAGGACGTGCCGGGCCTCCTCGTCCGTCAGCTCGGCGGGCACCGGTTCGAACGCGTAGACGTCCTCGACCGTGAGCGGGATCGCGACGGGGATCGGCTCGTCCGGGTCGGTCGACTGCCGGTAGTCGAGGTAGACCTGGTCGTCGGGGCAGGCGACGACGTCGTGCCCGCGACGGGCGGCGACGACGGCACCGGTCATGCCGCGCCACGAGGCGACGGTCGCGCTCTCCGCGAGCTCGCCCTCCAGGATCTCGTCCCAGCCGAAGAGGCGCCGGCCGCGGGCGGTGATGTGGTCGTCGAGGCGGCGGATGAACCAGGTCTGCAGCTCCTCCTCCGTGTCGAGCGACCGCGCACGCATCAGCTGCTGCGTGCGCGGGTCGTCGCGCCACCGGACCTTGGGGCACTCGTCACCGCCGACGCCGATGTACCGGCCGGGGAAGAGGTCCATCACCTCGTCGAAGACGTTCCGGTAGAACTCGACCGTGGTCTCCTCCATCGACAGGACGTCCTCGATGATGCCCCAGCGCGTCCCGACCGCGAGCTGCTCGGTCTCGCCGCCGACGCCGAGGAACGGGTAGGCCGCGATGGCCGCCTGCGAGTGCCCGGGCACGTCGATCTCGGGGACGACGTCGATGTGCAGCGCCGCCGCGTAGGCGACCACCTCGCGGATGTCGTCCTGCGTGTAGAAGCCGCCGTGCGGCCGGCCGTCGGCAGGAGCATCGGGCCCGACGCCGACCTGCGACTCCGTGCGCCACGCCCCGATCTCGGTCAGCCGCGGGTAGCGGAGGATCTCGATGCGCCACCCCTGGTCTTCGGTCAGGTGCCAGTGCAGCGTGTTGAGCTTGTGCAGCGCCATCAGGTCGAGGAACCGCAGCACGTCGCGCTTCGGGAGGAAGTGCCGGGCGACGTCGAGCATCGCCCCGCGCCAGCCGAACCGCGGAGCGTCGACGATCGACACGGCGGGAACGGTCCATTCGACTCCCGCCACGAACGCCTTCCGGTAGATGGCGGCCGGCAGGAGCTGCACCAGGGTCGTGACCCCGTGGAACACGCCGGCGGCGTCGCCGCCCCGCACGACAACGCCGTCCGGGGTGACGTCGAGCCGGTACTCCGACGGTCGGAGCTCGGGGGCCAGCCCGAGGTCGATGACCGGGCCGGAGCCACCGGCCGCCGAGGGCAGCGGCAGGCCGGTGGCCGGGCGGAGCGCGCCCTGGAGCCACGCGACGGTGCCGGCCAGCGGCTCCGGCGCGATGATTCGGGTGTTCAGGTCGAGCGTGAACACCCCGGTGCCCTCGACGAGCGAGGTGGGGGCGGGGACGAGTGCGATCACGGGGCTATCCCTTCACGGCGCCGGCCGAGAGGCCCGGAACCGGGTTGCGGTGGACGATCGGGAGGCGCATCAGAAGACGCCGAGCTCGGCGCGCAGGACCAGGGAGGCGCCGCCGAGCAGCACGAGATCGGTGTCGCCGCGCGTGGTCCGCATCGACAGGCCGTCGCCGACCGCCGCGAGCGTCCGTGCGCGGATCGTCGCGAGGGCCGCCCGGAGGAACGGGCCGTCGAGCAGGGCGGAGGGCCCCGAGAGGACCACCTCGTTGAGGTTGAGCGCGCTGATGACCGGGGCCGTGACGATGCCGAGCGCTCTGCCCGCTGCCGTCAGCGCCGCGTCGACCGCCTCGCCGTCGAGGCCCCGGATGCGGTCGCTCAGCGAGCGCGCGCCGATCACGGTCTCGAGGCAGCCGCGCCGGCCGCAGGCGCAGGGGTCGCCCTCCTCGTCGACCGTCACGTGTCCGATCTCGCCCGCGGAGAACTGCTCCCCCTCGACGAGCGCGCCGCCGATGAGGAGACCGACGCCGACGCCGTGCTCGATCGTCACGACCATGAGGCTGAGCCCGGGGATCTCGCGGAAGGTGTGCGCGCCGAGCGCGGCGACGTTCGCGTCGTTGGCGACCCG
This sequence comes from Frondihabitans sp. 762G35, assembly GCF_002074055.1. Lineage (NCBI taxonomy): Bacteria > Bacillati > Actinomycetota > Actinomycetes > Micrococcales > Microbacteriaceae > Frondihabitans > Frondihabitans sp. 762G35. The sequence continues at coordinate 394,679 of NZ_CP014619.1, read as the reverse complement.
GACGGGGACCCGGAAGTGCTCGGCCAGTCGCTCCTGCAGCGGGAGGTCGAACCACTCGAGGTGGAGCGCCTCGCGCACGACGCCTCGGTCGTCCACGATGCCCGGCGAGCCGACGCCGATGCCGAGGAGCCGTCGCGTCGTCAGAGCCGAGAGACGCTCTCCCAGTCGGACGACGCGCCCGATGGCGTCCTCGCGGACGGCTCCGTCGAGGTCGATCTCGGCCCGGTCGACGACCTCGCCGCGGAGGGTCACGACCGCCCCGACGAAGCGGTCGGCGCTGGAGAGGTCGAGGACGATCAGGTGGAAGGCGTCGGCGTCGATCTCGACGAGTGTGGCCGGCTTGCCGACGCGGGCGTCCTCGCGCGGGCCGAGCTCCCGGAGGAGCCCGTCGGCCGCCAGCTCGGCGACCAGCACCGACACGGTGGGGCGGGTCAGACCGGACTCGCGGGCGAGGTCGGCGCGGCTCATGGCGCCCTGGTGGAAGAGGGCCTGGAGGACCAGGGCCCGGTTGTGAACGCGGTTGTGCTGCGGCAGCGCCTTGATCGAGACGCGGCGGCGGCGCGGGGCGACCGCCTCCTGCGCGCTGGTCACCACGTCGTCCGACACGGCCGCTCGCTCTCGCTCGGGGCACCACGGCCCGGTGGTGTTAGTAAATTGCCCTAACAAACAAAAGTCAAGAGCGGTCCACGATGGAAGACGGCGGCCCGACGACGAACACCCCCGACCGGAAGGTCGAGGGTGTTCGGGCGTTCGCGACCCGAGGCCGCACGACGTCGTCGCTAGAGCGACGCGATCGCGTCGTTGAACGTCGCCGACGGACGCATCACGGCCGTCGCCTTGGCGTCGTCCGGGCGGTAGTAGCCGCCGATGTCGACGGGCGAACCCTGCACGGCGATCAGCTCGCCGTTGATGACGTCCTCCGCACCGGCGAGGGTGCCCGCGAGCTGCGCGAAGTCGGCGGCGAGAGCGGCGTCGGCCGTCTGCTTCGCGATCTCCTGGGCCCAGTAGAGCGCCAGGTAGAAGTGGCTCCCGCGGTTGTCGATCGAGCCGACCGAGCGCGAGGGCGACTTGTTCTCGTCGAGGAAGGTCGCGGTCGCCCTGTCGAGGGTGTCGGCCAGGATCTGCGCGCGGGCGTTGCCCGTCGACGTCGCCAGGTGCTCGAAGCTGGCCGCGAGCGCGAGGAACTCGCCGAGGCTGTCCCAGCGGAGGTAGTCCTCCTTGACGAGCTGGGTGACGTGCTTCGGAGCCGAGCCGCCGGCACCCGTCTCGAAGAGGCCGCCGCCGGCCAGCAGCGGGACGACCGACAGCATCTTGGCCGAGGTGCCGAGCTCCATGATCGGGAAGAGGTCGGTGAGGTAGTCGCGGAGGACGTTCCCGGTCACCGAGATGGTGTCCTCACCGCGACGGATGCGCTCGAGCGAGAAGGTCATCGCGTCGACGGGTGACATGATCTCGATCTGCAGCCCGTCGGTGTCGAGCTCCGCGAGGTAGCCGTTCACCAGCCCGGTCAGGACCGCGTCGTGTGCCCGCGTCGGGTCGAGCCAGAAGACGGCCGGAGCCCCGGTCGCCCGAGCCCGCGTGACCGCGAGGCGCACCCAGTCGCGGATGGCGACGTCCTTCGTCTGGCACATGCGCCAGATGTCGCCCCGAGCGACCTCGTGGGTCAGGAGCGCCGTGCCCGAGGCGTCAAGGACCTTGATGGTCCCCGCCGCGGTCGCCTCGAAGGTCTTGTCGTGCGAGCCGTACTCCTCGGCCGCCTGCGCCATGAGCCCGACGTTCGGCACGGAGCCGAGCGTGGTGGGGTCGAAGGCGCCGTGCGCGCGGCAGTCGTCGAGCACCGTCTGGTAGATGCCGGCGTAGCTCGAGTCGGGGATGACCGCGAGGGTGTCGTGCTCGGCGCCGTCCTTGCCCCACATGTGACCGGAGGAGCGGATCATGGCGGGCATCGACGCGTCGACGATGACGTCGCTCGGCACGTGCAGGTTGGTGATGCCCCGGTCGGAGTCGACCATGGCGATCTCGGGCCCGGTCGCGAGGCGTTCCTGGAACGCGGCCGTGATCTCGTCGCCGTTCGGGAGGGCCGAGAGGCCGTCGAGCAGGGCGCCGAGGCCGTCGTTGGGGTTGAGGCCGGCCGCCGCGAGGTCGGCGCCGAAGCGGTCGAAGACGTCGCCGAAGTAGGCGCGGATCGCGTGGCCGAACATGATCGGGTCGGAGACCTTCATCATGGTCGCCTTGAGGTGGACCGAGAAGAGGACGCCCTCGGCCGCGGCGCGCTCGATCTGGGCCTCGAAGAAGGCGCGGAGCTGAGCCGTGCGCATGACCGTCGCGTCGACGACCTCGCCCTTCTTCACGGCGACCGAGGGGCGGAGCACCGTGTGCTCGCCGTCGGCGCCGAAGAACTCGATCGAGACGGTGCCCTCGTTCTCGACGATGGTGGAGGTCTCGTTGGAGCGGAAGTCGTCGACGCCCATCGTGGCGACGTTCGTCTTCGAGTCGGACGACCAGGCACCCATGCGGTGCGGGTGGTTGCGCACGTACTGCTTGACCGATGCGGGGGCGCGACGGTCGGAGTTGCCCTGGCGGAGGACCGGGTTGACGGCCGAGCCCTTGACGCGGTCGTAGCGCGCGCGGGCGTCCTTCTCCTCGGGCGTCGACGGCTCGTCGGGGTAGTCGGGGAGGTCGAAGCCCTGCGAGCGCAGCTCGACGATCGCGGCCTTCAGCTGCGGCACCGACGCCGAGATGTTGGGCAGCTTGATGATGTTCGCCTCGGCGACGTCGGCGAGGGCGCCCAGCTCGGCGAGGGCGTCGGGCTCGACCTGCTCGGGCGCGAGGCGCTCCGGGAACTGGGCGAGGATGCGGGCGGCGAGCGAGATGTCGCGCGATTCGACACCGACGCCGGCCTTCGCCGCGTAGGCCTCGATCACGGGCAGGAAGGAGTAGGTCGCCAGCCTCGGTGCCTCGTCGGTCAGTGTGTAGATGATCTTGCTCATGGTCGTGACGACTCCTTAGGAACTTCGGACACAGCATTGTCTCGATATCAAGATACCTCGTCTGCCCCGTGGCCGCTTCGTCGCGGCCGTCGTGACGGCTTCCGGTGTCTCGAGTGGCGTGTCCAGCCTATTGGTCGCCTCTTACTCGGCGGGGAGCGGCGCCGAGGCCACCGCGCGCCCCGCGAGCCGCAGCGCGACCGCGTCGCCGAAGAGGAACTGCTGCTCCACTCCGTGCTGCACGGCGACGATGGTGTCGTCGTCGAGGCGGACGCTCGTCCGGCGGAGCGAGCCGAGGAAGCTCGTCGAGGCGACGTGCCCGTGGAGATCGCCGGGGCCGGACTCCCCGACCGGCACGAAGGCGATGTCCTCGGGGCGCACGTAGGCGATCACGGGTCCGTCGGGAAGCGTCGGATCGATCGACGGGAGGGTCGCCCCGCGGACGGTGATCGCGCCCGAGCGCAGGTCCCCGCGCATCCTGTTGCTGACCCCGACGAAGTCGGCGACGAAGGCGGTGGAGGGCGTCAGGTAGAGCTGCTCGGGCGTGCCGATCTGCTCGATCTCGCCCGCGCGCATGACGGCGACCCGATCGGCGACGGCCAGGGCCTCCTCCTGGTCGTGGGTGACGAAGAGGGTGGTGATGCCGAGCTCGGTCTGGATCCTGCGGATCTCCTCGCGCAGCCCGACCCGCACCTTGGCGTCGAGGGCCGACAGGGGCTCGTCGAGCAGGAGCACGCGCGGCCGGGTCACGAGCGCGCGCGCGAGGGCGACCCGCTGCTGCTGACCGCCGGAGAGCTGGTGGGCGTAGCGCGCCGCGAGGTGGTCGAGGCCGACCATCTCGAGCGCCTCGACGGCCCGGAGCTTCCGGGACGCGGAGTCGACCTTGCGCATCTCCAGGCCGAACTCGACGTTCTGCCGCACCGTCATGTGCGGGAACAGCGAGTACTGCTGGAAGACCATGCCGATGTCGCGGCGATTGACCGGGGTCGAGGCGACGTCGACGCCGTCGATGCGGATCGAGCCCTCCGTGATCTGCTCGAGGCCGGCGAGCGAGCGCAGCGCCGTCGTCTTGCCGCAGCCGGAGGGGCCGAGCAGGGCGACCAGCTCGCCGGGCTCGATGCGGAGGCTGAGTCCGTCGAGGGCGCGAGAACCGGAGTACTCCTTGACGACGCCGTCGAGCTCGACGACGGCGCCCTCGCCGAGGCGCTCCAGGGTGGGTGCGGGGCTGGTGGATGTCATGAGGCCCTCCCGGGGGCTGCGGCGGGGACGGTGGGAGCTGCGGCGGCAGCGGCGGTGCGGCGCTCGGAGCGCGTGGGGCGCTCGCGTCCGCCCGGTCGGATGGCGCCGAAACGGCCGATCACGATGAGCAGGACGAAGGCGAACACGAGGGCGGCGAGCGCGAAGATCGTGGCGGTGAACGGGTCGCGCTGGCTGATCAGCAGGAGCGCGGTCTGGAACGTGTTCTGGCTGAGGAACGACGCGATCGTGTACTCCCCCAGCACCACGGCGATCGTGAGGAACACGGCGGAGACGACACCCCGGCGCATGTTGGGCAGGATGATCCGCACGATGACGGTCCCCCACGAGGCTCCGAGCGACCGCGACGCCTCGCTGAGCGTCACGAGGTCGAACGCGCTGATGTTCGTGGCGATCGGCCGGTAGGCGTAGGGCAGCACGATGATGCCGACGGCGAAGGCCAGGGTCCACGCGTTGCTGCCGAAGACCGCGGCGACCGTCTGGTAGACGGGCACGAAGCCGACGACCAGGACGATCGAGGGGATCGTGATGGGCAGGATGCAGACGAACTCCAGGATCCTGCGGACCCGCGGGTACCGCAGCTCGACCAGCAGCATCGTCGGCAGGAGGAGCAGCAGGATGATCGCCACCGTGATCGCGCAGATGCCGAGCGAGTTCTGGATGCCCTCGAACAGCGGCGAGTAGTCGACGCCCAGGGCGGGATCGGGGTGGAAGATCGAGCCGTAGTGGTCGAAGTTGTAGACGCCGGTCTTGCCGGTGACCCGCAGCGTGAACTCGAACATCGCGGCGAGCGGCACCAGGAAGACGAGTCCGACCACCACGAGGATGACGGTGCCGGTGACGCGGCTCGGGGCGGCGCCGACGCGGGGCGCGCTCATCGCTGCCACCGCGCGGCCCGACGCTGCAGGAGCGAGTAGGCGCCCATGACGACGACCATCACCACGAGCATCCCGAGGGCGAGGACCCCGGCCGTGTTGGAGACGCCGACGACGGTCTCGCTCGTGAGCTGCTGCTTGATGGTGAGCGGGACGATGCCGCCCTGGCTGAGGAGGGCCGCGGCCGTGGCGAACGACGAGAACGCGTTCGCGAAGAGGAGGAGGACGCTGCCCCAGAACGCGGGCGCGAGCACGGGCATGGCGATGCGGGTCCAGTAGTGGAACCGGGTGGCTCCGAGGGTCGCGGCCGCCTCGCCCCAGGTCGCCTTGAGGCCCTCCATCGCGGGCATGAAGGTCAGCACCATGAGCGGCACCTCGAAGTAGGTGTACGGGATGACGAGCCCCGGGACGCTGTAGAGCAGCGCGCCGTTGGCGTTGAGGTCGAGCCCGAAGGTGGTCTTGAGCCAGAGCGTCACGAAGCCCTGGAAGCCGATCGTCGCGATGAACGCGAACGCCAGCATGATGCCGCCGAACTGCGCGAGAACCGATGCCGCCGAGTCGATGGCGGTCCGCAGGAGCCCGTCCGCTCGCGTCCCGAGGAGGGCGAAGCACACGAGGGCGCCGATCACGGCCCCCAGCAGGGCGCTCGAGATCGAGACGACGAACGACCCCTGGAAGGCCTTGACGATCGTCGGGTCCTGGAGCGCCTTGAGGTTCGCGAACGTGAACACCCCGTCGGCGGTGAAGAACCCGCTCGCCACCGCGATCACCGCGGGGATCGCGAGGAAGAGCACCACGTAGGCGGCGAAGGGGGTGAAGCCGAGCCACGCCACGCTCGGGCGCCGGCGTCGTCCGCTCCTCGCGGACGTCGCGCCGGCGCCCGCGGCGGCGGACGACACACTCGACCGCGGAGCGCGGGTCAGCGAGTCGGTGGTCGAGTGCGTCGTCATGGCGCTAGTTGACCGCCTTGGCCCAGCCGGCCGTCAGCAGCTTCGCCGCGGAGGCGGCCTGGTCGCTCGTGAGCTGGACGAAGTCCGACGGCGGCTCGCCGACGGTCTTCAGGGTCGCGGAGTCGACGGTGCCGGCCTTCTGCATCGCCGAGAGGGTCGCGGGGTAGGCACCCGAGGCCAGGTAGAGGTTCTGTACCTCGGGGGTGTAGAGGTACTCCTCCCAGAGGCGCGCGGCGGCCGGGTGCGGGGCGTCCTTGTTGATGGCCTGGTTGTAGTAGGAGCCGAGGGCCGTGCCCGGCAGGACGACGGTCTTCCAGTTGGGGTTGCCGGCCGAGCCGCCGGCGGAACCCCAGGCGAGGTTGTTGTACGACCACTGGATCACGACGGGGGTCTCGCCGGAGTTGACGGTCGCCTGGGTCGGGAGCGTCGAGATGAAGTTGCCCTTCGACTTGAGGTCCTTGAAGAAGTCGATGCCGGGCTGGATGTTCGAGGCCGAGCCGCCGGTGCCGAGCGCCGCGAGGTAGACGGCCGAGGCCGCCTCGTTCGCCTGCGTCGGGTCGCCCTTGATGGCGACCTTGTTCTTGTACTCGGAGGAGAGCAGGTCGGACACCGAGGTCGGAGCCGTCTTGATGACGGACGAGTCGTAGCCGATCGACATCAGGCCGGTGTAGTCGTAGAACCACTTCCCCGAGGCGTCCTTGAAGTCGGTGGGGATGTCGGCCCAGTTCGACACCTTGTAGGGCGCGAGGAGGTCGGTGTTCTGCGAGAGGACGGCCGTGCCGAGGTCGAAGACGTCGGGGGCGGTCGACTGGCCCTTGAGGGACTTCGCCGCGGCGACCTCGTCGGCGCTGGAACCGTTCGGGTTGGCCGAGGTGATCTTGATCCCCGGGTACTTCTTCTCGAAGCCGGCGATGATCTTGCCGTAGTTCGCCCACGACGGCGGAAGGGTGATGACGTTCAGCTTGCCCTCGGCGTTGGCGGCCTTGACGAGCGCGTCCATGCCGCCGAGGTCGGCCGCGCTCGTGGCGGTGGCGGCCTTGGTGTCGGCGGTCGACCCGGATCCTGCGGTCGAGCTCGAGGAGCAGCCCGTGAGGACGACGGCGACGGCGGCCGTGAAGGCGAGGCCGGCGACGATGCGGTTGCGTTTCACTGTGTTTCCTCCATGATCGCCGCCGGTGGTCCGTGGTGCCGGACAAGGGGAACCGCGTGCCGATCGGGGCCATGGTTGCCGTCCCCCGTTACGGGGACACTCTTCGTCGGTGAATGGTTCGCCAACACTGGGCGACCAGTCGCTTGCGCGCGCCGGCCCCGTTCCGGGCCGCCCCTACGCTCGGAAGAATGATCGACTTGGCAGTCTTCGACATGGCCGGCACCACCATCGACGACGGAGGGGCCGTCTACCGGGCGCTCTCCGCGTCGGTCTCGGCGGCGGGAGCCACCGTCGACGACGACGACCTCCAGACCTGGATGGGCACCGACAAGGTCGAGGCGATCACGGCCCTCCTCCGTCTCGGCGGAGTGACGCCGACCGACGAGCTCGTCCGCTCCACCTTCGCCGCGTTCACCCGCGAGCTCGCCGCGGCCTACGAGGCGGAGCCGCCGACCCCGTTCCCCGGGGTCGTGGAGGCGCTCGGCGAGCTGCGGTCGCGGGGCATCCGGGTCGCCCTCTCGACGGGATTCGATCGCGATGTCGCCACGTCGCTCCTGCGGTCGCTCGGCTGGACCGTCGGCCCCTCCCCCGACGACACCGTCGACGCGGTCGTCACCACCTCCGACGTCGCCGCCGGGCGCCCCGCGCCGTACCTGATCCACCACGCGATGGAGCTGACCGGGGTGCGCTCGGTCGCCCGGGTGCTCGCGGCGGGCGACACGCTCGTCGACCTGGAGGCCGCGCGGAACGCCGGCGCGATCTCCGTGGGCGTGCTCACCGGGGCTCTCTCGGAGGAGGCGCTGTCGGCCGGGCCGTACGACCTCATCCTGCCGGGCGTCGCCGCCGTGCCGTCGCTCGACGTCTGCGCGGCGCCGGCCCCCTAGGCGCCGGTCCCGTCGCGCCGGTGGCGTCGCGCTCGCCGTGCCAGGCTGAGGTATGGGAGCACCGATGGCGAGACCTCGACTGGACCTCGAGACGGCGCGGCTGCGGCTGCGCCCGTGGACCCCGGACGACACGACCTGGCACCGCCACCTCGTGACCGAGCGCGGCGGAGGGACGCCGACGGCCGAGGAGGACGCGGCCGTGGTCGCCCGTCTGCTCGACAGGGCGCGGGACCACGGCGTCGTGCCGTCGGTCGTCGTCCTCAAGGAGACCGGTGCCGTCGCCGGCTACTGCGGCCTCGTCGTCGGCCAGGCCACGGTCGACGAGCCGGAACTCGCCTACGAGCTGTTCGAACGCGAGCACGGGCACGGGTACGCGACGGAGGCGGCGAGGGCCGTGCTCGCAGCGGCCGCGGAGTCCGGTCGGACCCGCCTGTGGTCGACCGTCCGGCCCGGGAACGCGGCGTCCTTCCGCGTGCTCGACAAGCTCGGCTTCCACCGCGACCACACCACCGTCGACGACCGCGGTGAGATCGTCTGGAGCGTTCTCGACCTCCCGGTGTGACGGTCGCGCGGCGATTCGTGCGTGCGTGGTGTCACGTTTCGTGCGTGATGTCGCGTCTCGACGTGACACGACGCACGAAACGTGACAGCACACCGTGGCTGCAGGGCGCGGGGCGCGGGGCGGGCTAGGAGCCGGCGGCGTCCTGGGCGCGGACGTGGGCGACGATCGCGTTGGCGTGGCCGTGCCCGAGGCCGTGCTCGGTCTTCAGGAGGGCGACCAACTCCCCGTGCTTGGAGGCCGGCGCCGCGCGCACGATCTCGAACCAGTGCTCGACGGGCTGGCCGTAGGTCTTCTCGATGGACGGGAAGTAGCTGGCCGGCCCGGTGATCCGCTCCGTCATGGCCGGGAGCCTAGCGCGCCGCCGCCGCGGGCGCGACGCCCATCACACGGTCGAGCGGTCGAGCTCGCGTCGGAGCGACCGCAGAACCCGCATCAGGATGTCGATCTTCGTGGCTCCCGCGGGGTACGGGCGACCGAGCGTCGACCGGCAGGTGAGCAGGAGCGGCGGACCCTCCGCCGCGGTGACGATGATCCCGGTCGCGACCTCCATGCCCTGGGAGACGGTCTGCGAGAGGTCGAAGCCCTCGATCTCCGACCACGGCAGGTCGATGATCGGCTCGGCGTCGTCCGGTGTCCACGCGTGGAGCCCGACCCCATCGACCGTCCAGACGACGGGCCCCGTCGGCCGGACCGTCTCCGCCACGGCGTGACCGGGCGCGTCCACCGGCAGGTGGAACGCCGGCGTGCTCCCCGCCCGGATCCGCGCGAGGGTCTTGCGGTCGTCGCGGCTCCGGAACCAGGTCCCGACGGCGACGATCGGCCCGAGCGCGATGAGGCCGATCGGCAGGATCACGAGCGCCACGGCCGACCGCAACCTCGTCGTCTCCGTCACCACGAACGGGTGCGAGAGCTCGGCCCAGCCGATCGCCGCACCCGCCAGCGCGGCGACCGACAGACCCACGACGAGCGGCCACCGCCGCGGGATCACCCCGTCGCGGAGCCGCCGCACCCACCTGTCGCCCGCGTAGTCCACCCGTCGATCCTGGCCCGGGAACTCCCCCGGCGCCCGTCTCGCGACGGGTGCACCGCGCGCGGCATCACGACGCCGGGACCGCGCGCCGCGTCACGATCGGACCGCGCGCCGCGTCACGACCGGAGCACCACGCGGAGGGTCACCACCTCGAAGGGGCGCAGCGTCAGCGCGATCTCGTCCCCCTCGGCCCACGCGGCGTCGTCGAGCGGACGCTCGAGCAGGTCGGTCCGGAGCGCGCGCGACCACGCGCCTCCGATCCCGATCGTCGTCGTGGCCCGCGCACCCTGGGCCTCGTACAGCCGCACGACGACATCGCCGGAGCGGTCTTCCGCCAGCTTCACGGCCTCGACGAACACCGAGGGCGACGACACCGTGACGAGCGGTGCCACGCCGTCGCCGGAGGCCCCGTCGACGGTGCGGACGGGCAGGTTCACGCGGTAGCCGAGCGACGCCGCATCGAGCACGTCGGGAGCGACGCCCAGGGCGGTCCGCAGGATGTGGACCCCCTGGTCGGCGTGCGGGTCCGGGAACTGCGGGGCCCGCAGCAGCGACTCGCGCACGAGCGTCGTCGTGCCGCCGTCGTCGCGCGTCGTGCGGGTGATGTCGTGCCCGTAGGTCGAGCCGTTCGCGACGGTCGCCCCGAAGCCCGGCTCGCCCACGTGGATCCAGCGGTGCGCGATCGTCTCGAAGCGGGCGTAGTCCCACGACGTGTTGACGGCGGTCGGGCGCTTGACGTGCCCGAACTGGATCTCGGAGGTGGCGACGTCGGCTCGGACGTCGAGCGGGAACGCCAGCTTCAGCAGCTTCTCGTGCTCGTGCCAGTCGACGACGGTCTCGATCTGGAGCTCCGACGCGCCCTCGACGAGCCAGTAGCGCTGGGTGATCAGCGATTCCCCGTACTTGTGCGTGACCTCGAGCCGGTCGCCCTCGACCTCGACGGTCGTCGGCGTGCGCAGCTCGGTGCGGTTGTGGCGGTAGTGGACGTCGATGTCCCACGCGTCCCACTGGTTTGGCGTGTCGCGGAAGACCTGCAGGAGCGAGGCCACCTCCCCCGGAGCGACGAGGTCGCGCCCCGACGCCAGGTCGACGAACGAGACGAGGAGACCCGAGGTGTCGAAGCGCGCCGACACGACGCCGTTCTCGAGCACCGTCCCGTCGTCGCCCCGCAGCGGCCGCACGAGGGCCGGCTGCGCGACGGTCGACGCCTGAAGCGGCCCGACACCGGAGGCGGCGACCGGCGACGCGTTGAACACGACGGAGGCGTCGCCCGTGCCCGCGAGTGCTCGCTGCGCCCGGCCGATCAGCGCCTCCAGCTCGCCCGCGACCCGCTCGTAGTTCTCCTCCGCCTGCTGGTGCACCCAGGCGATGGACGAGCCCGGCAGGATGTCGTGGAACTGCTGCAGGAGCACCGTCTCCCAGATCGAGGTCAGCTCGTCGTAGGGGTGGTCGATCAGGCCCCGCGCCGCGGCCGTGGCACTCCAGAGCTCGGCCTCGCGCAGGAGGTGCTCGCTCACGCGGTTGCCCTGCTTGGTCTTCGCCTGCGACGTGTAGGTACCGCGGTGCAGCTCGAGGTACATCTCGCCCGACCAGACCGAGGGTGTGGCGAGGGTGGCCTTGGCATCCGCGAAGAAGTGCTGCGGTGTGTCGAGCGTGACCGCGGGAGAGCCCTCGAGGTCGTGCGTGCGGGCGGCGACGGCGAGCATCTCGCGGGTGGGGCCGCCGCCGCCGTCGCCGTAGCCGAAGAGCGCCATGGAGACGTTCGAGGCGCCCTTCTCGGCGTACTGGCGCTGTCCGCGGGCGAGGTCCTCGGCCGAGAGGTCGGAGTTGTAGGTGTCGGCCGGCGGGAAGTGCGTGAAGACGCGGGAGCCGTCGATCCCCTCCCAGAGGAAGGAGTGGTGGGGCATCCGGTTGGTGTCGTTCCAGGAGATCTTCTGCGTGAGGAAGGAGTCGGATCCTGCGTGCCGGACGATCTGCGGCAGCGCCGCCGTGTAGCCGAAGGAGTCGGGCAGCCAGACGACCGACACGTCGACGCCGAACTCGCGGAGGAAGAAGCCCTTGCCCGCCACGAACTGCCGCGCGAGCGCTTCGCCGCCCGGCATGTTCGTGTCGGACTCCACCCACATGCCGCCGACGGGGACGAATCGCCCCTCGGCCACGCGGACGCGGATGCGTTCGAAGAGCTCCGGGTAGAAGTCGCGCATCCAGGCGTACTGCTGGGCGCTGGAGCAGGCGAACACGAAGTCGGGATGGTCGTCCATCAGCTGGAGGACGTTCGAGAAGGTGCGCGCGCACTTCCGCACCGTCTCGCGCGTCGGCCAGAGCCAGGCGGAGTCGATGTGGGCGTGGCCGACCGCGCGCACGTCGTGCGCACTCGCGTACGCCGGCGAGGCCAGGACCGCGGCGAGCGCGTCGCGCCCCGCCGTCGCCGTGGTGGCCACGTCGTCCGGGTCGACGACGTCGCACATGCGCTCGAGGGCCCGCAGGATCTCCGCCCTCCGCGGCAGCCCCGGATCGAGTTCGCGCATCAGGCCGATGAGGGCCCACGTGTCGCGCTCCAGCTCCCAGACGGTGAGGTCGCGCTCGGCCACGTCGATCTGCCGCAGCGTGTAGATGGGGTCGGCGCCCGCCGTCTTCTTGTCGCCGAGGGGCGTCTTCAGGTAGAAGAAGTTCCCGCCCACGTCGGGATTGGAGGCCGCCTCGAGGTAGAGGTCGATGGGTGCCCCGGGGCCACCCTCGAGGGGCGCGTAGCCGTTGAACGGCTCCAGCGCCTTGACGATGGTGCCGTCGGGTCGGTAGACGAGGGCCTCCGCCTGGAAGCCGGGCTGGCGGGCGCTGAACCCCAGGTCGACGAGGAGCTCGACGGCCGTGGCTCCTGCGCCCCAGCCCTCGGGGACGGTTCCGGTGACGTGGAACCACGTGGTGCCCCACGGCTTGCTCCACGGGGTGCCGACGGAGAACGGCTCGAAGCTCTGCCCGACCGCCTCCGAGAACGGGACGGGCTCGTCGGGCACCTCCCAGGCCTCGATCGTGAGCGGGCTGGTGCGGCGGTAGATGGCGGGGACGAGGCGTTCTCGGACGAAGCGTTCGATCCGGACTTCGACGTGGGCGCTGTTGTCGTGCATGGTTCTCCTCCTGGAGCCGCCTCACGGCGGGGAGTCGGTGGTGGTTCTGACGCGGTGGTGGGACGAGCTCTAGCCTTTGACAGCACCCGCCAATGCGGACGATCCGCCGAGGGTCCGAGACACGAGCACGTAGAGCGCGATCACCGGAACGGAGTAGACGAGCGAGAACGCCGCCAGCTGACCGTAGGCCACCGAGCCGTACTGGCCGAAGAAGTTGAAGATGCTCACGGCCGCGGGCTGCTTGTCGGGGCTGAGCAGCAGGATGAAGGGGACGAAGAAATTGCCCCAGGCCTGGATGAACACGAAGATGAACACGACGGCGATGCCGGGACGCATGAGCGGCACGACGATGCGCGTCAGGGTCGACATCATCGACGCGCCATCGGTCCAGGCGGCCTCCTCGAGGGAGATCGGCACCGAGTCCATGAAGTTCTTCGACATCCAGATCGCCATCGGGAGGCTGGACGCGGCGAGGAAGAAGATCGTGCCGGCGACGCTGTCGATGAGGTTGAGGCTCACGAACAGGCTGTAGACGGGCACCATGATCGCGGTGATCGGGAGGCAGGTGCCGAACAGGATGCCGTAGAGGAACGGCTTGTTCACCCGCATCCGGTACCGGGACAGCGGGTAGGCCGCGAGGATCGCGACCACCACCGTGACGATGGCGCACCCGCCCGAGAGCAGGAGGCTGTTGAACAGCGGGATGAACGAGATGTCGGGCGTCAGCACCTTTTGGAAGTTCGACAGCGTGAGCGACGACGGCACCTTCACCGAGAGCGTCGCCGACGGGTCGAACGAGGCCAGCAGGAGCCACGCGAGAGGGATCGCGAAGCACACCGCCACCACGATCAGCACGGCGTTCGACACGGCCCGCATGCTGCGGCCGCTGGGCGAGGTCATGGCCATGGTCAGTCCACCTCCGGTTTGAGCGCCCGGATGTAGACGATCGAGAAGATCGCCCCCACCAGGAGCATGATCGTGGCGATCGCGGTCCCGAAGCCGAGCTGCGAGAACTTGAATGCCTCCTGGTAGGCCAGGATCGGCAGGGTCGAGCTCTCGGTGCCCGGCCCGCCGCCGGTCATCACGAAGATCAGCGTGAAGACGGACAGCGTCTGCAGGGTCGTCAGCATGAGGTTGGTCGAGATGCTCCGCCGGATGACGGGCAGCGTGATGTAGATCAGCCGCTTGAAGCCGCCGGCGCCGTCGACCTCCGCGGACTCCGTGATCTCGGGCGGCACCTCCTGCACGGCCGCCGCGTAGACGAGCATCGAGAAGGCCGTGCCCCGCCAGATGTTGGCCAGGATCACCGAGAGCATGGGGAAGGTGTAGAGCCAGTTGGCCCCCTGGATGCCGAACCAGGCCAGGACGGTGTTGAGCGTGCCCGTCTGGTTGAAGAACGCGTAGGCGGCGAAGGCCGCCACGATCTCGGGCAGCACCCAGGCCGCGACGACGAAGGTCCCGACGATCGCCCGGACCGGCGCCAGGGCGCTCCGCATGAGGAGCGCGAGGCCGAGACCGAGGAGGTTCTGGCCGATGACGGCCGAGGCGAACAGGAAGACCAGGGTCAGCACGACCGACTTCGGGAAGTCCGGGTCGGCGAAGAGGTCGGTGTAGTTCTTGAAGCCGATGAACGACGACCCCTGGGCCGCAGCCCCGGTGAGCGACATGTTCGTGAACGAGCCGTAGAACGACGAGATGATCGGCCCGACCAGGAAGATGACGAGCAGGACGATGGACGGCAGGAGCGGGATGGACCGCACCACCGACCGCCTCCGCTTCGCCCGCGAGGCGCCGGGCCGGAGCGACGGACGCTCCGACCCGGTGCCGCGCGGCGAGCCCGCGCCGGACCCCGAGCTCCCCTTGCCGATCGGGGCTGGTGCGAGCGTGGCCATCGTTACTTCGTCTCCGTCTTGTCGTCGCCGACGATGCCCTTGAGAGCGGTGTCGTAGGCGGCGGCCGCCTTCTCCGGCGTCTGCTGCCCCGTCATGACCGACTCCATGGCGACCGTGATCTGGTTGGAGATCTGGCTGTACTCGGTCGTCGCCGGGCGGTAGTGCGTGACCGGCACGATCGACGAGAAGAACTTGAACGACGGGTTGGAATTCACGTAGGTGGGGTCGGAGGCGACGTCGCTGCGAACCGCGATCTGGCTCGCGGCGATGTCGTACGAGGTCGACCCCTCCTTGTCGAGCGTGTCGGCGATGAACTCGAAGGCCTTGGCCTTGTTGGCGCTCTTGGCGCCGACCGAGAGGGTCCAGCCACCGGACATGCTGACCCCGCCGGGCGCCTGCCCGTTCTGCGTCGGCATCGGCGCCTGGCCGAGGACGGTGCTCCATTTCGGCCACGGGTTCGTGCCGGTCGAGAGCCAGGTACCGCTGAGCCACGAGCCGTCGAGGTCGATCGCGAGCTTGCTCTGCGGCAGGAGCTCGGCGGCGACGGTCGTCGCCGCGTTCGTGTCGAGGGCCTGCTGCGGCGTCGGGCCGAGGTCGCCCTGGTAGACGTCCTTGATGAAGCCCAGCGAGTCGGTGAAGTTCTGCGAGCCGGCGATCCACTTCTTGGAGCCGGAGTCGTAGAGGGTGCCGCTCGGGGTCCCGTAGAGGAGCATCTCGAAGCCCTGCATCGTCGAGCCCTCGCCCTGCGGCTTGCCCGAGTAGATGTTCATGGGGATGACACCGGGGAGCTTGGACTTGATCGTCTTCGCGGCGCTCAGCACGTCGTCCCAGGTCTTCGGCTGCCACGGCACGGGCAGGCCGGCCTTGGCGAACAGCTCCTTGTTGTACCAGAGGGCGCGGGTGTCGGTGCCCATCGGGATGCCGTAGGTCTTGCCGTCGGTGCCGATGCCCGCCTGCTTGGCGTTGTCGAAGAATTTGCTCCAGTCGGCCCACGTCTTCGTGTACTCGTCGAGGGGCGCGAGGTAGCCGGCGGCGGCGTCGGCCTTGATCTTGAAGGTGTCCTCGTACATCACGTCGGGCGCGGTGGCCGAGGCCCGGTTCATCAGCGCGAGCTTCGTGTAGTAGTCGTCGTTCTGCGCGGCGATCGGCACGAGCTCGACCTTGATCTTCGGGTTCGCCTTCTCGAAGGTCTTGACGGTCTCCTTGAGGTGGGCGTCGAGCTGCGTGAACGTGCCGAACTTCTGGTAAGCGATCTTGAGGGTGTCGGAGCCGCCTCCCGCGGACCCCGAGCAGCCGGTCGCGACGAGGGCGGTCGCGAGGACGCCGGCGGCGATACCGAGGACGCGGCGGCGGCGGGCGGCGCTCGTGCGCCTGCCGTCGCGGCCGTTGACGGGCGCTGCAGATGGTGAGATTTTCATGGTGCTCCTTTGCTCCAGGAAGTCGCCGCGGCTGCTGTGCCGACTCGGCCTGCGATTACTAAAACGTAATGAGTAATGCATGTCAAGACAATTTTCGATCACGGCGACGCGGCTCCTGCCGGTCCGCGGGGTCGGGGCGGAGGGGTCGGCGGTGCGGAGCGGGCCGGCGTTCTCCGGGGCTCCTGCCGGCTCGGCGGGGCCTCCGGGAGTGCTCGCGCGCGGCTCAGACGGAGATGAGCATCCCGGACGGGCGCGGCGAGAAGGCGTAGTCGAGCACGAGGCACGCGGCGCCGACGGCGGCGACGTCCTCCCCGATCGCCGACGTGACGAAGGCGATCTCGCGCTTCATGATCAGCGCCTTCGACGTCAGCACGGCGTGGGGCAGGACCTCGAGGACGGCGTCGCCGATGTCCTCCCAGAACGGCCCGCCGAAGACGATCTCGTCGATGTCGAGGAGGTTGACGATCACGACGAGGGCCCGGGCCAGGTGGCGGGCCGCGGAATGCAGGATGCGCGTCGCGGCCTCGTCGCCCGATCCTGCCGCCGCAGCGAGCGACTGGAACGCCTCGCCGACGGCGCGCATGTCGAGGGGGTCGTCGTCGCGCGGCGGGAGGGGCGCCAGGACGCCGGCGCTCACCGCCTCCGCGACGAGCGCGCGCGGGGTGATGAGGTCGCCGACGCAGCCGCGACGACCGCAGACGCAGATCGTGCCCTCGGAGTCGACGGTGATGTGGCCCGCGTCGCCCGCGTTCGAGCTGACCCCTCGGACGGCCTCGCGACCGAGGACGAGACCCGTGCCGTAGCCGGTGCCGTAGTAGACGAAGGCGAAGTTCGCGCGCGAGACGCCGGTCGAGAACCAGGTCTCGGCGACGGCGGCCGCGGTGACGTCCTTCTCGAGGAGGACGGGCAGGCCGGTCGCCTCGCTGAGGGCCGCCCGGAGCGGCACGTCACGCCAGCGGGGCAGCATCGGCGGGTCGAGGACGATTCCCGCCTCGGGGTCGATGGGCCCGGGCGAGGCGATCCCCACGCCGAGCACGAGCGACGGGTCGACGCCGGAGTCGTCGATCAGCGCGCGGATCGACCGCGCCATCAGCTCGATCACCTGGTCGGCCTGCGGAGGCGACGGGGTCCGGGTGCGCGAGTGGGCGACGACGGCCCCCTCGAGGTCGAGGACGACGTAGGTGATGACGGCCGGGTCGATGTGGACGCCGACCGCGAAGCTCCCGCGCGAGACGAGCTGCAGCAGCGTGCGCGGCTTGCCCGGCCCGTTGACGACCTTGCCGGACTCCCGGATCAGCCCGGCCTCGAGGAGCCGCCGCGAGACGTTGCCGATCGTCTGCGCGCTCAGCCCCGTCCGCTCCGCCAGCTCGACGCGGCTGAGGCCGCTCCGGGCGCGCCGGATGGAGTCGAGCACGACGACCTGGTTGTAGCCGCTGATCGCCGGGAGGTTCGTACCGGTTCGCACGCGCTCTCCTCCTCGCCGCTCGACGGTCGTGACGCCTGCACCCTACCGGTTCGCTGCGCCGATGACTTCTCCACAGGTTGGCCGTGGTCCTGTCCCGGCCGATCCCGTCGCGCTACCCTGAACGACATGAGTGACCTCCGCCTCGAAGAGCTGTCGGCCGCGACCATCGTCGCCGCCAATACCCTGACCCTCAAGCCGGGCCAGGAGCAATACGTGGCGCCCGTCTCCCACTCCATCGCCGAGGCCTACGTCAACCCGTCGACCGCCTGGCCGCGCGTCGTCCTCGACGACGACGAGGTCGTCGGCTTCATCATGGGCAACTTCGACGCCGAGAACGACCACGACGAGCTCCGCAGCTGCATCTGGCGCATCAACGTCTCCGCCGACGCGCAGGGCCGCGGTGTCGGGCGCTTCGCCGTGCACGCCCTGGCCGCCGAAGCCCGCCACCGCGGGTTCGACCAGCTCACCGTGATGTACGAGCCCGGCGACGACGGCCCGGAGGCCTTCTTCACCCGGATCGGCTTCGAGGTCGTCCGCGAGACGCCCTACGGCGAGCACCTGGCGGCGCTCCGCATCCTGCCCGACCCGCACGAATCCGAGGGCACCGAGTCCTGAGCGGCGCCGGGAGGGTGGCCGATGCTCCGGGTGACGACGCGGTCGACTTCGAGGGTCTGGTCATCGGCGTCGTCGAATCCATCCCCGAGGGCTTCGTCATGACGTACGGGCAGGTCGCCGCCGCCTTCGGCTCGCGCTCCTCACGCGGGGTGGGCAGGGTCATGGCGCACGCGGGGCACGGGCTCCCCTGGTGGCGGGTGATCCGGGCGTCCGGGCATCCTCCGGACGGCCACGAGCAGGAGGCCCTGCAGCACTACCGCGCCGAGAACACGCCCCTCCGCTGGTCGCGGGCCGGCACGTGGCGGGTCGACCTCGCCCGTGCGGCCTGGCGCGGCTAGCGCTGCGCCCCGCCAGTGCGCCCCGCCCGCGCTGCGCCCCGCCCTCGCTGCGCCCCGCCCGCGCTGCGCCCCGCCCACCCCGCGAGACTCCACAACACGCCGCTCACCTTCCGCCCACGTGGCCAAGCGTGGAGTCTCAGCACGCCGAGCGTCGCCCCGAGACGGTGCGCCACACGCCCACCCCGCGAGACTCCACAACACGCCGCTCACCTTCCGCCGGTGGGGCCGATCGTGGAGTCTCGCGGGGCAGCGTGACGCGGCTACACGAGCGCGACGCCGCTACACCAGCGAGTCGCGCCAGGCGGCGTGCAGCTGCGCGAAGCGACCCGTCCCCGAGATGAGGTCGTCGGGCGTGCCGTCCTCGACGACGCGGCCGTACTCCATGACGAGCACGCGGTCCGCGATCGCGACCGTCGACAACCGGTGGGCGATGATGAGGGCGGTCCGGTCGGAGAGGAGCGTCTGCAGCCCCTCCTGCACGAGCCGCTCGCTCGGGATGTCGAGCGACGCCGTCGCTTCGTCCAGGATGAGCACGCGCGGGTCGGCGATGAACGCCCGGGCGAACGAGAGCAGCTGGCGCTGACCCGCGGAGACGCGCCCGCCGCGCTTGTTGACGTCGGTGTCGTAGCCGTCGGGCAGCGCCATGATGAACTCGTGAGCGCCCACGGCGCGAGCCGCCTGCTCGATCTCGTCGCGCGCGGCGTCCGGCTTGCCGAGCGCGATGTTGTCGGCGACCGTCCCCGAGAAGAGGTACGCCTCCTGCGTCACCATGACGATGGCTCGGCGGAGGTCCGCCGCCGACAGGTCTCGGAGGTCGACACCGTCGAGCGTCACGGATCCCTTCGAGGGGTCGTAGAAGCGCGAGATCAACTTGGCGAGGGTCGATTTTCCGGCACCCGTGGATCCGACGAGCGCGATGGTCTGCCCCGCCGGCACCTGCAGGTCGAATTCCGGCAGCACGACGCGGTCGCGGTTGTACGCGAACTCGACGCCGTCGAAACCGATCGACCCGCGAGCCTGCCGGAGTTCACGCGGCTCGACCGGATCCGGCACGCTCGGCTCCTCCTCCAGCACGCCGGACACCTTCTCGAGCGCTGCCGACGCCGACTGGTAGCTGTTGTAGAACATGGCCATCTCTTCGGCGGGATCGAAGAACCGCTTCGCGTAGAGGGCGACGGCCAGCAGCGCGCCCACCTCGAGCGAGCCGCCGATGACGCGGAATCCGCCGACGACCACGACCGCCGCGAGGCAGGCGTTGCCGATCAGGATGAGCCCCGGGTCGAACACGCCGAACAGCGAGATGACCTTGGCGTTGGCGTCGCGGTACTCCTCGACGTAGCCGCCGTACTCCTTCTCGTTGCGCTTCTCCTTGCGGAACGCCTGCACCGCGCGCATGCCCGTCATCGTCTCGACGAAGTGCACGATGACCCGCGCACTCGTGACCCGAGTCGCCCGGAAGAGCTTCTGCGAGCGCACCTGGAACCAGCGCGTCAGCGCGAAGAGCGGAACGAGCGCCACGGCCAGCACGAGGCCCGAGGTGGGGTCGAGGCTGACGAGCGCGATCGCGGTGAAGAGCATGTAGAGGATGCCCTGCACGAGCTGGTTGACCCCGGAGTCGAGCAGCTCGCGGATGGAGTCGACATCGCTGGTCTGGCGCGCGATGATGCGGCCCGACGTGTACGTCTCGTGGAACTCCAGGCTGAGCAGCTGCGTGTGCCGGAACACCCGGTTCCGCAGGTCGAACAGGATCGCCTGACTGATCTTCGCCGACTGGATCGTGTACTGCGAGATGAGGATCGCGCCCGCGATGCCGGTGATCAGGTAGATCCCGACCACGCCGAACGTCGGCATCCAGTCGCCCCGCTGGATGACCTCGGGCAGCGCCTTGTCGATGCCGTACGCGATCAGGGCCGGCCCGGCGACCTGCGCCGCCGTGCTGACGACGACCACGAGGCCGGTCAGCACCAGACGCGCGCGGAGCGGCGTCAGCAGCGACAGCAGGAGCCGCGTGGACCGCTGACGAAGCGACTTGCTCTCGGCGCGCGAGAAGTCCTGGCGCTCTTCGCCCTCTACTCCGATGACGCTCATGCGTGCACCTCCTGTCGATCGGTCGCGTCTTCGTCGTCGAGGGACGAGATGACGTAGCGGTAGTGCTCGTTGGTGGCGATCAGCTCCGAGTGGGTGCCGACCGCGGTGACGCGGCCGTTCTCGAGCAGTGCCACCCGGTCGGCCAGATTGACCGTCGAGGGGCGGTGGGCGACGATCAGCGACGTCGTCGAGTCGAGCACTCGTCGGAGCCCGGCCTCGACGCGGGCCTCCGTGTCGACGTCGAGGGCCGAGAGCGGGTCGTCGAGCACCAGGACCGCCGGGCGGGCCGCGATGGCTCGCGCGAGCGCCAGGCGCTGACGCTGACCGCCGGAGAGGCTCAGCCCCTCCTCGCCGACGCGCGTGTCGAGGCCCTGGGGGAGGTCGTAGACGAAGGACGCCTGCGCGATCTCGAGCGCCTCGACGAGGACGTCCTCCGCGGCCTGACCGGTGAGCTCGGGGCGACCGAGCAGCACGTTGTCGCGGACCGACGCGCTGAAGAGCGTGGCGTCCTCGAACGCCATCGCCACGTGGCGCCGGAGCTCCTCGCGGGTGAAGTCGCGGACGTCGATGCCGTCGAGCAGCACCTCACCGCCCGTCACGTCGTAGAGACGGGTGGCCAGAGCCAGCAGGGTGGTCTTGCCCGACCCGGTCAGCCCGACGAGCGCCATCGTCTCTCCCGGCTCCAGCACGAGCTGCACGCCGTTCACGAGGTCGTCGTACTGCGCGGGGCTGTCCTGGTAGCGGAAGTGCACGTCGCGGAACTCGAAGCGCCCCGTGGGGTGCGCCAGGGTCTTGGGCTCAGCCGGATCGGTGACGGTGTTCTCGGTGTCGAGCACCTCGAAGAACCGGTCGGCCGCCGTGCGCGTGTCGAAGGTCATCGAGAGGAGGAAGCCGATGGACTCCACGGGCTGGCGTAGGACGGTCGCCGCCGCGAAGAACGCGAACAGCTCGCCCACGGTCAGCTGTCCCGTCGACGCGAGCCAGATGCCCGCGAGCAGACAGAGGGCGAACGCGACGTCGGGCACCATGAGCAGCCACAGCCAGATGCCGGCGATGGCGCGCGCCTTCTCGATCTCGGTCCCCCGGAGGTCGGCGGCCTGCTTCGAGAAGTTCTTCAGCGAGTGGGAGCCCCGGCCGAACGCCTTGAGGACGCGGATGCCGTGCACCGACTCCTCGACGCTCGTGGCCAGGTCGCCCACCTGATCCTGGCTCCGCCGAGCGACGACGGAGTAGCGCTTCTCGAAGGTGAAGCCGTAGATCCAGAGCGGGATCGACGCGACCGCGAAGATCCCGCCGAGCAGCGGGCTCCACGAGAACAGCACGACGAACCCGACGACGATGGTCAGGATGTTGACGACAAAGAGCACGATGCCGAACGACAGCCAACGGCGGATGAGACTCAGGTCGCTGACCGACCTCGACAGCAGCTGACCGCTCTGCCAGCGGTCGTGGAACGCGACCGGCAGATCCTGCAGCTTCTTGTAGAGACTGTTGCGGAGGCTCGCCTCGACCATGGTGCCGGGCGTCAGGACGAACCAACGGCGCAGGGCGATCATGACCGCCTCGAGCACGCCGAGGCCGAGGACGGCGAAGAACGCCGGCCACACCTGCCCCGCGTCGCGTCGCGAGAGGGGGCCGTCGACGAGGCCCTGCAGGACCAGCGGGATGACGAGCGCGACGACTCCTGCGATCAGCGCCGAGATCATGCCGAGCAGGATGCGACCGCGAGCGGGCCTCACGTAGGGGTAGAGACGGAAGATCGACGCGAACGTCGACAGGCGCTTGGGCGCCTTGATGCGCGCGGCCTCGCGGGCCGCCTCGTCGAGGAACGTGGCGTCGTCGCGGGCGGCCTCGCGGGTCGCCGCATCGACCCGATCGGTGGCGGTGGTCGAGGGGGGATGGTGGGACATGGGGTTCCAACTCGTTCTGGTGCGGGGTCGTGTCCGACCCGTGTTCATGATGCTCGTGACCACCGACATCCGAACCGTCTCGTCCGGAGACGAGGACAGACGGGCGTCGGGGCGTGGTGGCGGCGTAAGCCGCGAACGCGGGAGGAGCTGCGTTCTGGAGACGCGCTGGTGAGGCGGTCGCTCGGTGTCGGTGTCGCGTTCGGCCGGAGCCGAGCGGGAGGCGCTAGGCGGTTCGCCCCGCGCGGATCACCGGGGTCGGGGCGACGAAGGAGCTGCCGCCACCGATGGTCGTCTCGTCGACCGGGTTGTGGGCTGTCTTCTTCATCGTGTCCTCCCGAGGCGTTCTGCAGTGTGTGATCGTCATCTCGACTCCCGAGAGAGTCGGCTGCACGCAGCCTTACAGGATAGGGCCGAGTCCGCGGAGAGCGCAAGACTCAATCCTCGCGGCCCCACGCGGTCACCCGGGAGAGACCGCCCGGAGAGACCACCCCCGGACGACGAGAAGCCCCCGGCACGGGGCCGGGGGCGAAGGGTGGAGCGGAGGCGATCAGCGGTGCGCGTCGACCACGCGGACGTCGTGGAGCGTCACGAGGCCGCGACACGGGAAGACCAGGAGGTCGCCCGCCGCGAGATCGCCCGGCAGCCCCGTGCCGAGGAGCGAGAACGGCGTCCCCGCATCCGGGTGCACGCACGTGTTGGTGAGCAGCGCCTCCACGTCGCGAGCGGTCGACACCCGACCGATCAGGCGCGCCTCCGTCAGGTCGGCGTCGACGCGGGCGAGGTCCGCGTCGACCGTCACGAGCAGGCTCCCGGCGGGGTGGCGACCGACCGAGACGACGGTCACGACGACCGAGGTGACCGTGTCGGTCGGCGACGGCCGACCGTGCGTGCCGGGGAGGACGGCCTGCGCCGTGTGCACGCAGGGCGTTCCGCAGATCTCCGCGAGACGCACGTGCGAGACGCCGGCCACGAAGACGTCCGCCGGCGTGGACGCGGTGCAGGCGGGCCAGCGGTCGAGGCCCAGCGGGTCCGCGATCATCGTGCGGACCGACGGGATGAGGTCGGTGAGGGTCATGAGTGGGCGCTCCGCGGGGCGGGCGCAGGATCCGCGGATCCGGTCGATCGGTCAGGCATGTACAGAGGTCTACCGCCGCCTCCGGCTCCCGGCGGGGCCCCTTACGGAACCCGGATGCCGGGCGGCCGGAACCTTACGGAACCCGTACGCCCGGGCCTCCTGCGCGACCGCTGCGAAACCGTGGCGCGACCGCCCCGCGACCCCGGCGCGACCGCCCCCTGACCGCCCCGCGACCCCGGCCCGACCTCAGTGGAAGAAGTGCCGCTCGCCGGTGAGGTACATCGTGACCCCCGCCGCCTGCGCCGCAGCGACGACCTCGTCGTCGCGGATCGAACCGCCCGGCTGGACGACGGCGCGTACCCCCGCGTCGAGGAGCACCTGGAGGCCGTCGGCGAAGGGGAAGAACGCGTCGGACGCCGCCACGGATCCGCGGGCACGGTCTCCGGCCCGGGTCACCGCGAGGTGGCACGAGTCGACGCGGTTGACCTGGCCCATGCCGACGCCGACGGAGGCGCCGTGGTCGGCCAGGAGGATGGCGTTGGACTTGACGGCGCGCGAGGCGATCCAGGCGAACTCGAGGTCGGCGCGGGTCTCGGCGTCGGCCTCCTCGCCCGCGACGAGGCGCCACGACGAGGAGTCGAAGCCGGTGAACCGGTCGCTCTCCTGCACGAGGAGCCCACCCGAGATCTGCTTGATCTCGCGCTCCGCCAGGGCGAAGCCGTCGGGGAGCACGAGCAGCCGCACGTTCTTCTTGGCCTGCAGGATCGCGAGCGCCTCGGGCTCGAAGCCCGGGGCGACGACGACCTCGGTGAAGATGTCCTTCACGGTCTCCGCCATCCCGCGGGTCACGGGGCGGTTGGCCGCGATGACGCCGCCGTAGGCCGACACGGGGTCGCAGGCGTGGGCGCGGCGGTGCGCGTCGGCGATGGGGTCGGCCTCCAGGAGGCCGCCGATCGCGATGCCGCAGGGGTTGGCGTGCTTGATGATGGCCACGGCCGGCTCGTCGAAGTCGTAGGCCGCCCGGACGGCGGCGTCGGCGTCGACGTAGTTGTTGTACGACATCTCCTTGCCGTGCAGCTGCGCGGCCTGGGCGATGCCGTGGCCGGAGGCCTCGCCGTAGATCGCGGCGGACTGGTGCGAGTTCTCGCCGTAGCGGAGCGCGTGGTCGAGGGACGCCGTCACCGTGAACGTCGACGGGAACGCCGGAGCCGACGCCGCTTCGTGCTCGGCGCGGACGCCCACGTTCGAGGCGAAGTACGCGGCGACGGCGGTGTCGTACGAGGCCGTGTGCGCGAACGCCTCGCCGGCCAGACGCTGACGCTGGGCCAGGGTCGTTCCGCCGAGGGTGAGCGCCTTCACGAGCTGGGGGTAGGAGGCCGGCGACACCGCGATGGCGACGTTGGCGTGGTTCTTGGCCGCCGCCCGGACGAGCGCCGGACCGCCGATGTCGATGTTCTCGATGACCACGGGGGTCTCCGCGCCGGAGGCGACGGTCTCGACGAACGGGTAGAGGTTGACGACGACGAGCTGGAACGGCTTGATGTCCAGATCCCGGAGCTGCTCCTCGTGCGCCTCCAGTCGGAGGTCGGCGAGGACGCCGGCGTGGATGGCGGGGTGGAGCGTCTTCACGCGGCCGTCGAGCGACTCCGGGAAGTCGGTGACGGCGCTGACGTCGGTGACGGCGATCCCGGCGTCGCGGATCGTCGACGCGGTCGACCCGGTGGAGACGATCTCGACCCCGGCGGCCCCGAGCGCGGTGGCCAGGTCGACGAGACCCGTCTTGTCGCTGACCGAGATCAGCGCGCGGGTGATCGGGACCGCGTCGCGGTCGCGGTAGAGACTCGGGTCGATGGTGTGTCCGCTCATGCGGGGCTCTTCTCCGTGAGGTCGATTCGTCCGGTGGCGATGTCGAGGATGGTCTGGATCAGGAGCCGCCGCTCGACGACCTTGACACGATCGTGGAGGCTCGCCTCGCTGTCGCCCGGGAGCACCGGGATCCGCTCCTGGGCGAGGATCGGGCCCGAGTCGACACCGCTGTCGACGACGATGACGCTGGCGCCGGTCTGCTCGACTCCGGCGCGCAGCGCGTCGCGGACGCCGTGGGCCCCGGGGAACTCCGGCAGGTAGGCGGGGTGCGTGTTGATCATGTGCGGCGCGAGGGCGTCGACGACGCTCGCGGGGAACAGCCGCATGAAGCCGCTCAGCACGACGAGGTCGGGCTGCCACTGCCGGATCTGCGCCAGCATCTCCGCACCCCAGGACTCCCGGTCGGCGAACCCGCCGAAGGGGACGGAGAACGTGGGGATCCCGAACGCCTCGGCGTGCTCGAAACCGTCGGCCTCCCGGTCGGCGCCGATGGCGACGACCCGCGCGGGGTACTCGGTGTCGCGCGCGGCCTCGAGCAGCGCGCGCAGATTGGAGCCCCCGCCGGAGATGAGCACGACGAGCTTCAGCACCCGGCAAGCCTAGCGCGAGCCCGCGACGCCCCTCGGGCGTGCGACGGGCTCAGCGCGTGAAGCCGTCGAGCCGCTCGGTGACGACGTCGTCGGAGCCGGCCGGACCGGGCGGCTCCTGCTCGCCTCGGCGGCCCTCCGCCTCGTCGCGACGGCCCGCAGGATCGAGGCGGCCGCGATCGCGGGATCCGCGCGACAGCAGGTCGGTCGCCCTCGACGGCACGGCGGGGAGGAACCCGAGCGACGGCTGCCGCACCACCAGCGCCAGCACGGCGGGGAGTGCGACCTCGAGCGCTGCGAAGCCGCCGACCGCGAGGGCGTCGGGGCCGACCTGAGCGAGGCGGCCCGGGCCGGCCGAGCCCGCGGATAAGGCCGCGGCGAGGCCGAGGGCGAGGCCCGCGACCACTCCCGTGGCGACTCCTGCGACGATGCGGAGGACGAGGGTGTCGTCGCGACCGAGTGCCTCTTCGATGCGGTCGCGGAAGAGCGTCACGACGACGAACGAGGCCACGACGGGAACGAGGATGCCGACGAAGGCGAAGGCCCCGTCTCCGGTCGGCAGGGCCCCGAGGAAGGGGATCGCGGGCATCGGGCCGATGGTGGTTCCGAGCGGCGAGATGGCCGAGCCGGCCCCCAGCGCGAAGCCCGGGCCGACGAACCACGAGGCCGCCCACGCGACGGCGTTCGGCAGGAGGGCGATCTGCCCGATGGTGAGGGCGAGACCGCCGAGCACCCCGCCGTGGGCTCCCTCGTAGAGGGCGATGACCTGCGCGTAGTGCGTGACGAGCAGGAGCGCGACGGCGATGCCGGACACCGCGAAGACGATCGCGGCGACGGCCGTGCCCGCGCGCAGGACGACGAGCGCCACGTCGCTGCCCGTGTCGGGGACGGAACGGACGAGGCGCAGGATCACGGCGGTCACGGGGTCGGCGTCGGCCCCGCGCCTCCGGCGGGCGATCTCGGCCGCGACGACGAGCGGCACGGCGTAGATCAGCGTGGGCAGCAGGATGCCCTGCATCAGCGACGCGTCCGCCGACGGTGTCCGCGCCGACGCGGTCACCGCCAGGGAGAGGACGGCGAACGTCGCGATGGCCGTCGAGCTCCCGACGGCGCGATGCCGCGTCTCGGCGAGACGACGACCCGCCCGCGCGCCGAGCAGGACCGTGAGGACCGCGAAGCCGAGAGCCGCGATCGAGATCGTCAGGGGCGCTCCGGCCCCCTCGATCCCCATGGCCGACGCCGTCGCGGTCGGGAGGACGAGGGTGAGGTCGACGCCGTGACCGACCAGCCAGACGTCGACTCCGGCCCGCCAGAACACGAGCCAGTCGACCTGGAGCCCGTACTGGAAGGCCCACAGGAAGGTCAATGCGACGACGGGGATGCCCGCGCCGATGCCCACGACGAGCAGGGACTCGAGCGCGGCGAAGAGGGCGGTGGCGGGGCGGTTCATACGGCGTCGACTGTACCGGCGGCCTCCGTCGCCGCTCCCCCGCCTCGCCGCGCGCTCCGGAGGCCCCGGAAAAGACACGGGTTCCGGCTCCGGGCACCGGAAAGCATCGGTGCGGGGAGCCGGAACCCGTGTCCGGCGTGCGTGGGCTGCCGGGCCCTAGAGGGCCGCGTAGGCCTCTCGCAGGAGCGCGGCGGTCTCGCTCGGCGTCTTGCCGACCTTGACCCCGGCGGCCTCGAGGGCCTCCTTCTTGGCCTGGGCGGTGCCGGCGGAACCGGACACGATGGCGCCGGCGTGGCCCATCGTCTTGCCCTCGGGGGCGGTGAAGCCCGCGACGTAGCCGACGACGGGCTTCGTGACGTTGGCCTTGATGAAGTCGGCCGCGCGCTCCTCGGCGTCGCCGCCGATCTCGCCGATCATCACGATGGCCTTCGTCTCGGGGTCCGCCTCGAACGCCGCGAGGGCGTCGATGTGCGTCGTGCCGATGACGGGGTCGCCGCCGATGCCGATGGCGGTCGAGAAGCCGAGATCGCGGAGCTCGAACATCATCTGGTAGGTCAGGGTGCCCGACTTGGAGACGAGGCCGATCGGCCCCTTGCCCGTGATGTTGTTGGGGGTGATCCCGACGAGCGACTCGCCCGGCGTGATGATCCCGGGGCAGTTCGGGCCGATGATGCGGGTGACGCCGCCCTTGGACTTGGCCAGGGCCCAGAACTCCGCGGCGTCCTGCGCCGGGATGCCCTCGGTGATGACCACGACGAGCGGGATGGCCGCCTCGATGGCCTCGACCACGGCGTCCTTCGCGAACGCCGGCGGGACGAAGACGATGGAGACGTCGGCCCCGGTCTCGGCCATGGCCTCGGAGACGGTGCCGAAGACGGGCAGCGTCACGTCGCCGTGGCTCACCGTCGTACCGGCCTTGCGGGCGTTGACGCCGCCGACGACCTGGGTGCCGGCTTTCAGCATCAGGGCCGTGTGCTTCGTGCCCTCGCCGCCGGTGATGCCCTGGACGATGACCTTGTTGTCTTTGTTGAGGAAGATCGACATTTCTCTGTGCAGCCCTTACTTCGAAGCCAGCTCGGCGGCCTTGTCGGCAGCCTCGTCCATGGTGGGTACGACGGTGACGAGCGGGTGGTTCGCCTCCGCCAGGATGCGACGGCCCTCGTCGACGTTGTTGCCGTCGAGGCGCACGACGAGCGGCTTCGTCGCGGCGTCGCCCAGGATGCCCAGGGCCGCGACGATCCCGTTGGCGACGGCGTCGCACGCCGTGATGCCGCCGAAGACGTTGACGAACACGCTCTTCACCTGGCTGTCGCCGAGGATGACGTCGAGCCCGTTGGCCATGACCTCGGCCGACGCCCCGCCGCCGATGTCGAGGAAGTTGGCCGGCTTGACCCCGCCGTGCCGCTCGCCCGCGTAGGCGACGACGTCGAGGGTCGACATGACGAGACCGGCGCCGTTTCCGATGATGCCGACCTCGCCGTCGAGCTTCACGTAGTTGAGGCCGGCGGCCTTGGCCTTCGCCTCGAGCGGGTCGGCCGCCGCGGCGTCCTCCAGCTCGGCGTGGTTCGGGTGGCGGAAGTCGGCGTTCTCGTCGATGGTGACCTTGCCGTCGAGCGCGAGGATCTCGCCCTGCTCGGTCAGCACGAGCGGGTTGACCTCGACCAGGGAGGCGTCCTCGCCCTTGTAGACGTCGTAGAGCTTGACGAGGACGGGAGCGACCTTCTCGACGAGGTCGTCGGGGAAGCCGCCGGCGCGAGCGATCTCCGTGGCTTTGGCGAGGTCGATGCCGGTGAGCGGGTCGACCTCGACGCGCGCGAGGGCCTCGGGCCGCTCGACTGCGAGCTCCTCGATCTCCATGCCGCCCTCGACGCTGCAGAGCGAGAGATAGGAGCGGTTGGCCCGGTCGAGGAGGACCGAGAAGTAGAACTCCTGCTTGATCTGGGCACCGCCGGCGATCATGACCCGCTGCACGGTGTGGCCCTTGATGTCGAGGCCCAGGATGGCTTCGGCGGCCGCTTCGGCGTCGTCGGGGGTCTTCGCGACCTTGACGCCGCCCGCCTTGCCACGGCCTCCGACCTTGACCTGCGCCTTGACCACGGTGACGCCCCCGATCTTCTCGGCGGCGGCTCTCGCCTCCGCCGGGGTGTCGGCGATCAGACCCGCCAGAACGGGAACGCCGTAGGCCTCGAAGAGGTCTCTGGCCTGGTACTCGAAAAGATCCACGCTGTTCTTCCTATCCGCATCACTGCAGTCGTCATCGTCCGTCTCGAGCTCTCTCGACATCGAGACATCCGGCCGGATGAAGCCTAGCGCTTCCGCCCGGACGCCCGGTGTCCGTCCCCCGGTCCGACAGGCGTTCCCGAGACGTCCGGGAGTAGACCGGGGTGGCCGGTCGACCTCGTCCGGCACCCCGAACCCCAGCGAAGGATCAGCCATGAGCGACGAGAAGACCCCCTACGCCGACGACGACGCCGAGACCCGCTTCGCCGAGTCGGAGCAGATCGCGACCAACGACGCGGTCGCCGGAGAGACCGTCGAGCCGGGCGTGGGGGAAGGGAACGACGGGCCGACGGGCGGAGCTCCTCGCGAGGGCTCGCCGGAGTACGCGGAGAACGACCTCGAGGGCGACGACGTCGACCTCGACGAGACCCCCTAGCCACCGCTCCCCCACAGCGCACCCGCGTGCGCGATCATCCACACATCGGCGGTCGCCGCCCCTGCCCGGGGTCGACGACCGCCGATGCTCGTGGCCATGAGAACCGCACACCAGTCCTCCTCCCCTCCGACACGACCGCCCCGCTCGGCCCGGCTGCCGGCTTCCGTCGATCCGCCGGGCCGCCGCGGCGCTCGACTCGCAGCCCTCGTGGCGGCCGCTCTGCTGGCGCTGGCGACGCTCGCGGCCCTCGTGGCCCTGCCCGCGACTCCTGCGACCGCCGTGTCGTCGACGGGCCACGGCCGTGGCCACCTCTGGAAGGGCGACGGGTTCTCCTGGCTCGGCAGCTACCGCCTCGACGACGGGCGCTTCGCCTTCTGCCTCGAGGTCGGAAAGCCCTCCCCGGTCGGCAACGACTACGCCACGACGACGTCGGAGGAGCTTCCGGGGCTGCCCTCCGCCCAGGTGGCCAAGCTGGCGTACATCGCGCGGACCTGGGCCGCGGCTCCCGACGACGACACGGCCGCCGCCGGTCAGCTGGCCGTCTGGTCGCTGACCGGCCTGGCCGGGCAGACCCTCGAGCACTACGCGCAGCGGGCCAACGAGCGCGCCGACGTCGTCCTCCAGCGGGCGAGGCAGATGCTCGCGGAGGCCGACGAGCGCGCGACCCTGTCGGTCCGGGCCGAGATCAAGCTCTCCGTCCGTGACGACGGAGGCGCCATCGTCCGGGCCGACGTCCTGACGAACCGGGTCGGATCGGGGGCGACGCTCGTCCCCGACGGACTCCACACGGGGTCGCTGTCGCTGGCGGGCGCGACGTTCGCCGACGGCACCACGCGCGCCGAGATCCCGAACGGCCGACGCGTCACGGTGCTCCCCCGCACCAGCGGGTCCGTGGTCCGCGTCCGGGCCGACGTCACCTACTCGGGCCTCCCGTACGGCAGGGCGGTGACGGTCGGCCGGAGCCCCGCAGGATCCCAGGCGCTCCTCTTCTCCGCGCAGGGCACCGTCGCGCGCGGCGCCACCGACACCTCCGAGACGATCTCGCCGCGGCCCTTCCAGCCGCGCGTGGTGACCACGACGAGCAGCGCCGTCGCCTCCGCCGGGGCGATGCTGACCGACCGGCTCGACGTCGGGGTCGAGCCGGGAGACGGACTCCTCGACGTGTGGGGCATCCACGGCGACGTGACGGAGCGCCGGCCTGTTCCGGTGACGGTGCGCAGCCGGCTCCTGGGCCCTCTCCCCGAGGCCCCGGTCGAGAGCGCGGAGTGGCCGGACGACGCTCCCGTCGTCTGCGAGGTCGCCACGGTGGTCGACAACGGGCCCGGGAGCTATGAGACGACGGCCTGCCGATTGCCGAGCAGCGGGCACTTCGTGTGGGTGGAGACGATCTCCCCCGACGACACCCCCGTCGATCAGGGCCGGGATCGACTGCGGCCCTGGAGGTCGCCCTTCGGCGTCGCGACCGAGACGACTGAGGTGAAGGAGGTCCTGACGCCGTCGATCAGCACGCGCGCCGAGACCGCCGAGGCGGAGATCGGCGCCTGCGTGGCCGACGGCCTGGAGGTGAGCGGCGCGGGCGGCGCGTCGTTCGACGTCGAATCCGTTCTGGTCGGACCCCTCCCGGAGCCCGTCGCCGACGGCGACGATCTCGGCGACCGCTTCGAGACCCTGCCCGTCGCCGGGACCGTAACAACCACCGTGGACGGAGACGGCAGCGTCACGACGCCCTGCCTGCCGCTCACCGAGGACGGCCACTACGTCTTCGTCTTCCGGTCGAACGGTTCCGCGCCGGATGCTCAGGGGCACCAGGTCGTGGGCCCGTTCTCCGATCTCGTCGCCCACCGTTCCGAGATGGTGGACGTCCGCCGCCCCGACGAGCCGACTCCCCCGCCGAGCACCCCGCCCGTCGTCCCGCCGACGACACCCGCGACGAGCCCGCCGCCGACCGTGCCGGCACTGGCGTTCACGGGGACCGACGGGGTCGGACTCACCCTGCTCGGCGGGCTGGGCACGGCGGGCCTCGGCGCCTCGGCCCTGCTGGGCAGCGCCCTGGTCCGCAGGATCCGCGGCATCCGCTCGAGGTCTGCGGCGAGCGCCCTTCCGAACGGTGACGCGATGGGCCTCGGGCGGAACGCCGAGGGCGACGCGTGACGACCGGGCGGGCGGGGTGGGAGACCGCCCGCCCCGTCTCAGATCTTCTCGATCGGCGCGACCTTGATGAGGAGCTTCTTCCGCCCCGCGGTGTCGAACTGCACCTCCGCGATACGGCGCGCGCCCTGACCGGTGACCGCGGCCACACGCCCCTCGCCGAAGTCGACGTGCGAGATGCGGTCGCCCGCCTCCAGCTCGAGGTCGCCGTTGTCGCGGACCGTGCCGGTGACCCGGTTGGCCCACTCGGTCTTCGGCTTCGTCTTGGACGCCGCCGTGGCGCGGTCGTAGCTCCCGCCGCCGAAGCCGCCCCCGGCGCGGACCCGACCGGAACCGCCCGCCGGGTCGAAGCCGTCGCGGCGGGCGTTCAGAGCCCGGGGCTGCGTGCCGCCGCGGCTCGTCGCCATCCCCGGCGACTGCTTCCAGTCGATCAGCTCGACCGGGATCTCCTGCAGGTAGCGCGACGGCATGGCGACGTTGACCTCGCCGAACTGGGCGCGCGTCATAGCCAGCGACAGGAAGAGCTTCTTACGGGCGCGGGTGATGCCGACGTAGAAGAGCCGACGCTCCTCGGCCGGACCCCCGGGCTCGGAGGCCGACATGCGGTGCGGGAGGAGATCCTCCTCGACGCCGGTGAGGAAGACCGCCTCGTACTCGAGCCCCTTGGCGGTGTGGAGGGTCATCAGGGAGACCGTGCCGCTGGTGTCGTCGAGGTCGTCGGCGGCCGCGACGAGGGTGACCTCGGTGAGGAAGTCGAGCAGCGTGCCGTCCGGGTTGTTCTTCTGGAACTCGCGGGTGACAGCGATGAGCTCGTCGATGTTCTCGGCGCGGGCTTCGTCCTGGGGGTCGCGCGAGGCGCGGAGCGCCGTGACGAGGCCGCTGCCCTCGATGAGCGCCTGGAGGATCTCGTGCACGGGGGCGGTCCCCGCCGTCTCGGCCACCCCGTCCAGGAGCGTCGCCAGGCCCGCGATCGCGCCCGTCACCTTGGGGCCGAGGCCCAGCTCGGTCACGTTCCGCAGCGCGTCGCGCAGGCCGACCTCGTGCGTGTCGGCGTACCGCTGGAGCGCCGTCTCCGTGGCGGGGCCGATGCCGCGCTTGGGCACGTTCATGATGCGTCGCAGAGCCATCGGGTCGGAGGGGTTGGCGACGGAGATGAGGTAGGCCATCGCGTCTTTGATCTCGGCGCGCTCGTAGAACTTCGTGCCGCCCAGGACGCGGTACGGGATGGCGGAGCGGATGAAGATCTCCTCCAGCGCCCGGGTCTGGGAGTTGGTGCGGTAGAACACGGCGACGTCTTTGTAGGCCATCCCCGAGTCGTGCAGCGCGGCGATCTCGTCGGCGACGAACTGGGCCTCGTCGTGGCCGGTGTAGCCCGTGAAGCCGACGATCTTGTCGCCCGAGCCCACCGTCGTGAAGAGGTTCTTCGCCTGCCGGTCGAAGTTGTTGGAGATGACGGCGTTCGCCGCGTCGAGGATGTTCTGCGTCGAGCGGTAGTTCTGCTCGAGGAGGATGACCTTCGAGTTGGGGAAGTCGTGCTCGAACTCGGTGATGTTGCGGATGTCGGCGCCGCGGAACGCGTAGATCGACTGGTCGGAGTCACCGACGACGGTGAGCGAGGCACCGGGGATCCGGCCGCTGCCGTCTCGCATGCTCGCCACGTACTGCCCGCCTCGCTCGAGGTCGTCGACGACGTCGGGATCGACCGGCCGCGTGAGCTCGCGGATCAGCGCGTACTGGGCGTGGTTGGTGTCCTGGTATTCGTCGACGAGCACGTGACGGAAGCGCCGCTGGTAGAGCGCGGCCACGTGCGGGAAGGCGCGGAAGAGGTAGACCGTCTGCGCGATGAGGTCGTCGAAGTCGAAGGCGTTCGCGCGCTGCAGCTCCCGCGTGTACTGGCGGAAGATCTCGAGGAACATGACCTCCTGCGGATCGCCGGCGTTGATCTGCCGCGAGTAGGTCTCGACGTCGCTGAGCTCGTTCTTCAGCTTCGAGATCTTGCCCGCCGCCTGGCTGACCGTGAAGCCGAGCGTGTCGGCGTCGAGCTCCTTCAGGATCCGCTTGAGCAGCGCTCGGGAGTCGGCCGAGTCGTAGATCGTGAAGCTCTTCGTGAAGCCGAACTGCTCGGCCTCGCGACGCAGGATCCGCACGCAGGCCGAGTGGAACGTCGAGATCCACATCCCCTCGGCGGACTGCCCCACGAGCTGCGCGACCCGCTCGCGCATCTCGGCGGCGGCCTTGTTCGTGAACGTGATGGCGAGGATCTGGCTCGGCCAGGCCTCGCGCGAGTCGAGCAGGCCGGCGATGCGCCGCGTCAGGACGCTCGTCTTGCCCGAGCCGGCACCGGCGACGATCAGGAGCGACTGGCCGCGGTACTCGACCGCTTCCTTCTGCTGCGGGTTGAGCCCCGCCGTGAGCCTGTCGTGGAAGGCGCCCGTGGCCGGACCAGCGGGCCGGTCGGAGGGGTCGGAGGGCTCGAGCACGATCGTCATGATCCGTCCAGCTTAAGCGGGCCCACCGACATCGTGGCCCACGGGTCCGGCTCGGCCGTCAGGCGTCGCGGGCCCCGGCGCCCGGCACGCGGCGGGCCGGAGCTTCGCCGCGACCCAGAGCGCCGAGGACGAGCCCCGGGACGTCCGCGAACACCCCGTCGACCCCGGTCGAGACGATCCGGTCGAGCTCCGCCCGCCAGTCGCCGTGGTCCGCCGGGCGGTCGCCGAGGCGGAACGGCGCGGCGAGGAAGGCGTTCTCCGGCCGGAGGGTCCAGGTGAAGACCTCGAGACCCTCGGCGTGCGCGGCGGTGACGAGGGAGGCATCCTGCGCGCCGTCGGCATCGAGCAGGAGCTCCTTCGGGAGGCTGATGCCGTCGAGGTCACCCGCGAGCAGCCGGAGTCCCGCGGGGGCGAGCTGCTCGGCGTACGGGAGGGCCCCGGCGCCGTCCCGCGCCACGAGGTCGAACGCGGCTCCCCGGGCCTCGACGAGGTAGACGAGACGGCCGCCGACCCCGCGAGCCCGGAGCCGCTCGAGCACGCTCTTCTCGAAGCTCTCGACGGTGAGCCTCGCGTCGTCGGTCCACCCGGCGGCGGCGATCTCGGCGGCGAAGAGCTCGTCGAGGGGGAGACCGAGCGCGGCGAAGTGGGTCGGGTGCTTGATCTCCGCGACGAGCGCCGTGCCGCGGTCGCGGGCCGCGCCATCGTCGAGGAGGCCGAGGAGGTCGGCCAGCCGGAGGATCCTGCCCTCGCCGTCGTGCGCCGCGCTCCCCGGTCGCAGCTCCGGCAGCCGCTCCCGGATCCGCAGCTCCTGGAGCTCGGCCCAGGTGAAGTCCTCGGTGAACCAGCCGGTCAGCGCCTCGCCGTCGACCTCGGTCGTCCGTCGGCGGTCCCGGAACGCAGGATGCTCGGCCACGTCCGTCGTCGCCGAGATCTCGTTCTCGTGCCGGAGGACGAGCACGCCGTCGCGGGTCGCCACGACGTCCGGCTCGATGGCGTCGGCCCCTGCTTCGACGGCCAGCGCGTAGGCGGCGGCTCCGTGCTCGGGGCGGAGGCCGGAGGCCCCCCGGTGGGCGATGACGCGGGGCGAGTCTGTCACCCGATCACGCTAGCGCGCGGCCCACGGCGCCGAGCGAGGCCGCAGTGAACATCGGGTGACCTCGCACCATGGAATCGTGCACCCTCTGCAGGTACGCTCTCGGCGAATCGGCTTCTCATCAGGTGAATTCCCAGCGCTCGAGAGAGGGGCGTCGACTACCATCGTGGCAACAGCAGTGCGCAACCAGCACAGATCCTCGGAGGACCACATGGCCCACTCGAACCCCGGCTTCAGCCAGTCACCGGCCTTCTCGAACAACGCGAACGACCTCGCGAAGTGGCAGAACGCCCAGGCGGCGGAACGTCAGCCCGTCGTCAACGGCGGCATGACGGCCGAACAGCTCCAGCAGATGTACAGCCAGCCCAGCGCCTCTCCGGTCGACACCGACCGGATGACGTACGAAGACACCATCGCGAAGACGGTCGGCGCGTTCGCCGTCCTCCTCGTCGGTGCGGTGGCCGGTTGGTGGATCCCCGGCCTCTGGATCGTCGGCGGCCTGGTCGGCTTCGGTCTCGCGATGGCGAACATCTTCAAGAAGCGGCCGTCCGGTGCGCTCGTGCTCGCCTACGCCGGCTTCGAAGGCCTCTTCGTCGGCGGCATCTCCGCGTTCTTCGACACTCGCTACCCGGGCATCGTCCCTCAGGCCGTGTTCGGCACCCTGGGCGTCTTCGCCGTGACCTTGGCGCTGTTCGCCTCGGGCAAGGTCCGCGCGTCGAAGCGCGCCACCCAGATCTTCCTCGTGGCGATGGTCGGCTACGCCGCCTACACGCTCGTCAACATCGGGCTCCAGATCTTCGGCGTCGGAGCGGCTTCGGGCGATTTCGGCCTGAGCAGCATCAAGTTGTTCGGATTCCTGCCCATCGGAGCCGTGATCGGCATCGTCGTCGTGCTCCTCGCGGCCTACTCGCTCGTCCTCGACTTCACGCAGATCAAGGTGGGTGTCGACCGCGGGGCTCCGCGCATCTTCGGCTGGCAGGCCGCCTTCGGTCTCGTCGTGACGATCGTGTGGCTGTACACGGAGATCCTGCGATTCCTCGCGATCCTGCGCGGCAACAACTAGCGTCCGCCCGGGCGGCCGATGCCGCCCGGCGACACGAAAGCGGGCCGTCCCCTCGGGGGCGGCCCGCTTTCGTTCACGCGGATTCGGCGGGGATCACTCCCACTCGATCGTCCCCGGCGGCTTCGACGTCACGTCGAGGACGACGCGGTTGACGCCGGCGACCTCGTTGGTGATGCGGTTGGAGATCCGCGCGAGGACGTCGTACGGGAGTCGCGTCCAGTCGGCCGTCATGGCGTCCTCCGACGAGACGGGGCGCAGGACGATCGGGTGACCGTAGGTGCGGCCGTCACCCTGGACACCGACGGAGCGCACGTCGGCGAGGAGCACGACAGGGCACTGCCAGATCTCGCCGTCGAGGCCGGCGGCGCTGAGTTCGGTCCGCGCGATCAGGTCGGCCTCGCGGAGCAGCTCGAGGCGCTCGTGGGTGACCTCGCCGACGATCCGGATTCCGAGACCGGGCCCGGGGAACGGCTGGCGGCCCACGATGACCTCGGGGAGCCCCAGCTCGCGGCCGATGGCGCGGACCTCGTCCTTGAAGAGGGTGCGGAGCGGCTCGACGAGCTCGAACTGCAGGTCTTCGGGGAGGCCGCCGACGTTGTGGTGGCTCTTGATGTTGGCCGTCCCCGTGCCGCCGCCGGACTCGACGACGTCGGGGTAGAGCGTGCCCTGCACGAGGAACTTCACCTCGCCGCCGTCGGACGACGCGGCCGCCTCGAGGACGAGCGCCGCGGCGGCCTCCTCGAAGCTGCGGATGAACTCGCGACCGATGATCTTGCGCTTCTGCTCGGGGTCGGTGACTCCGGCGAGGGCGTCGAGGAACTGCTGCTCGGCATCGACGGTGACGAGGCGGACGCCCGTCGCCTCGACGTAGTCCTTCTCGACCTGAACGCGTTCGCCCGAGCGCAGGAGCCCGTGGTCGACGAAGACGCAGGTGAGCTGGTCGCCGACCGCCTCGTGCACGATGGCCGCGGCGACGGCGGAGTCGACTCCGCCGGAGAGACCGCAGATGACGCGCTCGGAACCGACCTGCTCGCGGATGCGCGCGACCTGCTCGGAGATGACGTTGCCGCTGTTCCAGTCGGCGGGGATGCCCGCCGCGCGGTGGAGGAAGTTCTCGAGCACGGCCTGGCCGTGGGCGGAGTGCTTGACCTCCGGGTGCCACTGCACGCCGTAGAGGCGGCGCTCGTCGGACGAGAACGCCGCGACGGGGGTCGACGCGCTGGAGGCGAGGACTTCGAAGCCCTCGGGTGCCTTGGAGACGGAGTCGCCATGGCTCATCCACGTCGTCTGGTCGGCCGGCTGACCGTCGAGCAGGGTCGACGAGGTGCCGGTCACGTGGACGTCGGTGGCGCCGTACTCGCGGGCGCCCGTCCGGGCGACCTCGCCGCCGAGGGCCTTCGCCATCGCCTGGAAGCCGTAGCAGATGCCGAGAACGGGGATGTCGAGCTGCAGGATGCCCGGGTCGAGTGCCGGGGCCCCCTCCTCGTAGACGCTGGACGGCCCGCCGCTCAGCACGATGCCGACGGGGCTCTTCGCCGCGACCTCGGCCGCCGTGATGGTGTGCGGGACGATCTCGGAGTAGACGTTCGCCTCGCGGACCCGGCGGGCGATCAGCTGCGCGTACTGCGCACCGAAGTCGACGACGAGGACGGGCCGCTGGGTGGTCTCGTCGCTCATGCCGCGGCCGCCCGGGCGACGGCGCGCTCGGCCTGGAGCTCGCCGTACTGAGACAGGGCGAGCGCCGCCATACGGCGCTCCATGACGAACGACAGGAACGGAATGATGCCTCCCAGGGCGATGAGGACGAAGCGCGTGAAGGGCCAGCGCATGATGCTCCACAGACGGAAGTCCATGAAGAGGTAGACGACGTAGAGCCAGCCGTGGGCGATCAGGATGCCCAGCGAGAGGTCGAGGGCGGGGCTCCGGATGCTGCCCGCCGGGACCAGGAAGCCGCGCGGGTCGCCGATGGCGAGCTCCGTGTGGAGCGGCGTGTACTTGAGGATCATCTCGACGCAGAGCAGCAGGAGCATGACGCCGGTCACGTACGCCGAGATCTTGTAAAGGCGCACGGCGCCCGGGATCTTGGGGATGTCGCGCGGCCGGGGCTTCAGAGGCATGGCGCCGATTCTACCCGGAGCCGATCGGCGCGACGACGGCACTGCGTCGACGTCGAGCGAGGGCCGAGGGCGGTCAGGCGGCCGACGGATCGGCGTCGCCCGCCGACTCCTGCGCCTCTTCGAGCTCGCGCTCGAACGCGTCGCGGACGAGTCGGTACCAGAGGAAGATGGCGAAGCCGGCGAAGATGACCCACTCGACGGCGTAGAAGATGTTGAGCCAGTTGACGGTGGCCTTGTCGATGGGCGGGGGCGACGAGATCGCCTCGAGACCGCCCCAGCCCCGGCCGTCGACGACGTAGCCGTCGTAGACGGCGCCCGAGAAGCCCTGCCACTCGTTGATCAGCTGCGGCACCGAGACGACGGTCTCGAGGCCCTGCTGGTACTTGCCGTCGGACGAGGCCTCGCTCGGCAGGTAGCGACCGGCCAGCGTCTCGACCGTCGGCGACAGCGGGACGGACGACTCCGCCGCGCGCGCCTGGGCGGCGGTCGCGCCCCAGCCGAGCGCAACGGCCAGCGAGGAGCCGTCGGCCCGGTCGACGAAGCGCCCGATCAGCCAGTAGCCGGATCGCCCTCCGTCGAGCCGGTCGCTGAGCACGCGGAAGTCGCCGGGCGCGAACGAGCCCTCGACGGTGACCTTCTGCCCGGTGAGGCGGTCCGGGAACTCGGACTGGGGCTTCGCGACGTCGGAGAGGACCTTGCTCGTCTCGGTGCCGGTGTTGATCGGTCGGAGACTGACGACGCTGCGGTCGAGCTGCCAGTGACCCAGCCACGCGAAGAGGGCCGCCACCGCGAGGGCGAAGACGAGCGCGGCGATCCAGCGGGGTCGCCGGGCGACCTCCCACATGCTCTCGGGCAGGAGGGGCGCCTTCACCTGGGTCTCGGTCATCAGTATTCGGGGTCTCTCTGCCTCGTCGCTCGCTGGTCGGACTGCTGCCCGGCCTGCTCCGCCGCCCGGTCGACCGTGGAGCGCTCCTCGGGCCCGAAGGCGCCGTCGAACTCGCTGTCGTAGTCGCCGTCGTCCGCATCGTCGCGGGATGCTCTCGCTTCGGACGACTCCTCGGTCTCGAAGTCGAACGCCTCGTCGTCGTCGCCGTCGTCCGCCCTCTGGAGAGGTCGCCCCGCGAGGGCGGCCTCCATGAGAGCGATCTCCTCGCCGTGTCGCGGTTCGGCCCGGGAGGAGCGGTCGGACGTCTTGCTCGGTTTCTTCCGCGATCGCAAGAGTACGCCCCCGATCCTCTCGGAATTGCTGGCGAGGAGCGGACCGACGACCGCCATGATCAGCACGTAGAGACCGGCGAACGGCTGGATGCGGGAGTCGAGTCCTGCGCCCACCGACAGGGTCGCCAGGATGAGCGCGAACTCCCCGCGGTTGTGGAGGATGAACGCGGTGTTGATGCCGGCCTGAGGCCCGAGCTTGTTGAGCCACGCGACGAACTGGCCCGCCCCGACGTTGATGACCATTGTCATGAGCACCGCGCCGAGCACGGGCCAGACGACCGCCGGGAACGTGCCGGGGTTGAGCCCCAGGCCGAAGTTGAGGAAGAAGAAGGCGGCGAACACGTCGCGCATGGGCAGGGCGAACGCCTCGATCCGCGAGCGGAACCGGGTCGCCCCGATGACCAGACCGATGAGGAACGCGCCGATGGCGTCGGTGACCCCGAGGATCTCGCCGATCC
This sequence comes from Frondihabitans sp. 762G35, assembly GCF_002074055.1. Taxonomy (NCBI): domain Bacteria; kingdom Bacillati; phylum Actinomycetota; class Actinomycetes; order Micrococcales; family Microbacteriaceae; genus Frondihabitans; species Frondihabitans sp. 762G35. The sequence goes on along the minus strand of NZ_CP014619.1, from coordinate 353,913 downwards.
CGGCGAAGGTGACGGCGAGACCGAAGAACAGGATCGTGAAGAGCTCGTCGTCGCGCGTGCGGATGAGCCGCGAGACGACCTTGCCTCCCCAGCGCGCGACGCTGAACATCACCACGAGGAAGAGGAACGCGATGAGCAGCTTGCTGATGACCGGCAGCGGATCGGTCTCGCCGCTCAGCACGACCGACACGATCGCCAGGTAGATGGCGATGAAGATGTCCTCGACGACGGTGACGCCGAGGATCATCGGCGTCTCGTTGTTCGCCAGGCGGCCGAGCTCGATGAGGAGCTTGGTGACGATCGCGCTCGACGACGTCGCCGTGATGCCGGCGATGATGAGGGCCTCCCGCGTGCCCCAGCCGAGCCAGAAGCCGAAGGCCAGGCCGACCACCATGTTGGCTAGGATGTAGCTGCCGCCCGAGAGCACGAGCTTGCCGACGTTGCCGAAGAACTCGTCTTGATCGAACTCGAGGCCGAGGTTGAACAGCAGCAGGATCAGACCGAAGATCGCGATCAGCTCGATCTTGTCGGCGCCGAAGTCGAGCGGGAACCAGCCGACGTGCGGGCTCGCCAAGAGCCCGACCACCATGTAGATCGGGATTGTGGGCAGGCCGATCAGTTTGGCGAGCCTGCCCAGCACGTACGCGAGGAGGAGCAGGACACCGAGAACGAGGAGCTCTTCGCCCAGGTGCATCCTGCCTACCCTCCCGGCGGGGCGTCGATCGAGGAGCCGCCCGCCTTGGCCTTCATTCCGCCGCTGCGGTAGAAGGCGAAGGCCTTGGCGACCTTCTCGGGCGAGCCGGCGACCACGAGCGTGTCGCCGGGGAAGACGCGGAAATCACCGGAGGGCGCAGGATTCGCGGTCTCGCCGCGCACCACGGCCACGACGGTCAGGCCGACGACGCCCTTCGCGGAGAGGTCGCCGAGGGGCTGGCCGGCGATGTGGTCGTCGTAGTCGACCGTGAACCAGTCGATGCTGAGGCCGGGCATCTGCTCGAGCGCGGACAGCGACTCGGTGATGCGGGTGCCGCCAAGGAGCTCGGCGAGCGTATGCGCCTCGTCTTCGCTCAGGCGGAGCGAGACCTTGGTGACGTCTTTGTCGTCGGACTCGTCGCTGAACGTGATCAGATCGCTGTGACCCGACCGGTGCGTGATGACACCGCACTTGCCACCGTCGTCGGTGATGAAGGTGTGGAGCACTCCCACGCCGGGGAGTTTCACACGACGCACGTCAACCATGAGCTGGTCTCCAGAGGTTCGGGGGCAGTCGTCTCAGCTTACCGTTCGAGTTCTCGAGGGTCTCCGGGCTGCGCTTCACCTGTGGACAACGCCCGGAGGCCTCCTCCGATTCCCGCCGCCGGTGGCCGGCTCAGTGGGGGTGGTACGGCGCGACGACGACCTCGACGCGCTGGAACTCCTTGAGGTCGCTGTAGCCCGTCGTCGCCATCGAGCGGCGCAGGGCGCCCAGCAGGTTGGCGGTGCCGTCGGCCGTGGGGGCGGGCCCGTAGAGGATCGTCTCGAGCGTGCCGATCGAGCCGACCTCGACGCGGCGGCCGCGGGGAAGCTCCGGGTGGTGCGCCTCGGCACCCCAGTGGAAGCCGCCGCCGGGCACGTCGGTCGCCCGGGCGAGGGCGGCACCGAGCATCACGGCGTCGGCTCCCATCGCGACGGCCTTGACGATGTCGCCCGAGGTGCCGAGACCGCCGTCGGCGATGACGTGCACGTAGCGCCCGCCGGACTCGTCGAGGTAGTCGCGGCGAGCACCGGCGACGTCGGCGACGGCGGTGGCCATGGGCGCGTGGATGCCGAGCGAGGCACGCGTCGTCGACGCCGCTCCCCCGCCGAACCCGACGAGGACGCCGGCGGCTCCCGTGCGCATGAGGTGGAGAGCCGCGGTGTAGGTCGACGCTCCGCCGACGATGACCGGAACGTCGAGCTCGTAGATGAACTTCTTCAGGTTGAGCGGCTCGCTGCTCTTCGAGACGTGCTCCGCCGAGACGGTCGTGCCGCGGATGACGAACACGTCGACGCCGGCGTCGACGACCGTCTGATAGAGGTCCTGCGTGCGCTGCGGGCTGAGGGCACCGGCCACCACGACGCCGGCGGCACGGATCTCCGCGAGACGGGCCGTGACGAGGTCGGGCCGGATGGGGGCGGCGTAGATCTCCTGCATCCGGCGCGTCGCCTGGTCGTCGGGCAGGCCGCGGATCTCGGCGAGCACCGCCTCCGGGTCGTCGTAGCGGGTCCACACGCCCTCGAGGTCGAGGACCCCGAGACCGCCGAGCTGCCCCATGCGGATGGCCGTGGCCGGGCTGACGACGGAGTCCATCGGGGCCGCGATGATGGGCGACTCGAACTGGAACGCGTCGATGGACCACGAGACGCTCACGTCGCGCGGGTCGCGGGTGCGCCGCGACGGCACGATCGCGATGTCGTCGAACGCATACGCCCTGCGGGCGCGCTTGGCCACGCCGATCTCTACCTCAGTCACCCGTCAACCCTACCGGTGACCGCCGACGGGCGGCCTCCGCCCGCTAGCGACGGTAGTTCGGCGCCTCCACGACCATCTGCAGGTCGTGCGGGTGGCTCTCCTTGAGGCCCGCGGCGGTGATGCGGACGAACTTGCCCCGCGCCTTCAGCTCGGGGACGGTGCGACCGCCGACGTAGAACATCGACTGGCGCAGGCCGCCCGCGAGCTGGTACACGACGTTGGACAGAGCCCCGCGGTAGGGCACCTGGCCCTCGACGCCCTCGGGGATCAGCTTGTCGTCGGAGGGGACGTCGGCCTGGAAGTAGCGGTCCTTCGAGTAGGAGGTGTTCTTGCCGCGCGTCTGCATGGCACCGAGCGACCCCATGCCGCGGTAGTTCTTGAACTGCTTGCCGTTCACGAAGACGAGCTCGCCCGGGCTCTCGTCGCAGCCGGCGAGGAGCGAGCCGAGCATGACGGTGTCGGCTCCGGCCACGAGGGCCTTCGCGATGTCGCCGGAGTACTGCAGCCCGCCGTCGGCGATGACCGGGACGCCCGCCTCGCGCGCGGCGAGCGACGCCTCGTAGACGGCGGTGACCTGGGGGACTCCGACGCCGGAGACGACGCGGGTCGTGCAGATCGAGCCCGGACCGACGCCGACCTTGATGGCGTCGGCGCCGGCGTCGATGAGGGCCTGGGCGCCGCTGCGCGTGGCCACGTTGCCGCCGATCACGTCGATGTGGGCGAACGACGGGTCGGCCTTGATCCGCTTGATCATGTCGAGCTCGCCGAAGCTCTCGCCGTTGGCGGTGTCGACGACGAGCACGTCGACGCCCGCGTCGCGAAGGGCCTGCGCGCGCTGCCAGGCGTCGCCGAAGAAGCCGATGGCGGCGCCGACGCGGAGGCGGCCCTCGTCGTCCTTCGTGGCGTTCGGGTACTTCTCGCTCTTGTCGAAGTCCTTGACGGTGATGAGGCCGCGGAGCTTGCCGTCGGCGTCCACGAGCGGGAGCTTCTCGATCTTGTGCTGGGCGAAGATCGCCACGGCGGAGTCGGGGTCGACCCCGACCGGAGCGGTGATGAGGTTCTTCGAGGTCATCACGTCGCGGACGAACGTCGTGGCCATCTCGAACTTCGAGACGAAGCGCATGTCGCGGTTGGTGATTATGCCGACGAGGGTGCCGTCCTGCTCGACGACGGGGAGGCCGGAGACGCGGAACTGCCCGCAGAGCGCGTCGACCTCGGCCACGGTGGCGTCCGGCGTCGTCGTGACGGGGTTGGTGATCATGCCCGACTCGCTGCGCTTGACCTTGTCGACGTGCGCGGCCTGGTCGGCGATCGAGAGGTTGCGGTGGATCACGCCGATACCGCCCTGACGGGCCATCGCGATCGCCATGCGCGACTCGGTGACGGTGTCCATCGCCGCGGACAGGAGCGGGGTCGCGACCCGGATCCGCTTGGTCAGCTGCGACGACGTGTCGGCCTCCGAGGGGATGACGTCGGTGTGCCCGGGGAGGAGCATGACGTCGTCGTACGTGAGTCCGATGAAACCGAAGGGATCCGGCTGGTCCATGAGCCACCTTTGCGTGCGAGCCTCTTCGCGAGGCAGCGGGGGCAGCCGCCCGGGGGAGGCGCTGCCGAGGAGCCGGTTTCGCCGTCGATCACCGGTGGTACATCTTAACCCGGGTCGCGCGTTTCTATTCCGGCCCGGGGGCCTCACCCGACATACTGACCTGTGTCCCGACTGTGTTCTCGACGAAACACAGAAGACACAAAGGGAAAGTACTGTCAACGACGACGGCGAGCCAGACCCTCGGGGAAATGTCCTGACTGGGCCGTCCAGGAGGATCCGTGACTCTCACCCCCACTCTCGCGCACCCCCGGCGGAGGTCCGTCCAGCGGGGCCGCCACGCCCTCGTGCTGCTGGCGTCGATGCTGATGCTCGGCCTCGTCGCGACGATGGCGTCCCTCGCCGTCTCCCCCTCGGCGGCGAGCGCGGCGACGGTCTGCGCGACCGACGCGAGCACCGCCTGCATCCAGGGCACGCTGCTCCGGAGCGACTCGAAGCCGGCGGCGGGCGTCGACATCCAGGCGACCAGTCCTGCGGGCGACGTCGTCAAGGCGACCACCGACGCGACGGGCCGCTGGGTCATCCCGGTGAAGTCCTCCGGCACGTTCACGGTGCGACTCGTCGAGTCGACTCTCCCGAGCGGCCAGTACCTGGCCAACGAGAAGACGAACGACCGCAAGGTGGCCGTGACCCTCGGCTCCAGCGCCGGCACGATCTTCCAGCTGTCGACCACCAAGGGCGCGGTCATCGACAACGCCAACAACGGCAGCGACTTCTCCTGGCAGCGGCTCGCCCAGCAGAGCGTCTCGGGCATCCGGCTGGGCCTCCTGCTCGCGCTGGCCGCGATCGGCCTCTCCCTCGTCTACGGCACGACGGGCCTCCAGAGCTTCGCGCACGGCGAGCAGGTCACCCTCGGCGGTCTGCTGGCGTACACCTTCGCGAACGTGCTCGGGATGAACCTCATCCTGGCCGCTGTGATCACGGTGATCATCTCCGCGGCGACGGGCTTCTTCCAGGACATGCTGATCTGGAAACCGCTCCGGAAGCGGGGCCTCAGCCTCACCCAGCTGATGATCGTGACCATCGGCCTCTCCATCGCCCTGCAGTACGCCTTCCAGTACTTCTACGGCGCCGCGACGGTCCGCATCGACACGAACAACCCGACCACGGTGAACATCGGCGGCGTCGTCCTGACGGTCCAGTCGTACGTCGCCATGGGCATCTCGATCGTGGTGCTGGTGCTCTCGGGCCTCTTCCTCCTGAAGACCCGCACCGGCCGCGCCACGCGGGCCGTGAGCGACAACCCGGCCCTGGCCGCCGCCTCCGGCATCGACGTCGACCGGATCATCCGCCTCGTCTGGACCATCGCGGCCGGCCTCGCGGGCCTCTCCGGCGTCATGCTCGGGCTCGTGCTCAACGGCGTGAACTGGCAGACCGGTCTGCAGATCCTGCTGCTGATCTTCGCCGCCGTCACCCTCGGCGGTCTCGGCACGGCCTTCGGCGCCCTCGTCGGCTCGCTCATCGTCGGCATCATCGTCGAGCTGACCAACCTCGTGCTGCCCGGCGACTTCAAGTACGCGACCGCACTCCTCATCCTCATCGTCATCCTGCTGTTCCGACCGCAGGGCATCTTCGGCCGCCGCGAGCGCATCGGTTAAGGGAGCACCACACCATGGATTACCTCGTCAGCCTGCTGCAGTCCCTCACGGTCCAGGCGCTCGCGCCCACCACGGCAGCGTTCGCCATCGCGGCCATCGGCCTCAACATCCACTTCGGCTTCGCCGGCCTCCTCAACATCGGTCAGGCGGCGTTCCTCCTGCTCGGCGCCTACGGATTCGCCATCTCGATCGAGAACGGCCTCGGCATCTGGCTGGCCACGCTCGTCGCCCTCCTCTGCGCGCTGGTCTTCGCGTTCGTCCTCGGGTTGCCCACCCTGAAGCTCCGGGGCGACTATCTGGCGATCGTCACGATCTCGGCGGCGGAGATCATCCGCATGGTGGGCCGGTCGAGCATCCTGACCAGCCTCACCGGCGGCTCGAACGGCATCACCGGCAACACGTTCAACGGACCCTTCATCGCCCTGTCGCCGCTCCCGAACCAGGCGACCACGATCCTCTGGTTTACCTACGACAACAACGGCGTCAACGGCTGGTGGATCCGCATCGTCGGCTGGTCGCTCGTCGCGCTCTTCACGCTGCTCGTCTTCGCTCTCAGCAGGAGCCCCTGGGGCCGCGTCCTCAAGGGGATCCGCGAGGACGAGGACGCCGTCCGCAGCCTCGGCAAGAACGTCTACTCGTACAAGCTCCAGGCCCTCGTCCTGGGCGGCCTGATCGGCGCCGTCGCCGGCATCATCTACGTGCTGCCGTCGTCCGTCCAGCCCGACGGCCTCGGACGCTCGACGACGTTCTTCATCTACACGGCCCTGCTCCTCGGTGGCGCGGCCAGCGTTTTCGGCCCCGTGCTCGGCGCGATCCTCTTCTTCGTGATGCGGCTGCTCATCCAGACCCTGGCGCAGGACTTCATCCCGTCGAGCATCATGAACCAGCAGCAGACCGTCCAGTTCTCGTACGTCCTCGTCGGAGTCGCGCTCATGTGCCTGATCATCTTCAGACCCCAGGGGATCCTGGGCAACAAGAGGGAGCTGTCGTTCAGTGTCTGAGTCAACCGGAACCACGCAGGATGCCCAGCCCGGGTACGACTACGACCGAGTCGAGCTCCGGCGCAAACTCGCCGCCGTCCCCGAGGAGCCCGGAAGCGCGAAGCCCGACCCCATCCTCACCGTCGACAACGTCGTCCGTCGCTTCGGCGGCATGACCGCCGTCGACGTCGGACACGTCGAGGTGCAGCGCGGTGCGATCACGGCCCTCATCGGCCCGAACGGCGCCGGCAAGACGACGTTCTTCAACCTCCTCACCGGCTTCGACAAGCCGAACTCGGCCCCCACGCTGACGAACCGCGGCGAGGGGACGGCCCGCTGGCTGTTCAACGGCCGCGCCATGGGCGCCGTCGGAGCCGCCGCGGTCGCGCGCCGCGGGATGGTCCGCACCTTCCAGCTCACGAAGGCGCTGTCACGGCTGACCGTGATGCAGAACATGCTCCTCGGGGCGAAGGACCAGCCCGGCGAGAACTTCTTCATCGCGATCATCAAGCCGCTCTGGAAGAAGCGCGAGGCGGAGATCGAGGCCAAGGCCGAGGAGCTCCTCAAGCGCTTCAAGCTCTACGAGAAGAAGGACGACTACGCCGGCAGCCTCTCGGGCGGCCAGCGGAAACTCCTCGAGATGGCCCGCGCGCTCATGAGCGACCCCGCGATGATCATGCTCGACGAGCCCATGGCCGGCGTGAACCCGGCCCTGACCCAGTCGCTGCTCGGCCACATCCAGAGCCTCCGCGACGAGGGCACGACCGTGCTCTTCGTGGAGCACGACATGCACATGGTCCGGCACATCTCCGACTGGGTCATCGTCATGGCGGAGGGCCGCATCGTGGCCGAAGGCCCCGCCGGGACCGTCATGGACAACCCCGCCGTCATCGACGCCTACCTGGGCGCCCACCACGACACCGACCTCGGCGACGACTCCCTCCTCACCGACGAGTCCATCGACCGGCTCGAGGCCGAGGTCGAGCAGGAGAGCGCCCAGCGCGAAGAGGAAGACAAAGCATGAGCAACGCCATCGACACCACCGTCCACAAGGGCACCGAGAAGTTCGCGGGGCAGGAGCCGATCATGCGCGCCGACGACCTCGTCGCCGGCTACCTCCCCGGGGTCAACATCCTCAACAACTGCGACCTCGTCTGCTACCCGGGCGAGCTCATCGGCATCATCGGACCGAACGGCGCCGGCAAGTCGACGCTGCTCAAGGCCCTCTTCGGCCTCGTGAAGATCCACTCCGGCAGCGTCACGCTCGCCGGGCAGGACATCACCAACCTGAAGGCGAACAAGCTCGTCCAGGCCGGAGTCGGATTCGTGCCGCAGACGAACAACGTGTTCCCCTCCCTCACGATCGAAGAGAACCTGCAGATGGGGATGTTCCTCCGCCCCAAGCAGTTCGAAGAGCGACTCGACAGCATCTTCGAGATCTTCCCCGTCCTCGCCGACCGCCGGGCGCAGCGCGCAGGATCCCTGTCCGGCGGCGAGCGCCAGTCCGTCGCCATGGCGCGGGCGCTGATGATGGACCCCAAGGTGCTGCTCCTCGACGAGCCGTCCGCCGGGCTGTCGCCGGTCCGCCAGGACGAGACGTTCATCCGGACCCGCCGCATCAACAAGGCCGGCGTCTCGGTCATCATGGTCGAGCAGAACGCCCGCCGCTGCCTGCAGATCTGCGACCGCGGCTACGTCCTCGACCAGGGGCGCAACGCCTACTCGGGCACGGGGCACGAGCTCGCGGACGATCCGAAGGTGATCGAGCTCTACCTCGGAACCCTCGCCAAGGACGTCGACAACTCCTGACGTCCTGGTGGGGCCGCTCGCGGCGTCGTCGACGTCGGCGATGGCGCCGCCATCGCGCTCCTCCTCCGCCTCGCGACCGACCACACCAGGCCGCCAGGCAGAACGGCGAACGGGGCCGCTCGCGGCGTTGTCGACGACCGCTAGCGGTCGCGCGCGGCCTCGGCGAGCGTCGCGGCCCAGGTCTCGTGCATCGTCTTCCACGAGAACATCTGCTTGACGTACATCTCGCCGATCCGCCACGACGGGAACGGCACGAAGGTGAGGCCCGGGGTCCGCTCGGCCACCTCGACGCTGATCGCGTTGAGCCGGTCGACCTGGCGGTCGATGACCCGGCGCACGGCGGGGCGGATGGGCCGGAAGTCCGACAGCGGCGGGATGCCCGAGACGATGACGCGGCACGCCCGCAGCCCCGACTCCCGCTGGATCCGCTCGGTCACCGCGAGGAGGTCGCGCGCCCACGCCTCCGAGCGCGTCACCAGGAGGACGTCGGGGATGCCGAGCAGCAGGAACGCCAGCTCGACCCCCTCGGCCGACAGCGAGGGGCGTGCGGCCAGCCCGGCCATCGTCAGGTCGGTCTTCGCGATGACGCGCCACGAGCATCCTCGGCCCGTCGCCGCGGACAGCGCGTCGGCGGTGCGCGTCACGACCGTGAGCCCGTGGCTGAGCACGCCGTGGCCCGACGCGGCGACGTCGCCGGCGAAGAGGACCCGCAGGGGGTCGATGCCCTCGTGCTCCGTCACGAGCGGGTCGCGCGGGTAGAGGTTGCGCCGCACCTCCACCTGGTAGAGGAAGAACGAGATGCGAAGCAGCGGCCGCCCGAGCGTGTGCAGCGCATCGGTGAGACGACGCCCTCGGAGGGGCGTCCGGTCTCGGGTTTCGGGCGCGGAGGACATCGGGTCCATAATCCCACGCCGGGGGACAATTGTCAGCGACTTCGGTCCCCCCAACGGAGGACCCGCGGATGAAAACGACGAAGCCCGGCAGGATCGCTCCTGCCGGGCCTCGCCGTCGGGTCGTGCTGTGTGCGAAGGGTTACTTCACCGCTCCCTGGATGCTGCTCTGGTAGACGGGGACGTTCTTCGAGTCGTACTTGTAGATGCCGATGTAGGCGCTCGACGGGTCGTTGTTCTTGTTGAACGGACCGATGCCGGACGGGCCCTGGTACTGGATGCTCGTGCCCGCGTCCAGCAGCTTCTTGCAGGCCGCGTACGTGGCGCACTTGGTGCCGCCGTCGGCTCCGGAGACCTTGGCCATGTTGGCCTGGATCGTGCCTGCGTCGGTGCCCTTGCCCGCCTCGGCCGCGAGGGCCGTGAGGGTGATGGCGTCGTACGACTCGGCGGCGTAGGAGTAGTCGCTCAGCGCCTTGCCCTGGTTCTTCTGGTACCAGGAGTTGAGCTTGGCCTTGAGGTCGGTCGTCGGCTGGGCGCCGGGGATGGTGCCCTTGCCGTCGGCGAGCGTGCCGGCCTTGAAGTCCTTCGAGTAGTCGGCCGTGTTGCCGTCCGACATGTAGGTCTTCTTCATGTTCCAGCCCTGCGAGACGAGCTCCGGGACGATGGATTTCGTCTCGTCGAACGCCAGGACGACGATCGCGTCGGGCTTGGCGGCGAGAGCCGCGGTCACCTCGGACGAGAAGGTCGTCTGACCGGGCGGGAACTCCTGGCCCTTGCCGGTGCCGCCGTAGACGACGGATCCGCCCGCAGCTTCGACGGCCTTCTGGGTGGAGTCGCGGAGACCGGTGCCGTAGGAGTCGTTGAAGACCAGGAAGGCGACCTTCGCGTTGCCGTCGCCGACGACAAGCTGACCGAGGGCGGAACCCTGGACCGAGTCCGGCGGAGCGGTGCGGTAGTAGTAGGACGAGTAGCCCGAGAGCGTCGACGCCGTGTTGGCGGGCGAGATCTCGATCGTGCAGCTACCCGTGATCTGGTCGATGACGTTCAGCGTGACGCTGGACGACTCCGCTCCGAGGACGACGGAGACCTTGGCGGCCTTCAGCTTCGCGGCGGAGGCCGACGAGACGGTGAGGTCGGTCGAGTCGCCGGAGTCGGTCGCGGAGGCGATCGAAACGGGCTTGCCGATGACACCGCCGGCGGCGTTGATGTCGTCGAGGGCGAGACCCGCACCCGCGACGGCGGGCGGGCCGAGGTAGGCCAGCGACCCGGTGAGCGGCAGCAGGGTGCCGATCTTCATGGCCTCGGTGGACGGTGTCGACGGGGCCTTGCAGCTGGCTGCAGGGTCGGTCTTCTTCGACGCGCTGGGCGACGCCGAACCCGAGGGAGAGGTGGAGCCACCCGCGGAACACGCGGCCAGGAGCACTGTTGCTGCTCCGGCGACCGCGAGGACCTTGAGGGCGGTGATGGATCTGATCATCCGTGGAACCCTTTCGTGACGGCGGTGATGCGGCGACACGATGGCGTGCCGTCCTACCGTTGAATGGGTCTGAACCTATTGGTCGAATGTTTCACCCGTGTGTTGCGGGCATCAAGATGGGGTTTCGTTAGCAATTCGTGATGTATCCGCCGAGTCGCGCGGGCGCCCCTTCCGGGCCGGACGGGGTGGGCGTGAGGCCCGGAGGGCGTCGGCGCTGAGGATCGCGAGTGCCACCCAGATCAGCCCGAAGCCGATCCACCGTCCGGTGGACATGGGCTCGTGGAGCACCGCGACACCCACGACGAGCTGCAGGATCGGGGCGAGGTACTGCGTGAGACCGAGCGTCGAGAGCCGCAGGCGACGAGCGGCGCCGGCGAAGAGCAGGAGCGGCACGGCGGTGATGACGCCCGTGCCGATCACCGCGAGAGCCTGGCCCGTCCCCGCCGTGCCGAAGACGAGCCCGGACGTCGCGCCCGTGACGACGAGGGCGATCACGGCGACCGGCGAGAGCAGCAGGGTCTCGAGGGTGAGCCCGTCGACGGCGCCCAGTCGACCCCCGACGCGCTTCTTGATCAGGCCGTAGAACCCGAAGGAGAAGGCCAGCAGGAGCGAGATCCACGGGAACTGCCCGTAGCCCAGGGCGATCACGACGATGGCCACGACGCTGAGGCCGACGGCGATCCACTGCGCGACCCGGAGCCGCTCCCGCAGGACGAGCACGCCGAGCAGCACCGTGACGACGGGGTTGATGAAGTACCCGAGCGAGGCCTCGACGACGTGCCCCGACAGCGTCGCGAAGATGAAGGTGGTCCAGTTGACGACGATGAACGCGCCGGCGAGGCCCATCGTGCCGACGAGACGACGGTCGCGCAGGAGCGTTGCGAACCGGCGGAAGCCGCGCGTCACGGCGAGGAGGATCCCGCAGAAGATCAGCGACCAGAGGATCCGCCAGGCGACGACCTCCACCGCTCCGGAGGGCGCGAGGAGCAGGAAGTAGACGGGGAGGACGCCCCAGAGCGCGTAGGCGCCGAGTGCGGAGAGGACGCCGGTGCGGGCCGAGGTGTCGGGTGTCGGGCTGTCGGTCGTCGGGGTGGGCTGCGTCACCTCGAAAGCCTAGCCGCGCAGGATGCCCGGGGCCGGTGCCGCGACCGCCACCGACCCGCAGCCTCCTGCCACGACGCACGAAGGCCCCCTCCCTGACGGGAGGGGGCCTTCGTGGACCTGCGGTCGTGACCGACCAGCCCGGGGACTAGTGGACGATGACGGCGAGGACGTCGCGGGCCGAGAGGACCAGGAGGTCTTCGCCCGAGTACTTCACCTCGGTCCCGCCGTACTTCGAGTAGATGACCTTGTCTCCGACGGCGACGTCGAGGGGAACGCGGTTGCCGTTGTCGTCGATGCGCCCCGGCCCGACGGCCACGACTTCGCCCTCCTGGGGCTTCTCCTTGGCGGTGTCAGGGATGACGAGGCCCGAGGCAGTGGTCTGCTCGGCCTCGACCTGACGGATGACGATGCGATCTTCGAGCGGCTTGATGTTGACCGACACGGTTGACCTCTTCTTTCTCACAAGCTGCGACTGTGCTTCTGGTCGATTTCAGACGAAACATCTGGTTGGCACTACACGCGTGCGAGTGCCAGATCAACTCTAGGGCGTGGTTGGCACTCGGTCAATCCGAGTGCCAATCCCCGGGGTGCGACGATGGACCCATGGAATCCGCCGAGCTCCGCCGACTGCTCACCACCGAGGGGCTGTCGCTGCTGGACTCCCTGCCGCCCTTCGACGCGAAGGAGGACGTGGTGGGGCAGGTGTCGCGGCTCCGGCGGGCCGGCCATTCGCCCGAACTCGTCTCCGCCGTCCTCGGCCAGGCGCGCCTCCGGTCGAAGGGGCGAGCCAAGTTCGGCGATTTCGCCGCCCGGATGCTCTTCACGGAGGCGGGCCTCGAGCAGGCGACGCGCCTCGCGGTCGCCTCGACGCACGCGGGGCGCTTCCGTCGCGCCGGCCTCTCCCGGGTGGCCGACCTCGGCTGCGGCATCGGCGGCGACGCCCTCGCGTTCGCGGCCCTCGAACTCGGAGTCGTCGCCGTCGACCGCGACGAGGTGACCGCGGCCATCGCGACCTACAACCTCGCCCCGTGGGAGAGCGCCGAGGTGCGCCTCGGCACGGCGGAGGAGGCCGACCTCGACGGCGTGGACGGTGTCTTCCTCGACCCGGCGCGCCGCACCTCCGGACACTCCTCCACGTCGCGGTTGAGCGACCCGGCGGACTGGTCCCCCGGGCTCGACACCGCCTTCGCCTTCGCCGAGCGGCTCCCGACCGGCGTGAAGCTCGGACCGGGGATCGATCGCGAGCTCCTGCCGGACGACGCGGAGTGCCAGTGGATCTCCGTCGACCGATCGGTCGTGGAGGTCGGCGTCTGGTTCGGCGCTCTCGCCCGCCCCGGCATCCGGCGGGCCGCCCTCGTGCTCGGTGCCTCCGGCCCGGCGGAGCTGTCGGCGGCGGGCGACTCCGAGGACGTCGAGGTCGGCCCGCTCGGCGAGTACCTCTACGAACCCGACGGCGCGGTCATCCGGGCCCGGCTCATCGGCGACCTGGGACGTCAGCTGGAGGCGCGGACCATCAGCCGCGACATCGCCTACCTGAGCTCCGACATCGCCGCCGAGACGCCGTTCGCTCAGTGCTTCCGGGTCGTCGAGACGTTCCCGCTCGACGAGCGGAAGCTCCGGCAGGAGTTGAAGCGGCGCGGCATCGGACGCGTCGAGATCAAGAAGCGGGGCGTGGACGTCGATCCCGCGGCGTTCCGGAAGAAGCTGCAGCTGCAGGGCTCGAACGAGGCGACGCTGATCCTGACCCGCGTGGCCGGTCGTCACACGGCGATCCTGGCCGAGCGCGTGGCGTTCTAGCGGCTCCGGGCCGAGCGGCACCCCCTTCCGCCGCGGTGCACCCTCTCGATGCGGGGTGCGCTGTCCCGCGCGGGGGTGCGGCTCAGCCGGGAGGGGGTGCGGCTCAGTGCAGGGCGACGAGGCCGAGGAGCACGATCGTCCCGACGACCACCAGGCCCGTGACGGCGACGGCCCCGAGCCAGACGGCCGCGATGACGAGGCCGGCCACGCGGCTCCTGCGACCCTCGGGCCCCGGTCGCGACCGGCCGAGCCCGTAGAACAGCGCCGCGAGCACCAGCGGGCTGCGGAGGAACGGGACACGGCCGCGAGGGATCACGGGTTGTAGGTGCCCGTGCCCGAGTCGGAGAAGTCGCCGGAGTTGAAGGCGTTCGCGAAGATCACGGCGTAGAAGGCGATAAAGCCGATCGTGAAGGCGACGCCGACGAAGCCGGTGATGATGCCGGCGAGCGCCATACCGGAGCCCTGCTGCTGGTAGCGCTTGATCCGGCTGCGGGCGATGAAGCCCGTGACGACGGCGGCGATCGGCAGGAGACCGAAGGTGACGGCGAAGCCGAAGGCGACGCCGACGATCCCGAGGATCATCGACACGATGGCCAGCGCGCTGCGGCTGCCGGGGTAGGGGCCGGCTCCCTGCTGCGCGTGGGGGTTCTGGCCGTACGGCTGCTGCGCGTAGGGATTCTGGCCGTACTGCTGCTGCGCGTACGGGTTCTGGCCGTAGGGCTGCTGGCCGGAGGCGTTCTGGCCGTACGTCTGCTGCGCGTAAGGCTGCTGCCCGGAGGCGTTCTGGCCGTACGTCTGCGGCGCGGGCGACTGCTGGCCGCCCGGGTGCTGCTCGCCGTACCGCGGCTGCTCCTGCTGGCCGTAGGCCGGCGGCTGGCCGTAGGCGGGCGGCTGCTCGGCGGGAGCATCCTGCCCCGCGTTGTGCGGTGCTGCGCCGGGGGCGCCGTCGTTCGGCTGCGTCCACGCGTCGTTCGACGGGGGCGTCGCCGACGGGTCGTGGGGCGTCTGGTCGGACATGTGTCGCACTCCGCTTCTGTGTCTGGGGTCGGGCCTGGTGGGGACCCGCGGGCCCGGCTCCGGATCGGTTCGGAACGCACTGCCTCGTGCCGACGACCCTACTACCCGGTTCGGACCACGCAGCAGGCCCCCGTCCGGGACGACCGGGCGGGGGCCTGCGCTAATGCTCCAAGTGTCAGTTGGTGCCGACGCCCTGGTTCTGGAGCTGCTGCGCGAGGACGGCGGCGAGGACGATCGTCGCGATGCCGATCAGGATGCCCACGATGCCGAGGATGATGCCGGCGAGGGCGAAACCGTTGCCACGCTGGCCGGTCTTCTTGATCTGGCTGCGCGAGACGAGACCGAAGATCAGCGCGACGAGGCCGGGGATCCCGTAGAAGCTCAGGACGAACGTGCAGCTGACGATGCCCACGACGAGCGCGGCGACCGACAGCTTGTTGAGCGCGCCGGTGGCGGCGACGCCCGTCTGGGGAGCGGGGTTCGCGGCGGGAGGGGTGGAGCTGGACATGGGTGTCTCCGATTTCGGGAAGGGTGGCCGGACGTGATCGGCGCGGCCACGAGCGGCGTCGACGCTGCTCGGCGTCGAGATTATTCCCGGAGCGGACCGTTCGGTTCGCTCCCCCGCCGACTAGCCGGAAAACGCGCCGGGCCGAGTCGCCCGGGGCCCGCGCCGGCGGAGTCGCTTTTCGGCCCAGGCCAGGTCAGAGCGCCTGAGCGCTCGTCACCGGGAGCGTGGAGTCCGCCCCGAAGCCGAGGGGCGAGGGCGTCCGCCCGCGGGCGACGAGCTCCGCCCCCAGAGCGGCGATCATGGCGCCGTTGTCGGTGCACAGCGACAGCGGCGGGATCCGCAGGGCGACCCCGGCGGCGGCGCAGCGCTCGGCCGCCACCTGGCGGACCCGCTGGTTCGCGACGACGCCTCCGCCGAGCAAGAGCCGCGGCACCCCGAGGTCGCGGCAGGCGGCGAGGGCCTTGGTGAGGAGCACGTCGACGACGGCCTCGCGGAAGCTGGCGGCGACGTCGGGCACCGGGATCGGGGCTCCTGCGCTCTCGGTCTTCTCGACCCAGCGCGCGACCGCCGTCTTGAGACCCGAGAAGGAGAAGTCGTAGCGGTGGTGCACCAGGTCTTTGGGAAGGGTCAGCCCGCGCGGGAACCGGATCGCCGCCGGGTCGCCGGTCGCCGCCACGCGGTCGATCTGCGGGCCCCCGGGGTAGGGCAGGCCGAGCAGGCGCGCCACCTTGTCGAAGGCCTCCCCGGCGGCGTCGTCGATGGTCTCGCCGAGGAGCTCGACGTCGTCGAGGAGATCGCGGACGAGCAGGAGCGACGTGTGACCGCCCGAGACGAGGAGCGCGATTGTCGGCAGCTCGATCTCGCTGCCGTCGTCGCGCAGCACGTCGGCGCCGACGTGGCCGACGAGGTGGTTGACGGCGTAGAGGGGCTTGCCCGAGCCGAGCGCGAGCGCCTTTGCCGCCCCGACGCCGACCATGAGGGCGCCGGCGAGCCCCGGACCGCTCGTCACGGCGATGGCATCGAGATCGTCGAGGGTGACGTCGGCCTCGGCGAGCGCCGCCCGGAGCGCGGGCTGCATCGCCTCCAGGTGGGCGCGGGCGGCGATCTCCGGCACGACGCCGCCGTAGCGGGCGTGCTCGTCCATCGACGACGCGATGACGTTGGCGAGGAGCGTGCGGCCGCGGACGATCCCGACGCCGGTCTCGTCGCAGCTCGTCTCGATGCCGAGGACGAGGGGTTCCCGGTCGCTCACGACGCACCTCCACCGGTCGGGGCGGGGAGCTTCGCGCGCATGACGAGCGCGTCGACCCCCTCGGGCATGTAGTAGCGGGGCCTCACGGCGATGCCCTCGAAGCCGAGCGACTCGTAGAGCGCCTGGGCGCCCGGGTTGTCGACTCGCACCTCGAGGAACGTCTCGCGCGCTCCCCTCTCGACGGCCTCGGCCAGCATCCTGCGCATCAGGTCGCGGGCGACGCCGCGGCGACGGACCGCAGGATGCACGGCGATCGTCTGCACATCGGAATCGGGCGACCCGACCGGTGCGAGCATCCCCGCGTACGCGACGACCGCGTCGCCCTCGGTCACCACGAGATAGAAGCCGGAGGAGTCGGAGACCTCGCGGGCCATGGTGTCGCGCGACCACGCGTCGAGTTCGAACACGCTCGACTCGATCGCCATGATGCCGTCGACGTCGGCCGGCTCGGCCCTCCGGACGACCAGCGGCGCCCCGGTCACGAGACCCTCTTCGGCGCGCCCGGCACGGTGACGTCGGGTGAGCGCAGGTAGAGCGGCACGTCGGCGGCGAAGGAGCGGCCGCGCGCGAAGAGCGTCTCGCCGAGCATCCCCAGGGCTCCCGCACTGATCGGCGTGTTCGCCGGGTCGGTCTGGTTGCCGAGCAGCGCCTCGGCGTGGGGGGCGAAGGATGCCCGGATCGTCGCCTCGAGCTCGCCCGGCTTGCACAGCCCCGGCTCCCCGAGCCGCACGGGCAGGCCCTGCTCGTCGAGGCCCGCGTACGCACTGAAGTACACCTCGCGGCGGCGCGCGTCCGTGACGACGAGGAGGGGCACGGCTGTGGCCCCCGTTCCGAACACGACGGCGTCGTGGCTCACCAGCGGCAGGCAGGGCTTGCCGGCCCCGAAGGCGAACGCCCGCGCGGCCGCGATCCCCACCCGAAGCCCCGTGAACGGCCCCGGCCCCATGCCGGCCACCACGGCGCTGAGTCGCCCGGGAGTGATGTCGACCTCGGCCAGCACCTCGGTGATCAGCAGCCCGATGACTTCGGCGTGCCGGCGGGTGTCGAGCTCTTGCCGTTCGGCGAGGACTCCCCCGTCGCGGTCGACGACGGCGACGGACGTCCCCGACGAGGTGTCGATGGCCAGCAGCATTCCCCAATCGTAGGCCAGTCGCGCCTCTTGCAAGATCATGTTTCATTTGACATTCTACATCACGACTGTTTGTATCAACGGGCTGGGAGGAATCGCCTCCAATTCGCTCTGGCGTCGGCATCGAGAAGGGAAAATCATGGAAATCATCCTCGACAACACAACCGTGGAACGCGAAGTCGCGAGCCCCGCTGACGTGCTGTTCATCCCCACCTACGTTCCGACCATCGAAGAGACGGTCAAAGCAAGCGGTGGTCACCAGCAGGCCATGGGCTAGCAGAAATGCCCGGAGTGCGCGTTCCCAGGGAAGACCTCCGGGTCCCTGACGCCGAGGCCGATCTCTATCTGGTCGGCCTCGGTATCGGAGGGCTCGATTCCCGCTCAGTGGAGGTCGATTCCATCCTGCGTCAGGCGTCGGTCGTCTTACATCTCACAGCGTTCGACGATTCTCTGCGAGCTCTGTCTTCCGGACTCGTTGTCGATTTACGTCTTCTCTATGAGTCCGACGACGACCCAAAGATCGTGTACGACTCCATCACCCGTGCGGTTCTGTGCCAGGCCACCGACCAGAGCCCTGGTCGATATGTTGCGTTCGCCAGCTACGGCCATCCTCTCAACTTGGTCGACTCGAACTGGGACATTCTGTCTCAGGCGCGCAGCCATGGCCTCCGAGCAAAGGCAATCGCGGCAACCTCATTCGTAGATCAGGTGCTGGTCGATCTCGAGCATCGTTTCGATCGTGGACTCCAGGCCTACGAGGCGAATTTCTTCATGGAACGGAAGGTTGAGGTCGATCCGCGGATCGCCCTACTCCTCAGTCAGGTGGGGCATTTCCACACGAAAAAACTTCGCACGCACACCAACATCGTGTCGCGGATGCACCCCTTGATGTCGCGTCTCGGCGAGCTCTACCCATCAGAGCGCAGGTGCTGCGTGATCTTCTCGTCTTGGCGCTCTGACATGGCGCCGGAGGTGGCTTGGACGACCATCGGCGAGATTGCGGCGATCGTGAGCTCGATCCACACTGGTTGCTCGCTTTTCGTTGCCGGTGATTCCGATGTCCACTGACGCCGCTCGTCAGTCCACATGGCTCTCATTTGATTTCTGGGGCACGCGAATCGACGCGAGAACGCACCATCCGCAGGACGCAGCGCACTTGGCCTACTACTTCGCCGATCACCTCTGCAACGCAGAACCCCAAGCCCCCGTGGCGATCGAATTCATCGGTGACGATGCCGCATTCGTCGAATCCGCGCCGCACCTGCGGTCGGTGCTTCGCAGGCGGTCCCCGACGAGCGCTTGGGAGCCACTCGATCAAGGCGGGCCGACTCCAATACCACCCTTCACCGATCCGCCCCTCAGTGACCGATTCAAGACCATCCACGCAAGTTGCGCCGCTCTGCCGATCGACGGTGAGCGCGCCATTGTGATCACTGGCGAGTCCACAGCTGGCAAATCGGCCGTGCTGCTGGCATTGCTCGAACGCGGCTGGCATTTCATCAGCGATGACACGTGCGTGGTCGACGACGATTCGATGGTTTGGCCCTACGGACGCCCCATCGGAATCCGGCAACAGACGCGGACAATTCTGTCGGGAATTCGAATTCCCGCTGGAGTCGGGGTCGACTTCACAACATCCACAGGACTGACGAAATGCATCCGTGCCGCCGACCTTGGCTTTTCCGTCAGGAGCCGACCCGCGGAATGGGCCTGGACCGTTCATCTGGTCAAATCGAACAGCTTCACTGTTGAGAGGCTGGCTGGCGATGCTCTTCGCCTCCAGCTCGATGTGAGCAGACACCTGAAGTCGGCTGTCGCCTGCATTGAGGACTTGTGCTCTCCTCAAACAGATGCAGAAGGTGCGCCTCGTGCATGACGCAACCCCGGTAGTCCGACTTCGATTCTTCGGTGTCGATGTGGCCGTATCCTGCACTCGACGAGATGTCGACGACCTCGATTTTCTCTACGGTAGTTTTCTGACGGACGATGCCTCCTTCGATCCGGCCATCCATGTCACTCTGAAGTGTTCCGAGTGGCCGTCGCGGGGTTTCTTCACAAGCCTCCTCGCAAAGGACCGACTTCTGAAGTCGATAGAGGTTGAGCCGCTTCACGTGGATGCACGACTGGGGCGCTCGTCTTTCCGCGAGTGGTCGACCATCCCCTCCCCTTTTCCACCCCTGTTCCACTCTCGGCTTTGGTCGTCCATCGCGACGACGCCGGGCGCTCTAGTCCAAACCGGGTCAGGCCAACGCATCTTTATCGTCGGCGAGAACTACGTCGGAAAGACAGCTCTGGCGTTGGCGCTCTGCCGTCGAGGAGCACGCCTCGTGACGGACAACATCACCTCTATCGACACGCAAACCGGTCGGGTATTGACGTACGAGACGCCCCTCGGCTTTCGCCGGCAATCACTTCTCGACCACCTACCCGTCTTCGATCGGCACCCTCATCGGACGACGGTCTCGCCGGACACGGGTCTCGTGGGTCTGCTGTCGCCGTCTTCCGTTCTGGGATTCGCCAACGCCCCAGGCGGACGAATTGCGCGACTAGTCGTGCTGCGATCTGGCGAATCGGAAACGATGCGCCAGGAGCCCGCACCTCAGTTGCCCTGGTTCACCGGCGTCGAGGGATTCGATCAACGCGACTACCTCCCCGACGAAGCCCTCGTCGTCACCGTGAAGAAAGGAACCCCGCCTGATGACATCGCCGCTCTCATCGAAAACCGGTTCGTCGAGTGACCTCCCGCTCTTGCGGGCCGAAGGGATCTCACGGTCGTACCCGAAGAAGGCCGAGCCGGCCCTCGCCGTGTGCGACGTCACCATCGGCTCCGGCGAGACAATCGCTTTGGTCGGTCACAACGGCGCCGGAAAATCGACTTTCCTCGACATCCTGGGTGGCCTCGCGAAGCCCGACACCGGACGCGTCCAGCTGGGTCTCCCGACCCAGGAAGTCGGTTGGTGCCCACAACGCGAGATCATCGACTGGTCGCTCACCGTCAAGCAGAACATCGCTCTCGGCCTCGCGCTGCGGCGACGACTCTCGCACGGTCGGCGTAGCGAACTGATCCTCGGCGTCAGTGAGACTCTGCGGCTGACGCCCTATCTCGACCGGACTGCCGAGGGGTTGTCCGGCGGCGAGTTGCGACGCACTCAGATCGCGCGCGCGTTGGCTGGCGAGCCGGCCTTCCTCGTGCTCGACGAGCCCACGACCGGTCTCGATCCGGAGGGTATCGGCATTGTCTTCGACTACCTTGCGCAACGACGAACCCATGGGGCCTCGGCCATCATCAGCACGCATGAGACCTCGCGTTTTGCCCGGTATTGCACGCGAGTCATCGCCCTTGACCGCGGTCGGATCATCGCCGACGAACCGGTCGAGAAGTTCATCGCTCGCACGGACGACCATGACGACCTGTGGGCCGCCTACACGGTCCTCCAAGACGAGTGGGCGCACCGATGAGGCCGTTCACCCTGCTCGAATTCCATTTCTTCTCGCTGTGGAACTGGCGCGCCTCCTATCTGGGGCGCTTTCTCGAGCCGATCGCCTATCTCGCCTTCTTGACGGCAGGTCTCAGTCGATCCGTCGCCGTTCCCGACGGGGACTATCTCGGCTTCGCCACGACGGGATTGTTCTGCTTCATTGCGTTCCGATCCGCGACGAGCACGGTCTCGGACGTCGCGAACGACCGCAAGTGGGGCGTGACCGCCATTTACACGCTTCAGGGCGGCAGCATCGCCGGCTACCTCGCGAGCATCCTCATGTTCGGCGCCCTCGTCTTCGCGGCGCAGATCATCATCGTCATCGCCGTCGGCAGCGCCCTCTTCGGATTTGCCGCGATCGGTGGACCGCCCCTGCTGGCGCGCGCTGCCATGGGGTTGCTGTTGGTCGCCGGCTGGGTCGGCATCGGGGCCGCGGTCGCTGCTCGCGTCCAGTCGTACGCCGTCCGTGACCTCGTCATCACCGTCACGTCGCTACCGGTCGTGCTCTCGGCGCCGCTCTTTTACCCGCTGGCCTCGGTGCCGCCGTATCTGCACGCGATTGCCCTGGCCAACCCGCTCACCTATCAGGTCGGGTGGATGCGCTCGGGGCCCGCCGGCCCGACTCTGCTGTTCGCAACGGTGTGGGCCGTCGGCGCCCTGTCTCTTGCGCTCGTCATGCTGAGCCGGGCGGATCGCGTGTCTCGCGAACGATGACGTGTCCCTTTTCTCGCAACGTCTGGCCTGGTGCCGACGTCGGGTGGCCGCAGTGTGGCGATTAGGGCAGAGAAAGAGCGACGCCCTGCCACCGCGGGCCGTGCGCCTCGAGCACAACGGTGCGAGGCTCGTCGACGGTCTCGTCGGCGGGTGCATCCGGTACCTCCGAAGCGCCGGAGACGGTACCACCGGCAGCACCGACGGGCCGCTCGATGCGCACGTCGAGCCACGAGTCGGCCACGCCGTCGAGGAGCCCCTCGCCCCACTCCACCACCACGACGGTCGACTCGTAGTCGAGATCGAGGTCGTCGAGCTCGGCGGCGGAGGCGAGCCGGTAGGCGTCGACGTGCACCAGCGGCACGCCCGACGCGGCGAGCGCAGGATGCGTCCGCGCCAGCACGAACGTCGGCGACGCCACCTGCCCGCGCACCCCGAGCCCGCGACCGATGCCGCGCGTCAGAGTGGTCTTGCCCGCCCCGAGCGGCCCGGTGAGCACGAGCAGGTCGCCGGCGCGCAGCAGCGCCGCGAGCGAGACCCCGAGCGCCTCCATGGCCGCCGCGTCGGGAACCGCCACCGTGGTGCTCACGAGACGTACGCCCGCGGCACTCGAGCCCCGACGCTCGTGCAGATCTCCTCGCCGATCGTGCCGACGAGGTCGGCCCACTCGCCGACGGTGAGCTCGCCGGCCGTGCCCGGGCCGAAGAGGGTGACGACGTCGCCGACCTCCACGGGGTCGTCGCCGACGTCGATCAGGAACTGGTCCATCGCCACTCGCCCGACGATCGGGTAGCGCTTGCCGCGCAGGGCGACGGTGACGCCGTTCTGCGCTCGACGCGAGACACCGTCGGCGTAGCCCACGGGCACGAGGGCGATGGTCGTGTCGCGGGGCGCCCGGTAGGTGTAGTCGTAGGAGACGCCCGTGCCGGCCGCGATCCGCTTGACCCGCGCGATCCGGGCCGTGAGGGTCATGACCGGCACCAGCCCGCGGTCGGCGGCCGAGACGCCGTCGGTGACGGGGATGCCGTAGGTGTTCGAGCCCATCCTCACCAGGTCGAGCCGCAGCTCCGGACGCTCCATCCCGGCGCTCGACGCCGTCAGGTGCCGGACCTCGAAGGCCGCGCCGAGCTCCTCGGCGCGCTCGATGGCGGCCGCGAGGAGGCCCGCCGACTCGGTGTCCTCCTCGTCGGACGCCTCCGCGAGGTGCGAGTAGACGCCCCGCAGGCGCAGGAGCCCCGCCCGTTCCAGCTCGACCGCGCGCGTCACGAGGGCCTCCCACTCGTCGGCGGAGGCACCGTCGCGGTGGAGACCCGTGTCGACGTTGAGGTGCACGAGAGCGGGCACGTCGACGGCAGCGCCGCCGACCGCGTCGGGAGCGAGCGCGTCGGCCACGGAGACCACGGCGAGCGCGACGCGCTCCAGCTGGGCCAGCGTCGAGAGGCCGAGGTCGATCTTCTCGGAGACGGCGCGCTCGAACGACTCGTGCGGCGAGTACTGCCAGGCGAAGAGGGCGATGCCGTCGCCGATCCCGGAGGCGCGCAGCTCGTGGGCGTTCTGCAGCTCGAGCGTGCCCAGCCAGCGCACGCCGGCGTCGACGGCGACCGCGGCGAGGGTCGTGGCGCCGTGCCCGTAGGCGTCGGCCTTGACGACCGCCATCAGCTCGGCCGGAGCGACGAGCCGCTGGAGGTGCGTCAGATTGGCCCGGTAGGCCTCGAGGTCGACGGTCGCGCGCCGCAGGTACGTGTCGGTCACCGGTAGCTCCTCGGCAGGCGGGCCGAGAGCCTGGCCACGACCTCGTAGTCGATGGTGCCGGTCGCCTCGGCCCAGTCGGCGACCGTCGGGTGGCCCTTCTCGGCGTCGCCGAAGAGGACGGCCTCGTCGCCGAGGGCGACGGCGTCGGTCGGGTCGTCGGGCCCGAGGTCGACCGTCAGGGCGTTCATCGCGATGCGGCCGACGACGGGGCGGAGGCGGCCACCCAGCAGGACGCGGGCGCGGTTGCCGGCGATGCGCTCGATGCCGTCCGCGTAGCCGACCGGCAGGAGCGCGAGCCGGGTGTCGCGCTCGGCGCGCCAGGTGAGGCCGTAGGAGGTCCCCTCTCCCGCGAGCACGCGCTTCAGACCGATGACCGGTGCCGTCAGAGTGAGCGCGGGGCGGAGTCCGAGGTCTGCGGGGGTGCGACCCGCGAGGGGGCTGAGACCGTACGCCGAGAGACCGAAGCGGACCATCCCGAGGCGCGCGTCGGAGGACGACTGCCCCGAGGCCGATGCCGCGATGTGTTGGAGCGGGGCGGTGATGCCGCGGTCGGCGAGCATCCTGACCCCCCGGAGGAATGCCGCCAACTGGTGGGCGTCCTCGGCGGGCGACGTGTTGGAGAGGTGGCTCATGACGCCGCCCACCTCGACGGCGCCTCGGAGCGACCGGGCGCGATCGAAGAACTCGGCCCACTCCGACTCGACCGCGCCGTTGCGGCTGAGCCCCGTGTCGAGGCAGAGGTGGACGACGGGGACACCGGCTCGGGCGCACGCCCCGAGCTGCGCCAGATCGGAGATCGCCGGCGTGACGTCGAACTGCACGGCGCGCTGGAACGTCTCACCGGGCGCATGCAGCCACGCCAGGATCGGCACCGAGATGCCCGCCCGCCGGAGCGCCACGGCCTCGTCGAGGTCGACCACGCCGATCCAGTCGACCCCGGCCTCCTCGAACGCCCGCGCGCTCTCGACGGCGCCGTGCCCGTAGGCGTTCGCCTTGACCACGGTCATCACACGCGCAGGATGCACGACCCTGCGCAGCACCTCGACGTTGTGCCGCAGCGCCCCGGTGTCGACGGCGACCCGCACCTCCTGCGTCATGCGCCGACCCCCGACTGGCCGGCCGCCGTCGCCTCGCCCGCCGTCGCCTCGGCCGCCGTCGCCTCGGCCACCACGAACGCCGTCGCGATGCCGCCGTCGTGGCTCAGCGAGAGGTGGACGCGCCCGACGCCGCGCGCGGCCGCGAGCTCCGCGGCACCGCCCGAGAGCAGGAGCGACGGGGCGCGCTGGTCGTCGGCGCCCACCACCATGTCGTGCCAGAACACGCCCGTGGAGCCGCCGACGGCCTTGATGAAGGCCTCCTTGGCGGCGAAGCGCGCGGCGAGCGACTCGATCCGGCGGGGTTCGCCGTCGCGGACGAGCTCCGCCTCGGTGAACAGGCGTCCGCGGAGCTTCGGGGTGCGCTCGAGCGCCCGGTCGAACCGGGCGACGTCGACCACGTCGACACCGACTCCCACGATGCTCACCCGATGCTCCGGCGGCTACTCGACGGTGACGGACTTGGCCAGGTTGCGGGGCTGATCGACGTCGAGCCCCTTCGCGCTGGCGAGCTCCATCCCGAAGATGTGGAGCGGGACGACGGCGAGCAGCGGCTCGAAGAGGGGCGATGCGAGCGGGATGTGCAACACCTCGTCGGCGAAGGGCAGCACGGCGGCGTCGCCCTCCTCGGCGATCGCGATGACGCGGGCGCCGCGGGCGCGGATCTCCTGGATGTTGGAGACGACCTTCGGGTGGAGCGAACGCGGGTCGCGCGGCGACGGCACGATGACGAACACGATCTGGCCCGGCTCGATCAGGGCGATCGGGCCGTGCTTCAGCTCACCCGCGGCGAAGCCCTCGGCGTGGATGTAGGCGAGCTCCTTGAGCTTGAGCGCTCCCTCGAGCGCGATCGGGTAGCCGACGTGGCGACCGAGGAAGAGGACCGAGCGGGTGTCCGCCATCCAGCCGGCGAGGGTCTTGATCCGGTCGCCCGACTCGAGCACGCGGCGGATCTTGTCGGGGATGGCGACCAGGTCGTCGACCTGCTCGGCGATCTCCTCCGCCGTCAGGGTCCGACGGAGCGTGGCCAGGTGGAGGCCCAGGAGGAACAGGGCCGTCCCCTGCGCGACGAACGCCTTCGTCGACGCGACCGCGACCTCGGGGCCGGCGTGCGTGTAGATGACGGCGTCGCTCTCCCGCGGGATCGTGGCGCCCTGCGTGTTGCAGATGGAGAGCACCTGAGCGCCCTGCTCCCGGGCGTACTTGACGGCCATCAGGGTGTCCATCGTCTCGCCGGACTGGCTGATCGACACGACGAGGGTGTGCTCGTCGAGCACCGGGTCGCGGTAGCGGAACTCGTGGGCCAGCTCGACCTCGACGGGGAGCCTCGACCACTGCTCGATCGCGTACTTGCCGAGGATGCCCGCGTAGGCGGCGGTGCCGCAGGCGATCACGATGACCCGGTTGACGGTGAGCAGACGCTCGCGGATCGGGTCGAGGTCGGAGAGGTGGACGGCGCCGTCGACCGCGCGGCCGAGGAGCGTGTTGGCGACGGCCTCCGGCTCCTCGCTGATCTCCTTCGCCATGAAGCTCGACCAGCCGCCCTTCTCCGCCGCCTTGGCGTCCCAGGTGACCTCGAACTCCTGCGCCTCGACGGGCGAGCCGTGGAAGTCGACGACGTCGACGGCGTCGCGCGTGATGGTGACGATCTGGTCCTGACCGATGGCCATGGCCCGGTGGGTGAACTCGATGAAGGCGGCGACGTCGCTGCCCAGGAAGTTCTCGCCCTCGCCCAGCCCGATCACGAGCGGGGAGTTGCGCCGCGCACCGACGACCACGCCGGGCTGGTCGGCGTGCACGACGAGGAGCGTGAACGCGCCCTCGAGCCGGTTGACGACGAGGCGGAGCGCCTCCGTGAGGTCGCCCGTCGCCCGGAACTCGCGGGCCACGAGGTGCGCCGCGACCTCGGAGTCGGTCTCGCTGAGGAACTCGACGCCCTCCGCGAGGAGCTCGGCCTTCAGCTCGGAGAAGTTCTCGATGATGCCGTTGTGGATGAGCGCCAGCTTGCCCCCGTCGGAGAGGTGCGGGTGGGCGTTCTGGTCGGTCGGCCCGCCGTGCGTGGCCCACCGGGTGTGGCCGATTCCCGTGGCGCCGTTCGCCAGCGGGGAGGCGCCGAGGTCGCCCACGAGCATCTTCAGCTTGCCGGCCTTCTTGCGCATCCCCAGGGTGCCGTCGGGCGCGATGACCGCGATGCCGGCGGAGTCGTAGCCCCGGTACTCGAGACGCGCCAGACCGCCGAGGAGGACCTCGACGCTCTTGTCCGAACCGACGTAACCCACGATGCCACACATGGGAGTCAGCCTAACGTCCGCTCGCTGATCACCCCGTCCGCCGCACGTCGCCCGGGGCTCCGTCGCGAGACGGACTTCCGCCGCCGGCGGCGGGCCCGGGCGCGGGAGGGCGCGACCCCATAAGCTCGTCACTCATGGCCGATGCGACCGCCGCCCCCACCCACCTCACCCCGTTCGTGGAGGTGAGCCGCGACTCCTGGGCCGACCTGGCGCCCTCGACGCGGAACCCCCTGACGGAGCTCGAGCTCGTGCAGCTCCGCGGCCTCGGCGACCGGCTCGACCTCCAGGAGGTCAGCGACGTCTACCTGCCGCTGAGCCGACTGATCAACCTCTACGCCGCAGGTGCGCGCAACCTGCACCGCGCGACGAGCGACTTCCTGGGCGAGCGGGCGCAGCGCACGCCCTTCGTGATCGGCGTGGCCGGATCCGTGGCGGTCGGCAAGTCGACGGTCGCCCGTCTCATGCGCGAGCTGCTCTCGCGCTGGAGCGACACCCCGCGGGTCGAGCTGATCACCACCGACGGCTTCCTCTACCCCAACGCCGAGCTCGAACGCCGCGGGATCATGGACCGCAAGGGCTTCCCCGAGTCGTACGACCGGCGTCGGCTCCTCAAGTTCGTCTCGCAGGTCAAGAGCGGCGCCGAAGAGGTGCGGGCCCCGTTCTACTCGCACATCGAGTACGACATCGTGCCGGGAGCCGAGGTCGTCGTCCGCCGCCCGGACATCCTCATCGTCGAGGGTCTGAACGTGCTCCAGCCGCCGACGAACGGGCGCCTCGCGCTGAGCGACCTCTTCGACTTCACGATCTACGTCGACGCGCGCACCCACGACATCGAGAACTGGTTCGTCGAGCGGTTCCGGAAACTGCGCGAGGGCGCCTTCAGCTCCGAGGAGTCGTTCTTCCACCGCTTCGCCGAGATCCCGGAGGACGAGGCGCTCGCCTTCGCCCGCGAGGTGTGGCGCACGGTCAACGAGCCGAACCTGAAGCGCAACGTGCAGCCGACGCGCTCCCGCGCCACGCTGGTCCTGCGGAAGGATGCCGACCACACCGTGT
The DNA here is from genome assembly GCF_002074055.1 of Frondihabitans sp. 762G35. Classification (NCBI taxonomy): domain Bacteria; kingdom Bacillati; phylum Actinomycetota; class Actinomycetes; order Micrococcales; family Microbacteriaceae; genus Frondihabitans; species Frondihabitans sp. 762G35. The sequence continues at coordinate 325,878 of NZ_CP014619.1, read as the reverse complement.
CGAGCGTGCTGCTCCGGAAGATCTGAGGCGGGTCAGGCGGCGGGGACGGCCAGGCGCTCGCGCACCACGTCGGCGAGGGCGTGAGCGATGCGGTCGGCGTCGTCCTGCGAGGCGGCCTCGACCATGACGCGGACGAGCTGCTCGGTTCCCGAGGGGCGCAGGAGCACGCGCCCCGCGTCGCCGAGCTCCTCCTCGGCCGCGCGCACGGCGTCCGCGATGACGCTGTCGCCCCGGAGACCGGCCCGATCGACGCCACGGACGTTCACGAGGATCTGCGGGAAGACGGTCATGACGTCGGCGAGCTCGGCCAGCGTCCTGCCCGTGCGCGCCATCTCGGCCACGAGGGTGAGGCCGGTCAGGATGCCGTCGCCCGTGGTCGCGTAGCGGCGGAAGACGATGTGCCCGGACTGCTCGCCGCCCAGGCTGTAGTCGTGCGCGTTCATCTCCTCGAGGACGTAGCGGTCGCCGACCCCGGTCTCGATGACGCGGATGCCGTTGTCGCGCATGGCGCGCTTGAGGCCGAGGTTGCTCATGACCGTCGCGACGAGGGTGTCCTCGTGCAGGATGCCGCGCTGCTTCATCGAGAGCGCGAGGATCGCCATGATCTGGTCGCCGTCGATGATCCGGCCGTCGGCGTCGACGGCGAGGCAACGGTCGGCGTCGCCGTCGTGCGCGATGCCGACGTCGGCCCCGTGCTCGAGGACGGCGGCGGCGAGGTTGTCGAGGTGCGTCGAGCCGACGCCGTCGTTGATGTTGACGCCGTCGGGATCGGCACCGATCACGGTGACGCGCGCTCCCGCGAGGGCGAACGCCTCCGGCGAGACACCGGCTGCGGCTCCGTGAGCGCAGTCGAGGACGACGTGCAGGCCGTCGAGGCGGTGCGGCAGAGCACCCATCAGGTGGACGATGTAGCGGTCCTCGGCGTCGGCGAAGCGCCGGATCCGGCCGACGTCTCCACCCACCGGCATGAGCCGCGGGGCGTCCATCGTGGCCTCGATGCGGTCCTCGACCTCGTCGGGCAGCTTGGTGCCGCCGAACGCGAAGAACTTGATGCCGTTGTCGGGCGCCGGATTGTGCGACGCGCTGATCATCACGCCGAAGTCGGCGCCGGAATCGGCGACGAGGAATGCGGCGGCGGGTGTCGGGATGACCCCGGCGTCCTGGACGTCGACGCCGGACGAGGCGAGCCCGGCGGCGACCGCGGCCGCGAGGAACTCCCCCGAGATCCGGGGGTCGCGCGCGAGGACGGCGACGGGACGTCGCCCCTCGGCGCGGCGGGCATCGGCGTGATGCCCCTTCGTGAGCACGACCGCGCTCGCCTGGGCGAGACCCAGTGCGAGCGCGGCCGTCAACTCACGGTTGGCGAGGCCCCGAACTCCGTCGGTTCCGAAAAGACGCGTCATCGCGAGACCTGGCCGGGTGTTAGCGCTTGGAGAACTGAGGAGCCTTACGGGCCTTCTTGAGACCGGCCTTCTTGCGCTCCTTGACGCGAGCGTCGCGGCTGAGGAAGCCCGCCTTCTTCAGCTCGGCGCGGTTGTTCTCTTCGTCGATCTCGTTCAGCGTGCGGCTGATGCCGAGGCGCAGGGCTCCGGCCTGACCCGAGGGGCCACCACCGGAGATCTTCGCGACGACGTCGTACGAGCCGAGGAGGTCGAGGACCTTGAACGGGTCGTTGATCAGCTGCTGGTGCAGCTTGTTGGGGAAGTAGTCCTCGAGGGTGCGGCCGTTGACCGTGATGGTGCCGGAGCCGGGGACGAGGCGCACGCGGGCGATGGCCTGCTTGCGACGGCCGACGGCGCCGCCGCCGACGGTGAGGACGGGGCGGGGAGTCGACGCGGCGACGGGAGCGGCGCTCTCGGTCGTGAAGCTCTCGGGGGTGGATTCGATGGAATCGGCGATGCTTGCCACTGTAGGGATCCTTAAGTCTTCAGCGGTCGCTACTGGGCGACCTGGTCGAGGGTGTACACCGTGGGCTTCTGGGCCGCGTGGGGGTGCTCAGGGCCGGCGTAGACCTTCAGCTTCGCGATCTGGGCGCGACCGAGCGAGTTCTTCGGGAGCATGCCGCGGATGGCCTTCTCGACCGCGCGCGTCGGGTGCTTCTCGAGCATCTCGGAGTAGGTCGTCGCCGTGAGGCCGCCCGGGTAACCCGAGTGGCGGTAGGCGAGCTTCGTCTGCAGCTTCGAGCCGGTCAGGGCGACCTTCTCGGCGTTGATGACGATGACGAAGTCGCCCATGTCCATGTGGGGGGCGAACGTGGGCTTGTGCTTTCCGCGGAGGAGAGCGGCGACGTGGCTGGCGAGGCGGCCGAGAACGATGTCGTTCGCGTCGATGATCAGCCACTCCGGCTTGACATCAGCCGGGGTGGGGGAGAAAGTGCGCGTCACAGTAGTGCTGCTTTCTGGTCGAGGTGAGAGGTTCGTGAATCCCGCTCCGTTGCCGTTCTCGCGCGGATCGCACGGGAACGAGTCAGGTGGAGGGCTCAACTTCGGGTGAACGCGCGCAGTTGCGCAGACACCAAGGGGACACGTTACAGGACGTGTGCAGCGGCGGCAACCGCGAGCGGGTCGCCCGATAGGCGAAAGGTGGTCCAGTCGGTGAGCGCCTCGGCGTCGAGCGAGCGATAGAAGCCGATGGCAGGCTCGTTCCAGTCGAGCACGTTCCACTCCAGGCGGGCGTAGCCCCGCTCGGCGCAGAGGGCGGCCAGCCTCGAGAGCAGCGCCTTCCCGTGGCCCCGGCCCCGATGCTCCGGACTCACGTAGAGGTCTTCGAGGTGGATGCCGTGCACGCCCTCCCAGGTCGAGAAGGTCAGGAACCAGATCGCCATCCCCGCGAGCCTGCTCTCGACGTCGTCCTCCACCACGAACGCGAAGACCGCAGGATGCTCGGCGAAGAGCGCCCGCGCGAGATCGCTCTCGCTCGTCTTCACGGCGTCCGGCTCCCGCTCGTAGACGGCCAGCTCGACGGTGAGACGAAGCAGCTCGGGGATGTCGGCCGGAACGGCCTCGCGCAGGATCACGCCGCCACAGTACCCGGGTCAGAGCGCGGCGCGGCGCGCCCTCGTCTGCTCGGCGCGCTGCCCGAAGTGCTCGTCGTGGGGGTAGCGCACCTCGCGAAGCGTCAGCCCCTTGGCCTGAGCCACCTTGAACTGGCCGTCGCGGAGGCGCGCCTCGCGGATCTCCACGGCGGCCTCGAGCGGGAGACGACCCTCCGCGATCGCGAGCGTCGCGCCGACGAGCGAGCGCACCATGCTGTGGCAGAAGGCGTCCGCGCGCACCCGGGCGACCAGGATCCCGTCCGCCTCGCGGCGCCAGTGGAACTCCTGCAGGGTCCGGACCGTCGTCGCGCCGTCGCGGGGCCGGCAGTAGGCGGCCCAGTCGTGGAGTCCCAGGAGCGAGAGCGCAGCCGCGTTCAGGAGGTCGAGGTCGACCGTGGCCGGGAACCACAGGGTGTCGTGCCGCCGGATGGGGTTGCGCGGCCCCGTGAGGTCGGACACGCGGTACTCGTACTCGCGCCAGAGCGCCGAGTAGCGGGCGTCGAACGTGTCGGGCACGACGGAGGCGTGCGTGATGTGGAGGTCCTCCTCCGCCCCCGCGAGCCCGTTGATCCGGCGCGCGAGCATCATGGCCGGCGGGAACGTCGGGTACTTGGTGACGTTGCGGTGAGGGCGCTGGAGGAGCGCGAACTGCTCCGGGGTCACGTCGAGGTGAGCGACCTGGCCGATCGCGTGGACGCCGGTGTCGGTGCGGCCCGCCACCACGGTGACGGGAGCGGGCAGGTGACGCTGGAAGACGATCTCGAGAGCGCTCTCGATCTCGCCCTGAACGGTCCGGAGACCCGGCTGACGGCTCCAGCCGCTGAATCGGGTGCCGTCGTACGAGAGGTCGAGCCGGATCCGGGTCGTCCGGCCTGTCTCGCTGTCCACGCCCTCGATTCTACGAGAGGGCAGGACGGCGAAAGGCCCGCCCCCGAGGGGAGCGGGCCTTTCGGCGAAGCGGCGAGAAGGTTACTTCTCGTCTTTCGGGGCCTCCGTGGTGGCCTCGATGATCGTCTCGTCGGACGCCGTCAGGTCGTCGGCGGACTCCGACTCGAGCTCGCCGGTCGACTCGGGGACCACGTCGGAGTCGACGGGCGCCTCGGTCGTGGCCTCGATGATGGCCTCGTCGGAGACGGTCAGCTCCTCGGCCGGCTCCTCCAGGAGGGCCTGCGTCGTCGCGGGCACGCCGACCTTCGAGGACGAGCTGCTGCGCTTCGTCTTCGGGGTGACGGGCTCGAGGACGAGCTCGATCTGGACCATCGACGCGTTGTCACCCTTGCGGAAGCCGAGCTTCGTGATCCGGGTGTACCCGCCCTCGCGGAGCTCGAGCAGCGGCGCGACCTCCGAGAACAGGATGTGCGTGGACTCCTTGTTGCGGAGGATGGCCTGCACGCGACGGCGCGAGTGCAGGTCGCCGCGCTTGGCGAAGGTCACCAGACGCTCGGCCACGGGGCGGAGGCGCTTGGCCTTCGTCTCGGTGGTCTTGATGCTCTTGTGCGTGAACAGCTGACCGGCCATGTTGGCGAGGAGAAGGCGCTCGTGCGCCGGGCCGCCTCCGAGGCGGGGACCCTTGGTGGGCTTGGGCATTGTCGTTTCCTAAGTGTTGAGAGGGGAAGGCGGACAGCAGGAGACCTAGTTGGTCTCCTCCTCGTCGTAGCCGCTGTAGAAGTGGGCGCCGTCGAAACCGGGGACGGTGTCCTTCAGCGAGAGGCCGAGCTCGACGAGCTTGTCCTTCACCTCGTCGACCGACTTCTGTCCGAAGTTGCGGATGTTCATGAGCTGCGTCTCCGAGAGGGCGACGAGCTCGGACACCGTGTTGATGCCCTCGCGCTTGAGGCAGTTGTAGCTGCGCACCGAGAGGTCGAGGTCTTCGATCGGGGTCTGGAGCTCCGACGAGAGGACGGCGTCGACCGGCGCGGGGCCGATCTCGATGCCCTCGGCGGCGGTGTTGAGCTCGCGGGCCAGGCCGAAGAGCTCCGTCAGCGTGCGGCCCGCCGAAGCGATGGCGTCGCGGGGGCTGATGGCCGGCTTCGTCTCGACGTCGACGACGAGACGGTCGAAGTCGGTGCGCTCACCGGCACGGGTCGCCTCGACCCGGTAGGTCACCTTGAGGACGGGCGAGTAGATCGAGTCGATCGGGATCTGGCCGGCCTCGGAGAACTCCGAGCGGTTCTGGACGGCGGACACATAACCGCGACCGCGCTCGATGGTCAGCTCCAGCTCGAACTTGGCCTTGTCGTTCAGGGTCGCGATGACGAGCTCGGGGTTGTGGACCTCGACTCCGGCCGGCACCGAGATGTCGGCGGCGGTGACCTGACCGGCGCCCTGCTTGCGCAGGTAGGCGGTGATCGGCTCGTCGTGCTCGCTGGAGACGACGAGGCTCTTGATGTTCAGAATGACCTCGGTGACGTCTTCCTTCACACCGGGGACCGTCGTGAACTCGTGCAGCACGCCGTCGATGCGGATGCTGGTGACAGCAGCGCCGGGAATCGAAGAGAGGAGGGTGCGGCGCATCGAGTTGCCGAGCGTGTAGCCGAAGCCGGGCTCGAGGGGCTCGATCACGAAGCGGGAGCGGAACTCCGAGATGTTCTCCTCGGTGAGGGTGGGGCGCTGTGCAATGAGCACTGTGGATTCCTTTCGGCGAAGAGTCCGCTATATGACTCTTGTGCGATGCGGCAGGGTGGCTGGCCCGCCGATTATTGAGTTATCGAAAATCGTGACGACGCGTACGAGCGAGGGCCGTCTCCGGCCCTCGCCCGACGCGTCAGCGCCGAGGGCGCAGAGCCTCAGACGCGACGGCGCTTCGGCGGACGGCAGCCGTTGTGCGCCTGCGGGGTCACGTCGTTGATCGAACCGACCTCGAGGCCGGCGGCCTGAAGAGAGCGGATCGCGGTCTCGCGGCCGGAACCCGGGCCCTTCACGAAGACGTCGACCTTCTTGACGCCGTGCTCCTGCGCCTGACGCGCAGCGGACTCGGCGGCGAGCTGCGCCGCGAACGGCGTCGACTTGCGCGAGCCCTTGAAGCCGACGGCCCCGGAGGACGCCCAGCTCAGGACGGCACCCGACGGGTCGGTGATGGAAACGATGGTGTTGTTGAACGTCGACTTGATGTGGGCCTGGCCCACGGCGACGTTCTTCTTCTCTTTACGGCGGGGCTTACGCGCGGCCGACTTCGGTGCTGCCAATTTTTTCTCCTACAACCTTGGATGGCTACGGCGGAAGCCGGGCCTATCGAGCCTTCTTCTTGCCGGCGACCGTGCGCTTCGGGCCCTTGCGGGTACGAGCGTTGGTCTTGGTGCGCTGGCCGCGGACGGGCAGACCGCGGCGGTGGCGGATGCCCTCGTAGCTTCCGATCTCCACCTTGCGGCGGATGTCGGCGGCGACCTCGCGGCGGAGGTCACCCTCGACCTTGAAGTTGCCCTCGATGTAGTCGCGGAGCAGGACGAGCTGGTCGTCGCTGAGGTCCTTGACGCGGATGTTGCCGTCGATCGAAGTCTCTTCGAGAGTCTTCAGCGCGCGCGTGCGGCCGACTCCGTAGATGTAGGTCAGTGCGACTTCCACGCGCTTTTCGCGCGGGATGTCAACGCCTGCTAGACGTGCCATGGTGGCTTCTCCTTGAGAGATGGTGGAGGTGTGTCACAGCACCGGTGCCAGGGCCTCCGCCCGGGGTGTCCCCGCCCTCGCGCGGAGGACGGTTCTGGTGCTGCTCGGTGGTGTTGCTGTGGTGCGGGTGCTGCTGCGGACTAACCCTGGCGCTGCTTGTGGCGCGGGTTGCTGTTGCAGATCACCATGACGCGACCGTTGCGGCGAATCACCTTGCAGTGCTCGCAGATGCGCTTGACGCTGGGCTTGACCTTCATGTTGTTTCCTCTTGACTCGCTGGCCTCGTGCCCGACGGGTGCGCCGGGCCGTTCCTTTCCAGCACGCCCTACTTGTAGCGGTAGACGATCCGGCCGCGGGTCAGGTCGTAGGGGCTCAGCTCGACGATCACACGGTCTTCGGGGAGGATGCGGATGTAGTGCTGACGCATCTTTCCGGAGATGTGGGCGAGAACCTTGTGCCCGTTGCTCAGCTCCACGCGAAACATCGCGTTCGGCAGAGCTTCGACCACTGCGCCTTCGATTTCGATGACACCGTCTTTTTTGGCCATAGCCTCACTGTCGCTAAAAATTGGTTGTGTTGGTCTTGCGGGGATCGGTGCCCTGGGTCGCGGGGATCCGAGACGAATACACCGCCGACCGGCATGCGAGAACGCAGGCCTGAGGCACCAAAGGTCGATCTTATGCGATCGAAGTTGCGTTTGCCAACCCGGCAGGTCAACTCGCCACGCCGATGTCGGTCTCGACGGGTCAGCCCGCGGGACGGACCGGCCGGATGCCCATGGGCGCGAGCCCCGAGGCGCCGCCGTCGGCCGCCGTCAGCACCCAGATGCCGTCGGCGTGCACGGCGACCGAGTGCTCCCAGTGCGCCGAGTCGCTGCCGTCGGCCGTCGTGACCGTCCAGTCGTCGTCCTGCGTCACCGTGTCGATGCCCCCGGCGGTCACCATGGGTTCGATGGCGACGACGAGTCCCGGCTTCACCGCCGGCCCGTTGCCCCGCACGCGGTAGTTGAAGACGGGCGGCTCCTCGTGCATGGTACGACCGATGCCGTGGCCCACGTAGTCCTCCAGGATCCCGTAGTCGCCCTGCGACTCGATGTACTCCTCGACCGCCGCACCGACCTCGTTGAGGTGCCGTGCGGACGCCAGAGCCGCGATGCCGTGCCAGAGCGACTGCTCGGTGACGTCGCTCAGGCGCCGACGGGCCTCGACCACGGCGGCGGGCAGCGCAGGATCAGCGGGCCCCGCGACCACGAAGCTCCGGGCGCTGTCGCCGTTCCACCCGCCGACCTCGGCGCCGGAGTCGATCGACACGAGGTCTCCCGCTCGGAGGACGCGGTCGCCCGGGATGCCGTGGACCACGTCGGCGTTGACGGAGGCGCAGACCGTGTGCCGGTAGCCGGGCACCAGCTGGAAGTTCGGCACTCCCCCGCCGTCGCGGATCGTCTTCTCGGCGAGGGCGTCCAGTTCGCCGGTGGTCACTCCCGGCCGGATCGCCGCCGCGACGGCGTCGAGAGAAGCGGCCGTGAGGAGGCCGGGCTCGAGCATCCTGCGGATCTCGTCGGGTGTCTTGTAGATGCCCTGCTTGCGGAAGGCCACGGACGCTCTAGGCGGCGGCCGTCGGCCGGATGTCGCGCGACGAGAGCGCCGCGTCGATCCGGTCGGCGACGACGTCGATCGCTCCCAGGCCGTCGACCTCGAGGACGAGGCCGCGCTCGGCGTACGTGGCGATCAGGGGACCGGTCTCGCGGAGGTAGACGTCCTGGCGGTGGCGGATCGCGTCTTCGGTGTCGTCGCTGCGGCCCTGGTCGAGAGCACGCTTGCGAAGGCGCTCCACGATCTCGTCGCGGTCGGCGACCAGCTGGACGACGGCGCTCAACGCCTCGCCCTTGGATGCCAGCAGCTCGTCGAGGAAGACGACCTGGTCGGCGGTCCGGGGGTAGCCGTCGAGGAGGAAGCCCTCGGCCGCGTCGGGCTGCGACAGGCGGTCGGAGATGAGCTCGTTCGTCAGGGAGTCGGGAACGTAGTCGCCCGCGTCGAGGATCGCCTTGACCTGGACGCCGAGGGGCGTCTCGTCTTTGACGTTCGCGCGGAAGATGTCGCCGGTCGAGATGGCCGGGATGCCGTAGCTCTCGGCGATCCGCACGGCCTGCGTGCCCTTGCCGGCTCCGGGCGGACCGACGATGAGCAGGCGTGCGCCGCTGTCGCTTCCGCCCGTCACCGCAGGAGTCCCTCGTAGTGACGCTGCTGGAGCTGGGAGTCGACCTGCTTCACGGTCTCGAGACCGACGCCGACGATGATCAGGATGCTCGCGCCACCGAAGGGGAAGTTCTGATTGGCGCCGACGGTGGCCAGAGCGATGAGCGGGATGAGCGCCACGAGGCCCAGATAGAGCGAGCCGGGCAGGGTGACGCGCGTCAGGACGTAGTCGAGGTAATCGGCCGTGGGACGACCCGCGCGGATTCCGGGGATGAACCCGCCGTACTTCTTCATGTTGTCGGCGACCTCTTCGGGGTTGAAGGTGATCGCGACGTAGAAGTACGTGAAGCCGATGATGAGCAGGAAGTACAGGAGCATGTAGAGCGGCTTGTCGCCCGACGTGAGGTTCGTCTGGACCCAGGTGACCCAGGCGGCCGGAGCGGATCCGTCGGACGGGGTGTTGAACTGCGCGACCAGGGCGGGCAGGTACAGCAGCGACGACGCGAAGATGACGGGCACGACGCCGGCCATGTTCACCTTGATCGGGATGTACGTGTTGTTGCCGCCGTAGGTGCGTCGACCCACCATGCGTTTCGCGTACTGCACGGGGATCCGGCGCTGGGACTGCTCGACGAACACCACGAGGCCCATGATCACGATGCCGATGGCGATCACCCCGAGGAAGACCTCGAAGCTCTTCGACTGCTCGATGGCCCAGAGGGCGGTGGGGAACTTGGCCGCGATCGACGTGAAGATGAGGAGCGACATGCCGTTGCCGATGCCGCGCTCCGTGATGAGCTCGCCCATCCACATGATGAGGCCGGTACCGGCGGTCATCGTGATGACCATGAGGAGGATCGCGTACCACGCGTCGTTCGTGATGAGCTGGCTGCACTCCGAGACGGTGGAGGAGCCGAACAGCGCACCGGATCGGGCGACGGTGATCAGAGTGGTGGACTGCAGGATGCCCAGCGCGATGGTCAGGTAGCGCGTGTACTGCGTCAGCTTGGCCTGGCCCGACTGACCCTCCTTGTAGAGGGCGTCGAAGTGCGGGATGACCACGCGGAGCAACTGCACGATGATCGACGACGTGATGTAGGGCATGATGCCCAGCGCGAAGATCGACAGCTGCAGGAGAGCGCCGCCCGAGAACAGGTTGACCAGCTCGTAGAGACCGGACGTCTGCTGGTTGCCGGCGAGGCAGACCTGGACGTTGCTGTAGTCGACGAACGGCGAGGGGATGAAGGACCCCAGCCGGAAGAGCGCAATGATGCCGAGCGTGAACCCGATCTTCCTGCGAAGGTCTGGCGTGCGGAAGATCCGCCCAACAGCTCTGAACACGTGTGCCTCCCGGTATGAGGATAGACGACTGAAAGGGGTGGCTCTTCCGAGCCACCCCTTCAGGTACTACTTGGTGACGGTACCGCCGGCGGCGACGATCTTCTCTTCGGCGGAGCCGGAGACCTTGTCGACGACGACGTTCAGCTTGACGGCGAGGTCGCCGTTGCCGAGGACCTTGACCTTCTCGTTCTTGCGAACGGCACCCTTGGCGACGAGGTCGCCCACGGTGACGTCGCCACCGTTCGGGTAGAGGTCGGCCAGCTTCTCCAGGTTGACGACCTGGTACTCGACGCGGAACGGGTTCTTGAACCCGCGCAGCTTCGGGGTGCGCATGTGCAGAGGCATCTGCCCACCCTCGAAGCCGATCTTGACCGAGTAACGGGCCTTCGTGCCCTTGGTACCGCGACCGGCGGTCTTACCCTTCGAGCCCTCACCGCGTCCGACGCGGGTCCGGTCCTTCTTGGCACCGGGAGCCGGACGAAGGTGGTGGACCTTGAGGATCTGCGGACGGGCGACGTCGGTGGACGCGGCCTTGGAAGCGGCAGGAGCCGCCTTCGTGGTGGTGCTGGTGGAAGCGGCGGCCTTGGAGGCGGCGGGCTTCTTGGCGGCAGCAGCCTTGGGGGCCGCGGCCTTGGGGGCCTTCTCGTCAGCCATTAGTCAATCTCCTCGACCTTGACGAGGTGAGCGACCGTCGAGACGTAGCCACGGTTCTGCTTGTCGTCCGGGCGAACGACCGTCTGGCCGATTCGCTTGAGACCCAAGCTCCGCAGCGTGTCGCGCTGGTTCTGCTTCTCGCTAATTTTGGACTTGATCTGAGTCACGCGAAGCTGCGCCATCAGGCACCTGCCTTCTCAGTTGCGGCGGCACGAGCCTCGGCCTCGACGCGGAGCAGGCGAGCCGGAGCGACGTGGTCGATGTCCAGGCCACGACGAGCTGCGACGGCGCGCGGCTCCTCGAGCTGCTTGAGCGCCGCGACGGTCGCGTGCACGATGTTGATGGTGTTCGACGAACCGAGCGACTTGCTCAGGACGTCGTGGATGCCGGCGCACTCGAGGACGGCGCGAACCGGGCCACCCGCGATGACACCGGTACCGGCTGCGGCGGGACGCAGCAGCACGACGCCGGCTGCGGCCTCACCCTGCACCGGGTGCGGGATCGTGTTGGCGATGCGGGGGACGCGGAAGAAGTTCTTCTTCGCCTCCTCGACACCCTTCGAGATAGCCGTGGGGACCTCGCGGGCCTTGCCGTAGCCGACACCGACGAGTCCGTTGCCGTCTCCGACGACGACGAGAGCGGTGAAGCTGAAGCGACGACCACCCTTGACGACCTTGGACACGCGGTTGATGGTGACGACGCGCTCGAGGAACTGGCTCTTGTCGCGATCGTCACGACCGCCACGGCCCTGGTTGCGGTCGCCGCGACCGCTGCCGCCACGTCGGTCGGTACGACCGGCGTTGGCACCCTCGCGGTTGTTCGACTCCGATCCGGCAGCCGTTTCGACGGGACGGTCGACGACGGCTTCCGCCGCCGGCTCCGGCGTCTTGTTCGTTGCGTCGCTCACAGGTCCAACCCACCTTCCCGGGCGCCCTCGGCGATTGCCGCGACGCGTCCGGCGTACTTGTTACCACCGCGGTCGAACACGACCGCCTCGATACCGGCCGACTTGGCACGCTCGGCGACGAGTTCGCCGACCTTGCGCGCCTTGGCCGTCTTGTCACCGTCGAAGGAACGCAGGTCGGCCTCGAGGGTCGATGCGCTGGCGACGGTGTGGCCCTTGCTGTCGTCGACGACCTGCACGAAGACGTGACGGGCCGAACGGGTGACGACGAGACGCGGGCGGAGTTCGGTGCCCACGACCTTCTTGCGAAGGCGGGTGTGACGGCGCGCCGTGGCGGCCGACTTGCTCTTACCTCTGGTTCCGAGACCCATGATTACTTACCTGACTTTCCGGCCTTGCGGCGGACGACCTCGCCGGCGTAGCGGACACCCTTGCCCTTGTAGGGCTCGGGCTTGCGAAGCTTGCGGATGTTCGCAGCGACTTCGCCGACGGCCTGCTTGTCGATGCCGGTGACGGTGAGCTTGTTGTTGCCCTCGACCGTGAAGCTGATGCCCGTGGGCGGCTCGACGGTGATGGGGTGGGAGTAGCCGAGGGCGAACTCGATGTTCGAGCCCTTGGCCTGCACGCGGTAACCGGTTCCGACGATCTCGAGGCCCTTGGAGTAGCCCTGGGTGACGCCGGTGATCTGGTTCGCGATGAGCGTGCGGGTGAGGCCGTGGAGCGAACGCGAGGAGCGCTCGTCGTCAGGACGGGTCACCAGAACGGTGCCCTCCTCCAACTTGGCCTCGATGGGGCTGGCGATGACGAGCGAGAGCTCGCCCTTCGGGCCCTTGACGGTGACGGCCTGGCCGTCGATCTTCACATCGACCCCGGTGGGGATCGGAATGGGGAGGCGTCCGATTCGTGACATGGCGGGTTACCACACGTAGGCGAGGACTTCCCCACCCACGCCCTTCTGCTCGGCCTCGCGGTCGGTCAGCAGACCGGAGGAAGTCGACAGGATGGCCACGCCGAGTCCGCCGAGGACCTGAGGGATCTCGGTCGACTTCGCGTAGACCCGGAGGCCCGGCTTCGACACGCGCTTGATGCCCACGATGGAGCGCTCGCGGTTGGGGCCGTACTTGAGGTCGATGGTGAGGGTCTGTCCGACGCGGGCGTCGGCGATCTTCCAACCGTCGATGAAGCCCTCCTTCTGGAGGATCTCGGCGATGTGGGACTTGAGCTTGGAGCTCGGCAGCGACACGGTGTCGTGGAACGCCGAGTTCGCGTTGCGCAGTCTGGTCAGCAGGTCTGCGACCGGATCTGTCATCGTCATGCGATTTGATCACTTTCTCGCTCGGTTTCGACTTCCGGTCCACCGGGAGCCGACCTGAACGATCGGGGTTGCTCGGAGCGGTTCTCCGAACATGGGAGTACGGCCGGACACTCCATCGCTGAAGTGTCCGACCGGACGATCTTAGTTGGCCTGGTCGGCCGTGCGGAACGGGAAGCCGAGAGCCTTGAGCAGAGCCCGGCCCTCGTCGTCGGTCTTGGCCGTGGTGACGACGGTGATGTCGAAGCCGCGGACGCGATCGATGCGGTCCTGATCGATCTCGTGGAACATGCTCTGCTCGTTGAGACCGAAGGTGTAGTTGCCGTTTCCGTCGAACTGGCGGTCGCTGAGACCACGGAAGTCGCGGATGCGGGGCAGGGCGAGCGACAGGAGCCGGTCGAGGAACTCCCAGGCGCGGTCGCCACGGAGCGTGACGTGAGCGCCGATGGGCTGACCCTCGCGCAGCTTGAACTGGGCGATCGACTTGCGGGCCTTCGTGACCTGCGGCTTCTGGCCGGTGATGGCGGTGAGGTCCTTGACCGCGCCATCCATGACCTTCGAGTCGCGAGCGGCCTCGCCGACGCCGGTGTTGACGACGATCTTCACGAGTCCGGGCACCTGGTGCACGTTCGTGAAGCCGAAGTCGCTCTTGAGCTGCTGCAGGATCTCGGCCTGGTACTTCGCCTTGAGGCGCGGCTGGCGATTCTCAGCCGGCACAGTGGCCTCGGGCGTTGCGGTTGCGGTGTCACTCATCAGAGGTCCTCCCCCGACTTCTTGGCGAAACGGACACGGACGGTCTTGGTGACTCCGTCTTTCGTGACCGTCTCTTCGCGGAATCCGACGCGGGTCGGCTTCTTGGTCTTGGGGTCGACGAGCGCGACGTTCGACACGTGGATCGAAGCCTCGTGCGTCTCGATGCCACCGGTCTTGGTGCCGCGCTGAGTCTGACCGACGCGGACGTGCTTGGTGACGAAGTTGACACCCTCCACGACCACGCGGTTCTTCTCCACGAGGACCTCGATGACCTTGCCCTGCTTTCCGCGGTCTCCGCCGCGGGCCTGCGAGGGGCCGGAGATGACCTGGACCAGGTCACCCTTCTTGATGTTTGCCATGAGTTAGATAACCTCCGGTGCCAGCGAGATGATCTTCATGAACTTCTTGTCGCGAAGCTCGCGACCGACCGGTCCGAAGATGCGGGTCCCGCGGGGGTCCCCGTCAGCCTTCAGGATCACTGCGGCGTTCTCATCGAACTTGATGTAGGAGCCGTCGGTGCGACGGACCTCCTTCTTGGTGCGGACGATGACCGCCTTGACGACGTCGCCCTTCTTGACGTTGCCGCCGGGGATGGCGTCCTTCACCGTGGCGACGATGACGTCACCGAGGCCGGCGTAGCGACGGCCGGAGCCACCGAGAACGCGGATGGTGAGGATCTCCTTGGCACCGGTGTTGTCAGCGACCTTGAGGCGGGATTCCTGCTGAATCATCTGTTACTCCTTCTCAAGCAGGCCGAGGCCTACTTCGCCTTCTCGAGGATCTCGACCAGACGCCAGCGCTTGGAAGCGCTGAGCGGACGGGTCTCGCTGATCACGACGAGGTCGCCGATGCCGGCCGAGTTGGCCTCGTCGTGGACCTTCACCTTGGAGGTGCGGCGGATGACCTTGCCGTAGAGGGGGTGCTTCACGCGGTCCTCCACCTCCACGACGATGGTCTTCTCCATCTTGTCGCTCGTGACGTAGCCACGACGGGTCTTGCGGTAACCGCGGACGAGAACAGGAGTCTCGGCCGCCGCGGTCTTCTTCTCGGTAGCCATTACTTGCTCTCCTCGGCGGTTTCGGCGGCCTCGGCAGCAGGAGCCTCGTCGGCCGGCTTCTCAGCGGCCTTCTTGCTCGACTTCTTCGCGGCGGCCTTGGGAGCGGCCGCGACCGGGGCGGGGGTGGCACGGATGCCGAGCTCGCGCTCGCGCAGGACCGTGTAGATACGGGCGATGTCGCGCTTCACGGCGCGCACGCGGCCGTGGTTCTCGAGCTGGCCCGTGGCCGACTGGAAGCGCAGGTTGAACAGCTCTTCCTTGGACTTCTTGAGTTCGTCGACGAGTCGCTCGTCTTCGAAGGTGTCGAGCTCAGTGGGGCGGAGCTCCTTGGATCCGATCGCCATTATGCGTCGCCCTCCTCGCGCTTGATGATGCGTGCCTTCAGGGGCAGCTTGTGGATTGCACGAGTGAGGGCCTCTTTGGCCACATCCTCGCTGACGCCGCTGAGCTCGAAGAGCACGCGACCCGGCTTGACGTTGGCGACCCACCACTCGGGCGAACCCTTACCGGAACCCATGCGGGTCTCGGCGGGCTTCTTGGTCAGCGGGCGGTCCGGGTAGATGTTGATCCACACCTTCCCACCGCGCTTGATGTGACGGGTCATGGCGATACGAGCGGACTCGATCTGACGGTTGGTGACGTAGGCAGGCGTGAGCGCCTGGATGCCGTACTCACCGAAGCTCACGCGAGTGCCACCGGTGGCCTGGCCGGAACGGCCGGGGTGGTGCTGCTTGCGGTGCTTGACACGACGGGGGATCAACATGGTTACGCCTCAGCTCCTGCGGTGACGGGGGCGTCCTGCTGCGGAGCGCGGGTGTTGCCACCACGCGGTCCGCGGTCGCGGTCGCCGCCGCGGTCGTTACGACGCTCGGGGCGCGACGACTTCTGGTTCGCCTGCTCGCGCGCGAGCTCTTTGTTGGTGATGTCGCCCTTGTAGATCCAGACCTTCACACCGATGCGACCGAAGGTGGTCTTGGCCTCGTAGAAGCCGTAGTCGATGTTGGCGCGGAGCGTGTGCAGGG
Organism: Frondihabitans sp. 762G35; assembly: GCF_002074055.1. Taxonomy (NCBI): domain Bacteria; kingdom Bacillati; phylum Actinomycetota; class Actinomycetes; order Micrococcales; family Microbacteriaceae; genus Frondihabitans; species Frondihabitans sp. 762G35. The sequence continues at coordinate 310,003 of NZ_CP014619.1, read as the reverse complement.
GCACGCGGCCCTCGCGGTAGAACTCCGAGCGGCTCATCTCGGCGCCGCCGAGACGACCCGAGACCTGGATGCGGACACCCTTGGCTCCGGCGCGCTGAGCACCCTGGAGACCCTTGCGCATCGCGCGGCGGAAGGCCACGCGGGCGCTGAGCTGCTCGGCGATGCCCTGGGCGACCAGCTGAGCCTCGGCCTCGGGGTTCTTCACCTCGAGGATGTTGAGCTGGATCTGCTTGCCCGTGAGCTTCTCGAGGTCGGCGCGGATGCGCTCGGCCTCGGCGCCACGACGACCGATCACGATGCCCGGACGGGCGGTGTGGATGTCGACGCGGACGCGGTCGCGGGTGCGCTCGATCTCGATCTTGGCCACGCCGGCGCGGTCGAGCGAGGTCTTGAGCAGGTTGCGGATCTTGATGTCTTCGGCGACGTAGTCGCTGTACCGCTGGCCGGCCTTCGTGCTGTCGGAGAACCAGCGCGACACGTGGTCGGTGGTGATTCCGAGACGGAAGCCGTACGGGTTTACTTTCTGGCCCATTACTTGCTCGCCTTCTTCGACGTTGCGGCCGATTCGACCTCTTCGGGCGTCGCGAGGACGACCGTGATGTGGCTCGTGCGCTTCAGGATCTGGAACGCACGGCCCTGAGCACGCGGCTGGAACCGCTTGAGGGTGGCTCCCTCGTCGACGTAGACGCTCGAGATGTAGAGGTCTTCGTCGTTGAGGTAGTTGTTCTGGGCGTCCGCCTTGACACGGGCGTTGGCCATGGCCGACGCGACGAGCTTGTAGACGGGCTCGCTGGCGCCCTGGGGCGCGAACTTCAGGATGGCCAGGGCCTCGAGGGCCTGCTTGCCGCGGATCATGTTGACGACGCGGCGAGCCTTCTGAGGCGTAACGCGGATGTGTCGCACGCGTGCGATCGACTCCACCATGTTTCTCTCCTCCTTGCGTCACCGCGTTAGCGGCGACGACCCTTCTTGTCGTCCTTCACGTGGCCGCGGAAGGTGCGGGTCGGCGCGAACTCGCCGAGCTTGTGGCCGATCATGCTCTCGGTCACGAACACGGGGATGTGCTTGCGACCGTCGTGAACGGCGATCGTGTGGCCGAGCATGTTCGGGATGATCATCGAACGACGCGACCAGGTGCGGATCACGTTCTTCGTGTTGGCTTCGTTCTGGACAACGACCTTGCGAAGCAGGTGGTCGTCGACGAAGGGGCCCTTCTTCAGACTGCGTGGCATCTTCTACAACTCCTACTTGCGCTTTTTACCAGCGTTGCGGCGGCGGACGATGAGCTTGTCGCTCTCCTTGTTGGGGTGGCGCGTGCGGCCCTCTTTCTGGCCCCACGGGCTGACCGGGTGGCGACCACCGGAGGTCTTGCCCTCACCACCACCGTGCGGGTGGTCGACCGGGTTCATGGCGACACCGCGGACGGTCGGGCGGACGCCCTTCCAGCGCATCCGGCCGGCCTTTCCCCAGTTGATGTTGGACTGCTCGGCGTTGCCGACCTCGCCGATGGTGGCGCGGCAGCGAGCGTCGACGTTGCGGACCTCGCCCGAGGGGAGACGCAGCTGGGCGTAGGGGCCGTCCTTGGCGACGAGTCGGACCGAGGCTCCGGCGGAACGAGCCATCTTGGCTCCCCCGCCCGGCTTCAGCTCGATCGCGTGGATGACGGTACCGACGGGGATGTTCTTCAGCGGGAGGTTGTTGCCCGGCTTGATGTCCGCCCCGGCGCCCGACTCGACGACGTCGCCCTGCTTGAGCTTGTTCGGCGCGATGATGTAGCGCTTGGTGCCGTCCACGAAGTGGAGGAGGGCGATGCGCGCGGTGCGGTTGGGGTCGTACTCGATGTGAGCGACCTTGGCGTTCACGCCGTCCTTGTCGTTACGACGGAAGTCGATGACGCGGTACTGGCGCTTGTGGCCACCACCGATGTGACGGGTCGTGATGCGACCGGCGTTGTTGCGACCACCGGTCTTCGACAGCGGGCGGAGAAGCGACTTCTCCGGCGTCGACCGCGTGATCTCCGCGAAGTCGGCGACCGACGAACCGCGACGACCGGGAGTCGTGGGCTTGTAGTTACGAATAGCCATTATCTTGTCCCTCCGAGCCCTAGCCGACAGCCGTGAAGATGTCGATGGAGCCCGACTTGAGTGTCACGATGGCGCGCTTGGTGTCCTTGCGCTTGCCGATTCCGAACTTGGTCCGGCGCGTCTTGCCCGTGCGGTTCAGCGTGTTGATGCTGTCGACCTTGACGTCGAAGATCTTCTCGATGGCGAGCTTGATCTCGGTCTTGTTCGAACGCGGGTCGACGAGGAAGGTGTACTTGCCCTGGTCGATCAGCGAATAGCTCTTCTCGGAGACGACCGGCGAGATGACGACGTCGCGGGGGTCTTTGTGGATGCCGCTCATGCGGTGGCCTCCTTCTTGGTCTTCGCGGCCACGAAGGCCTCGAATGCGCTCTTGGTGAAGACGATGTCGTCGGAGACGAGGACGTCGTAGGCGTTGAGCTGGTCCCAGGTGATCACGTGGACCTCGTCGACGTTGCGGACGCTCTTGCGGGTGAGGTCGTCCTCGCGCTCGATGACGACGAGCACGTGCTTGCTGGTCGAGATCGTGGCGAGCAGCTCGAGAGCCGTCTTGGTCGAGACGACGTCGGCGACGAAGCCCTCGACGACGTGGACGCGGGCGCCGCGAGCGCGGTCCGAGATGGCGCCGAGCAGAGCCGCGGCGATCATCTTCTTGGGGGTGCGCTGCGCGTAGTTGCGGGGCGTCGGGCCGTGGACGATGCCACCGCCGGTCATCTGGGGAGCGCGGATCGAGCCCTGACGAGCGCGACCGGTTCCCTTCTGCTTGAACGGCTTGCGGCCGGCGCCGGAGACCTCGCCGCGGCCCTTGACCTTGTGCGTGCCCTGACGAGCGGCAGCGAGCTGGGCGACGACGACCTGGTGGATGAGCGGCACGTTGGTGACGACATCGAAGATCGCGGCGGGAAGCTCGACGGAGCCGGACTTGGCGCCCTTGGCGTCGAGGACGTCGACGGTGCTGGTGGGTGCAGTGGTGGTAGCCATGCGCTAGTTCCCCTTCACGGCGGTGCGGACGAAGACGATGCGACCGCGAGCACCGGGGACGGCGCCCTTGACGAGCAGCAGACCCTTCTCGGCGTCGACGGCGTGCACCGTGAGGTTGAGGACGGTGACGCGCTCCCCACCCATGCGACCGGCCATGCGCATGCCCTTGAAGACACGGCTCGGGGTCGACGAAGCACCGATGGAACCGGGCTTGCGGTGGTTGCGGTGGGCACCGTGCGAAGCGGAGACACCCTTGAAGTTGTGGCGCTTCATGACACCGGCGAAGCCCTTGCCCTTGGACGTGCCGACGACGTCGACCTTCTGTCCGGCCTCGAAGGTGTCGACCGTGAGCTCCTGGCCGAGTGCGTACTCGGCGGCGTCTGCGGTGCGGACCTCGGTGAGGTGGCGGCGGGGGGTGACGCCGGCAGCGTCGAAGTGGCCCGTGGCGGGCTTGTTCGCCTTGCGCGGGTCGATCTGGCCGGCGGCGATCTGGACGGCGACGTAGCCGTCCTTCTCCTCGGTGCGGACCTGGGTCACGACGTTCGGCGAGATCTCGACGACGGTGACGGGGATGAGCTTGTTGTTCTCGTCCCAGACCTGGGTCATGCCGAGCTTCTTGCCGAGCAGGCCCTTGACGTTCTTGGTAGTGGTAGCCATTCTGACGAGCCCCCTACAGCTTGATCTCGATGTTGACGTCGGCGGGGAGGTCGAGACGCATGAGCGAGTCGACGGCCTTCGGCGTCGGGTCGATGATGTCGATGAGGCGCTTGTGCGTGCGCTTCTCGAAGTGCTCGCGGCTGTCCTTGTACTTGTGCGGCGAACGGATCACGGCGATCACGTTCTTCTCCGTGGGGAGCGGCACGGGGCCGACCACGGTCGCACCGGCACGGGTCACCGTGTCGACGATCTTGCGAGCTGACGTGTCGATGACCTCGTGGTCGTACGACTTCAGCCGGATGCGGATCTTTTGTCCCGCCATGTGTGACTCTCTCTCGATGTATACGTCGCGCACCTTCACGGGGCCGCCTGACGCGCCTGCCGAAGCAGACTGGGTCTTGATCAGACTCGGGTCACTCGGGTCGCATCCGGGCAGATATCTGCCGGTGACGACCGTCGCACCACTGTTTTCGTGTCAAAGCCGGCGGAGTCCTCGCGGTGCTCCCCGACCGTGTCGAACCCGCGAGAGATTCCCGCTCGCCCGGCCTAGAAGATGATGCTCTGGACCACGCACGGCGACCGCCCTGGGGAGGTCATCTCTCGGCCCGCGACCGACTCCGCGTGGAAGCCGCTCCCGGATCCGGCCCGCGGTGATTTCTCGCCGAGGCCTTCGGATTCGATTGAAGAGGTGTCCTGCTACCCGCGGCCCAGATCGCGTCTCGGTGAGACGCTGCTCCTGTGCACTGCCTGGCAGTGATTCGCACCCGCGCCGAAACACAAGGTGGAAGTGTTGAACCAGATAATCTTGCCACAGCCCGGCATTTGCTGCAACCCGGGCGTGTCGCGCCTGTCGGGGCCCCGATCACGGGCCCGCAGGAGCCGCGGAACGGGCCACGGCCGGCCCCGCGAGCCGGCTCAGTCCTCGAGCGGCCGGAACCAGGGCGGGTAGATCGCGACGCGGGGCGACGCGCCTCCCGCCGCCTTGATCAGGGCCTTGACGCGGTCGCGGACCCGGTCGTTCGGGACGCCGATGAGGCTGACCACGTCGAGGTCGACTGCGCCCGGGACGAGCACCTCGACCTCGAGGAGCTCCGGGTCGTCGAAGGAGGCCCGACGGACGAGCATGTTGCCGTCGGAGAGACCGGTCGCGAAGCGCGTCAGCGTCGAGCTCGCGTCTCCGTCGGTGACGACGAACTCCTCCGGGAGGGACGTCACGGGCGCGACGAAGACGATGTAGTCGGTGGGACGGGACGAGCGGGCGGCGGCGGACCAGCGGGGGCCCTCGGCTCCTCGACGGATCTCGTTCCAGCTCGACGCCTCCGGCGAGAGGGAGAACGGCACGTGCGCGGCGACGGTCGCGCCGGTCGGCAGGGCGACGGACGCGCGCTTCTCGCGCGCCTCGGGCGAGCTCGCGTCGAGCTCGGGGACCGCCTCGGCCGAGAGGCGACCGTCGGCCAGGATCAGCTCGAGGTTGGACACGTGGGTCCAGTGGTGCGCACGCATCGAGCCGAGGTCGACGTCGGGCAGGGGCTGCTCGGCGACCACCCGCTTGGCGCCGGGAACGCGCGCGGGGGCGCGGGGGGTCGTCTTCTTCGCGGCGGCGGGTCGTGCCCGCGACGTCGTCGGGGCCTCCTGCACCTCCGGAGCCTTCCGGGGCGAGCAGATGTCGCAGAGGGCTTCATCCAAACCGTGGATGCACTCGGTCACAGGGTGGTCCTTTCGCGTGCGCCGAGGGGGTAGCGCGCACGACAGTCCACGTTACGGGACTTCGGACACCCCGCGGAACAGCAGGGCCCGCACCTCGGTCTCGGCGGACGCGAGCCTCGACGGGTCGATGGTCTCCCCGGCGGCGTAGGCGTCGACGAGGCGGGGGTCCACGTAGCTCTTCTTCGCGATCGCGGGGGTGTTGCCCAGCACGGCCGAAGCGTCACGCATGGCCTGGGCGAGCGCGCGCTGCCGGGTCGTCTTCGAGGCGGCAGGACCGGCCTTCGCGAGACTGACCGCGGCGGCGACCGTCCCGTGCAGCGTGCGGAAGTCCTTCGCCGTGAACTCGCCCCCGGTGCGCTCGTGGACGTAGGCGTTGATGTCGGCGGCGTGGATCGGGCTCCAGGAGCCGCCCGGGCGCTCCCGCGAGGCGAGCAGCCGAGCCCTCCCTCCGCGTCGCTTGAGGCTCCGGACGATCGTCGCGAGATCGGCGTCGACGATCTCCGAGTCCCACGCCTGCCCGCTCTTCGCGGGGAACGCCAGCCCGACGGTGTCGCCGCTGACCGTGGCGTGCGCGCAGAGGAGCGTCGAGAGGCCGTGGCTCCCGTGCTCGGCCGCGTAGCGCTCCGAGCCGACACGGAGGGACCCGGTGTCGAGCATCCGGAAGGCCGCCGCCAGCACGCGGGCCCGATCGGGTTCGTCGCGCCGGAGATCCATCGTCACGAAGCGTCGCGCGGTGGGCAGCGATTCGGCGAGGGCGAGGGCGCGGTCGAACTTGATGCGGTCCTTCTGCTCCCGCCAGGTGGGGTGGTAGACGTACTGGCGGCGCCCCGCGCCGTCGACCCCGGTCGCCTGGATGTGGCCGTTCGGGTACGGCGCGATCCAGACGTCGGTCCACGCCGGCGGGATGGCGAGCGTCTCGATCCGGGCCCGCAGCTCGGGATTGGTGACGGTCCGCCCCTCGGCGTCCCGGTAGGTGAATCCCTTGCCGGAGCGGGAGCGCGTCAGCCCGGGGTGGGCGGCATCGGAGCGGCGGAGTCTGGGCATGCTGAACAGCCAACTCCGGGCATCCTGCGATCTGGCGGAGCGGGGGACGCAGGATGCACGAGACCCCCGGCGCTCTCGGCGTCGAGGGTCTCGGTGAAGCGGTCGCTACTGGTTGCCGATCTTGTCGTCGGCAGCGTTCTTCGCGTCTTCGATCTTGTCGTGGAACTTGCCGCCGGTGATCTTGTCGGCGGCGCCGGCGACGGCGTCGAGGATGCTGTCGCTGACCTCCTCGGCCTTGTCGCTCTTGAGGGCGTCCTGCACCTTGCCGTCTTTCAGGAACTCCTGAGCCTTCTTCGTGACGTCGTCGAAACCAGCCATGTCGCCCTCCCTTGCGCCGGTCTCTCCGGCTTTTCGACCATCCTGCCCCGGCGCCGGACGAGGTGCAACAGGTTCGCGACGACGAAAGACGGGCCGGACCCGGAGGTCCGACCCGTCTCTCGCGGTGCTGGAGTGCTGGTGGTGCTACTTGATGATCTTCGTGACCGTGCCGGCGCCGACCGTGCGGCCACCCTCGCGGATGGCGAAGCGGAGTCCGTCTTCCATGGCGATGGGCTGGATCAGCTCGACCGTGATCTCCGTCGTGTCGCCGGGCATGACCATCTCGGTGCCCTCGGGCAGCGTGATGACGCCGGTGACGTCGGTGGTACGGAAGTAGAACTGCGGACGGTAGTTCGCGTAGAACGGGTTGTGACGGCCACCCTCATCCTTGGACAGGATGTAGACGTTCGCCTCGAAGCCGGTGTGCGGCGTGACCGAACCGGGCTTGACGATGACCTGGCCGCGCTCGACGTCCTCGCGCTTGGTGCCGCGGAGGAGGAGACCGGTGTTGTCACCAGCCTGAGCCGAATCGAGCAGCTTGCGGAACATCTCGATGCCGGTGACGGTGGTCTTGACGGTCGGGCGGATGCCGACGATCTCGACCTCCTCGTTGACGTTGAGCTGACCGCGCTCGACACGACCGGTGACGACGGTTCCACGACCGGTGATCGTGAAGACGTCCTCGATCGGCATGAGGAACGGCTGGTCCGTCGCACGGATGGGCTCCGGGACGCTCTCGTCGACGGCGGCCATCAGCTCGGCGACCGACTCGCCCCACTTCTCGTCGCCCTCGAGGGCCTTGAGAGCGGAGACCTGGATGACGGGCGCGTTGTCGCCGTCGAACTCCTGGCTCGAGAGGAGCTCGCGGACCTCGAGCTCGACGAGCTCCATGATCTCCTCGTCGTCGACCATGTCGGCCTTGTTGAGCGCCACGACGATGTAGGGGACGCCGACCTGGCGGGCCAGGAGGACGTGCTCACGGGTCTGGGGCATCGGGCCGTCGGTGGCGGCGACCACGAGGATCGCGCCGTCCATCTGCGCCGCACCGGTGATCATGTTCTTCACGTAGTCGGCGTGGCCGGGAGCGTCGACGTGAGCGTAGTGACGCTTCTCCGTCTGGTACTCGACGTGCGAGATGTTGATCGTGATACCACGAGCCTTCTCTTCGGGCGCGTTGTCGATCTGGTCGAACGCGGAGGCCGTGTTGAGGTCGGGGTACTTGTCGTGCAGAACCTTGGTGATCGCCGCGGTGAGCGTCGTCTTACCGTGGTCGACGTGACCGATGGTTCCGATGTTTACGTGCGGCTTAGTCCGCTCGAACTTGGCCTTCGCCACTGTGGGTCCTCCTCAGGACTCTGGTGCAGTTCCTGCGGCCGGCCGGATGTTCTCCGGCCGACCCGCAGACCCTGCGCATTGGTGTGTATTCATGCTACGCGACCGAGGCTCGGGCGCGTAGTTCGGGCTCTGGTGCCCTCTCGAGACCTCGCGGCCTCTGAGGGCTATTCGCCCTTGTTCTTGGCGATGATCTCTTCCGCGACGTTCCGAGGAACCTCGGCGTACGACTGGAAGGTCATCGAGTAGACGGCTCGACCCGAGGTCTTCGACCGGAGGTCGCCCACGTAGCCGAACATCTCGGACAGCGGGACACTCGCCCGGACGACCTTGACGCCGCTGGCGTCCTCCATCGAGGCGATCTGGCCACGACGCGAGTTCAGGTCGCCGATGACGTCGCCCATGTACTCCTCGGGCGTGCGGACCTCGACGGCCATGATCGGCTCGAGCAGCGCGGGACCGGCCTTGCGGGCGGCTTCCTTGTACGCGATCGATCCGGCGATCTTGAACGCCATCTCGGACGAGTCGACGTCGTGCGCCGCACCGTCGAGGAGCAGCGCGCGGACACCCACGGTGGGGTAGCCCGCGAGGACGCCGACCTGCATGGCGTCCTGGATGCCGGCGTCGACCGATCCGATGTACTCGCGCGGGACGCGACCACCGGTGACCTTGTTGACGAACTCGTACGACGCCTCGGCCGTGACCTCGAAGGGCTCCAGAGCGATCTGGACCTTCGCGAACTGGCCGGAGCCACCGGTCTGCTTCTTGTGCGTGTAGTCGTAGCGCTCGATGCCCTTGGTGAGCGTCTCGCGGTAGGCCACCTGGGGCTTGCCCACGTTGGCCTCGACGTTGAACTCGCGCTTCATGCGGTCGACCAGGATGTCGAGGTGGAGCTCGCCCATTCCCTTGATGACGGTCTGGCCGGTCTCGATGTTGAGCTCGACGCGGAACGTCGGGTCTTCCTCGGCCAGCTTCTGGATGGCCAGGGAGAGCTTCTCCTGGTCGGCCTTCGTCTTCGGCTCGATGGCGACCTCGATGACGGGCTCCGGGAAGGTCATCGACTCGAGGACGACCTGGTCGGTCGGGTCGCACAGGGTGTCGCCCGTGGTCGTGAACTTCAGACCGATGACCGCGTAGATGTGACCGGCGGTCACGCCGTCGACGGGGTTCTCCTTGTTGGAGTGCATCTGGAAGATCTTGCCGATGCGCTCCTTCTTGTCTTTCGTCGAGTTGATGACCTGCGCACCGGACTCGATGTGACCCGAGTAGACGCGGACGTACGTGAGACGACCGAAGAAGGGGTGCACCGCGACCTTGAAGGCCAGGGCCGAGAACGGCTCCGACGACTCCGGCTTGCGGATGATGATCTTCTCGGCGTCGCGGACGTCGTGGCCCTCCATGGGCGGCACGTCGAGGGGCGACGGGAGGTAGTCGATGACGGCGTCGAGCATGGGCTGGACACCGCGGTTCTTGAAGGCGGAGCCGCAGAACACGGGGTAGAGCTCGGAGGAGACCGTCATCTTGCGGACGGCGCCCTTGATCTCGGCGACCGTGAGCTCCTCGCCACCGAAGTACTTCTCGAGCAGCGCGTCGTCGGACTCGGCGACGGTCTCGAGGAGCTTGTGGCGGTACTCCTTGGCCTTCTCGAGGAGGTCGGCGGGGATCTCCTCGATCTCGTACTTGGCGCCCATCTCGACGTCACCCTTGGCATCGCCGCGCCAGGTCAGCGCGCGCATCTCGACCAGGTCGACGACGCCCTCGAAGGAGGACTCCGCACCGATCGGGAGCTGCATGACCAGCGGCTTGGCGCCGAGGCGGTTGATGATGGTGTCGACGGTGAAGTAGAAGTCGGCGCCGAGCTTGTCCATCTTGTTGACGAAGCAGATGCGCGGGACGTCGTACTTGTCGGCCTGACGCCAGACGGTCTCGGACTGGGGCTCGACGCCCTCCTTGCCGTCGAAGACGGCGACGGCACCGTCGAGGACACGGAGCGAACGCTCCACCTCGACCGTGAAGTCGACGTGACCGGGGGTGTCGATGATGTTGATCTGGTTCTTGTTCCAGAAGCAGGTGGTCGCAGCGGACGTGATGGTGATTCCACGCTCCTGCTCCTGAGCCATCCAGTCCATCGTGGCAGCGCCGTCGTGGACTTCACCGATCTTGTGGGTGATACCCGTGTAGAACAGGATGCGCTCGGTGGTCGTCGTCTTGCCGGCATCGATGTGAGCCATGATGCCGATGTTGCGGACCTTGTTCAGGTCGGTGAGCACGTCCTGTGCCACGGGATCCTCCGATTGGGGGGTTTAGAGAGGGGGATTGCTGCCCGGTCGGCGCGGTTGGCGCCGACCGGACGGAGCCGGGGTTACCAGCGGTAGTGCGCGAAGGCCTTGTTCGACTCGGCCATCTTGTGCGTGTCTTCACGACGCTTGACGGCGGCGCCGAGACCGTTCGACGCGTCGAGGATCTCGTTCATGAGACGCTCGGTCATCGTCTTCTCGCGGCGAGCCTTCGCGTAGCTGGTGAGCCAGCGGAGGGCGAGGGTGTTCGCGCGGTGCGGCTTGACCTCGACGGGCACCTGGTAGGTGGAACCACCGACGCGGCGCGACCGGACCTCGAGGGTCGGACGGACGTTGTCGAGAGCCTTCTTGAGCGTCGCCACGGCGTCCTGGCCGTTCTTGGCCGAGACACCGGCGAGAGCACCGTAGACGATGCGCTCGGCGAGACCCTTCTTTCCGTCGAGCAGGATCTTGTTGACCAGCTGGCTCACGATGGGGGCGCCGTAGACGGGGTCTGCGACGACGGGACGCTTGGGAGCGGGACCCTTACGAGGCATTACTTCTTCTCCATCTTCGCGCCGTAGCGGCTGCGAGCCTGCTTGCGGTTCTTGACGGCCTGCGTGTCGAGGGCGCCGCGAACGATCTTGTACCGAACACCGGGGAGGTCTTTCACACGACCGCCGCGGACGAGCACCATCGAGTGCTCCTGGAGGTTGTGGCCCTCACCGGGAATGTACGCGGTGACCTCGGTGCCGTTGCTGAGCTTGACGCGAGCAACCTTGCGGAGGGCCGAGTTCGGCTTCTTGGGGGTGGTGGTGTACACACGCGTGCACACGCCACGCTGCTGGGGGTTGGCCTTCAGGGCGGGGGCCTTGGTCTTGACGACCTTCGGCGTGCGTCCCTTTCGGACCAGCTGCTGAATAGTTGGCACTGGTTCTCCTCTGACGTACTTCTCGGTTCTGGCCGCCCCGGTCGGACGGCTTCCTCATCTCCGGAGCACACACGCCACACGTCGTCATACGAAGCGTGTCGTCTGGTGCGTCTCCCTGCATCGGCGCAGAATGGCCGTGAAACACGGCGCACCTTGCAAGTGACGCAGCCCGATCGGACCGGCGAGAAGTTCGCCGAACCGAAGAGACGGTTCGTTCCGGCCTCGTGAAACCACCGGAATCCGGGCGCTCGATAAAGCGCACACCCGAGCAAGACTATCTGTCGCTCAGGCCTTAATCAAACGGCGGCGGGTGCGCCCGGAGCGAACTGCGGGGCCTGCTCGTGGTGCGCGGCGGCCAGGACCACGACGGCGAGCGCGGCGGTGACCGCGGGCACGCTCTCGATGAACGGGGCGGGCGCGAGCTGGGCCATCTCGGCATCGCGGATCCTGCGCTCGCTCTGCGCGGCGGCGTGAGACGCCGCGAGGCGCTCAGCCCGGCGACGGGACCGGAGGCGCAGCAGCACGACGGCCGCGATGATCGCCCAGATGGCGTTCACGATCGCGGACGGGTACGCGCCGTGCACGGCGACGTTGATCGAGATGCAGACGGCACCGACCAGGTTGGTCCACTGGTAGAGCCGCCCGTCGGGCAGCCTCCCGAGGGAGAAGAGGGCGTAGCCGGCCAGGATGACGAGGGCTCCGAACCAGCCCAGGATCTCGATGAACACGCTCAGTCTCTCCGTTATCTTTCGAGCGCGACGAAGCGGCCGGGAGAAGACCGGCGCCTCGGGGGGAAGTGCCCGGGACGAGCCGGACGAGCAATTCTAAGCACGCTCCGGCACCCGTTTCGACACCCCGGACGAGGGTGATACTCAGAGGTCGTCGTGGTGCCCCGACGGCCGGCCGGCCGCCGCCTCGTGACGGGCGACGAGCAGGGTCCCGGCGACGACCGCGGCAGCCCAGACGGCGGACACGACCACGAAAGCGGACGACGCGTAGCGGCCCGCGAAGAGGACGAGCCAGACCGCCTCCCCGCGTTCGAGCGCGTAGATTCCGCTGCCGACGAGCAGCATCGCGACGAACGCGACCACGGCGGCGACGACGGCGGGCGGCAGGATCCGGGGGGTCACCCCGTCGCGCTCGGCCACGCCGAAGGAGCGCGCGAGAGTCAGGAACACGACCGCCATCGCGGCCAGGACCATGGCGGGGCCGAGGAGGGTCCCGGCATCCTGCTCGACGATGACGTCGCGGTTCGAGGCGTAGGACACGATGCCGATCGTGAGGACCACGAGGCCGAGGTGGGTGACCGTGGCCATGATCGCGAGGAGGCCACGGGACATGCTCCGAGCCTACGCGCGGCGCGGTGGAGCGGGGCGGGGCTGGTGCTGCGGGGGGGGGGGGGGGGGGTGAGCCACGGACCGGTCGATCGGGACCTCCGACCGGTCCGTGGCGGCTTGGGGGCCGTCCGGCGGCTGCCGGGCGGCGGGTGCGGTGCGACGGCTGCCGTGCGGCGGATGCCCGCCTCGGGCTACTTGCCGGCCGCGGTGTCGGCCGACGAGGCGTCGGTGGCGGTCCCGGCGGCGGTCGACGTGGAGGTCGACTGCTGCTGGGCCTTCGCCGAGGCGGCGTCGGTGAGGGCGTAGACGAGGCCGGAGATGGTCCAGTCGTTGGGCGACTGGGACGCCGCCGCCGCTCCCGAGGCCGCGCTGCTGGTCTCGGTGGACGACACCGAGCTCGTCACCTGCGTCACGAGGAAGAGGCGGGGGCCGTCGTGGAGGCCCTTGAGGAACTCGAGGGCCTGCGCGTAGCTGCCCTTGATCTCCACCGAGACCGGGATCGCCGAGAAGTTCGCGGCGGTGATCAGCGGGCTCGTGACGACCGCCGGCGCGACGGGCAGCGTGCTCGTCGGAGCCGCGGTCGCGGACGGCGACGGGCTCGCGGTCGCGGTGGCGGACGACGACCCGGTGGCGGTCGCCGCGACCGCGGGCGGCGTGTACGCCTCGGCGTCGCCGTTGACGATCTTGACGATCGTCGTGTCGGTCTTGTCGGCCAGGGTGTTGTACTCGCGGATCAGGTCGGCGAGGCCACCGGTCTGCGGGATCGACGCCTTGAGGCTCGTCAACTGCGTCGTGAGGGAGTCGAGCTTGGAGTAGGCGCTCTCGAGCGTCTTGGTGCTCTCGACGAGGGAGGCGTTCTGAGCCCGGACGCTCGTCTCCTGCGCCGACGCGCTGTCGGCGGCCTGGAGCTGCGGTTGGACGCCGAGGAGGAACCCGCCGGCGATCACGGCGAGCGCCGCGACCGCGGCGCCGATCATCAGGAGACGATTGCGGTCCATGGTCACTTGTCCTTGGTGGTGTAGCGGCCCGAGTAGGCGGCCTGGGTGATGTGCATCGTGATGTTCGCCGTGTAGAGCTTCGTCGACGCGTCGAACGCGACGCTGCCCGGCGAGGCGTCGGTGTAGCCCGGCAGCTTCGTCAGGTCGTCCAACCAGGTGGGCACGGCGGGGAGTTCGGCGCTGGTGGCGGTGAACGTGAGGGTCGCGACGCGCTCGCCCTGGAGCGGGGTCGTCGCCTGGGCGTAGGCCTTGAGCGGATCGGTCGAGTCGATCGTGACCGAGGTGATCGTGACGCCGGTCGGCAGGCTCGCCTGGACTTTCGCCAGGTAGGTGTTCCAGTCGATCTCGGTCGATCCCCCGACGCTCTGCGCGGCCGACACGAGTGTCGACTGCGCCTGGTACGTCCGGACGTCCTTGTACTTCGTCTGCTGGGCGAGCAACTCGCCCGTCTGGGCCTGCGAGTCGGCGAGCTTCGACTTCGCGCTCGCGGAGTAGAGCGTGGCCGAGCCGGTCCCGATCACGACGAGGGCCGCGACCACTCCGACGGCGAGCCAGGCGCGGCCGACCATCTGGCCGCTGCGACGTTCGGCCCGGACCTCGGGCGGAAGGAGGTCCACGCGGGGTTCCGCGCCCGCGCCGAGTCCCGCGGCGCGGACGTCACCCCGTCGCGGCGCCTTCGGAGCACGCTGCGGTGCGGCGGCGGACTCGACGGTGGCTTTCGCATTCCGGGCCCGGGGTGGAGCGTCCGGGGTCGGCTTGGGCGTCTTCGCGGCGCGAGCCGGTTTCTGAGGCTGCGCACCCCCTTCGGCGGCGCGTTGCGCGGCCTTGGTCAGGTAGAACTTCATGCGGCACTTCCTAGGGCGAGTCCGAGGGCGACGGTGTACGAGGAGGCGTTGCGACGCAGCTCGTCCTGAGCGACGGAGCGTCCGAAGGCGATGGAGTCGAAGGGGTCCGCCTCGACGACGGGCAGCCGTGTGACCTCGGCGAGCGCCTCGGGGAGGCCGAGGAGTCGAGCGCCCCCGCCCGTCAGGACGATCCTGCTGACGGTCTCCTGCGGGCGCGTGTTGGCGTAGTAGCTGACGGTGTTCCGGAGGCTGCCGAGCAGCTCGTTGACCGTCTCGAAGATGACGCTCGAGGCGACGCGGTCCTCCTGGACGGTGGACGTGGAGACGAGTCCGAGGGTGCGCTTGGCTCCCTCGGCGAGCTCCGTGGGGATCTCCAGCCGGGCTGCGAGGTCCTTGGTCACGTCGTCGCCGCCGCTCGGGATGATCCGGACGAACTGCGGCACGCCGCTCGACACGAGGACGACCGACGTGGTCGACGCCCCGATGTCGATGAGGGCCACCGTCTCCGGGGCCTGGCCGCGATCGACCAGGAGCCGCGTGACGGCGAACGGGATGAGGTCGACCCCGATCGTCGTGAGCCCCGCGAGCTTGGAGGCGCGCACGTTGCCGAGCACGGCGTCCTTGACGGCGGCGATGAGGAGACCGTTGATGACGGGCCCGTGCTCCCCGACACCTTCGGAGACGGGGTAGAAGTCGAGGAGCGCATCGGCGACCGGCACGGGCAGCATGTCCTGGACCTGGAAGGGCAGGGACTCCTTGATGCGGGCCTTCGACGCCTTCGCGACGGTGAGGTCGCGGGCGAGGACGCGCTGGTTGCCCATGCCGAGGACGACCTGCTTGCTCTTGAAGCCGGCCTGCGACCACAGGGTCTTGAGGACGTCGGCGACCGTCTGGGGCTCGAGGACCTCGCCGCGGCTCACCGATCCCTGGGGCAGGCGGATCTCGCCGAAGCGGACCAGCGTGGGGCGCGAGGAGGCGGCGCCCGAGATCTCGACCGCGCGAAGGGTGTCCGCGCCGATGTCGACACCGACGATTGTCTTGCTCATGGTGCGCTCGCTTTCTGATTCGGAAGGGTGGGGGGCTCAGACGAGTCCGAGGAGGGACAGATACGCGGTCCACACGGCGCCGCCGGCGAAGATGCCGATCCAGGCGCCGGCGAGCATCCAGGGGCCGAACGGGATGCCGGACTTGCGTCCGGCTCGCCCGCGGGCGATCAGCGAGACGGCGAAGACCGCCCCGAGGAGGAAGGCCGAGAAGGCCCCGACCACCAGGGGCCCCCACCCGAGCCAGCCGAGGAAGAGACCGAGGACACCCGCGAGCTTGACGTCGCCGAAGCCCATGGCGGCGGGGTAGACCGCGCGCATCAGGCGGTAGCAGGCCCAGAGGGCGACCATGCCGATGCCCGCGCGTCCCAGGGCGGCCCAGTCGCCGGCGAGCCCGCTGGCGAGGGTGAGCAGCGCCGCCCCCACGAGGTACGACGGGAGCACGATCGCGTCGGGCAGACGGTGGACGTCGACGTCGATGAGGCCGAGCGCGACGCTGATGGCGGCGAGGTAGAGGAAGGCGACGAGCGCGACCAGCGAGGGGCCCAGCTCCGGCGCGGCCGTCATGAGGGCACGGGCGGGGACGAAGCGGACCGCCACGGCGACGAAGAAGACGGCGGTGGCCATCTCGACGATCGGGTAGCGGGCCGAGATCGACTCGCTGCAGTTCCGGCAGCGACCGCGGAGCAGGAGCCACGACACGACGGGCACGTTGTCGTACGCCTTGATCGCGCTGTGGCAGGTCGGGCAGGTGCTCGGCGGCGAGACCACCGAGAGCCCGTTGGGCACGCGGTAGACGACCACGTTGAGGAACGATCCGATGAGGAGGCCGAGGCCTCCTCCGACCACGACGATCGCGAGGATCCACGGGAGGACGGTGAGCATCACTTCGAGCTCCCGTCGGGGTTCATGGCGGTGGGGACTTCCTCGAGGACGGTGACGCCGTAGGTCGTCGTCACCGGCGAGAGGAACTTCGGCGGCGCCTGGTAGAGGAGGCGCTGGTCGTAGTTGTAGTTCTTGACGTAGCCGTTGGAGCCCGTCGTCACGACACCGCGGTAGTTCTGAGCGATGGCGCCGTAGACGTTCAGCGTGCCTCGCGCCCCTCCGCCGTAGGTCGACTGGACCTGGATCATGTCGGAGACGGAGATCATGGCGGCGTCGATCGTGCGGTTGTAGTCGTTGTTGTACGCGGCGGTGTTGAGGAGAGCCGTGGCGTTGCAGCTGCCGCTGAGGCAGGATCCGCTGTACTTGAGCGGATTCCAGATGAAGATCGGGTTCTGGCTGACGAGCCCGAGGAGGTCGGCGTTGGTGTCCCGGTAGAGGATGTCGTCGGTGATGTAGGTGTAGTTGGCCGACGAGATCGTGTTCTGGCCGTGGAACGTCCCCTGCACGAAGACGTCGCCGTTTCGGGTGCCGTAGGGGCACGCGTACGACGGAGCGGGCGCGGCCTCGCCGGCGATGGGGTAGCCGACGCCGTTGCCGGATCCGGTCGCCTGGTTGGTCGTCGCGTCGAAGCCGCAGTTCTGCGGCAGCGTCGTCGTCGACGTGTAGTTCTTGTCGGCCGAGTTGGTCGGGATGTTCTGGACGTAGATGAGGTTGTTGCTGATGACCGGGATCGTCGCGCCGGCCGCCGAGGCGAGGCCGTTCGTCGCGGTGCCCGGGGTCCCGCACTGGCTCGGGTTGGAGCCGGCGGTGTAGTTGCCGTTCGCGTCGGGGCTCGCGATGTTGGTGAACTTCGTGTTCGGCGACTTGACGGTCATCAGACCGTTGCCGGACCCGTCGACGCTGTAGACGATCTTCGTCGGGCCGGTGTAGAGGCAGCCGGGGCGGGGGACGGTCGAACCGGTGAGGTCGGAGCGCGTCTCCGCGATGAGGTTGCCGTTCGTGGCGGGGATACCGATCGTCGACGCGTACGTCGGGCCCGTGGACGGCTGCGCGGGGAACGACTGCCCGGAGCACGCGGTCCCGTTGGAGTCGGTCGCCGTGTACCGCTTGCCGCCGACGACGTTCGGGTTCGACGTCGTGACGATGCCCTTGAAGGTCGCCGCGCAGATGCGGATCGTGTCGTTGGAATGGACGGGGCCGTTGATCGTGTCGCCGTTGCCGAACGCGATGTTGCTGCAGCTGGTCGAGCGCCCCGCCCAGGCGTACTTCGAGCAGGAGGCGACCGTCTGCCCGCCCGTGGGCGTGTAGATGTTGGGGTCGAGGACCTCGAAGTTCGTGAAGTAGAGGAAGTTGATGAAGCCCTGCTGGCGGAGGTTCGCCACGACCGAGCGGACTCGCTGGCCGACCTGCCCGGTGACGCGGATCTTGAGCGTTCCGGTGGCGGCGTAGGTGGAGTTGTCGACCTCGTACCGGTAGCGGGCACCGCTGTCCGTCGTGCCGTCGGCCTTCTTGATGGTCTGCCAGGTGCCACCGGTGCCGATCCCGAAGGCCGGGTTGGCCTGGGCGCCCGTCGGCAGGGTCACCGAGCTCGCAGCGCTGAAGGGCGCGGCCGGATTCCCGTACTTCTGGTAGGCGTTGTCGTTCGAGAGGTGCGCCTGGTAATCCTCGAGACCGGCGTACGCGGCGGCGATGGCGCCGTTCCAGTCCTCGTCGGAACTCGACTTCTTGAGGCCGGACACGGCGAACGAGATGGCGGTGGCCGACACGATCGTGATCACGACGCCGAAGATGAGGGCCATGGCGAGGGCCACGCCGCTCTCCCCCTGGCTCGCGTCGAATCCGAGCATCCGGCGAAGTCGCCTCATGAGACCGCTCCCGTGTTCGTCAGGTTGGGGATCCCGACCGTGTTCTGCAGGGTGACTCCCGTGTCGGTGCTGGTGGAGGAGTTCTTGACCTTCAGCGTGATCTGGACGGCCGCCACCAGGGGCCACTGGGCCGGCAGGAGCGAGCCGCTCGCCTGGGGGGCGATGGCCGCCCCGTCCGCCCCGAGGTAGGAGAAGAGCGCCGGGTCGGACCCCTGCTGCGGCGCGACCGCCGTGGCGATGACCCGGGTCGCCGACGTCGACGTCGCACCGGTGAAGTTCCAGTAGCCGCTGCCGATGTCGGTCGCCTGCGTCGTGGTCTCGAGGAGGCGGCGCTGGGTGTCGATGGAGAAGGTGACGCGGATGGGACGCTGCGTCGTGTCCTTGAAGTTGACGAAGGCGAAGACCGTGAGCGACTCACGGCTGGCGTCGCCGAACGCGGGCGTCGGTGCCGCGTTCTGCACCGGGTTGTTCGTCCCGGCACGGATGATGCGCGACATCTCGTTCATCCCGTTGGACGCCTGGCGGACGTTGGCGTCCGTCTTCTGACCGAGCGACGTCGCGCGGGTCAGCGAGACGAAGATGCCCATGACGACGGCCATCATGATGCCGAAGATCGTGATCGTGACGAGGAGCTCGGCCAGGCTGATCCCGGCGTCGGCGGCCTCGCGGTCGCGACGCAGCGCGCCCGGCATCGCCTCGCGGATCCGGCGCATCATTTCGTCCTCGGATCGAGCATGACCTTGTTCAGCGCGAGGCTGAACGCCGTCTGGCCCGTGGTCAGCGGGGTGATGTTCGTGAAGAGGACACCGCTGTAGAGACCGCCGGAGGTGGTCTGCGTGGCCACGGTCCAGGTGCCGAACGGGACGGCGAGAGTCACCTGGTACTGCGTGCCCGACACCGTCGGGACGACGGGATACACGTAGGTCTGCGCGATGTTGCAGCCGGGATCGTCGCCCAGGGGCGACGTCGACGAGAGGGTGACGAAGCGGACGTTGGAGGCGACGTTGACGCGGATCACGCCCATGGCGACGTTCATCGGCTGGGTGTCGGCCGGCTGCGCGGAGACGAGCGGCTGGCGCTTGCCGGTGGTGTTGCCCGATCCCTTGGGCCAGGCCTCGGGGTCGGTGTCGACGCAGCTCTGCGCGGCCGTGGCCGGCGCGTAGCGGCCCGCGAGCGCCTGGTATCCGCCCTGGGACGGGCTGACGTACTGCGTCAGGGCCGGCGTCGTCGCCGTGTACTGGGGCAGGTTGCTCAGGAAGCTGGTGGCGAGGTTCGAGGGGAGAGTGGCGCCGCCCGGGGCGTAGTTGCTGGCGTACTGCATCGAGTAGATCGCCGCGGGGTCGTACGCGAAGATCGCCGACGCCGAGCCTCCTGCCCCCACGCTGACGGACTGGCTCGGGGTCGCGCTCTGCGCCTGGTCGCGGTACTGCGCGCCCGAGTAGGAGAGGGTGACGGTGTAGCTGCCGGGGGTCACCTTGAGGGCGAACGCGCAGCCGTTGGCGTCGGTGGCGTCCGGCTGCGCCGCGAGGGAGACGGCCGTGTTCGAGGCCACGCTCGAGTCGGGCGCGATAGTCACCGAGACACCGGACGTCGAGCCGAGGCCGACACCCGACTGGACGGTCACGAGGATCGTCCCGAAGTCGGGGTCGTTGATCTTGCTGTTCGGCGCGAGGAGGGTGTTGGTCGACGTGCTCTGGGCCGAGGAGCCGGAGCCCCAGGTCACGGTCGTGTTGACCTGCTTGTAGAGGAGCGCCCCGCCGCCGGCGCCGCACTGGGAGGAGATCCCGCTCGTGCTGACCCAGTTGACATTACGGGTGAGCTTGTAGGTGGTGCCGTTCTGCTGGGAGACGACGGGGGTCGTCGTCGACTGGACGTCGAACACATCGGGCGTGCTGCGGGCCCGGTCGACGTCCTGGGCGGCGAGGTTGGCCGCGACCTCGCGGCTCCTGCTGTCGCCCGTCATCGTGAGGACGGTCCCGACGGCCGCGATGGCCCCGACGGTGATCACCGCGAAGACGAGCATCGCCACGACGACCTCGACGATGGTGAGGCCGGCGTCGGTCCGCTCGTCGGGGAGGTCGAGGCCGAGGATCCTGCGGATGGTCTTCACGGTGGTTCACCTCCTTCGGGTGAGGCGTCGGGCGGGGAAGTCTGGGTGGGGTGCTGTGGGTGGATCGCGCTTCAGGGCGGACACCGCGGGGTGTCCGCCCTGAGACGAGGGGTGTTAGGAGATGGTGCAGGCGGTGGTGCTGACGCCCGCGGTGGAGGTCGCGTAGAACGTGCCGCCACCCTTGCTGATGCCGATGATGCAGAAGTCACCCGAGGTGCCGGTCGGGCCGTAGTTCAGCGACGTCGTGCTCGAGCTGAGCGTGGCTCCGGCGTTGGGGAAGTCGGTCGTGGCGCCGCCGGTCTGGGCGATCGGGAAGCCGGTCGGCGAGGTGACGACGGCGGTCCACTTCGTGGGGAGCGCGCCGTTGTTCGTCTGCAGCGACACGACGGCCGTCTTGACGTTCGTGATGTCCGACTGCGTGCCCGAGTTCTTGGCGTTGTTCTGCACGCCCAGGTACACGGGGATGGCGATCGCGGCGAGGATGCCGATGATGATCACGACGACGAGGAGCTCGATGAGGGTGAAGCCCTTGTCGTCCTGCTCGGCGATGTTCTTGCGGCGAGCGTTGAGCTTGCCCATGAGCGTGAAGTACATGATTGTCCGTTTCGGGGAAGGGGGATGGGGAGGGAGGTGGAGGCAAGCTCTGCCTGCCAAGAGAGACGTTATTTGGCGATCAAGCGACCCCCAATCCCTCCTCCGGGGGGTTTTCGGCGTTTTCGTGACCCCAGTCCGGGGCGCGCGCGGTGCGGGAGAACCCCTGATGAGGGGGTGGTTGCTAGATCGTCGAGGTCGCCCCGAACGGGGCACAGAGAAGCCCCGCCGACCACGGGGGTCGGCGGGGCTCACGGCGGAGCGGAACCCGCTCAGGGAGTCGTGACGAGGGCCGTCTGGTAGACGCCGGCGGCCGTGCAGGAGCCCTTGGCCACGCCGATCTGATCGGTCGCAGCGAAGCTCGTCCCCGACTTGCTGATGGCCAGAACGCAGAAGCCGGTGGCCGACGGATAGAACGTCAGGCTCGTCGTGTTCTGCCCCTGGGTCGCCCCGGACTTCGCGAGCTCCGCCGTCAGCGGCGTCCCGGCCGACGACCAGGTCGTCTTGGTCGT
Organism: Frondihabitans sp. 762G35; assembly: GCF_002074055.1. Taxonomy (NCBI): domain Bacteria; kingdom Bacillati; phylum Actinomycetota; class Actinomycetes; order Micrococcales; family Microbacteriaceae; genus Frondihabitans; species Frondihabitans sp. 762G35. The sequence continues at coordinate 288,490 of NZ_CP014619.1, read as the reverse complement.
CGCGACCGCGGAGCCGTTCGTCGTCTGGTAGCTCACCACGGCCGTCTTGAGGTTGCCGAGGTCGGACTGGGCGCTGGAGTCCTTCGCGTTGTTCTGCACGCCGAGGTAGACCGGGATGGCGATCGCCGCCAGGATCCCGATGATGATGACGACGACCAGGAGCTCGATCAGCGTGAACCCGTCGTCGTCCCCGTCCGGTCGAGGTTTCCGGCGGTGGACGAGGTCGATGAGAGGTCGAGGGGGCATGGCTGCAATTCCGTTCGTGCTGAGCGGCTCAGTGGATGAGCGACGTGATCTTGAAGATGGGCAGGTAGAGGGCGACGATCATGCCTCCGACGACGACGCCGAGGAAGGCGATGAGGAGCGGCTCGATCAGCGACGTGAGCGCCTCCGTGGTGGCCTGCACCTCCGCGTCGTAGAAGTCGGCGATCTTCATCAGCATCGTCTCGAGCGACCCGGAGTCCTCGCCGACGGAGATCATCTGCGTGACCATCGCCGGGAAGACGGCCGCCTCGGTGAGCGGCGTGGCGATGGACTCGCCCTGCCGGACCGACTCGGCCACCTCGACGAGGGCCTTCCGGAGCACCCAGTTGCCGGAGACGTCGCCGACTATGCGGAGGGCCGTCAGGATGGGGACGCCGGCGCCGATCATGTTCGAGAAGTTCCGGCTGAACCGGGCGATGGCGATCTTGGTCATCAGGGGGCCGAAGACGGGGAGCTTCAGCTTGAGCGGGTCGACGATGGATCGGACCCGGTCGGTGTTCTTGTTCACCCGCCACCAGGCGCCGAACGCGATGCCCACGACGAGCCCGATGGGGATCACGTAGACCATGGCGTGCGAGGCGTAGACGAGGAGCTGCGTCGGGAGCGGCAGCTTGCCGCCCAGCGACGAGAACATGCTGCTGAAGATGGGAACGATGAACGTCAGCATCACCACCACCGCCACCAGCGACATCACCAGCACGACGACCGGGTAGGTCATCGCCGACTTGATGGTGCCGACGAGCTTGACCTCCTTCTCGAAGTTGGTGGCGAGCGAGTCGAGGGCGCCCTCGAGGAATCCGCCCGTCTCTCCGGCGCGGACCATGTTGATCATGATCGGGGGGAGGTCCTGCTTGTGCTTGCCGACGGCGTCGGAGAACGAGACACCGGTCTCGACGTCCTCGCGGATCTCCGAGAGGATCTTCGCCAGCCGCGGGTTCTCGGTCTGCTCGGCGAGGATCGACAGGGTCCGCAGGAGCGACAGGCCGGAGCCGATCATCGTCGCCATCTGGCGGCTCATGATCGCGAGGTCCTTGAGCTTGACGCCCTTGGTGAAGCCCGGGATGGAGATCTCGCGCTGCAGTCCCGTCGTCGACGACTCCGAGATCGCGATCGGCGAGACGCCCATGGTGCGGAGACGGGTGACGACGGCGCCCTCGCTGGACGCCTCGACCTTGCCCTTGACGACCTTGCCGGCGGCGTCGCGGCCGCGGTAGGCGTAGGTGAGTGCGGTGGCCATCAGTGGTCGCTCCCCGAGAAGGCGTCTCCGAAGTCGATCCCGCCGGCGGCGAGACCCTGCGACGCACCGGTGTCGGTGCGCGTGACGAGGCGGTGGAAGCCCTCGGTGTCGTGGACCTTGTCCATGGCGGCCTTGAGCGTCACCTTGCCGGTGTTGACGAGCTCGGCGAGATCCTGGTCCATGGTGTGCATGCCGAGGTCGCGACCGGCCTGCATCGACGAGGAGATCTGGTAGGTCTTGCCCTCGCGGATGAGGTTCCCGACCGCGGGGGTCATCATCATGATCTCGGTGGCGACGATCCGGCCCCGGCCCGTGGCGCGCGGCACGAGGGTCTGGCAGACGACGCCCTGGAGGGTGGAGGCCAGCTGCGTGCGGACCTGGTCCTGCTGGTGGGGTGGGAACACGTCGATGACGCGGTCGATGGTCTGCGCTGCATCCTGCGTGTGGAGGGTCGCGAAGACCAGGTGGCCCGTCTCGGCGGCGGTGAGGGCGACGGAGATGGTCTCGAGGTCGCGGAGCTCGCCGATCAGGATGACGTCGGGGTCCTGGCGCAGCACGTGCTTCAGCGCGTTCGCGAAGCTGTGCGTGTCGGAACCGACCTCGCGCTGGTTGACGAGCGCGCGCTTGTGCTGGTGGATGAACTCGATCGGATCCTCGACGGTCACGATGTGGTCGGCGCGGGTGCGGTTGACGAGGTCGATCAGGGCGGCGAGGGTCGTCGACTTGCCGGATCCGGTCGGCCCCGTCACGAGGACCAGGCCGCGCGGCAGGCCGGCGAACTTCGACACCGCGGGGTCCATGCCGAGCTGCTCGAGCGTCTTGATCTCGGTCGGGATGAGGCGGAACACGGCGCCGAGGACGCCGCGCTGCTGGTAGAAGTTCACGCGGAACCGCGAGTCCTCCGAGAGCGAGTAGGCGAAGTCGAGCTCGAGCTGCGTCTGGAACTCGCGCTGGCGGTCGGCCGACAGGAGGCTCGACAGGGCCCGACGGACCTTCTCGCGGTCCCAGGGCAGGGTCGACAGGACGGGCTGCAGGTGTCCGTCGATGCGGATGCTCGGCGGGGCGTCGACCGTGATGTGGAGGTCGGAGCCGCCCTGGAGGACGACCTGGCAGAGGGCCTCGATGAGGTCGTGGTCCGCCTGGGTCAGGGCGTGCTGGCTCAGCGCGATGGACGAGGCGGCGGTCGGCGGGGCGACCGGGGCGGCGGGGACCTCGGCGGCCGCGACGTGCGAGGCGCCCTGGGGCGCGACGAACGACGAAGGGTCAGGAGCCTGGTCGACCGGTGTCGGTGCGGCCCAGGACGCCTGCGGCACCTCCGGCGGCGGGAACGAGGCGGCCGGCTGCTGGGCGGGCGCCACCGGCTCCGCCGCGGGGGCGGGTGCCGACCACGACTCGGCCGCGGGGAACGACGACGCGGGCCAGGCCGGCGGCGCGCTCTGACGGGGCGAGGGGAGGTCGAAGACGTGCGGCGACTCGGGCGCGCGCGTCGGATCGATGTCGTCGAGGTCGGCGATCGACGACGGGATCTCCCACGTCGGCGTGGCACGTCCGGTGCCCGAGGGGGCGTCGTCGTCGAAGTCGTCCGCCTCGTCCTGCTCGCGCAGCCAGCGGCGGCTGCCCACGGGGGCTGGGGACCAGCCTCCTGCGGCCTCCGCCTCGGAGGCGTCGTCGAGGGAGTAGACCGGGCGCTTCGTGCCGTCGGGGTCCGGCAGGTCGTAGATCGGGTCGCTCATCGGGGGTCCATTCGGTGGTGGTCGGAAACGGTCGGCCGCTAGGCGACGACGCGGAGGATCTCTTCGACGCTGGTGAGGCCCTGCTTGGCCTTCTCCCAGCCGTCCTGACGGAGGGTCAACATGCCCTGCTCCTGGGCGAGTCGGCCGATCTCGGCGCTCGAGGCGCGCTTGACGGCGAGGCGTTCGATGTCCTCGGAGACGGCCATGACCTCGTGCAGGGCCACGCGGCCGCGGTAGCCGGTGTTCGAGCACGACTGGCAGCCGACCGGCTCGAAGATGACGGGCGGCGCGAGGTCCGGATCGATGTGGAACTTCAGGGCGTTGAGGTGCATGGGCGTGTAGTCGGCGGGGCGCTTGCACCGGTCGCAGAGGCGGCGGGCGAGGCGCTGAGCGACAACGCAGTCGAGGGCGCTGCCGACGAGGAACGGCTCGATGTCCATCTCGGTGAGGCGGACGATGGCGCTGGGTGCGTCGTTCGTGTGCAGCGTCGAGAGCACGAGGTGGCCGGTCAGCGACGCCTCGATGGCGATCTGCGCCGTCTCGTGGTCGCGGATCTCACCGAGGAGGACGACGTCGGGGTCGGACCGCAGGATGCTCCGCAGAGCGCTCGCGAACGTCAGGCCCGCCTTCGGGTTGACCTGGACCTGGTTGATCCCGGGCATCCGGTACTCGACCGGGTCCTCGACCGTGATGACGTTGATCTCGGGCCGCGCGACGGCGTTGAGCGTCGTGTAGAGCGTGGTCGACTTGCCGGATCCGGTCGGCCCGGTCACGAGGATCATCCCGTACGGCTTCGAGTACGACTCGGCGTAGACGTCGAAGTTGCGCTCGAGGAGGTTGAGGTCGCGGAGGCTCATCGACGTGTTCGAGTTGTCGAGGATCCGCATGACGACCTTCTCGCCCCACACCGTCGGCAGCGTGGCCACGCGGAGGTCGATCTGGCGGTTGCCGTGGCGGACCGACATGCGGCCATCCTGGGGCTTGCGACGCTCGGCGATGTCGATGTCGCTCATGATCTTCAGGCGCGAGATCACGCCGTTCTGGATGCTCTTCGGGGCGGGCTGCATCTCGTGGAGGACGCCGTCGATGCGGTAGCGGACCCGCACCTCGTTCTCGCCCGGTTCGATGTGGATGTCGGAGGCCTGGTCGGTGATGGCCTGGCTGACGAGGAGGTTGACGAAGCGGACGATCGGGACGTCGTCGTCGGGGCCGCTGCCGAGATCCATCGACGACTGCTCGGACGCCGTGTTCTCCTCCTCCAGCGTGGAGGTGAGGTCGTTCAGCTCGTCGTCGGCGCGGATGTACCGGTCGATGGCGGTCTTGAGGTCGCCCTTCTCCGCCATGACCCACTGGATGGGCAGGCGGGAGGCGGCGCGCACGTCGTCGAGGGCGAACACGTTGCCCGGGTCGCTCACGGCGACCTGCAGCTCCCCGCCGATGATCGCGATCGGCAGGGCGCCGTGGCGGCGGCAGACGGCGGCGGAGACGGCCGTGACCGCGTTGCGGTCGACCGGGTAGTCGAGGAGCTCGACGAAGTTCATGTTCGCGGCGGCCGCACGGGCCTTGGCGATCTGCAGCTCGGAGACGATCCCGCGCGCGAGCAGGTCGCGGACCGACGCCTCCTCGTCCGAAGGGTTCGACATCAGGTCGAGCTGCTCGATGGGCAGGAGTCCGTGCAGGATCAGGATCTCGGTCATCGACGCCATGCGCTACCTCCTAGGACGGGGGCTGTGCCGAGACGGTCTGCGCAGCCCTACCCGGCTCGAGTTCCGGGCGAGGCAAGCTTCCCCCGGCGCGTCGCGGGGGGCCATATCCCAATGGGAGTGCCACCCCTGCGGGGGTGGCGGCTCGATGGCGGCGGCGGCGGCGGCCTAGAACTCGCGGACGAGCGACACCGAGCGGTTGACGGCCCGGAAACCGAGGTGCTCGTAGAGGCCCACGGCACCGGTCGGGCTCTCCGAGTCGACGTCGAGCACCGCCCGGTCCAGACCGCGCTCGCGGTAGACGCCGAGCGCGTGCACGAGGAGCGCCTGCGCGATCCCCCGACCCCGGAAGGTCCGCCGCACCCCGACGTACTCGACGTAGCCGTGCGAGAAGCCCACCTGCTCCCACTCCTCCTCGTTGACCGTCGTCAGGACGAACGCGACGATCTCGTCGGTCGCCCGGTCGACCGCGAGCCACGACAGGTCGGGCCGCGCGATCGGGAGGCCCATCAGGTCGGCCCAGGTGTCGGCCGGGATCGGCTGCGACCCCCAGTGGTCGCGGAAGACGTCGTTGCGGGCCTCCCGGATCCGCTCCGACCACTCGTCGGTGACCGGCACCACTCGCACCGCGTCGTCGAGGGGCACCACCGGGAGCGGCTCCGCCAGGTCGCGGGAGAGCTCCAGCCACCAGCGCTTGAACTCGAACCCTCGCTTCGAGAACAACGCCAGGGCACCTTCGGCCCGCTCGTCCGCGAAGGACAGGATCCAGCCGGGCAGCGTCTTCTCGGACGTCGCGAGCTGCTGCAGGGCGCGCTGCTCCTGCCAGGCGAGGAGCTGCTCCCCGATCCCCTCCCGGCGTCGCGCAGGATGCACGGCCCCGTCCAGTACGCTTCGGACGAGAGTGCTCTGCGACGAGAGCAGGACCACGCTGCCGTAGGCGACGATCTCGCCCTGGGCATCCTGCGCGAGGGCCGCGTCTCGGACGAGGTCGATCTCGGAGCGCTCCAGGTCGCGCTCGATCTCCTCCAGCGTGACGATGTAGGCCGGGTGGTCGATCCGGCCGGATGCCCGGCGCAGGGCGTGCACGGCGACGGCGTCCTCCCGGACCATCGGCCGCCACGTCACGTCCCCGCGGGCGTCGGGGAGGTCGACCCGCTCGGGGGCGGTGACACGGCTCCGGAGGGGCGGGAGGGGCGAGGCGGTCTGATCCGTCATGCCCCCATCCTGCCGGACCGCCCGCGGACGCGGGAAGGCCCCGCCACGCGATGCGCGACGGGGCCTTCCTGGTGCAGGGCTCCTGCTTAGTTGTACGTTCCCGGCGTGAAGTCGTCGCTGGAGAACGAGTCGAAGTCGACGAAGCTGAGGTCGGCCTCGTTGAACGACGCGTCGTCCGTGAACACCCGGTTCGGGTACCGCTCGGCCTTGGCCTCGTCGGTCGCCTCGACGGACACGTCGCGGTAGCGGCTGAGACCGGTACCGGCCGGGATCAGCTTTCCGATGATGACGTTCTCCTTGAGGCCCATCAGCGGGTCGCTCTTGCCCTCCATGGCGGCCTGCGTGAGGACACGCGTGGTCTCCTGGAAGGACGCGGCGGACAGCCACGACTCGGTCGCGAGCGACGCCTTGGTGATTCCGAGGACTTCCTGACGAGCCGAAGCCGTCTTCTTGCCCTCGGTCAGGGCGGCGCGGTTGATCTCGTTGTAGCGCATCCGGTCGACGAGCTCACCCGGCAGCAGGTCGGTGTCGGCGTGGTCGACGACGGTGACCTTGCGGAGCATCTGACGGACGATGACCTCGATGTGCTTGTCGTGGATCGGCACACCCTGCGAACGGTAGACGTCCTGGACGCCACCGACGAGGTGCTGCTGCACCGCACGGACGCCCTTGACTCGCAGGACCTCCTTGGGGTCGACCGCACCGGCGATGATCTGCTGCCCGAGCTCGACGTGCTGGCCATCCTCGATGAGGAGGGTGGAGCGCTTCAGGACGGGGTAGATCACCGGCTCGTCGCCGTTGTCGGGGGTGAGGATCACGCGGCGGGCACGGTCGGTGTCCTCGATCGTGACGCGACCCGCGGAGTCGGCGATCGGGGACGCACCCTTGGGGGTGCGGGCCTCGAACAGCTCCGTGACGCGGGGCAGACCCTGCGTGATGTCGTCGGCCGAAGCCGAACCACCGGTGTGGAAGGTACGCATGGTCAGCTGCGTGCCGGGCTCGCCGATCGACTGGGCCGCGATGATGCCGACGGCCTCTCCGATGTCGACGAGGTTGCCGGTGGCGAGCGAACGGCCGTAGCACTTCGCGCAGACCCCGACGGCCGACTCGCAGGTCAGGACCGAGCGCACCTTGATGGACTCGACGCCGGCTGCGACGAGCTCGTCGATCAGCACGTCTCCGACGTCGGCGCCGGCCTCGGCCACGACGGTGCCCTTGGGGTCGACGGCCTCGGCCGCGAGGGTGCGGGCGTAGACGGTGTTCTCGACGGTCGCGTCGCGGACCAGGGTGCCGTCGGCGCCGGGGGCGGCGATCGGCAGCTCGAGGCCACGGGTGGTCCCGCAGTCGTCCTCACGGATGATGACGTCCTGCGACACGTCGACGAGACGACGGGTCAGGTAGCCGGAGTCGGCCGTACGGAGAGCCGTGTCGGCCAGACCCTTGCGGGCACCGTGCGTCGCGATGAAGTACTCGGCCACCGACAGGCCCTCGCGGTACGAGGAGATGATCGGTCGAGGGATGATGTCACCCTTCGGGTTGTTCACCAGACCGCGCATCCCCGCGATGTTGCGGACCTGCAGCCAGTTACCACGAGCACCCGACGTCACCATGCGGTTGATGGTGTTGTTCTTCGGGAAGTTCTCGCGCATGGCGGCGGCGACCTCGTTGGTGGCCTCCGTCCAGATCTTGATCAGGTCGGCGCGTCGTTCCGCGTCGGAGATCAGACCCTTGTCGAACTCGCCCTGGACGCTTGCGGCCTGCTTCTCGTAGCCCGCCACGATCTCCGGCTTGCGCGGAGGCGTCAGGATGTCGGAGAGGGCCACGGTCACACCGGAGCGCGAGGCCCAGTAGAAGCCGGCGTCCTTGATGTTGTCGAGGGCCGCGGCGACGGCGACCTTGGGGTAGCGCTCGGCGAGGTCGTTGACGATCGTCGAGAGCACGCCCTTGTCGGTCACCTCCTGCACGAAGGGGTAGTCGTCCGGCAGCGTCTCGTTGAAGATGGCGCGCCCGAGCGTCGTCTCGACGAGGGTGGTGTCACCCTCGTCGTAGCCGGCGGGAGCCTCGCCCGCGGCGAACGTGAGACCGGGGATCCGGATCTTCACGACCGCGTTGAGGTCGAGGGTGCCCTGGTCCTTCGCGAGGATCGCCTCGGCGACGGAGGAGAACGCGCGGCCTTCGCCGGTGGCTCCCTCGTTGACCGTGGTGAGGTGGTGCAGACCGATGATCATGTCCTGTGCGGGCAGGGTCACCGGACGACCGTCGGACGGCTTCAGGATGTTGTTCGACGCCAGCATCAGGATGCGGGCCTCGGCCTGGGCCTCGACGCTCAGCGGGAGGTGGACGGCCATCTGGTCGCCGTCGAAGTCCGCGTTGAAGGCGGCGCAGACGAGCGGGTGCAGCTGGATGGCCTTGCCCTCGACGAGGAGCGGCTCGAACGCCTGGATGCCCAGACGGTGGAGCGTCGGTGCGCGGTTCAGCAGAACGGGGCGCTCGCGGATGATCTCCTCGAGGACGTCCCAGACCTGCGGGCGCGACCGCTCGACCATGCGCTTGGCGCTCTTGATGTTCTGAGCGTGGCTGAGATCGATGAGGCGCTTGATGACGAACGGCTTGAACAGCTCGAGGGCCATCTGCTTGGGCAGACCGCACTGGTGCAGCTTCAGCGTCGGGCCGACGATGATGACCGAACGGCCCGAGTAGTCAACTCGCTTGCCGAGCAGGTTCTGGCGGAAACGACCCTGCTTTCCCTTGAGCATGTCGCTCAGGGACTTCAGGGCGCGGTTGCCGGTACCGGTGACGGGGCGACCGCGACGACCGTTGTCGAAGAGGGCGTCCACCGCCTCCTGCAGCATGCGCTTCTCGTTGTTGACGATGATCTCGGGGGCACCGAGGTCGAGCAGGCGGCGGAGACGGTTGTTGCGGTTGATGACACGACGGTAGAGGTCGTTCAGGTCGGAGGTCGCGAAACGGCCACCGTCGAGCTGCACCATCGGGCGGAGCTCCGGCGGGATGACCGGGACGACCTCGAGGACCATCGCGGCCGGCGAGTTGCCGGTCGAGAGGAACGACGACACCACGCGCAGGCGCTTGATGGCACGGATCTTCTTCTGACCCTTGCCGTTGGCGATCTGGTCGTGCAGGACCTCGGCCTCGGCCTCCAGGTCGAACGACTGCAGGCGCTTCTGGATCGCCTCGGCGCCCATGTGGGCCTCGAAGTAGATGCCGAAGCGGTCCTGGAGCTCGTGGAAGACGGCGTCCTCCGGCTTGAGGTCGCCGACCTTGAGGGTGCGGAAGTCCTCCCAGACGCGCTCGAGGCGGTTGATGTCCTCGTCGAACGCCTTGCGGGTCTGCGACATCTCCTTCTCGGCGCCGTCCTTCGCGCGACGCTTCTGGTCGCTCTTGGCGCCTTCCGCCTCCAGGGCGGCGAGGTCGTCCTCGAGCTTCTTCAGACGGTCGGCGATGCGGCTGTCGCGCTGCGACTCGAGCTGCTTGATCTCGAGGCGGAGCTCGTTCTCGAGGCCGGGCATGTCGGCGTGACGGCCCTCCTCGTCGATCGAGATGACCATGTACGCGGCGAAGTAGATGACCTTCTCCAGGTCTTTCGGCGCCATGTCGAGCAGGTAGCCGAGACGCGACGGGACACCCTTGAAGTACCAGATGTGCGTGACGGGTGCGGCGAGCTCGATGTGGCCCATGCGCTCGCGACGGACGGAGGACTTGGTGACCTCCACGCCGCAGCGCTCGCAGACGATGCCTTTGAAGCGGACTCGCTTGTACTTGCCGCAGGCGCACTCCCAGTCGCGGGACGGTCCGAAGATCTGCTCTCCGAAGAGGCCGTCCTTCTCGGGCTTCAGCGTGCGGTAGTTGATGGTCTCCGGCTTCTTGACCTCACCGTGCGACCAGGCGCGGATGTTCTCGGCCGTAGCGAGGCCGATCCGCAGCTCATCGAAAGTTGTTGCTTCGAGCAATGTGTAATCCCTTTTTCGAAAAGTGGCTTCGTTTTTCCGGATATCGGAGGGTGAGGCTTAGATCTCGTCGACGGACGACGACTCGAAGCGGGAGGAGATGTTGATGCCGAGCTCTTCCGCGGCGCGGAACACTTCGTCGTCGTTGTCGCGCAGGCTGACCGTGGAACCGTCGGCCGAGAGGACCTCGACGTTCAGGCACAGCGACTGCATCTCCTTGATGAGGACCTTGAAGCTCTCGGGGATGCCGGGCTCCTGGATGTTCTCGCCCTTGACGATCGCCTCGTACACCTTGACGCGGCCGAGGATGTCGTCGGACTTGATGGTCAGGAGCTCCTGGAGCGCGTACGCGGCTCCGTAGGCCTCGAGGGCCCAGACCTCCATCTCACCGAAGCGCTGTCCACCGAACTGCGCCTTACCACCCAGCGGCTGCTGCGTGATCATGGAGTAGGGGCCGGTCGAACGGGCGTGGATCTTGTCGTCGACCAGGTGGTGGAGCTTCAGGATGTACATGTAGCCGACCGAGACGGGCTCCGGGAACGGCTCGCCGGAGCGGCCGTCGAAGAGCTGCGTCTTGCCGGACGAGCCGATGAGACGGTCGCCGTCGCGGGTCACCAGGGTGGAGTCGAGGAGTCCGGCGATCTCGTCCTCGGACGCACCGTCGAAGACCGGGGTCGCGACCTTGGTGCCGGCAGGAGCCGAGAGGGCCTCCTTGGGCAGGTTCGCCGCCCACTCCTGGATGCCGTCGACGTTCCAGCCCTGCTTGGCGATCCACCCGAGGTGGATCTCGAGCACCTGGCCGAAGTTCATCCGACCGGGCACGCCCAGCGGGTTGAGGACGATGTCGACGGGGGTTCCGTCGGCGAGGAACGGCATGTCCTCGACGGGGAGGATCGTCGAGATGACGCCCTTGTTGCCGTGACGACCGGCGAGCTTGTCACCCGCGGTGATCTTGCGCTTCTGGGCGATGAACACGACCACGCGCTGGTTGACGCCCGAGCCGAGCTCGTCGTCGCCGTCCTGCGAGTCGAACACCTTGACGCCGATGATCGTGCCCTGCTCGCCGTGAGGCACCTTCAGGGACGTGTCGCGGACCTCGCGGCTCTTCTCGTTGAAGATCGCGCGGAGCAGACGCTCCTCGGCGCTCAGCTCGGTCTCGCCCTTCGGCGTGACCTTGCCGACGAGGATGTCGCCGGGGCGGACCTCGGCTCCGATGCGGATGATGCCGCGCTCGTCGAGGTCGGCCAGCAGGTCGGGGCTGACGTTGGGGAGATCGCGGGTGATCTCCTCCTTGCCGAGCTTCGTGTCGCGGGCGTCGACCTCGTACTCCTCGATGTGGATCGAGGAGAGCGTGTCGTCCTTCACCAGGTTCTGGCTCAGGATCATGGCGTCTTCGTAGTTGTAGCCCTCCCACGGCATGAACGCCACGAGGAGGTTCTTGCCGAGCGCGAGCTCGCCGTTCTCGGTCGCGGGCCCGTCGGCCAGGACCTCGCCGACCTCGACGCGCTGACCGGCGTCGACGATCACGCGGTGGTTGTACGACGCGCCCTGGTTGGAGCGGTCGAACTTGCGGAGGTAGTACTCCTGCGTGCCGCCCTCGTCGAGCTGCACGGTGACGACGTCGGCGGAGACCTCGAGGACCACGCCGGCCTTGTCGGCCGTGACCACGTCGCCGGCGTCGATGGCGGTGTAGCCCTCCATGCCGGTGCCGACGAGCGGCGACTCGCTGCGGACCAGCGGGACGGCCTGGCGCTGCATGTTCGCACCCATGAGGGCGCGGTTCGCGTCGTCGTGCTCGAGGAACGGGATGAGCGACGTCGCGACGGAGACCATCTGGCGCGGCGAGACGTCCATGTAGTCGACCTCGTCCTTGCCGACGAGCTCGACCTCCCCGCCCTTCTTGCGGACGAGGACCTTGTCCTCCGCGAACGCGAAGTCGTCGGTCAGCGGCGCGTTGGCCTGGGCGACGACGTAGTCGTCCTCCTCGGAGGCGGTGAGGTAGTCGATCTGCGTCGAGACCTTGCCGTCGGCGACGCGACGGTAGGGGGTCTCGATGAAACCGAAGGAGTTGATGCGCGCGAACGACGCGAGCGAGCCGATCAGGCCGATGTTCGGGCCTTCGGGGGTCTCGATCGGGCACATGCGGCCGTAGTGCGACGGGTGGACGTCGCGGACCTCGACGCCGGCGCGCTCGCGGCTCAGACCACCGGGGCCGAGGGCCGAGAGGCGACGCTTGTGCGTCAGACCCGACAGCGGGTTGTTCTGGTCCATGAACTGCGAGAGCTGCGAGGTCCCGAAGAACTCCTTGATCGCGGCGACGACGGGGCGCACGTTGATCAGGGTCTGCGGGGTGATCGCCTCGATGTCCTGCGTGGTCATGCGCTCGCGGACGACGCGCTCCATGCGGGACAGGCCGGTGCGGACCTGGTTCTGGATGAGCTCGCCGACGGCGCGGATCCGGCGGTTGCCGAAGTGGTCGATGTCGTCGACGTCGAGGCGCAGCTCGACCGGGTTGCCGTCGCGGACGCCCGCGATGGTCTTCTGCTCGGCGTGCAGCGACACGAGGTACTTGATCGTCGCGACGATGTCGTCGACCGTCAGGACCGAGTCGGTCAGCGGGGCGTCCATGCCCAGCTTGCGGTTGATCTTGTAGCGACCCACCTTCGCCAGGTCGTAGCGCTTCGGGTTGAAGTAGAAGTTGTCGAGGAGCGCGCGCGCGGCCTCGGCGGCGACCTGCTCGCCCGGTCGGAGCTTGCGGTAGATGTCCTTCAGCGCCTCCTCCTTGGTGAGGATGGCGTCCTTCTCGAGGGTGGCCTCGATCGAGGCGAAGCCCTTGAACTGCTCCATGATGTCTTCGCTCGTCAGGCCGAGGGCCTTGAGGAAGACGGTGACGCTCTGCTTGCGCTTGCGGTCGATGCGGACGCCGACCTGGTCGCGCTTGTCGATCTCGAACTCGAGCCAGGCACCGCGGCTCGGGATGATGCGCGACGAGTAGACGTCTTTGTCGGAGGTCTTCTCGGGGGTGCGGTCGAAGTAGACGCCCGGCGAGCGGACGAGCTGCGAGACGACGACGCGCTCGGTGCCGTTGATGATGAACGTGCCGCGCTCGGTCATGAGCGGGAAGTCGCCCATGAACACCGTCTGGGTCTTGATCTCACCCGTGAGGTGGTTCATGAACTCGGCGTTGACGTAGAGGGGAGCCGCGTAGGTCTTGCCGCGCTCCTTGCACTCGTCGATGGAGTACTTGGGGTCTTCGAGCTCGGGAGCCGTGAAGGAGAGCTGCATGGTCTCGCCGAGGTCTTCGATCGGGGAGATCTCCTCGAAGATCTCCTCCAGACCGGAGTTCACGGCGAGGTCGGTGCGACCCTGGGCCTGGCCCTCGGCGAGACGTGTCTTCCACACGTCGTTGCCGACCAGCCAGTCGAAGCTCTCCGTCTGCAGCGCCAGGAGGTCGGGGACCGTCAGCGTGTCGGTGATCTTCGCGAACGAGAGCCGCGATGCGGACCGCCCGTTCTTCGGTGAGTTGGTGTGTGCGTTGGGCGCAGCAGCCAAGGAATTTACCTCCGTGGACCCCGTCGGGTCGTCACTGTTGGACAGTATTGAGTGTGGTGAATCTCAAACTCGCCTGGTGCCGGGAAGCCGAGGCTTCAGACGAGACACCACCTCGCCGTCGATGCCTGTGGGACACCGCTGCGAGGAGCTTCCGACGACCGCAATATGACGACAGGGAGCAAGGGGAGCGCAAAGGTCCATTATAGGCGGGTGCGACACACCCTGTCCAGTGGGTCGTTGACCTTTCTGCGGACCTCCGGTATAAGTCACGGCGATCCTGCAGGATTCCCACCCCGCCCGGCTCGCTGCACCCTCGTGCTCGGACGCAGCACCCCGCCTAGGACCACCGCCGCAGCCGAGCGCGAGGGTTTAGCGGGGGGGGTCAGAGGCCCAGGGCTAGGCGCACGCCCAGGGCGATCATCACGACGGCGATCAGCGCGTCGAGCACGCGCCAGGCCGAAGGGCGGGCGAAGACCGGCCGGAGCAGGCGCGCACCGAACCCGAGCGACGCGAACCAGACGCAGCTCGCCAGGAACGCGCCTCCTGTCCACCACCAGCGCTCTCCGGCGCCCTGCTGGTTCGCGACGGAGCCGAGGAAGAGCACCGTGTCGAGGTAGACGTGCGGGTTGAGCCAGGTGAGGGCGAGAGCCGTCGTGACGGCGACGCGCAGGCCGGTGCGGCGCTCCGACTCCGTCGCGACGAGGACCCCGGGCCGGATCGCGCGCCGCGCGGCGAACAGCCCGTAGACGAGGAGGAAGCCCGCGCCGACGATGCGGACCACGACGAGCGCGACCGGCGCCGCCTCGACCACGGCACCGATACCGAGCACGCCCAGCAGGATGAGGAGTCCGTCGGAGAGCGCGCAGATGGCGACGACGGGCGCGATCACGCGGTTGCGGCCCTCGATCCCGAGGCGCAGCACGAAGGCGTTCTGCGCGCCGATCGCGACGATCAGCGAGAGGCCGGTGAGGAACCCGAAGAGGGCGGGCAGGAGCGTCGTGGCCACCGGGGCGGTCAGCGCGCCGAGACGGTCTTCTCGGCCCCCCAGAGGATGACGCGCTTCGGCAGGAGCCGTGTCCCCAGCCGGGCGACGAGCGCGTTCGACGCTCCGTCGACGACGCTCGGGCGGCCCTTGGCCAGGGCGCGCTTCGTCGTCGTCACGAGCTGGGCCGTGGTGCGCTTCGAGGAGGCGAAGTCCTCCCCCGCGATGTCGAAGAACGCGGTGTCGGTGGGGCCGGGGCACAGGGCGAGGACGCGGACGCCCGTGCGCCGCGTCTCCTGCCAGAGGGCCTCCGTGAACGACAGGACGTACGCCTTCGTCGCCCCGTACACGGCCATCTGCGGGAGCGGCTGGAACGCGCCGTTGCTCGCGACGTTGACGATCGTGCCGCGACCGCGCGAGATCATCGCGGGGAGGAAGCGCGTCGACAGCTCGGTGAGGGCGACGCAGTTGAGCTGGATCTCGGCGGCCAACTTCGCCGGGTCGGCCTCGGCCACGAGTCCGTGGGTGCCGAACCCGGCGTTGTTGAGAAGGAAGTCGATCTCGAGGCCCCTCGTGGCGCATTCGGCGACGAGCTCCTCGGCGGCGTCGGGACGCCCGAGGTCTCGCACCAGCACGGTCACCGTGGAGCGCGTGGCCCGGCGGATCGAGGCGGCGAGCTCCTCGAGCTTGTTCTCGCTGCGGGCGACGAGGACGAGGTCGAGGCCGTCCTCGGCGAGACGTCGGGCGAACTCGGCGCCGATCCCCGTGGAGGCGCCGGTGATGAGAGCGGTGGTCGTCATGCTCGGATCGTACCGGTCGGGCCGCCCGCCGACGGCGTCGCCGGGGGGAGATCGTGCGAGGCTTGGGGCATGAGCGACGACACCGTGCCCGAGATCACGATCGGCGCCGGCCAGGCCCGCATCGACGTCGACCGCTACAGCCCCGGATCGTTCACCCTCGTCGTCGACGGCACCCCGCAGTCGCACGTCGACCTGGAGGACCCGACGCACCTGGCGTTCGAGTACATCCGCCGGATCGGCCACGCCATCGACCTCCTGCCCGCGGGCCCGATCACGGCCCTCCACCTCGGCGCGGGCGCCCTCACGCTCCCCCGCTACGTCGAGGCGACGCGGTCGGGCTCCCGGCAGCAGGTGATCGAGCTCGAGCAGGACCTCGTCGATCTGGTCCGCCGCGAGCTCCCGCTGCCGCGCGGCGCCTCGATCCGCATCCGCTACGGCGATGCCCGCGAGGTGATGCTGAAGCTGCCGAAGGGGCTGCACGGCACGGTCGACCTCCTCGTCGTCGACGTGTTCGGCGGGTCGCAGATCCCCGCGCACGTGACGTCGCTCGAGTTCTACACGGCCGCGGCCGTGTTCCTGTCGCCGGGCGGGATCCTCGTGGTCAACTCGGCCGACGGCGCGGGTCTCGCGTTCGCCCGGGGCCAGGCCTCCACGGTGGGAGCCGTCTTCGAGCACGTGGCCGCTGTCGCGGATCCTGCGACCCTGAAGGGGCGTCGATTCGGCAACGTCGTGCTCGTCGCGTCGCACCGGCCGCTGCCCACGGACGTCATGCCGCGCGTCTACTCGTCCGACCCGCTTCCCGCGAAGGTGGTGTCGGGGCGGGAACTGCGCGACTTCACCGCGGGCGCGCCCATCGTGACCGACGCGACGGCCGTCCCGTCGCCGGAGCCGTCGCGCAGCGTGTTCGGGAGCGGCCGCTAGGCCTTGTCGGCAGCGCCGTCGGGCCGGGCGCCGTCGGGCCGAGCGCGCTCGGGGGCCGCAGGAGTCGCGGGCTCGGGCGTCGACAGCAGGTCGCGGATCCGCGCCTCGGCGTCGTCTCCGGCCGCCGCGGCCTCGGCCTCGGCGTTGGCCTCGATGACGGCGCGCACGACCTCTTCGCGCTGGACCTTGATGCCGCGCGGGGCGTCGATGCCGACGCGGATCCCGTCGCCGCGGGAGTCGAGGATGGTGAGGACGATGTCGTCACCGATGAGGATCCTCTCCCCGACCTTGCGCGTAAGCACCAGCATCGACCCAGACTAACGGGCCGCGGGCCACGGCGCGGCGTTTCGGCGCGTCCCGACCCGATCCCGCGGAGGCGGGAGGGCTCAGGCGTCGCGCCAGCCCACGGGGAGGCCGAGCGACTCGACCGTCTCCGGCGTGGAGGTCGTCGCGCTGCCCTGGACGACGAGGCCGTCGGCGTCGATGGCCGTGGACGCCGCGCGGAGCCACCGCTCGGTGTCGGCGTGCTTCCGGCCGGCGTCGACGGCGATCCAGATCTGGTCGGCGGCGAGCGCGCGGACCGTCTCGGCCGCCCCGCCGTCCCAGCCGACGGCGACGAGGGTCGCGCGATCGAGCTCGACCCCGGAGGCGCGCGCTTCGAGGGCTCCTCGGCGGTCGGCGACGGCGACGTGGCGGCCGTCGGCCGCGGATCCTGCAACCCGGACGGCCGCTCGGGCCCGCGTCGAGCCCTCGGCGATCGTCTGCACGAGAGCGACGACGTCGGGGCGCTCCCCGAGGACCACGACGAGATCGCCCGGTCCGTCGAGGAGCGCGGGGGCGATGCGGGCCGAGGCCGCGGCGGAGGACGCGGAGGCGGAGGGGACGGGGGTCGCGGCGGCGGGTGCGGGAGCGCCGACGACCGGCTCGGGGACGACCCCGTTGAAGGCCAGGTCGTCCATCAGGTCGGCGAAGGCGCCCGACCGCGTCGACACGACGGGCTCGGGCGGGGTCTCCTCCTGCGCGAACGCCTCCTCGGCGTCCTCCGCGTCGGCGAGGAGCGCGGCGAGGCCGACGCGCTGAGCGGGCGAGGGCTCGAAGGCGCGCTGGGCCGGGGGCGGAGCGGCTGCGGCCCGGGCATCCTGCGAGCCGGGTCGGGCGGCCCGCCGACCGCGCTCGGGAAGCTCGACCGTGGCCTCGACGAAGGTGCGCGAGAAGAGCCCGGCGATGCCGCCGGAGGTCACGCGTTCCGCCGAGACGATGCGCGCGCGGGGGCCGTGCTCGACGCGCACCTGGGTGGCGAGGGCGTCGAGCGTCTTGCCCTTCATGACGATGCGCGTCGGAGTCATTCGGCAATCCTCCGACGATCAGGCCCGCGGCGCCAGTCGTCAGGCCGCGAGCGAGTCGACACCGCGCACCACCCCGACCGTCTCGATCGTGACGTTGGCCACGGTCGCCTCCTGGTACGAGAGCACGGGGAGGCCGCCGGTCTGGGCGGAGACGAGGCGGCGGATCGCAGGTCGCAGGGCGGGTGCGCAGACGAGCACGGCGCTCTTTCCCATCGCCTCGACCCCGGCGAGCTGGTTCTTCAGCGACGTCACGATGGTCTCGATGCGGTGGGCGTCGAGCAGGATCTGCGTGCCCACCTCCGAGGGACGCAGGCCCTCGAGGAGCGACTGCTCGAGTCCCGGCTCGATCATGATGACGCGGAGGGTGTTCCCGTCGAGGTACTGCGCGGCGAGCGCGGGGCCGAGGGCCGCGCGGGCGGCCTCGATGAGGCCCTCCGGCTCGGTCGAGATCTTGGCACGGAGCGTCAGGCCCTCGCAGATGCGGCCGAGGTCGTTGATCGGGATCTGCTCCTGGAGGAGTCCCTGGAGGACGCGCTGCAGCTCGGCCATGCTGAGCATCCCCGGGATCAGCTCGTCGACGGCCGGCGCGTTGACGGTCTTGACGCCCTCGACGAGGACCCGGACGTCCTCGCGGCTGAGGAGGCGGGCGGCGTTGTTCGAGATGATCGAGGAGAGGTGCGTCACGAGCACGGAGACCCGGTCGATGACGGTCGCGCCTGTCATCTCGGCGGAGTGGCGCATCTCGGCGGGGACCCACTTGCCGGCGAGGCCGAAGACCGGCTCGATCGTCGTCGTGCCGGGGAGCGCGTCGAGGTAGTCGCCGAGGGCGAGGACCTTCCCGGCCGGGGCCATGCCGCGGCCGGCCTCGACGCCGGCGATGCGGATCGCGTAGGTCGACGGCGGCAGTTCGACGTTGTCGCGGGTCCGGACCGGCGGCACCACGACGCCCAGCTCCATGGCGACCTTGCGGCGCAGCGCGCGGACCCGCCCGAGGAGGTCGTCGGAGGCGCCGGAGACCATGTCGACGAGGTCGGGGGCGAGCATGATCTCGAGCGCGTGGACGCGCATCTGCTCGAGCAGGTCGTCGGTCGTCTCCGTCGGCACGACCTGCGCCACGGCGCGCGCCTCCTGCTCGGCCCTCGCCACCTCGGCGGCCGCCTTGGCCTTGATGCGCTGGCCGATCACGAGCAGGAGCCCGCCGACGACGACGAACGGGACGATGGGCATCCCGGGGATGAACGCCATGCCGATGGCGGCGACCCCGGCGATCATGACGGCGGTGCGGGACTGCGTGAGCTGCTGCCCCGCCGTCGAGCCGAGGTCGGACTCCGCGTTCGAGCGGGTCACGATCATGCCGGTGGAGACGGCCATCAGCAGGGCCGGGATCTGGGTGACGAGGCCGTCGCCGATCGTCAAGATGCCGTACTTGCTGAGCGCGTCGCCGATGCTGAGGCCGCCCGTGATCATGCCGGTCGCGATGCCGCCGATGAGGTTGATGATGATGATCAGGATGCCCGCGATCGCGTCGCCCTTCACGAACTTCGACGCACCGTCCATGGCGCCGTAGAAGTCGGCCTCACCGGCGACCTCGGCGCGGCGCTGCTTGGCGATCTCGTCGGTGATGAGGCCCGCGTTGAGGTCGGCGTCGATCGCCATCTGCTTGCCGGGCATCGCGTCGAGGGTGAAGCGCGCGCCCACTTCCGCGACGCGCTCGGCGCCCTTCGTCACGACGACGAACTGGATGACGACGAGGATGAGGAAGATCACCGCGCCGATGATGACCGATCCGGAGACGGCGACGTGGCCGAAGGCCTGGATGACGTCGCCGGCGAAGCCCTGGCCGAGCACGAGGCGGGTCGAGGCGACGTTGAGGCCGAGGCGGAAGAGCGTCGCGACGAGCAGGAGCGAGGGGAAGACCGAGAAGTCCATCGGCTTCTTGACGAACATCGTCGTGAGCAGGATGACCAGCGCCAGCAGGATGTTGCAGATGATGAGCGCGTCGAGGAGCATCGCCGGCACGGGCACGACGAGCAGCAGGACGATGCCGACGACGCCGACGGGGACGGCGAGCTTGGGCAGGTTCTTCATGCGAGGCCTCCAGCGGGCATCGGGCGGATCGAGGTCTCGGGGGCGGTGGAGCGGGGCTCCGGCTCGGCGCGGATGGTGCCGCCGGGCATGGTGTGGACGCCCGCGGCGGCGGCCGAGCCGCGCGCCTTGAGCGCCATGACGAAGGTGAGGACGCGGGCGACGGGCGAGTAGAGGTCGACGGGGATCTCGTCGCCCAGCTCGCAGGCCGCGTGCAGCGCCCTCGCGAGCGGGATGTCGCGGACCATGGGGACGCCCTCGGCCTCGGCGCGCTCGCGGATACCGCGGGCGACCTCGCCGGAGCCCTTCGCGACGACGCGCGGAGCCGAGCGGCCGGGCTCGTACTTGAGGGCGACGGCGACGTGCGTGGGGTTGACCATGACGACGTCGGCGTCGGCGATCTTCGTCATCATCCGGTTGCGGCTCATCGCCATGGCGCGGGCACGGCGCTGCTGCCGGATCAGGGGGTCGCCGTCGGACTGCTTGCTCTCGTCCTTGACCTCCTTCTTCGACATCCGCGTCTTCTTGCGGTTGCGCCGCATGACGACGATGACGTCGAAGAAGGCGAGGACGAGGCCGGCGCCGACGGCGGCCACGACGAGCGACGAGACGCCGCCCTTGGCCGCGGCGACGAGCGACTCGAGGGGGAGGTTCGCGCCGAGGAGGACCGGCATGAGCTTCTGGATCGCGACCCAGAGGACGATCGCGACGACGCCCGTCTTGAGGAGCGTCTTCACGCCGTTCCAGAGGGCCATCATGCCGAAGGTGTGCTTGACGCCCTCGAGAAGGTTGAACTGCTCGAACTTGCCGGCCATCTTCTTGAGGTGGACCCCGCCCTGGACGATCGCGGTGGCGAGGACGGCGACGGCGACCGCGATGAGCATCGGCAGGACGATGCCGCCCATGGAGGCGACTCCGGACGACAGCGCCTCGGTCGCCTTCTGCGGGGTGGGGGCCGCGATGACGTCCTGGATCGTGAGCATCTGGTGGAGGCCCGCCTCGGAGGCCCGGCCGATCGTCGCGGGCATCATGATGACGGCCACGCCGACGCCGACCCACGCGCTGACATCGGTGGACTTCGCGAGCTGGCCCTTGGAGTGGACCTCCCGCATCCGCTTGTCTGTGGCCTGCTCTGTCTTCTCGCCGCTGTCGGACATCAGCTCACCCCCAGCACGGCCTTGACGGCCTGGTCGCTGAGCGCCGAGACGACCTGGGGCAGGGCGACGAACACCATCCCGCCGAGGCCGAGCGTGATCATGATCTTGAGCGGGAACCCGAGCTGGAACGCGTTCAGGGCGGGGGCGACGCGGGTCAGGAGCCCCAGGCCGACGTCCGCGAGGAACAGCACGACCACGAGCGGGCCCGCGATCTGGAGCGTCGCGACGAACATCTGCGTGAGCGAGCGGGTGAGCATCTCCGCCGGGTGCGCCAGATCGAGTCCGCCGGCCAGGGGGACGGCCGCGAACGTGCGGGTCAGGCCGCCGATGATGAGCTGGTACCCGCCCGAGGTGAAGAGGAGCACGAGCGACGTCATCTGGAACAGGCGGGTGAACTGCGCGCCGTTGACGTTCGAGCCCGGGTCGTAGGCCTGAGCGAGCGAGAAGCCGCCGAACAGGTCGATGGCGCTGCCCGCGGCCTGGACGGCCGCGAAGATCAGCCAGACGAGGAAGCCGAGGACGGCTCCGGTCACGAGCTCCAGCACGAGGGCGACGAGGAAGTCGCCCGTGTCGAGCGACCGGTACCCGGGGATCACCGTCGGCGACACGGCGATCGCCAGGCCGACGCTCAGCATCGCCTTCACGTTCGCGGGGATCGCCTTGTAGGAGAACGGCGGCGCGATCATGAGGAACGTCACGATCCGGACGCCGGCGAGCATGACGGCCTCGACCGCGCTCATGTCGAAGCGGAAGTCCATCAGGCGGCGCCGAGGAGCGACGGGATCTTGTCGAAGAGATCGGTGGTGAACCCGACCATGGTCGAGATCATCCAGCTGCCGCAGACGACGAGGGCGATCGCGACGGCGACGGCCTTCGGCACGAAGGCGAGCGTCGGCTCCTGGATCTGCGTGATCGACTGCAGCAGCGAGATCGCGAAGCCGACCACGAGCGAGGTGATCAGGACCGGGGCGGCGAGCTTGCCGGCGACGAGCAGGGCCTGCACGCCGATGTCGAGGACTCCGTTGACGTTCATCAGTTGTAGCTCGCGATCAGGCTCTTGATGATGAGACCCCAGCCGTCCACGAGGACGAACAGCAGGATCTTGAAGGGGAGGGAGATCATGACCGGCGGGAGCATCATCATGCCCATCGACATCAGCGCCGCCGAGACGACGAGGTCGATGACGAGGAACGGGATGAAGATGACGAAGCCGATGATGAACGCGGCGCGCAGCTCGGAGATCATGAACGCCGGGATCAGCGTGAGCATCGGCGTCTTGTCGATCGAGGCGGGGTTGGTCCGGTGGGCCGCGCGGGTCATCAGGGCGATGTCCTCCTCGCGGGTGTGCGGCGTCATGAAGGAGCGGATCGGCCCCTCGGCGAGCGTGATCGCGTGCTGGAAGTCGATCTTGCCGTTGAGGTAGGGCTGCAGCGCGAGGTCGTTGATGTGCATCAGCACCGGGCCCATGATGAACAGCGACAGGAAGAGCGCGAGGCCCGCGATGACCTGGTTCGGCGGGATCGACTGGAGGCTCAGGGCGTTCCGCGTCATCGCGAGGACGACGAAGATCTTCGTGAAGCTCGTCATCATCAGCAGGAGGGCGGGCGCGACGCTCAGCAGCGTGAGGCCGAGGAGCGTGACGACGGCCGAGGACGGCTTCCCGTCGGGGCCGTTGATGTCGACGGAGAGGCCGCCGGTGCCGGTCGTCGCGGTGCCCGTCGGGCCGGCGGGGGTCGCGGGCGCCGACGGCGTGACGGGTGCGGCGTGACCGGCGTTGGCCGTCAGGAGGAGGAAGCCGAGCACGAGGCAGACGACGGCCACGACGATGGCGGTGACGCGCAGGATGCGGGCCAGATCGGCGCGGCGGTCGCGGCGGTCGCGCACCCGGGTGGTGAGCGTCTCGCGCCGGGCGGCGCCGAGCAGCCGGCCGGCCAGCGAGATCTCGGCCCCCGCGCGGAGAGCCGCGAGGAGGGCGCCGCCGCGGGTCGCCTCGGCGCTGCGCGCCGCGAAGAGGACCGGCGCGGGCACGCCGACCGGCGCCGCCTGCCAGGTGGAGCGGCGGAGGGACGTCTCGGTCATGCGCGCCTGTGCGATCTCATCGCGGCCGCGGCCTGCTTCCAGGTGCCGGCGGAGAGGATCGATCCGGCGAGCGCGGACGTCGGCTGCGGTGCCACGGCGCGGGCGGCACGGCGCTCCCCGAGGGGTGCCGCGGCGGGTGCGACGACGGCGGCGGGTGCGGCGTCGCGCGCGGAGGCCAGTGCCGTCTCGAACGAGGGGGCGGCGGGAGCGGCCGGGGCGGCGATCGCGGGGGCGAGGGTCGTGACCCGGGCATCCTGCGGTGCCTCGGCGGCCCCGAGGACGGTGACCTGGTGCTCCGTGACGCCCAGGACGTAGCGGGTTCCCTCGACGTCGACGACGGCGACGCTGGCCTTGCCGGAGATGCCCTGGCGGGCGACCACCGTGACGTGCTTGGCGGAGCGCGTGACGCGGCCCGACTTCGAGACCTTGCGCGAGATCACCCAGAGCAGCGCCAGCACGGCTCCGAGGGAGACCACGACCCGGAGGCCGACGAAGAGGGAGTCCACGGTCAGTTCTGCCCGTCCGCGATGTCGAGGATCTGCGTGATGCGGATCGCGTAGTCCTGGTCGACGACGACGACCTCGCCGTGGGCGATGAGGCGGCCGTTCAGCAGGACGTCGGCCGGAGCCCCCGCCGACCGGTCCAGCTCGATGACGGCGCCCGGCTCGAGGCCGAGCACGTCGCGCACCGACATGCGGGTGCGGCCGATCTCGACGGTCAGCGCCATCTCGACGTTGTTGATGCGTCCGAGCTTGTCCGCGACGGAGCCGGCGATCGACGGGCCGGCGATCGTGCCGTTCTCGCGGATCCGGACGACGAACCAGCCGGTGGCGCGCCCCGCGTCGATCAACTCGAAGACGACGCTGTCCGGGTCGGCCGCGAGCTCGGCGGCACCCGTCGCCCGGACCTCGGAGAGGACACCGGCGCCGAGGGCCGACGAGGCGGCCTCGAGGGCGGGGCGGAGCAGGTCGCGGCTGTCGATGCGCGGCGACTCCGGCGACTCGTCGATCGAACCGAGCTCGGTCACGACCAGGGCGAAGTCGGCGGAGACGTGGCCGACGAACGACGCCGTGACGGCCGCGTCGACGACCTCGGCGGGGATCCCCGAGACCGGCTGCGTGAGCAGCGGGAACGACGACGGCAGCTGGCCGATGAGGGCCTTCGCGGCGGCCTCGTGCAGGGCGGTGACGGTCGTGGTCATGCGAGTCTCTCTTCGGTGGTGACGATGATGCCGGCGAGGCGCGGCCCGTTGGCGCCGACCGCGGCGCGGCCGACGGCCTCGCCGCCGACCGTGACGTCGAGCGGGCGGTGCTCCGGGTGCGGGAGGCGGACGAGGTCGCCCACCGCGAGGTCGAGGACGACGCTCGGGAGCACCCGGGCCGGGAGGAACTGGAGGGCGACCTCGACGGGGACGGCGGCCAGCTGGCCGTCGATGAGCTCCCGGGCGTTGGCCGCGGTCGAGGTCGGGTTGGTCTCGCCGAGCTGCGGCAGCAGGACCTCGGCGGGGATCGCCAGCGTCGCCGGGGCGGTGGCCTCGCCGACGCGGATCTCGAACGACGCGACGATCATCAGGTCGCTCTTCGCGGCCGCCTGGGCGAACTGCGAGTTGTACTGGAAGCCGCCGACGGAGATCGAGGCGACGAGGAGGGAGCCGAACGAGTAGCGGAGGTCCTCGAGCGCGTCGTCCATGAGGCGTCGGATGAGCGACTGCTCGATGGGCGTGAACTTGCGCTCCGGTAGCGACGCGGTCGCGGCTCCTGCGCCCCCGAGCATGTGGGTGACCCAGCCGAGGGCCGCGGCCGACGGGAACTGGATGACCGCCTTGGCGCTGACGCCCTCGAGCGGGCAGAGGACCATGGCCGTGGTGGCGGGGAGCGACGCCGCGAACTCGTCGTACGTGGTCATCGAGACCTGCTCGCAGGTGACCTGCGACAGGACGCGGACCTTCGCGGTGAGCTGCGTGCCCCACTGGCGGGCGAACGTCTCGAAGGCGAGCTCGAGCACGCGCGAGTGCTCGCGGGCCAGCGTCGTCGGACGGCGGAAGTCGTACACCTCGACCGAACGCACGGGCTTCTGCACCGCGGGGGCGATCTGGTCGAGGAGGGTCACGAAAAGACTTATCGACCGGCCGGGGCG
The DNA here is from genome assembly GCF_002074055.1 of Frondihabitans sp. 762G35. Lineage (NCBI taxonomy): Bacteria > Bacillati > Actinomycetota > Actinomycetes > Micrococcales > Microbacteriaceae > Frondihabitans > Frondihabitans sp. 762G35. Next base: position 263,315 of record NZ_CP014619.1, on the reverse strand, counting down.
GCTCGTTAGTTAAACATCTCGACGGCGTGACTAGTGGGCGGCGGCCTCCGCGGCGGCGATCTTCGGGATGAGGGCGTTGACGTCGTCCTTCTGGTTGGACAGGACCACGATGTCGACCCGTCGGTTCTTCGCCAGATCGGCGTCCGACGTGCCCGCCGCGAGCGGCCTGGACGAGCCGTAGCCGACCGACTGGATCTGCACGGGCGAGATCCCGCCGCGCTCCACGAGGTCGCGCAGGACCCCGGTGGCGCGGGCCGCGCTGAGCTCCCAGTTCGTGGGATAGGGCGCCGCGGAGTCGCGGGAGTCGGCGTGACCCTCCACCGAGACCTCGTGGCCGGCCGTCTTCAGCACCGGTGCGATCGCGTCCATGACCTGGCGGGCCATGCCGGAGAGGTCGGCGGAGTTGGAGTCGAAGAACGTCTCCGAGCCGACCAGGCGGACCGTGAGGCCGCGCGAGGTCACGAGGAACTGGACGTCCTTGGCGAGACCCCTCGCCTGGAGGTTCTTCTCGATGGCGTTCCGGATGCTCGTGAGGTCGTCGACCTCGGCCGTCGCCAGCTTGGTGTTGGCGGCCGTCTGAGCCGCCGTGGGAGCGCTGGCCGCGGCGAGCTTGCCGCCCTGACCGGCCCCGGCGCCCGTGGCGCTGTCGCTGTTCGTCTTCGAGGAGCCGCTGGCGCTCGTCGACGACTCGGCCGCGGTCTTGCTGGCGGAGTAGCCCTTGGCGTCCTTCGTGACCTGGTCGGCCCGGACGATCGTGCCGGAGGCGGTGTCGATCTTCTTCGACACCGTCTGACCGAATCCCGTCGCGAGCGACTCCTTCAGCGCCATGAACTTCTGCTGGTCGACCGACGACATCGCGAAGAGCACGATGAACATGCACATCAGCACCGTGATCATGTCCATGTAGGACGCCATCCAGCGCTCGTCCGGGTGCTCGTCGCCCTCGTGGGCGTCTCCGTGGCCGCCCCGGCGGCGGCGCTTGGAGCTCACGCCGCCTCCGCTTCCTGCGGCTCGGAGACCTTCTTCGACTTCACGAGCTTGCCCTCGGGCGGGAGGTCGGCCTTCGGCACCATGGCGCGGAGGCGCTCGCCGAGGAGGCGCGGCTGGGTGCCCTCCTGGACGGCGAGGACGCCCTCCATGAGCAGCGTCATCCGCGCCACCTCGAGCTCCATGACGCGCTTGATGCGGCCGGCGATCGGCAGCCAGATGAGGTTGGCGGTGAGCAGACCCCAGAGGGTCGCGACGAAGGCGCTCGCGATGAGCGGCCCGAGCTTGTCGGGAGTGGAGAGGTTCTCGAGCACGTGGGTCAGCGACACGACGGTGCCGATGATGCCGACGGTCGGCGCGTAGCCGCCGAGGCTCATGAAGAACTTCGCCGCCTGTCGGGACTGCGACGTGCGGGACTGGATCTCGTCCTCGAGGAGCTCGCGGAGCTCGTCGCCGTCGGTCCCGTCGGCCACGCTCTGCAGCGCGCCCTTGAGGAACGGGTCGTCGATGCCCTCCGCCTCCTGCTCGAGCGCCAGCAGGCCGTTGGCCCGGGCCTTCTCGGCGATGGTGACGAGGTCGTCGATCTGCTTCGCCGGGTTCGACTTCTTGGCGAGGATCGCGCTGGGGACCGACTTGAACGCGTTGACGGTGTCCTTGAGGGCGCCGCCGGCGAGGCCGACGCCGATGGTCGTCCCGAAGACGAGCATCATGGGCGCGGGCAGGAAGATGGAGACGATGCCGACGTGCTCCATCGTCATCATGCCGAAGAGGGCCCCGAACGCGACGACGAGGCCGATGATGGTTGCCGGATCCACGTCACCGCTCCCGACGCGTGAAGGGGGCGGGCGGCACGAGCTCGAGCGGGCGTCTGTCCTGCGATCGCTGCGAGGCGGGCTCGTCGCCGTAGGCGAGGGCCACGATCCGCGAGCGGTACCGCGCGATCAGGTCGATCACCTCGGCCATCGTCTCCGTGACGATGTACTTCGCCCCGTCCACCATGACGATGGTGGTGTCGGGGGTCTCGTGGATTCGCTCGATCAAGTCGGGGTTGATCGCGAACTGACTGTCATTGAGTCGTGTGACGACGATCATCGGCCCGTCCTAGGTCTGTGTTCCCGCGGTCCATCCGTGTCCCGCGGAGCGCGCATCCTGCGCTGCTATCACTCACTATCGGCAGGGGGCGGGGGGTCGTTAGGCGCGGTCGCGCGGATTTCGCGGCGGCGGTGGGACGACCTGTTCACCCGGGCGACACCTGCCGTGGGAAGACTCACACGAACGACACGACAGAACGGACACCGATGCGCCCGCTTCCCAGCCGCCTCGCCACCCTCGGCCTCGCCGGCCTCCTCGCCTCCGCGGGGCTGATCGCCGCCACGGCCACCGTCGCGGCCGCGGCTCCTGCCCCCTCGACCGGCGTCGTCGTCAACGAGGTGGAGTCGAACGGCGACGACACGGACTGGGTCGAGCTGACGAACACGTCGGCGGCCCCGATCGACGTGTCGGGCTACGGCTTCCTCGACTCCGACGACACGCACGCGAAGTACGTTCTGCCGGCCGGGTCCGTCGTCGAGCCCGGCGGGTTCCTCGTCGTCGACCAGGCCACGACGACCGATCCCGAGGGCTTCTCCTTCGGTCTCGGCGCCCCGGACTCGGCCCGCCTCTACGACACCGCGAACACCCTGGTCGCCTCCTACGCCTGGACCGCCCACAGCGCGGTCACCTACGGCCGGTGCCCCGACGGCACGGGCGCCCTGACCACGACCACGGCGTCGACGAAGGGCGCGGCGAACGACTGCTCCTCCCCCGTGCGCATCAACGAGGTCGAGTCGAACGGCGGCACCCCCGGCGACTGGGTCGAGCTGACCACGGTCGGGGCCGCCCCGGTCGACGTCTCCGGCCTCGTCCTCAAGGACGGCGACGACGCGCACTCCTACACGATCCCCGCCGGCACGACGATCGCCCCCGGCGCCTTCCTGGTGCTCGACGAGAAGACGGCGTCGACTCCGGACGGCTTCGACTTCGGCCTCGGCAGCGCCGACACCGTGCGCCTGTTCACGGCCGACGGCACGACCCTCATCGACTCGTACGGCTGGACCGCGCACGCCGGCACCACCTACGGCCGCGACCCCGACGGGACGGGCGGCTTCGCCGAGACCTCCGCGTCGACCAGGGGCTCCGCGAACGCCTTCGCCGGCACCGTCGCCGCGACGCCCTGGCCCGGCGCCCCCGACGAGACGCCCCTCGACGCTGAATCGACCTTCACGGGCGACCTCAGCGGACTCGACTACGAGCCCTCCGGCACGAGCGCCGACGGGGTGCTCTGGGGCGTCGAGAACGGCAACGGTCTCCTCTACCGGATCGTCCCGGACGGCCGCGGCGGCTGGGCCCCGCAGACCACCGGCGGCTGGAGCGCCGGCAAGACGCTGCACTACGCCGACGGCACGGGAACACCCGACGCCGAGGGCGTGACCGTGGCCGACGACTCCTCCTCGGGCGGCGTCTACGTCGCCACGGAGCGCGACGACCAGGCCTCCTCCGTCAGCAGGCCCTCGATCCTGCGATACGACACCGCAGGAGCCGCGACCTCCCTCTCCGCGACGGACGAGTGGAACCTCGCGCCCGACTTCCCCGGGCTCGGCGCGAACTCCGGCGCCGAGGGCGTCACGTTCGTCCCCGACTCCTTCCTGACCGACGGCGGATTCGTGGACCGGTCGACGGGCGCCGCGTACTCCCCCGCCGACTACGCCGGCCACGGGGACGGCCTCTTCTTCGTCGGGATCGAGGGCACCGCCAGCGTCTCCGCGTACGCGCTGATGCCGAACGGCGCGTTCCACCGCGTCGCGACGATCGCCACGTCGTTCCCGATCGTGGCGGACGTCCAGTTCGACGCGGACCTCGGCCGACTGTGGGTCGTCTGCGACGACGCCTGCTCCGGGCAGACGGCGCTCTTCGGCATCGACGAGAACGGCGCGTTCGCGCAGGAGACCCTCTACGACGCCCCCCGCGACGCCGACCGGGCCCTTGCCAACGAGGGCTTCGCCGTCGCTCCCGCCGGGACCTGCACGGCCGGACAGCGATCCACCTTCTACGCCGACGACAACGACACCGACGGGTTCTCGTTCCGGCAGGGGAGCTACCCGTGCACCGACCCGGCGACGCCGGTCGCGGGTGTCGGCGGCGACGCCGGCGCCGGCGGGGTGGACACGGCGGCGGGGGCTCCCACCGAGCTCGCGTTCACCGGCTCGGCGCCGATGCCGCTGGTCGGGCTCGGCGCGCTGCTCCTGCTGGCCGGCGGTGCGCTCGTGACGCTCCTGCGTCGTCGCGCCTGAGGCGGCGCGCCGCAGCGCCGCCCCGCTGCCCGCGCCACGCGGAACGGCCCGGGACACGCGAAGGTTCGCGTGCCCCGGGCCGGGACGTGTGACGAGCGGGCGGCGCGGAGGGCGCCGGAGCGCTAGCGCTTGAGGTTCGTCAGCTCCTGGAGCACCTCGTCGGACGTGGTGATGATGCGCGCGTTGGCCTGGAAGCCGCGCTGGGCGACGATCAGGTTGGTGAACTCCTGCGAGAGGTCGACGTTCGACATCTCGAGGGTGCCGCCGGCGAGGGCGCCGCGGCCCGGGTCGCCGGGGGCGCCCACGGCGATGGCACCGGAGTTGGCGGTCGCGACGTAGCCGGAGTTGCCGACCTTCTCGAGACCCGCGGGGTTGGTGAAGGTGGCGAGCGCGATGCGGCCGAGCGCGGAGGACTGGCCGTTCGAGAACGAGCCGATGAGCGTGCCGTCGGCGGAGATCGTGTAGCCGTTCAGCGTGCCGGCCTGGCGGCCGTCGACGTCGGAGATGGCCGCGGTCGAGAGCGAGGCGTAACCGGTGGCCTTCGACAGGTCCACGGTGATGCCGCCGACGGCCAGCGAGCCCGCCGTCGTCTGCTGTCCGTTCGAGAACGCGAGGCTCGTGGTGCCCGTCGCGCCGGTCCCGTCGGAGCCGGCGACGTCCCAGCCGGCCGCCGTCTTCGTGAAGTTCAGCGTGAGCGTGCGCTTCGTGCCCTGCGCGTCGTAGACGTCGACGTCGCGGGTGATCGCGGTGCCGGTCGCCGCGTCGCCGGGCAGGTTGCCGCCGACCTTCGCCGACGTGGTGGCGAGCGCCGGGGAGGTCGCGCCGACGGGGAGCATGATGTCGGAGAGCCCGCCACCGGTGTTCACGACCCCGTTGGTCGCCGAGTAGCCCTGGACGATCTTGCCGTCGGTCGTGGTGAGGCGGCCCTGGGCGTCGAAGTCGAACGACCCGGCGCGCGTGTAGACGCTCTGGTTGCCGCTCCGGGTGACGAAGAAGCCGTCGCCCGAGATCATCAGGTCGGTGGCCTTGCCGGTGGCCTGCGCCGAGCCCTGGGAGAAGTTCGTCGTGATCCCGGCGACCTGCACGCCGAGGCCCACCTGCGCGGGGTTGGTGCCGCCGAGGCCGGCCTGCGGGCCGCCGGCGCCGTGGGTGATCTGCGACAGGGTGTCCTGGAACACGGTCGCGGAGCCCTTGAAGCCCACGGTGTTGACGTTGGCGATGTTGTTGCCGGTGACGTCGAGCATGGTCTGGTGGGCGCGGAGGCCGGCGATGCCGGAGTAGAGCGAGCGGAGCATGGTGACTGCCTTTCGAGGAAGGAGGGGTGGAGAAGAGCGGGAGAGCTGGGGGGGGGTCAGGAGGCCTTGGCGGCGACCGTGGGATCGACGACGCCGGAGATCGAGTCGAGGTCGATGTCCTTGCCGCCGACGGTGACGGTCGGCACCGACCCGGCGAACGAGACGGCGCTCGCCGTGCCCGTGACCGCCTTGCCGGTGGCGGCGTCCGTGTAGGAGACCTGTCGGCCGACGAGGTTGGCGGCCGAGATGCGCATCTGCAGCGAGAAGTTCTCGTTGCCGGTGGTGGTGTTGTTGGTGACCTGCTCCATCATCGCCAGCTGCGTGGTCTGGCTGATCATGGCGTTCGTGTCCATCGGCGACGACGGATCCTGGTTCTGCAGCTGCTTCACGAGGAGCTGCATGAACATCTGGCTGTCCATCTCCTGCTTGGGAGTTCGGGTGGCGCTGGTGGAGGTGGCGGGAACGCTGGTGGACACCGTTCCGGTGATGCCGTCGAGTGGCATGGGGTCGTCCTTTCAGGCCATCACGTCGATGGAGGTGGCGGTGAGCGTCGAGCGCGGGTCGCGCACGAGGCCGGCGATCTCGGGGGTGCCGCCTGCCGCGGGGCGACCGTCGCGCTGCTGCGCCCGGCCCGCGTCGGCGGCGGCCTCTCGGCGGGCGTCCGCCTGGGCCTGCGCGTTCGCCTGAGCGGCGGCCTGCCCGCCCGACTGGCCGGAGGGCTGGTTCTGCGACGACAGGTCGACGCTCGCCTGGAGGCCCGACGTCTGCAGGTCGCGGCGGAGATCCTGCAGGATGCCGCGCACCGCGTCGCGACCGGCGTCGGACTGCGCGAACAGCTCGACGTGCATCCCGCTCGCGGCGACGTGGGCGCGGACCGTGACGGGGCCGAGCGCATCCGGCGTGACCTGGACCGTGACGACGTGCTCGCCGGTGCCGGCCGCGGCCAGCGTGAAGACGGGGCGAGCGAGCTGCTGGGCGAGAGGCTGCGGCTGCGCCGGCTGCGAGACGGCAGGAGCCGCGGCACCGGTCGTCGACATCGGCTGCGCGACGGCGGGTGCTCCGGTGGCGCCCGCGGGGGGCTGCGCGACGTCGCCGGCACCTGCCACGGCCGGGGCCGCTGCCGCACGGTCCGCGGACTTCGCCGCGGGACGCGCGTCGCCGGACGCCACCGGGGTGGCGACGGCGGCGGCTGCGGTCTGAGCCGCGGGCGGCGCGACGGCGGCTGCGACGGGCGCGGGAGCCGGCGCCGACGGTGCGGCGGCGCCCGAGGGGGTGGCCGGGGTCGCGGGTGCGGCCTGAGCGGCCGCCGCGGTCGGGGAGGTCGGCGTCGCGACGGCGGCACCGGCGGCACCGGCGACGCCGGGGGCGGCAGCCGCGGAGACGGCGGCGGACGGGAGACCCGCGGTGGCGCCCGCGGCCGGTCCGGTGGCGGACGCGACCCGAGAGGACGTGACGGTGCCGGTCGAGACGGTGCCGGTCGAGACGGTGCCGGTCGAGGCGGTACCGGTCGAGACGACTCGGCCCCCGGCAGCTCGGGCCGGAGCGACCGCGACATCGGCGGCCGCGGCGGCGGTGGAGAGCCCGGCGAGCGGAGTCCCGTCGGTGGCGGGCAGCACGGGAGCGGGCGTCACGGCGACCGAGACGGCCGCGGCGGCGGGCGTCGCGGCCACGGGGTCCGCGAGCGGGGAGGCGGCGGAGACCGTCGCACCCGACACCGTGGCGCCCGAGGCCGTGGCACCGGCGACTGTGGCACCCGAGACCGCGGCACCCGCGGTCGCCTGACCGGCGAGCGGGGCACCGGGGCTCGCAGCCAGTGCGGCCGCGGCGAACGCCGAGCCGAGCAGCGCCGCGGCCGACGGCGAGACGGTGGGAGCCGTCGGCACCGGGGTCGCGGCCGCGGAAGCGGGAGCGGACGCGGACGCCGACGCGGCGGACGGTGCTGCGGCGGTCGGCGCGGTGGCGGGCGCAGCGGCGGACGCGGCGTCGCTCGCGGTCTCCCGGTCGGCGGGGGCGCCGTTCCCCGGGGTGCTCGCGGCGGCGTCGCGGGTCTCCGCGTGGCGGGGCGCACGGTGCCCGGGGGCGTTCGACGCGGCGGACGACTCGGGACGGGGCTCCTGCGCGCCCTGCATCGCCAGGTCGAACGACGAGGCCGCACCCGAGTCGGGGACGGACGAGGGGCGCTGCGCGGCACGGGCCGGAGCGACACCGGTGGAGGCGATCGGCAGGCCGCTCATGCGGAGGCTCCCGTCGTGGCGAGGAACTGCTGGAGCGCGGCCTGCATCAGGTCGGACTGCGAGGTCGAGCCGATCCGGGAGGCGGAGGCCGCCGAGGAGACCGGCGCGGCCGACACGCTGTCGCTGGAGGGCACGATGCGGCGGATCGATCCGATGTCGCTGTCCTTGAGGTAGTTGTCGATGATGCGGACGTCCTTGCCGGGGCGCGGGGCGTGCAGGATCTTGCCGTCGCCCAGGTAGATGACGATGTGCCCGCCGCTCTTCGTCGAGATGATGTCGCCGGCCTTGGCGTGGGCGAGGTCGGGGACGGCGACGCCCATCTTCGCCTGGTCCGGGACGACGCGGGGCATCGTGATCCCGAGGTCCTTGAAGACGGTCTGCACGAGGCCGGAGCAGTCCATGCCCGAGCGCGTCGTGCCGCCGAAGACGTAGGGGACGCCGAGGTACTTCTTGGCGTCGGCCACCACGTCGTCGCCGGTGACGCCGTTGTCGACGAGTCCGCCGGTGGGGGACGCGGGAGTCGCGGTGCCGGTCGCGGTCGTGCCCGACGTCGCGGCGTCGGTGCCGGTGGCGCCCGCCGTGGCGAGGGCGGAGGCGAAGTCCGTGGCGCTCGAGGCGTCGCTGGCGCTCGACGACGCCGAGGAGCCGGCCGGGGACGCACCCGTGCGGATCTGCGCGATGGTGTCCTGGATCTCGGTGATCCTGCTCATCACGGTGCTGATGCTCATGACTGCTCCCCCTGGAGGTCGTCTCGGTGGTGTGCGACGGAGGCGATCTCGTCGAGCGCGATCTGCTCCTGGTGGAGGTCTTCGGCCAGCGCCTCCGCGACGTGGCGCGCCTCGAGCTTCTCGAGGGCGATGGCCCGGGCGCGGCTCGCGTTGTAGGCCGTCTGCGCCTCGTCGGCGGCGGTGCGGTGCGCGTCGGCGACCGCGTCGAGCTCGGCCAGCATGCCCCGGGTGGAGGCGCGGGCCGCCGCGATCGCGATCAGGGTCCCCGCGTCGGTGACGACGGCGTTGCCGGCGACGGCGCCCTCGAGCGTGCGCTCGACCTGGGCGCGGCGCGTGGCGACGTCGCGGACGCGGCGGTTGGCGTCGGACAGCTCGGCCATCGCCTTCTGCTGCTGCGCGTGACGGACCCGGAGGAGACCCGCGAGCGAGAACGACCTCATGCGGACGCACCCCCGGCGAGGCGGGCGGCGAGCGCCTGGAGCCGGGCCCAGGCCTCGGCCGACGGGGTCTGGTCGTCCATCCGCTGCTGCAGGAAGTCGTCGATGTCGCCCTGGTGGGCGACGGCCGCGTCGACCAGCGGGTTGCTGCCCGGCTGGTACGCGCCGACGTCGATGAGGTCCTGGGCCTGCTTGCGCGCGGCCATGACCGTGCGGAGCGTGCGCGCGGCCGCCGACTGCTCGGGCGAGATGACCTTGGAGGCGACGCGCGAGATGGAGCCGAGCACGTCGATCGACGGGAAGTGGCCGGTCACGGCGAGCTTGCGGTCGAGGACGATGTGGCCGTCCAGGATGCTCCGGGCCGCGTCGGCGATCGGCTCGTTGTGGTCGTCGCCGTCGACGAGCACCGTGTAGAGGCCCGTGATGGAGCCGACCTGGTCGGTGCCGGCGCGCTCCAGGAGCGTCGCGAGGGTGGAGAAGGTCGACGGCGGGTAGCCGCGCGTGGCCGGGGGCTCCCCGACCGAGAGGCCGATCTCGCGCTGGGCCATCGCGACGCGCGTCAGCGAGTCCATCATCAGCACGACGTCGGCGCCGCGGTCGCGGAACGACTCGGCGATGCGCGTGGCCACGAAGGCGGCGCGGAGGCGCATCAGGGCGGGCTCGTCGGAGGTGGACACGACCACGATCGAACGGGCGAGACCCTCGGGGCCGAGGTCGTCCTCGAGGAACTCGCGCACCTCGCGGCCGCGCTCCCCGACGAGGGCGACGACGCTCACCTGGGCGTCCGTGCCGCGGGCGATCATCGACAAGAGCGACGACTTGCCGACGCCGGAGCCGGCGAAGAGGCCGAGGCGCTGGCCGCGGCCGACCGTGGTGAGGGTGTCGAGGGCGCGGACGCCGAGCTGCAGCGGCGACGCGATCCGGGCGCGGTGCATCGACGAGGGCGTCTCGTGGTCGAGCGGGGCGAGGCCGTCGCTGAGGAGGGGACCCTTGCCGTCGATCGGCCGGCCGAGGCCGTCGATCACGCGGCCGAAGAGACCGCGACCGGTGGGGACGAGGATCGGCTGGCCGGTGGGGCGCACGGCCATGCCGGAGTGGACGCCCGTGAGGGGGCCGAGAGGCATGCAGCGGATCCCGGAGGCGGTCGTCGCGACGACCTCGGCCAGGCGGCCGTCGCCGATCTCGACGACCTCGCCCAGGGAGCACTCCAGGCCCGCGACGGTGACGCCGAGGCCGACGACGCTGCTGACGACCCCGACGCGCTGCGGGCGCGCGGCGAGGGCGGCGCGACCGAGACGGTCCTGCACGGCGGCGATCACGCGGCACCGCCGAGGAGGATCGTCCGGGCGCGGCCGAGGGCCGTCCCGAGGGTGGCGTCGAGGAAGCCGTCCTCGAGGTCGGCGCGGGCGTCGCCGCGCTCGAGCACGGGATCCGGGACGACGTCGACGCCGAGCGTGACGAGGTCGGCGGGGTCGAGCAGCTCGAGGTCGGCCGGGTGCAGGCGGACGCGGACGACGTCGCCCGGGTCGATGGTGGTGAGGGCCCTGGTGAGGGCGGCGACGACCGTCGAGGCCGGGTTGTCGCGGATCTCGGCGCCCAGGATGGCCTCGGCGAGCTGGACGGACGTCGCGAGCAGCGTCTCCTGCGCTTCGGTGCGGAGCGCCCGCTGGCGTGCCTCGAGGGCGTCGGCGGCCGCTCCGAGGAGGGCCACGGCACGATCGGTGCGGGCGCGCGACTGCGCGACGACGGCCGCGGACTCCGCCTCGAGAGCGCTGCGGAGGGCGGCGGTCTCGGCGGCGGCGGCGCAGAGACCGGCCGCGTAGCCGGCGGCGTGGCCGCGCTGGGACGCCTCGTCCTCGCGGGCCGCCGAGGCGGGATCGCGGAGGACCGGGAAGGCGACGCGGGCGAACGCCGGAGCGGCGAGGAGATCGTTACTCAACGAGGGCCTCCTCGTCGCCGCGCTGCACGGTGATGGCGCCCTGCGCCTCGAGCTCGCGGATGGCGCGGACCACCGAGGCGCGCGCCTCCTCGACCTGCGAGAGGCGGACGGGGCCGGCGGCGCGGATCTCGTCGTCCAGCAGCTCGCGGTTGCGCTCCGAGACGTTCGAGCGGATGACCTCGGTGACCGGCTCCGGCGCGCCCTTCATGGCGATCGCGAGCACGGCCGCGTCGATGCCGCGGAGCACCTGCTGGATGTCGCGGGCGTCGAGCTTGACGATGTCGACGAAGGTGAGCATCCGGGAGCGGACCTCCTCGGCGAGCGCGGGGTCGCGCGCCTCGAGGCTCTCGAGCAGGAGCCGCTCGGTCGCGGCGTCCGAGCGGTTGATGATCTCGACGAGCGGCTGGATCCCGCCGACCGCCTCGACCTGCTCGCGCGGCGCGACGACGGCTCCGGCGCGGACGCGGAGGGTCTGCGCGACGATGCCGACGGCCTCGGGCGTGGCGGTGCCCATGGTGGCGATCGCCTGGGCGACGTCGGTGCGGAGCCCGGCCTCGAGGCCGGTGAGCACGGCGGACGCCTGGTCGGCGCCGAGGTGGGCGAGGACGAGGGCGATGGTCTGCGGCAGCTCGCCGTCGAGGAGCGTGAGGAGCTGACCGGAGTCGGCTGCCTCGAGGAACTCGAACGACTTCCCGGCCATCGACGAGGCCAGGCGCTCCATGACGCCGGCGGCCTTCTCGGAGCCGAACGACGCCTCCAGCAGGCCGACCGCGAAGTCGCGGCCGCCGCGGGGGTTGATCCGCCCGCGACGCGTGAGGTCGTGGAACTCGGCGACGGCGGTGTCGGCGACCTGGGCGTCGACGCGCCGCATCTTGACGAGCTCGGCCGTGATCTCGTCGGCCTCGGTGTCGTTGAAGCGCTGCATGACCGTGGCGGCGCGCGCCTGGTCCATCTGCATGAGGATGACGGCGACCTTCTGGGCCCCGGTCAGCTCGGCGGTCCCGATCGGGCTCATACCGTCTGCCTGTCGTCGAGCAGACCGCGGAGGAGCTCGGCCGTGCGGTCGGGGTCGGCTCCGGCGAGCGCGTCGATCTCGGCGCGCTGACGCTCGAGGGTCGCACCCTCGGTGCCGAGCTGAGGCAGCTGGGCGGTCGGCGCGGTCATCGGCTGCGACGACTCCAGGAGGCGGCGGGCCTCGACGTCGTCGAGCAGGAGCGGCTTGGTCGCCGGGTCGCCCGGCCACGTCGTCGCGACGGAGGCGATCTCGCCCAGGTCGATGTCCTCGCGCTCCTGCTTGCGACCGCGGCGGGTCAGCAGGAAGAGGGCGACGATCAGCGGGATGCCGATGCCGGCGGCGATGAGCCCGGTGCGGATCGTCGACCACATGCTGTCGCTGGCGGCCTGCGCGTCGGCGGCCTTGAGGGCGGCCGCTGCGGCCTTGGATCCGGAGTCGTTGAAGTCGACCATCTGGACGCTGACCTGGTCGCCGCGCGTCGTGTCGATGCCGGCGGCCTTCGAGACGAGGTCGTTGATGTTGCCGAGGTTGAGCTTGCTCGCGATCTTCGAGTTGATGGCGACGGAGACGGTCTGCTTGGTGAGCGCCCCGGCGGGGATGGTGGTCGACTCGGTGGTCTTGTCGACGGCGTTGTCCTTCGTGGCGGACTCGTTGACGTAGCCGCCGGCGCCGGTGGTCGAGCTCCCGGTCGCGGACCCGTTCGGCACGGCGATGTTGTCGGGACCGAGGACGCCGGTGGCGTTGCCCGCGCCGGCGCCGCCGCCGGCGTACTGCTCCTTGGTGCTGGACTCGCTGAGGGGAGCCGCGCCGCCGGTGGGAGCCGTGTACGACTCCTGCACCTTCGTGCCCGAGTTCTGGTTGACGTCGGCTGCCACCACGACGGTGGAGTTGCCGGCGCCGAGGACCTTGTCGAGCATGGCCTGCACGTTCGACTGCGTCTGCGTCTGGTACTCGCCGGCCTGCTGGCCCGCGGTGCCCGTGGCCCCGGTGCCGACGGCGGAGAGCACGTTCCCCTTGGAGTCGACGACCGACACGTCGGTCGCCTTCATGCCCTCGATCGACGCCGAGGTGAGGTGGACGATCGCCTGGACCTGCTCGTTCGAGAGGGTGGTGCCCGGCGTCGTCTCGACGAAGACGGAGGCCGTCGGATCCTGCTTCTGGTCGGAGAAGACGGTCTCCTGCGGGATGGCGAGCTGGACGCTCGCCGTCTTGACGCCGTCGAGCGCGCCGATCGTCTTGGCGAGCTCGCCCTCGATCGCGCGCTTGTAGGTGACGTTCTGCTGGAACTCCGACGAGGTGACGCCCATGGTGTCGAGGAGCGAGTAGCCGCCGGTGTTGTCGGCGGGGAGACCGGCCGACGCCGCCTTGAGGCGCTCCTGGTAGACCTGCGCCTGCGGCACGAGGATCGTCGAGCCGCCGTCGGTGAGCTGGTAGGGCACGCCGTCGGCGGAGAGCTGGTTGACGACGCCGGAGGCGTCCGTGGCGGCCAGGCCGGTGAAGAGCGGCGTGTAGGAGGGCTTGGTCAGCCAGGACGTGAGCGCGACCGAGCCGAGGACGAGCACGGCGACGCCGATGACGGCCAGGGTGCGCTGCGCGACGGTGAACGACCGGACGCGGTCGCCGAGGCCGGTGAGAAGGGACTTCAGGGCGGGAGGCATCAGGCCTGCATCCTCATGATCTCGTTGAAGGCGTCGACGCCCTTGTTGCGGACGGCGGAGACGAGCTCGAGGGTGACCTGAGCGCGGGTGGCGGCGATGGTGGCGGTGTGGACGTCGTCGACGCCGCCGGTGACGGCCTTGACGGCGAGCGCCTGCGACTGGCCCTGCAGCGACTGCAGGCCGTCGATGACGTTGCCGAAGCTCGAGGCGCCGACGGTCGGGGTGGCGTCGAGGCCGTTGACGGCGGAGGCGTCCTGGTTGGCGCCGATGGTCTGCGACGGGTCGACCGCGGTCGAGGAGACCGGGAAGGCTCCGTTGACGGGAGAGAGGGGCATCAGTTGCGTCCGATCTGGAGGGCGGCCTCGTACGACGTCTTGGCCCGGTCGACGACGGCGGCGTTCGCCTGGTAGCCGCGCTGCGCCATGATCAGGTCGGCCATCTGCGTGCCGAGGTCGATGTCGGGGAGGCGGACGTACCCGTCCTTGTTGGCTTCGGGGTTGGTGGGGTCGTAGGTGACGCGGCCCTCGGCGCTGCCGAAGGCGGCACCCTTGACGTAGACGCCGGAGACGCCCTCGCCCTCCTGCACCTCGACGTAGCGCGCCTGGAAGGCGGCGCCGGACATCGGCTTGGCGGTGTTGACGTTGGCGATGTTGTCGGAGATGGCGTCGAGCCACTTGCGGTGGACGGTGAGGCCGGTGCTCGCGATCCCGATCGCGTCGAACATGCCCATCAGCTGTTCTTCAGAACGGCGCGGACGCTGGTGAGGACGTTGTTCTCGGCCTGCGTGGCGAACTGGTACTGCAGGACGGTCGTCGTGTTGCTGAGGGTCTCGGTGTCGAGGTTGACGTTGTTGCCGTCCTCGCGGGTGGGCTCCATCGAGCGGGACATCGAGGGGGCGGCCGACCCGTTGCCCGCGTCCACGGAGGCCGCGAGGGCGTCCTCGAAGGAGACGCGCTCGGCCGTGTAGCCGGGGGTGTTGATGTTCGCGATGTTGTTCGCGATCGCCTTCTGGCGCATCGACAGACCGTCGAGAGCACTCTCGAGGGCCTTGGAGGTCACGGATTCCAGCACGACTGCTCGCTTCGCGATTGCGGGAGGGCGGCCGATCCGTGGCCTGAGGGGTGAGCGATCCGTGCTCACAGGGCTCTATCGGCGGATGCCGGAGGCCCGTTAGGGTCGATCACCCCGCCGCCCGCCCCGTCTTCGGGGGCCAGCGCGGGAGTCGGGGACGTCAGCCGGTGACGTCGAGGTAGACCGAGCGATCGGTCTGGCGGGGAGCGGGGACCGTGCGGAGGGCCGAGAGATGCCTCGACACCGTCAGCCGGGCCTCCTGCACGCTCTCGATGGCGCGCTGCTGGCGCGCGGCGATCGCGCGGGCCCGCTCCTCGAGATCGGCGGGCATCGGGCCGAGGCCCTCGGGGGCGAGCCAGACGGCAGGAGTCTCGACGCCGTCGGTCGCGGATCCTGCGGCCCGCTCCATCTCGGCGAGCACCCGGAGCCAGGCCCCGCGCGTCTCGTCGGTGCCGGGCTTGGCCTCACGGATCGAAACGATCTCAGGCAACGCCGAGGCTCCCGCCGGCGAAGCTGAGCGAGTCGGTCGAGAGGGCGGGCGTGGCCGGGGCCTGCGCCGTCGCCTCGTGCCAGGCCTGGCGGAGCGGCTCGAGGAGCCCGATGCTCTCGCGGGTGAGTTCGACGTCGCGGTGGATGTTCGCGTTGATCAACGCCGTCGAGACGTAGTTGTAGAGGGCGAGGAGGCCCTCGCCGCCCTCCCAGAGGTCGACGCGGAGCGACGAGGTCAGCTCGGCGACGATGGCCTGCGCGTGCAGGAGGTTCTCCGACGCCATCGGCCACCGGCCGGAGGTCTGCGCCACCTCGGCGCGACCGAGGTCGAGCAGGAGGCGGTCGTAGAGGAGCGTGATGAGTCGCGCCGGCGTCGCGGAGAGGACCGCCTCGCGGTTGTACTGGTCGCGCTGCGCGGCAGCGCCGTAGGTGAGGGTCATGATCAGCCCGTCGAGGAGGAGAGGGACGAGAGGGAGCCGGACAGCGAGGACTGCTGGGCCTTGAGGGTCGAGAGCTGCACCTCGAGGTTGGAGTAGATCTTCTCCAGCGACGCGCGCCGGTCCGTCAGGCGGAGGTCCCACTCGGAGACCTGCGCGCTGAGGCTGGTGACGAGCGACTTCTGCCCGTTGATGACGCTGGTGATCTGACCGGAGTACTTGTCGGAGGACTGCGTCGCGGCGTCGGCGACGCGGGAGGCGAGAGCGGTGAGGAGGGTCTGGGTTCCGACCGGGTCGGTCGCGAGCGCCGTCTGGAACTTGGCGGCGTCGTAGTCGAAGCTTCCGTCGCGGTTGATGCTGATGCCGATCTCCGACGGGGAGCGGCCGTTGACCGGCATCGAGGCGGCGGTGATGAGCGCCTGGTTGACGCCGCGCACGGTGCTGTCGCCGGTGAACGGACCGCCGGAGACGGTGGCTTTCCCGGTGGAGTCGGTGCTCGTCGTCGTCGCGCTCTTCGTCTGGATGAGCGAGAAGATGTTGTTCAGGCTGGTGACGAGGGCGCCGGCGACCGCGCTCGACGCGGTCTGGTCGCGGGCGACGGACAGCTGGATCGGGTCCGTCGACGCCTTGTTCACCGTCACGGAGACGCCCGGCAGGAGGTCGGCGAAGGTGTTGGTGGCCGAGGTGATGGTCTGCTCGGCGCTCGTGCCCGCCCAGAGGGTGACCCGCGCGTCCTGCGCCTGCTTGACCACGGCGGCGCCGGGGTCGCCGAGGACGTTCGTGGCGGTGCCGGCGGTCACGTCGGCGCCGGTACCGCGGTAGATCTCGAACGAGCCGGCCGCGCCGGAGGTGTTCGAGGTGAACTGCAGGCGGTACTGCACGGCTCCCGAGGCGTCCTTGCCCGAGGCGACCTTGACGGCCTTGACGCCGGCCGCCGAGCTGTTGACGGCCGACACGACGTCGTCGATGGACGACGAGGCGGGCGAGATCTCGACGGCGGTGCCGGCGGCGCCCACGATGGTGATCTTCGGCGGACTGTCCGGCCAGGCGGTCATGGCGGCGCTGACGCCGACCTTGGCCTGCGCAACGGCGCCCACGACGATGTCAAGGGTGCCGGG
The DNA here is from genome assembly GCF_002074055.1 of Frondihabitans sp. 762G35. Classification (NCBI taxonomy): domain Bacteria; kingdom Bacillati; phylum Actinomycetota; class Actinomycetes; order Micrococcales; family Microbacteriaceae; genus Frondihabitans; species Frondihabitans sp. 762G35. Next base: position 246,578 of record NZ_CP014619.1, on the reverse strand, counting down.
GGTCGCGGCTGTCGAGGCCGTCGCGGTGACGTTGGTGGAGCTCGACGTCGTCGAGAAGAGGGAGAGGGCCGTGGGCGACTTCGTCGTCGTGGCCAGGGTGGCGAGGGCGGCGACCTGGCTGTTGAGGCCCTGGAGCGCCGTGATGGTCGACTGGGTGTCGGTGACCTTCGCCTTGAGGAGGGTCTGGGGCTGCGACTCCGCGGTCATCAGGGAGTTGATGAGGGAGGTCGTGTCGAGACCGGAGACGAGGCCGTCGACGGCGAGTCCTGAAACCATGCGCTGCTCCTCTCGGGCGGGGTCGATGCCGACGGTGTCGCGGCGGGGACGAGGGGAAGACCCGAACTTCCTCCCCTCGCCCACCGCTGCGGGTCAGTCCCGCGCTAGCGCGGAACGGGTGGTGCTAGCGGAGCAGCGACAGCACACCCTGGGTGCTCTGGTTCGCCTGGGCGAGCATCGCGGTGCCGGCCTGGCTGAGGATGCTGGAGCGGGTGTACTTGACCATCTCCGACGCCATGTCGGTGTCGGTGATACGCGAGGACGCCGCGGTCAGGTTCTCCTTGGCGACGTTCGTGTTGTTGATCGCGTGCTCGAAGCGGTTCTGGACCGCACCGAGGCCTGCACGAGCCGTCGAGACGGCCTTGATCTGCGCGTCGATCGTGGTGATCGCCGAGGCGGCACCGGTGGCCGTGGTCAGGTCGATGCCGGCGACGGCGGTGGAGACCGACGCGACGTTGGCCGAACCGAGGTCGACGGTGATCGTGTTGGCAGCGGCGTTGGCACCCGCACCGACCTGGAAGCTCAGCTTGCCGTCCGCAGCGGCGCCAGCCGACCCGTCGAGCAGGTTGATGCCGTTGAAGTTGGTGGAGGCCGAGATCCGGGTGAGCTCCTTGGTGAGGGCGTCCGTCTCCGTCTTGATCGCGTCGCGCGAGTCCGCGTTGTTCGAGTCGTTGCCGGCCTGAACGGAGAGGTCTCGCATGCGCTGAAGGATCGACTGAGCTTCGGTCAGTCCACCTTCCGCGGTCTGGACGACGCTGATGCCGTCCTGGGAGTTGCGGGCGGCGACGGTCAGACCGCCGACCTGGGACTTCAGGCCCTCGGAGATCGCGAGGCCGGCCGCGTCGTCAGCAGCGCGGTTGATGCGGAGACCGCTCGAGAGCTTCTCGAGGGACTTCGACAGGTCGTTCTGCGTGCTGTTCAGGTTGCGGTACGTGTTGTTCGCAACCAGGTTGTTGTTGATCTGGAAACCCATGATGTTTCTCTCTTCCGTGATGTTGGGTGGTGTTCACCGGTCCATCCGTGGGCCGGTTATCTAGTGCTATCGGCGGCTGGAGCGTCGCCGTTAGCGGGTTGGTGAAGTTTTTTTCAGGAGGCCGCGGCTTCGCTCTGGACGACGCGGTTCTCGTGGAGGGCCAGGCCGATGCCGACGACGGCGTTCGAGGCGACCCGCGACAGGTAGGCGGCGCGACGGGCCGGCGCCGTCCGCGCCTCGAGGGCGACCTCGCGCTCGGGGTCGTCGGCGTAGTGGGTGTTGAGGGCGTCGCGCAGGAGCCGGATCGCCTCGGTCCGCTGCTGCGAGACGGCGGAGTGCGTGATGCCGAGCTCCTCGGCGACCTCGGTAACGCTGCGGTCGCCGAAGTAGACGTTCTCGACGATGAAGCGCATCTTGTCGGGCAGGGCCTCGACGGCGGCGCGGAGGTACCGGGTGCGCTCCTGCTCCAGGAGCGTCTCCTCGGGCAGGATGATGTCGGCCGCCAGCTGGTCGGCGACGGTCTCGTCGATCGCGGTGACGGTGCGCGCCGCGTCCGTGAGCGCGTCCGTGGCCGTCTTGCGGTCCACGCCGAGCGACGAGGCGATCTCGTCCACGGAGGGGGTGCGTCCCAGGGCGGCGGTCAGCGTCTCCTGCGTGGCCAGCGTCTCCTTGATGCGCTTGCGGGTGCCGCGGCTGGCCCAGTCGCTCGAGCGCATGTCGTCGGCGAAGGAGCCCATGATGCGGGTCCGGGCGTAGGCACCGAACGGGACACCCTGCGTCGGGTCGAACGCATCCGCGGCCTGGACCAGGGCGAGGGCGCCCGCCGAGGCGAGGTCGTCGCGACTGAGGTGCGTCGCCCGGGCGCAGACCTCGGAGACGAGGTAGCCCACGAGCGGGAGGTTCTGGACCACCATCGCGTTGCGTTCCGTCTTGTTCATCGTGGCCCCGGTTCATCGAAAATCGGCATGACGGATCGCCTCGTCGACAGGGGTCGACGAAGACGATTCGAAAGGAGGAGGTGCCGCAGGATGCGGCGGGTGACTCGTGATTCCGACGACCGACCAGAAGGGCTTCGCGTCGATGAGGCGTGATCTGCCTGCTCCTCAAAACTAGCGAGGAGGGGGAGCCCGAAGGAAGGCCGGAAAGCCCCCACTACGGGGGTTTGGGGTGTCGTCATTTAGGAGGACATCGGCGGAATTCCGGGCTTTTTCACCCCCGAAGGGGGCCTTGTCCCACCCCGCTCGCGACTCGTGCTTACGGCGCGCGCACCCTGGCCGATAGTCACCCCCGAGAGCGAAACGGCTCTCTGTGGCGCCGGCCCTCGGAGGCGGGCGCTCACAGCCGTATGAAGGAGGGACCGTGGGCGTGAACGAACTGTCCGCCGTGCTCTGGCGTGAGCGCGAGCTCCTGGAGCTTCTGACGTTCAAGCTCGAGGAGGAGCAGCTGCTCCTCACCGCGGGCAAGTCCCGCTGGATCGAACACGCCACCCGTGAGGTCGAGCAGGTCCTCGACCGCCTTCGCGCGGCGGGCCTCGAGCGCACCGTCGAGGTTGCCGTCGTCGCCGAGGAGTGGGGCACGCACGGCGAGACGCCGCTCCGCGAACTCGTGGACCACGCACCCGACGGCCCCTGGGCCGACATCTTCTCCTCGCACCTGCGCGCCATGACCGAGCTCACCCGCCAGATCAAGCAGCTGCGCGACGAGAACGAGCAGTTCCTCCGGGCCGCGGCGCGATCGACGCAGGAGACCCTCGCCACCGTCTCCGCGGATCCTGCGACCTACGACGCCCGCGGAGCCGGGCGCACGACCGCCGCCGGCAGCCACTTCTTCGACGGGCGGCTCTAGAGCGATGAGCACCTTCTCCGGACTCAACACGGCCTACCGCGGCCTGACCGCCGCGCGCGCCGGGCTCGACGTCGTCGGCCAGAACATCACCAACGCGACGACGGAGGGCTACACCCGCCAGCGGGTCACCACGTCGTCGATCTCGGCCGTGCAGGCCGGCCTCTTCAGCCGTGGCACGCCGATCGGACAGGGCGTCTCCATCGACGGCATCGCCCGCCTGGGCGACGCCCAGCTCGACGCCCAGGTGCGGGCCACGGCCTCCGCCTCCGGCTACACCACCGTGCGCTCCAGCGTCCTGTCGAACCTCGAGGGCTCCCTCAACGAACCCGGCACCAACGGTCTCTCGGCGAAGCTCACCGCCTTCTGGTCGTCCTGGCAGGGCGTGGCGAACGGACCCGGTCAGACGGCTCCCGCCGCGACCCTCCTCGCCGGTGCGAAGTCGATCGCCTCGACGATCAGCGACGGCTACCAGGCCGTGAGCGGGCAGTGGTCCGCCACGCGCACCGCCGTCGACTCGCTCGCCACCGACCTCAATTCGAGCGCCGCGCAGGTCGCCGACCTCAACGTGCAGATCCGCGCCGGCCTCACCACCGGCAGCACCGTCAACGAGCTGATCGACAAGCGCTCGACCCTGACCGAGAACATCGCGAAGCTGGCGGGAGGCACGGTGCACCAGAACGCGGACGGCACCGTCGACGTCCTCGTCGGCGGCAACGCCCTCGTCTCCGGCGACACCGCCCGCACCGTGCGGGTCGCCGGCGCGACGACGATCGAGGGCGCCGCCGGTGCCCCCGTGACGCTCGAGTGGAGCCACCGCCCCGGCGCGAGCGTCGGACTCGACGGCGGACAGCTCGCCGGAGCCCTCTCCGTCCTCGCCCCCGCGGACGGCCAGGGGTCGGGCGGCGTCCTGGCCGAAGCCGCAGCGACCTACGACGCCTTCGCCACGCAGCTCGCCGGAGCCGTCAACGCCGTCTACTCGACCGGCTCGACGCCGTCCGGGTCGACCGGTCAGAACTTCTTCGCCCTCGCGGCATCGGGCCCCGCGGCGACCGGCCTCTCCGTCGTGCCGACCTCCGCCGCCGACCTGCAGACGGGCACACCCGGAGCCGGGGCGCTCGACGGCACGATCGCCGACCGGGTGTCGCAGCTCGGCACCGGACCCGCCGCTCCCGACCGGGCCTGGGCCTCCTTCGTCACCTCGACGGGCGCGACGGCCAAGGCCGAGATCAACGCCTCCGACCGCGCCACGCTCGCCGGCACCGCCGCCAAGACGCAGCAGGCCTCGACCGCCGGCGTCGACCTCGACGAGGAGAACGTCAACATGCTGACGTTCCAGCACGCCTACCAGGGCGCCGCGCGCGTCATGACGGCGGTCGACGAGATGCTCGACACCCTCATCAACCACCTCGGACACGTGGGGGCGGCCTGATGCTCGGACGCGTCACCAACCAGACCACCGCGATGGCGTCGCAGCGGCACCTGCAGGCGAGCGCCGCGCGCCTCGCGCAGCTCCAGGACCAGGCGTCCTCGCTGAAGGCGATCCAGAAGCCGTCGGACGATCCGCTCGGCACCGGGCAGTCGCTCCTCGTCCGCGCCCAGCAGAGCGCCAACGCGCAGTACTCGCGCAACGCGGACGACGGCGTCGGCTGGCTCCAGACCACCGACTCGGCGCTGTCGTCGACGGTCAACGTGCTCAACCGCATCCGGGACCTCACCGTCCAGGGAGCGAACGACGGCGCGATGTCCCCGACGGCCAAGGAGGCCATCGCCACCGAGCTCGTCGGGTTGAAATCCGACCTGATGGCCTCGGCGAACACGACCTTCCAGGGGCGGTCGATCTTCGCCGGCAACTCCGACGCCGGAGTCGCGTTCCAGGCCGGCACGCCGCCGACCTTCACCGGGACGGCGGGCAGCAGCGTCCAGAGGCGCATCGCCGACGGCACGACCGTGCAGGTCGACACGGACGGCTCCGCCGTCTTCGGCACCGGCGCGGACTCGGTCTTCGGCCTCGTCGACTCGATCGTCAGCGACCTCCGCTCCGGCGTCAACATCGGCCCGCAGCTCGCGGGGATCGACTCCCGGCTCACCGCCGTGCGCGGCGCCTGGTCGGACGTCGGCGTGCGTCAGTCGCAGCTCGAACGCGCCCAGGACACCCTCAAGAACTCCTCGATCTCGCTGGAGAACCAGCGCTCCGGCATCGAGGACCTCGATCAGGCGAAAGCCTTCCTCGACCTGCAGACCCAGCAGGTCTCCTACCAAGCCGCCCTCGCTGTCACCGCCAAGGTGATCCAGCCGACCCTGATGGACTTCCTCCGATGAGCGCTTCCCTGACCTTCGTCACGCCCCCTCCCGGCCTCGACCCCGCCGTCGATTTCGTCCTGGACGAGATCGAGGGCGCGAACGGCCTCTACGCCCTGAGCACCGCCGGCACACCCCGCTCGCGCCTCTTCGTCGTCGACGCCGCCGTGCACCTGCCCGACTACTCGCCGTACATCACCGACGAGCAGAGCAGCTCCCTCGGAGTCACGCGACCGCAGGATGCCCTGCTCCTCGTCGTCGCCAACCCGGCGCCGACCGGCACGACCGTCAACCTCATGGCACCCATCGTCGTCAACGCCTCGACGGGCGCCTCGGCGCAGCTCATCCTCGAGGGTCAGGACTGGCCGCTCCGCGCCGCCCTCGCCCGCCACGAGCAGCCGGTCGCCGTCGCCGTCTGACCGACCTCGCGCGCCGATCACCCCGATCCGGCTCCGCGCGACTACCCTCGTACTCGATGACCGAGCACGACCACCCCGACAACGACGCGCACGGCGGCCCGACCAGCCATCCCGTGCCTCCGAGCCTCACGGCGCCCATCGTGCCGAGCGGCTCGTCGTCGAACGCGCACTTCGACCCGGTCAGCCTCCGCCCCGCGATCGACGCCTCCGCCATCGAGCACCGGCTGTCGGAGCTCGGTGCGAGCAGGAGCACCGCCGCCCTCGGCGAGCGGGCCGACCTGCTCCGCATGCTCGGGCGGCTCGACGAGGCCCTCGCGATCGCCGAGGAGGCCTTCCGTCTCGCGCACTTCACCGGTGACCGGGCCGACTCGACGGCCGCCCGCATCCGGCGCGCCTACGTCTTCAAGGAGCAGGGCCGCCTCGAGCGGGCCCTGAACGACCTCCACACGAGCCGCATCTCCGCGGCCACCGAGGAGTGGCACGAGCTCGAGGCGGCCGCCGCCGAGCTCGAGGGCTACACGCTCTACGACCTCCAGCGCTACGAGGAGGCCCGCACGGCCCTCACCGACGCGCTCGCGGCGTACGAGAAGGCCGGTGCGCCGGCCGAACGGACCAACGGTCTCCGCGTCGCTATCGAGGGCGTCATGCGCGCGATCCTGCAGGGCTCCGCGCCGGCGCCCTTCGACGAGCCTGTCGTCTCCGACTCGATCCTCGTGGTCGACGAGCCCCGCGAACCGATGGTCACGCCGATCGTCGTCGATGCGCCGGGCACCCTGATGGGCGAGTCGAGCGAGGGCGACCTCCACGACACGAACCCCACCCCGCTGTTCCGCACGACCGGGTCGCCCGCGTACCTGGGCACGCCGGAGCAGGCGCCCGAGGCTCCTGCCCGCCTGTCGCCCGACGCCGCCGAGCGACTCGACCCCGACGCCGTCGACGGCCCCGTGCCCGACGCCGCGTCGATCGGCGTCGAGACGCAGGCCATCGCCGTCCCGCACGCGACCGCCCCCGGCAGCGGACGCCGCATCATCGACGACGAGGACCGCAACGAGGACGACGAGCCCCAGGCCTCCGGCTTCGACGCCGAGGTCAGCCGAGCCCGCAAGGCCGCCCGCAGCATCTGGGGCGCCTTCGACGCGTCGAACGCGAAGACGCCGCCCCGCGACCGCTCCTGACGGGCGTGGCCGACCTCGACCGGGTCCGCCACTGGGCGGACGCGCTCATCGCGTTGCACCTCGACGCCTCCGTGTGGAGCTTCGGGTTCGACAACGCCAAGACGCGCGCCGGACTCTGCAACTACACGACGCACCGGATCACCGTGTCGAAGCACCTGGCCGACCGGTACGGAGACGACGAGATCCACCAGGTGCTGCTGCACGAGGTGGCGCACGCGATCGCGGGGTCGCGCGCGGGGCACGGTCCGGCGTGGCGCCGGGTCGGTGCCGAGATCGGCTACGTCGGCGACCGGCTGCACGACGGGGCGATCGCGTCGGAGCTCGCGCCGTGGGTGGGGCGGTGCCCCGCCGGACACGACCACTACCGCTACCGCCGACCGGCGAAGCCGCTGGCCTGCGGCCGGTGCGCCCGCCGCTACGACCCCGCGCACCTCATCACGTGGGAGCGTCGCGCGGTCTAGCGCACTGACCCAGCTGCCCCGCCCCCACTGCTCGCCCGCGCCGGCCCGGCTCGCCCAGGCCCGGCGAGACTCCACAACACGCCGCTCACCTTCGTGAAACGCCGCACATCGTGGAGTCTCAGGCCCGACGCCGCACGCCCCGCCCAGGCCCGGCCCGGCCCGGCCCAGCGAGACTCCACAACACGCCGCTCACCTTCGTGAAACGCCCCACATCGTGGAGTCTCACGCCCGACGCCGCCCGCCCCCCGCCCAGCGAGACTCCACGATGTGCCGCGGCTCACCGAAGGTGAGCAGCGTGTCTTGGAGTCTCACGGGAGCGACACACACCGGCTACGGTGGTTACATGCTCTTAGGCCAGTGGTTCGACTCCCCCTCCGGCACGCGCTGGCACCTCGACGCCGGCGCGGTGAGCCTCGACTTCGCCTATCTCGGCGGCTTCGACGACCACGCCGGGTTCGGCCCGGCGGCCGGTCTCCCCGGACCGGGCTGGGACGGCCTGCTCGTCCCGGCCGACCTCGAGGTCTGGCTGGGCGAGCGCTTCGACGGCCTCGCGGCCGGCACGACCGAGCGAGAACTGCAGGATGCCCGGGGCCTCCGCGACGCGATAGCCCGCCTCGCCACGTCCGCTGCCGACGGCCACCTGCCCGACGCATCCGGACCGGGTGCCGGCGACATCGACACGCTGAATCTCTTCGCCGCCCTGCCCGACGTGCCGCCGTCCCTGCCGGGCGGGCGCCGCCAGGCCGGAGCCGGGCGGCTGCGGCTCGGCCAGGCGCTGTCGTCTCTGGCGCGCGACGCGGTGCGGCTCTTCGCCGAGGTCGGTTTCACCGCCGAGGGCGACGCCCGCCTGCGCCGGTGCGCCGCCGACGACTGCCGCCTGATCTTCCACGACGACTCCCGCGCGGGGAGCCGACGCTGGTGCTCCATGCAGAAGTGCGGCAACCGGGCGAAGGTCAGGGCGCACCGGGCCCGAGCCGCCGCCCGGGCGAACGCCGACGCGACGCCGGCACCGGCACCGACCGACGGCTGACGCGCCTACTCGACGACCTGGACGTCCTTCCAGAACGCCACGTAGTTCGAGAAGTCCTTGCCGACGCGCTCGAACGCGGTCGGGTAGGGGGTCGGGTAGCTGAAGGCGCGATCCTGCAGGCCGTTGACCGTGAAGTACTGGCACTCGCCCTTCCACGGGCAGGTGTAGGGCGTCGGGCTCTTCTCGAGGAGGGCGTCGTTGACGCTCGCCGGCGGGAAGTACCAGTTGCCCTCGATCTTGATGAGGTCTTCCTGGGGCGCTTCGGCCACCACGGTTCCGTCGTTCAGCACTGCCTTCATGGGTCCTCCTCGATCGCGGATGTACCGGTCCAACGCTACGCCGAAGCGCTGAATTCCCGCAGGACGGCGCACACCGCAGGATGCCCGAGCCGCTGCTCCCGCGCTCCCGCGGCTCCGCGTTCCCCCCGCTCCGCCGAGACCGACGCCGTCAGGAGGTGCCCCGTCGCCCGGCGCAGGCCCACGAACCCGGCGCAGGCCGCTGCCGCCTCGGGACTCGCGAAGTCGATCCCGACCTCGGCGAGCGCGTCGATCACGGCTCCGGCCGCGAACTGGTCCTCGACGGCCGCGCGGAACCCGTCGTCGTCGAGCGACCCGGCCGCGACGACGGCGACCACCGCCCGGTCCCCGAGCGACTCCTGCAGGCGCAGGATCCAGGCGGCCGCGTCGACCGACGACGCCTCGGTCGCGCAGAGCACGGCCTGGCGCTCCCCCGCGGTCTCGGCGATCGCGGCGGCGAGCTGCGCCCCGGAGGCGCGGCCGTGGGAGTCGAGTTCGTCGGCGACGACCACCACGTGGGCGGTGCGCGCGATCCTGCGGGCCCCCGCCTCTCCCCAGTCGAAGCGGACCTGGTAGCGCTGCTGGTCGTGCATGCGATCCAGGGTAGCGAGGCCCGGCCCGGCATCGGGAACGGGTGCAGACTGGCGTCATGCACGTGCAGCTCAAGCTCACCCTCGCCTGCTCGCCCGACGCGGCGGTCGACGCCCTCCGGAACCCGCAGGTCATGGTCGCCGTCACCAAGCCGATGCTTGTCTACCGCTCCGAGGAGCAGGGCGGGTTCCCGCGGCGCTGGGACACGGCGGAGCACCCCGTGAGCGCCAGGATCCTCGGGGTCTTCTCCCTGGGACGGACCCACGTGCACCTCCGCTTCTACGAGGCCCTCGGGGCGCGCGTGCAGGAGGACACCGGCCGCGGCATCGACGGGTCGTTCCGGCTGATGCGGATCCGGCACCGGATGGCCGTGTCGCCGGCGCCCGGGGGGCTGACGCTCCTGCGCGACCGGATGGAGTTCCACGCGGGCGTTCTCACGCCGCTGCTGTGGCCCGGGCTGTGGCTCGTCTGGCAGTGGCGCGCGGCCCGGATGCGGATGCTCGCCCCCACCTGGACCACCCCCGTCCCACGCTGACGCCGCTCCGGCGACGCCCCGCCCCGCGCCGCACCCCCCGCTCGCCCCGCGAGACTCCACAACACGCCACTCACTTTCGCCGGGCGTGGCCAAACGTGGAGTCTCACCAGGGCCCGCGCCGCACCCCGCGCTGCTCCCCCCGCGAGACTCCACAACACGCCACTCACTTTCGCCGGGCGTGGCCAAACGTGGAGTCTCACCAGGGCCCGCGCCGCACCCCGCGCTGCACCCCCCGGGCGAGACTCCACAACACGCCACGGCCCACGAAAGATGAGCAGCGAGTCGTGGAGTCTCGACGGGCCCGAGTCAGGGCAGGCCCGGACACCGACCCCGCCCACGACGTACCGTGAGACCGTGACCACCGCAGACCCCGCCGACCCGACCCGCACCGCAGACCCCGCCGTCGCCGCCGGCCCCGCGGATCCTGCCCGCGCAGCCCTCGACGTCGCCGAGTGGCGCCGGACCATCCACGACCTGTACCGCCGGGTCCGCGAGGCGACCGACCTCGAGTCGGCCCACGACCTGTGGCGGCGCACTCGCGACGACCTGTTCGCGAACCACCCGTCCACGCCGCTCCTGCCCGAGGACCGTGAGGTCTTCACCGGCCTGCCCACGAAGCCGTACGACCGCGACTGGCGCTTCGAGCTCCCGATCCTGCCGACCGAGGCCCGCAGGATGACCGTCCCCACCGGCACCGACGGCGATGTGCCGTTCGATCTGCTCGGCGTGGTCGACGTGCCCGGTGTCGGCACTCTCGACGTCTGGCGCCTCGCGTCGTACGGCGGCGGCCTGTTCCTGCCCGTCAAGGACGCCCTCGCCGGCCGCCCCGGGGGAACCTACGGCGGCGGCCGGTACCTCCTCGACACCGTGAAGGGCGCCGACCTGGGCGCAGGATCCGAGGCGGGCACCGTCGTCGTCGACTTCAACTTCGCCTACAACCCGAGCTGCGCCTACGACCCGGCGTGGGCCTGCCCGCTGGCGCAGCCCGGCAACACCGTGGCCGTCGAGATCCCGGTCGGCGAACGGTACTCGGGAGCCCACTGAGCGCCGAAACGGCCATGCTGTAAGGTGGAACCACTTGCGAGTCGACCCGATCGGCTCCCTGCGTCGTAGTACGCCCCTCACATCCCTCGGTGCCACACGAAAACGTGTGTGTGACAGACCGAGGTTCGCGAAGCTCACTCTGCGGCGAAACGATCGAGCGCTTCTGCTCCGTCGCCACATCTCGAGTCCGGCTGCGTCACTGATGGACGCATGCTCATGAGGCTCGTTCCCCGATGCCCGAAAGGCACCACGCAATGACAGACACCCAGACCACCTCGGCGCCGATGGGCGCCACGCCCGTCGACGAGTCCGACGAGAGCAGCACCACGTTCGCCGAGCTCGGCGTCCCCGCTCCCCTCGTCAAGGCGCTCGCCGCCGACGGCAAGACCAGCGCCTTCCCGATCCAGATCGACACGCTGCCCGACACCCTCGGCGGACGCGACGTCCTCGGCCGCGGGAAGACCGGCTCCGGCAAGACCCTCGCCTTCTCCATCCCGATGGCCGCTCGACTCGGCGGCAAGCTCGCCGGTGGCAAGCGCCGCCCGGGCCGTCCGCTCGGCCTCGTCCTCGCTCCGACCCGCGAACTCGCGACGCAGATCGACGCCGTCCTCGCGCCCATGGCCGCCGCCTACGGCATGACGACCACCACGATCTTCGGCGGCGTCTCGCAGAACCGTCAGGTCCAGGCCCTCAAGCAGGGCGTCGACATCGTCATCGCCTGCCCCGGTCGCCTCGAGGACCTCATGAAGCAGGGCTTCATCAAGCTCGACGCGATCGAGATCACCGTGCTCGACGAGGCCGACCACATGGCCGACCTGGGCTTCCTGCCCGGCGTCACGCGCATCCTGAAGGCGACCCCCGAGAACGGGCAGCGCCTCCTCTTCAGCGCCACGCTCGACAACGGCGTGGACAAGCTCGTCAAGCAGTTCCTGCACAACGAGGTCCTGCACTCGGTCGACGAGGCGAACTCGCCCGTCGCCAAGATGACCCACCACGTCTTCGAGACCGAGTCGGTCGACACGAAGAAGGCTCTCATCGAGAAGCTCGCGTCCGGCCAGGGTCGTCGGATCCTGTTCATGCGCACCAAGCACCACGCGAAGAAGCTCGCCAAGCAGCTGACCGAGTCGGGCATCCCGGCCGTCGACCTGCACGGCAACCTCTCGCAGCCGCAGCGCGACCGCAACCTCGCCGCGTTCCAGGACGGCACCGCCCGCGTCCTGGTCGCGACCGACGTCGCCGCCCGCGGCGTGCACGTCGACGACATCGAGCTCGTCATCCACGTCGACCCGCCCACGGAGCACAAGGCGTACCTGCACCGCTCCGGACGAACCGCTCGCGCAGGAGCCGAGGGCGACGTCGTCACCCTCGTCATCCCGAGCCAGCGCCGCGACGTCGCCGCGATGATGAAGAAGGCCGCCATCACGGCGACCGTCACGTCGGTGAAGCCCGAGTCGCCCGAGGTCCGGGCCCTCGTCGGCGAGGTCGCCGCCTACGTGAAGCCCGCTCCGAAGTCGGAGCGCGCACAGCAGCAGCAGCAGGGAGGCGGCGGACGTTCGCAGGGCGCCAACGCCCAGCGCAAGCGCGCCGCCCGCCAGACTTCCGACGGCGCCCCGATCGCCCGCAAGGACCGCTCGGGTCGACCCCCGGCCGAGGGCTCGCGCGGCACCGGTCGCACGGGCGGCGCCCGCGGCAACGGCGGAGCGCGTGGCGCGGGCGGGCGCAGCGCCGCTCCCCGCTCCGGCAGCAGCACCTTCTACTCCACCGAGTCGGGCCGCGCGGCCGACGCTCCGGTCCGCGAGGAGCGCGCTCCCCGCGAGGACCGCGAGCCCCGTCGTGCCTCGTCGGGCGGCACCGTCCGCGGCGACCAGGCGGCCTTCGCGGCCGAGCAGAGCGGCGGCAACTCGCGCGGCAACGGCGGCTCGCGCCGTGCGTCGTCCGCCGGCGGACGCCCGGCTTCGCTGAAGGTCGGCAGCCTCGTCCGCGGCGGCGGCAGCACCGGCGGCCGCGGCCGCTAGCCTCCACCCCCGTGCCGTGCGCTCCGGCGCGTGGCACCGCTGAACCCGCGCGCTCGGCTGTAGCGGTGGTCCTAGGACCACCGCCGCAGCCGAGCGTGCGGGTTTAGCGGGCCGGCAGCGGAGCGGGCCGGTACCGCGGCAGGAGCAGGAGCAGCGGCAGCGGCAGCGCTCAGTCGAGCACGCGCAGGCTCGGGTGCTCGGCGAGAGCCGTCAGCCCGTGCGTGGCGAAGACCGTCATCACGGCGGCGATCGGCACGTCGATGCCGCTGAAGCGCACGGGCGCGACCTCGTCGAAGGTGCACACGAGCGCACCGCGCGCGACCTCGGGGTAGACGCCGTTCATCCGCGCGAAGTGGAAGCTCACCCAGCGCCCGCCGACGAAGCACAGGAGCCGGTGGTTGCTCACGAGCAGCCGAACGGCCTGGAGCTCGCGCCACTGGGTCTTCCCCTGTTCGGCCGCGGCGCGCTGCCGGGACGAGTTGGTGAGCCCCGTGACCGCGAGGCCGGCGACGATGAACGCCGGGCTGCCGAGGAAGAACCCGGGCGCCCGGGAGTACTGGACGTCCTGCCCGTAGTAGCGCTCGTAGACCGCGCCGAGCTCGTAGAAGAAGACCTCTCCCTGCTCGGGCACGACCTCCCACGCGGCGACGGTCGGGGGCACCTGCCGGGCGAGGAGCGCCTGCCGGAGCCGCCGGGCCTCGGCCCACGAGGACTCCGCTGTGAGCCGGGCGTCGGCGGTGCGCACGACGTCGTCGCCTCGGGGCTCCGGCTGGCGGTCGGCGGCCACGTCGGACTCGCTGCGACCGCGCCTGGGGCCCAGCACGCGGGCCAGCACGACCCCGCCGAGGAGGACGACCACGATCGCACCGATCAGCACCACTGCCCCGTTCTCCGCTCGCGAATCCTGCCAGCGTATCCCGCGGGGACGCGGGAACCCCGGATCGGGTAGACAGGAGTCGTCCCCACCCTTCGGAAAGAGGCCACATCCATGTCAGCGCTGACAGTCCTGTTCATCGGCGGTACCGGAATCATCAGCTCGGCGGCGGCCGTCCGGGCGCGCGACCTCGGTCACGAGGTGACGCTCGTGAACCGCGGCTCCTCGACGGTCCGGCCCGCACCCGAGGGCGTGGAGGTGCTCACGGGCGACGTCTCCGTTCCGGGCTCGATCGCCGCGGCGATCGGCGACCGCCGCTTCGACGTCGTCGTCGACTTCGTCGCCTTCACCCCGGAGCAGGTGCAGCGCGACATCGACCTCTTCGAGGGCCGCACCGGCCAGTACGTCTTCATCAGCTCCGCGTCGGCCTACCAGAAGCCGGTCGGCGCGCTCCCGATCCGGGAGTCCACGCCCCTCCGGAACCCGTTCTGGCAGTACTCCCGCGACAAGGCGGCGTGCGAGGACCTCCTCGTGGCCGCCTACCGCGAGCGCGGGTTCCCGGCCACGATCATCCGGCCGTCGCACACCTACGACCGCGCCTCGCTGCCCGTCACGGGCGGCTGGACCGTCATCGACCGGATGCGTCGCGGCCTCCCCGTCGTCGTCCCCGGCGACGGCACGTCGCTCTGGACCCTCACCCATCACGTCGACTTCGCGCGGGCCTTCGTCGGGCTCCTCGGCCTCCCGGCCGCCGTGGGCGACGTCTTCCACATCACCTCCGACGAGGCGCTGCCGTGGAATCACATCTACCTCAGCCTCGCCGAGGCGGCAGGAGTCGCGGACCCCGAGCTCGTCCACGTCGCGAGCGAGAGCGTCGCCCTGGTCGAGCCGAGCTGGGGTCCGGGGCTCCTGGGCGACAAGGCGCACTCGGTCGTGTTCGACAACGCGAAGGTGAAGGCTCTGGTGCCCGGGTGGGTGGCCGAGATCCCGTTCTGGGTCGGCGCCCGGCAGATGGTCGAGTGGCACGACGACCACGCCGACGCGAGGCAGGCCGATCCGGCTGCGGAGGCCGCTTTCGAGCGTCTCGTCGCCGGCGCTCGGGCCTTCGGGACAGCTCTCTGACCCGAGGGTTACTCGAGGGTGAGGAGATTCTTTTCGCCGCAGAAAAAGGGGGTGACAGCGGACGGGTTTCCTGCGTAGGCTGACTCCCGTCAGTTCCCCCCAGCTGACATGCCCCCGGGCCCTCAGGTACTTTTCCCCCAATCTCCTGTCGTCCCGGGGGCTCTTCCGTTTCCCGGAGCGGTTTCCGGCTCAGCGGGCTCCGGCGGGTCCGGGTGGGGATTCCACCCCGCGTCGGCCCGCCCGTAAACTGGGGGACGAAACACGCGAGTCCCGCGACTTAGACTCATCCGCATGTCGACAAGCCAGCCGTCGGGCCTCCGCCCGGCACTCCGCACGGAGATCGACGACGCCGCGAGGCGAATCGCCTTCTCGTCGGGTCTCGGGGGTATCACGCTGCGCCGACTCGCCTCGACCGTCGGTGTCGACCCGGGTCTGATCGCCCAGCACGAACCGTCCATGGGCGCCCTCGTCGCCCGCATCTTCGAGGAGCTGGCCGCCGACGAGCGTGCGCAGACCGAGCTCGACCTGGCGTCGCAGCCCACCCCCCTCGACGCGCTGCGACTGCTGGTCCACTCGCTGCTCGAAGACAGCCACGACGACTACAACTCCATCTGGGCCGACGCCTGGAGCATCGGCCGTCGGAGCACCCCGCTCGCCAAGGCGGCCCGCGACAGCATGTCGGCCTGGAACGCCGTCGTGCACGACCTCGTCGCGAGGGGCATCGCCGCCGGTCAGTTCGCCGAGACCGAGCCCGACCTGGTCGCGATGCAGTTCTTCGCCCTGATCGACAGCACGACGGCCTACTCGCTCGTCGGCTATCGCACCGCCGCCGACCGGGCCCGTCTGGTGCGCCGCACCCTCGAGATCTCGCTGGGCCTGCCCGAGGCGACGCTCTAGACCACTCCCCGCCCACCGGTGCGCGTCCGCAACGGTGCGCGTCCGCATCCGCGCGCACCACCGCGAGATCGCACCGGCCGTCAGGTCGACGTGGGTCGACACGACGCCCGGTGCGATCTCAGGCGGGCAGGATGCGCGCGCTCAGCGGGTGGCGACCGCGAAGCCGCCCGGGCGGAGCGTGACGCGGTGCGACCCGGTGACCGTCTCGACGAGGCGACCGGTGTCGTCGTAGGAGCGCACCGTGGCTCCTGCGCTGCCGATCGAGACCGTCACGGGGCGGAGCGACGTCGACTGGGCGAGCGTCGTCGCGGCGCCATCGGCGCCCGTCAGGTCGATTCGCGACACCAGGGGTCGCAGGAGGATCGCGTCGAGATCGGTCGTCCCGGCACGCGCCGAGACGGAGACGCCGGTGGCGGACGCCCCGAGGAGCCCGGGCAGTGCCTGGGGCAGCAGCGCCCCGGCCACGGGGGTCACGCCCTGCGCGCCGACCGACGAGCGGATCCGGCCGAGGCCGGGCCACACCGATTCGGCGCTGCTGCCGGTGGGCTCGTGGATCACCGCATCGACGTGGCGCGGGCCGGATCCCCGGGGAACGGTGAGGAGGGCCTTCTGCCCCGCCCGGAGCCGGAGCAGGGCGCCGCCGCTGAGCTGCGACTCCCCGTCGTTCGCGGACGTCGGTGTGACCACCGTGCCCGTCGTGCTCGCCGCGGTCTCCGCCTCGACGACCGTGAGGCCGTCGCGGGCCGTGACGTGCGTGGCCGAGCGCGCGATCCCGCTCACCTCGGGGTGGGCGTCGAGAGCCAGCATCGAGAGGAGACCGTGGATCGTGCTCTCCGCCCCGCTGCTCGCGTTGACCGTCCCGTCGGCCTGCACGCCGTCGAAGGTGACGCCGGTGGCCGGGTCGTAGACGGGCGCGTCGGCGTTGTTGTCGCCGAAGTACCAGGCGCCGAAGAGGCCGGCCACCTGGGCGATGCCACGGCTCTTCGTCGCGTCGGCGACCGCGAGGAGCGACTGCAGCCGCGAGTCGGCCCCGTAGGCGATCTGCGTGCGGTCGGTCGGCGCGGGCGAGAACCCGTTGATCGGCCCCGTGGAGGTGGCGAGCGTGGCGCTGAACGCCACCGAGTCGGTGACGGCGGGGCGCAGGAGCGACGGGTCGCGCAGCACGGTCGACGCGCGAGCCAGAGCGGCCGGCATCTGCGATGCCCACGAGTGCAGCTGGGAGCGCGAGCGCGTTCCCGGGAGGATCGCGCCGTAGGGCCAGGTCTGGGCCGCCTGAGCGGCGGGCTTCGTCGATCCCATCGCGGCGATGCCCTTCGAGAGCTGAGCGAGCGCGGTGCGGGCGGCACGGTCGTGCGGCGCCGCGGCCGAGTAGGCGGCGAGCCCGAGGACGGCCTCCGCCGAGGCGTCCGCGCCGCCCCGGATGAGCCAGCTCGGGACACGGACGCCGTCGGCCACGTCGTACCGGCCGTAACGGGCGAGGGTCTCGCGCTGGAGCGCCTTCACCCCGAGGTCGAGCCGCTGCTGCAGGAACGCGGCGAAGGCCGGATCCTGCGTGCGGAACGCCGCGTAGCCCTCGCCGAACGCCCAGAGGCTCCGCGCGAGCCAGTAGCTGTTGCCGCTGTCGGAGGGGTTCGGCAGCTCCACCGGCACGGGGCTCGGGTTGAGGGTGCCGTCGGGCTGCATCCAGAGCACGACGTTGCCGGCGTCGGGGCCGGTCGTGGTCTGGAAGTACGCCGTCGAGCGCAGCAGCTCGTACGCCTTCTGCCGGCTCGCCACCGATCCGGTCTGCTTCCAGTCGCGGAGATAGACGACGGCGGCGCGGGAGACGTCGTCCGAGTCGTAGGAGCCCTGGCCCCAGTGACCGGTCGCCGGATCGAGCGGACCACCGCCGACGCGCTCGAACGTGTTGCCCGGCCGCGCGTCCGCGTAGACCCACGGCATGGTGAGAGCGGGACTCGTGTCGAGGGCGTACGTGGTGTGCTCGCGGGTCGCTTTCGGCGAGGTGCGGTCGAGGAGGAAGTCGAGGTGCGCGAGGTTCGTCAGGGGTGCGGGGGTCGCGGCTCCTGCGGTCCCGGCGTGGCCGCTGGTGGGACGGGTCCCGGTCGTCGTGGGT
Organism: Frondihabitans sp. 762G35; assembly: GCF_002074055.1. NCBI lineage: Bacteria > Bacillati > Actinomycetota > Actinomycetes > Micrococcales > Microbacteriaceae > Frondihabitans > Frondihabitans sp. 762G35. Next base: position 228,614 of record NZ_CP014619.1, on the reverse strand, counting down.
CCGGTCGGGGTGGATCCCGCCGAGGCGGGTGCCGCGGCGGCGAGGCCGAGGCCCGCCACGAGGGCGGCGACCGCGAGGGCCGCCACCCCCGCGCGCCTCGGTCGGATGCGGGTGTTCGTCATTGAACGTCTCCTGTCGTGGGGCGATGGTGTTTTGGTGGTCGTGCTTGGGGCGCCGTGGTGCCGCGGCGCCTCCGGGTCGTGCCTCAGACGCGCTCGAGGCGGGCGACGCCGATCTTCGAGTCGGCCATGCCGTAGAAGACGAAGCGGTCGCCGTCGATCTCCTCGATGGCCGTCGGGAAGACGACGTTCGGGACGATGCCGCCCCGCTCGTCGGCCGTGTCGGGCGCGAGGAGGGGCTCTTCGGAGCGGGCCAGCACGATCGTCGGGTCGTCGGCGTCGAGGATCATGCCCCCGGCGGCGTACCGGACGTTCTTCTGCTGCGCGAACGCGCTGTCGATGGTGCCGGTGACGCCGTGGTGCAGCAGGAGCCATCCCTCCGGCACGCGCAGCGGCGCCGGTCCGCCCCCGATCTTGAGCTCCTCGAAGGGGAACTCCGGCCCCGCCACGAAGCGGTGCTGGCCCCAGCGGGCGAGGTTCCGGACGTCGCGGGCGACGCTCTCGACCGAGACGTAGCTGATCCAGATGCTCTGGCGGGTGTCGGTGACGCCGGCCGGGACGCGGACGCCCTCACCCGGGGCCGTCTCGCCGATGTCCCACATCGGGCGGTGGATCACGGCGTAGCTGAGCACGCCGTCGGGGGCCGTGACGGGGGTGGGGAAGAAGACGGTGTCCTTGTTGTGGAACAGGCCGAGATCCATGTCGAGGGCGTCGTCGTAGTCGAACGTGACGGGGCCGAGGCGACGCCACTCGCGGAGGTCGTCGGAGACGGCGACGGCGGTCCGCGGCCCGAGCGGCCCGTACGCGACATAGGTCATGACGTGGAGCCCGAGGTCGTCGAGCCGCGTGACCCGGGGGTCCTCGACGCCGGCGTGGGTCGCGCCGCGCTCCCAGCCGCGATCGGGCTCGAGCACGACGCCCTGGCGCTCGACGGCGACGGGCACGCCCGCCTCGACGACGACCTTCGCCAGGCCGACGCGCGACACGTTGCCCGAGGCCACGAGGCGGGGCAGCAGGTAGAGCTCGCCGTCGGGGCCGCGACCGGAAGCGGGGTTGAGGACGCCCTCGGCCTCCAGGGCGTTGCCGTCCTCGGGCGTCATGACGACGCCGACGCGGGTGAGACGGTAGGGGAAGGATGCGGTCATGGAGATCTCCGGATCGTGTGGGGGACGGTGGCGCGGCGGGAGCACCGGACGCGGATGGGTGGCGGCGGCTCAGCCCTTGACGCTGGAGCCGACGTCCGTCGAGATGAAGTAGCGCTGGAAGACGATGAACAGCAGGACGACCGGAGCGGCCAGGACCACGGCTCCTGCGAGCGTCGCTCCGAACGGGTTGGAGGCCGTCGCCGCGACGTTGCTGATGTAGTTGGCGAGCGACACGGCGAGGGGCTGCATCGACGCCTGCTTCGTGATGAGGAACGGCCAGAGGAACTCGTTCCAGGGACCGATGAAGGTCAGCAGCGCCGCCGTCACGAGGGCCGGGCGCACCAGCGGGAGCGCGATCCGCCAGAGGAGCTTGAACTCGCCGGCGCCGTCGATCCGGGCCGCCTCGAAGAGCTCCTTCGGCAGCTGCAGGAAGTACTGCCGGAAGATGATCACCGCCGTCGAGTTGATGGCGAACGGCAGGATCATGCCCACGTAGTTGTCGCTGAGGCCGTAGTTGCGGGCGATGAGGACGTAGAGGGGGATGATCAGCAGCTGGAACGGCACGACCTGCACGAGCAGCGCCAGGGCGAACGTCACGCCGCGGCCCCGCCACTGGAGGATCGCCAGCGCGTAGCCGACCAGGACCCCGAACACGAGCGTGCACACCAGGACGCCGGCGGTGAAGATGCCGGAGTTGAGCAGCCCCGAGAAGAGGTTGATCCGGTCGTTGATCGCCGTGTAGTTCGCACCGGTGAGGTTCGCGGGGTTGGGGAACGCCCCGCCCAGGCTGGCGTCCTGCTTCGTCTGCAGCGAGCCGATGATCATGTAATAGAACGGGAAGAGGAACACGAGCGCGCCGAGGGCGAGCACGGCGCTCCGCAGCGTCGCTTGGAATCTGGACATCAGTCTCGGCCTCCGGCGAATCGGTTCTGGAGCAGGGCGATCACGAGCACGACGACCACGAGCACGACACCGATGGCGGACGCTTCGTCGGGATGCCCCTGCTCGATGCCCTTCTGGTACATCAGGAGCACGGGCGAGGTGGACGCCCCGTCCGGGCCGCCGCCGTTGGTCAGGAGGTACGGCTCCGTGAAGAGGTTGGCGCCGGTGACCGTCGACACGAGCAGCACGAGGACCGTCGCGGGCCGGACCCCGGGCACGGTCACGCTGAAGAACTTCCGGACGGCGCCGGCCCCGTCCGTGGACGCCGCCTCGTAGAGCTCGTCGGGCACGTTCTGGAGCGCGGCCAGGTAGAGCAGGATGTAGAACCCCATCTGCTTCCAGGTCACGAACAGGGCGATCGACGGCATGGCCCACTGCGAGTTGATGAGCCACGACGGGCTGGGCGCCAGCGGGCCGAGCAGTTGGTTGACGAGGCCCGACCCGTTGAAGAGGAAGAGCCACACCGCGACGATCGCGACGCTCGCCGTGAGGTAGGGGATGTAGTAGGCCACGCGGTAGAAGGCCCGCAGGTGCACGACCCGGTTGAGGGCGCTCGCCAGCACGAGGCTGAGGACGACCGTGAGCGGGACGTTGATGACCAGGAAGATCCCCACGTTGCCGAAGGACCGGATCACGTCCGGGTCGGTGAAGGCGGTGACGAAGTTCTGCAGGCCGACGAACGGACGGCTCACGACGGCACCGGGCGCGGTGAAGAAGTAGTCGTGGAAGGCGATGTAGACGGCGTAGCCGAGCGGGTACGCGAACACGGCCAGGACGAAGACGAGGTACGGCGCGCTGAACAGCAGACCGAGCGGGTTTCGCCCCAGGAGGCGGAAGGGTCGCTTCGGCCCTGCCGCGCGCGGAGCGGCCGCGAGGCCGTCCGCGCGCGACGTGTCGAGGGAGGAGGACACGGCTACTTCTGAGCCGCGAGCGTGTCGATCTTCTTCGCGGCGTCCGACAGAGACGACTTCACGTCACCCTTGCCGAAGATGACGGAACTCGACCACGCGTCGCGGAAGGCCTGCATCTCGGCGACCGTGTTGGCTCCGGACGGGACCTCGACGGTGCGGCTCGCCTGGTCGCCGAAGAGCTTGTACGACGGGTTCTTCGCGAAGTAGTCGGCGTAGGTCGTCGAGAGGTCGGTGCGCATCGGCATCTGTCCGGTCATCTCGAGGAACTTCTGGTCCTGCGCCTGGCTGGTGGAGAACTTGAGGACGTCCCACGCGGTGCCCTGGTTCTTGCACGCGGAGAACATGCCCACGTTCTTGGCGTCGGAGAACGTGTAGGTCTTGTTCGCCGGGATGCCCTCCTTGGTGGGCACCGGCACGGAGCCCCAGTTGACCTTCTTGTAGACCGACACGGCCCACGGGCCGACGATGGCCATCGCGGCCTTGCCGTCGGCGAAGGCGTCGCCCTGGTACTTCTCCTGCCCGGCGAGCTTGTCCTGGTAGAGGGTGCGCCAGAACGTCGCGGCGTCGAGCCCGGCCTGGTCGTCGAAGGTGGACTTTCCGTCGACGACGAGCTGCTTGCCGCCGGACTCCGCCGCGTAGAGCGGGTAGAAGTCGAACGACATCTGGAAGAACTCGCTGGTGGGGGCGGGCAGGATCGCATTGGGTGCGACACCCTTGTCGACGAGCGTCTTCGACGTGGCCAGGAAGTCGGCGTAGGTCGACAGCTTCGGGTTCTCGGGGTCGAGGCCGGCCTTCTTGAAGAGGTCCTTGTTGTAGAAGATCATCACCGGGTTGGACTTCCAGGGCAGCTGGTAGTACCCGCCGTCGGCGTCCTTGTACTGGTCGGCCTGGGCGCCGCTGCGGGACTCGATGTAGCCGGCACCGCCGGAGAACTTCGACAGGTCGACCATGCCGCCCTGCTTGACCCACTGCCCGACCGCCGAGGGAGCCGTGTTGTAGACGAGGCACGGCGAGTTGCCGGCCGTGATCGAGGCGCCGATGACCTCCTCGCTGGTCTTGCCCGCGGGGATCTCCTGGCCGGTGACCTTCTCGTCGGGGTGGGCCGCGTTCCAGGCGGCGACCATCTGCTTGCCCCAGGCCACCTCCTGCTCGTTGTTCGAGTACCAGACGGTGATGGGGCCCTTGGCCGTGGTGCTGCCTGCACCGGCTCCCCCGGAGCAGGCGGTGATGCCGATCATCCCGGCTGCGATGAGCGCAGCGCCGAGGATCTGGGTGCGTCTTTGCACGGTGTCTCCCTTGTCAACGGATACCGAAACGTTTCGGTAGTTCCGACCGTAGCACACGGGCGTGGATGCCGACAGGGCCGCCAGGGGGTGCTCGCGGCGCGTGGGCCGCCGGGAGGTCGCCCCGGGGGTCAGTCGCGGGCCGGCGCCGTGCCCGTCGAGGAGCGGACGACGAGGTGCGCCGCGTCGACCTCGACGTCCCGCGCGTCGGCGCCGTCGACGACCTCCAGCAGGAGCCGCGCCGCCTCGGCCCCGAGGAGCCGCGGGTTCGTCGCGACCGTCGTCAGCGTCGGGCGGACGTAGGTGCCGAGCTCGATGCCGTCGAAACCGGCGACCGACAGGTCGGTCGGGGCGTGCAGCCCGAGCTCCCCCGCCCGGGCGAGGAATCCGATCGCCGAGAGGTCGTTGGCGCAGAGGACGGCGGTCGGTCGGTCGGCGGGCTCCCGACCCTGCAGGAGCCGCGTGGCCGCCGCGATCCCGCCCTCGTACGTGAAGTCCCCCGGGACGACCTCGCCGGTCGGCAGCCCCGCGTCGCGGAGCGCCTCGGTCCACGCCCGCCGACGCTGTCCGGCGTGGATGAAGCCCTCCGGGCCGGTGACGTGCGCGAACCGGGTGTGACCGAGGGCCACGAGGTGGTCGACGAGCTGCCGGATGCCCGCGAGGTGCCCCTGACGCACGGCCGGGAGGGGGAAGTCGGGTTCGGCGTTGACGCCGACGGCGGCGAGGCCGAGCTCCTGCACGAGCGGGACCCGGGGGTCGTCGACGCCGAGCTCCGACAGGAACACCCCGTCGACCCGGCGATTGGCGGCGAGGCTCCGGTACCGCTCGAGGGTCTCCCCCGGCTCCGACCCCATCTGCAGGATGAGGGCGTAGCCGCGCGGGTCGAGCACCGTCTCGATGCCCCCGATGAAACTGCCGAAGAACGGGTCGGACTCCAGCACCGACGGATCACGGTGGACGACGAGGCCGACCGTGAACGCGCGCTTGGCGGACAGGCTCCGGCCCCGGAGCGACGGGACGAAACCGAGCTCGGTGGCCGCCTCGACGATGCGTCGGCGGGTCTCCTCGGAGACACCGGGCCGGTTGTTCAGCGCGCTCGACACCGAGCTGATCGCGACGCCGGCCTTCGCCGCGACATCGACGATCGTCACTCGGCGGGCCATGCGAACCGTCCTTCCCGGGCGGCGCGCGGCTCGGCCGTCCGCGAGAACCTTAGTCGCCCGGGCTCCTGCGACCCGCTTCGCGGAGGGCCTAGGTGAGCGCCCCGACGGAGGCGAGCGCCGTGCGGAGGAGGGCGCCGCGACCGCCCTCCATCTCGGACGCGACCTCCGGGCTCGCGGCGACGAGGGGGCTCATCCAGGTGATCTCGAGGGCGTCCTGGCGCGGTTCGCAGGTGCCCGTCACGGGCACGACGTAGGCGAGCGAGACGGCGTGCTGTCGCTCGTCCGTGTAGACCGAGGCGCCCGGGAAGGGGAAGTACTCCGCCACCGAGAACGGCACCGGCGAGGGTGGGAGCTGCGGGAACGCCATCGGCCCGAGGTCCTTCTCGAGGTGGCGGAACAGGGCGGTGCGGAGCGACTCGCCGTACATGACGCGGCCGGAGACGAGCATCCTGGTCATCGAGCCCTCGCTGTCGGCCCGCAGGAGCACGCCGACCTCCGTGACGACGCCCTGGCCGTCGGTGCGGACCGGCACGGCCTCCACGTAGAGGATCGGCAGCCGCTGGCGGATCTGGAAGAGCTCCTCCTCGGAGAGCCAGCCGGAGTTGGGATCGGGGGTCTGGACGGAACTCATGCCCCATTCTTACCCGCCGCGCATGACGATCGTGTGACGGACACTCGCGACGGGCGTCGGCGGTCGGCCCTAGGCTCGGGGTGTGATCGAGATCGATGCCGAGGCCGTCCGCTGGTCCCACCCCGAGTCCGAGCGCCGGGGGCGCCCGCTCGTCCTGCTCCTGCACGGGGTCGGGTCGCACGAGGGCGACCCGACGGGCCTCCTCCCGCACCTCTCGCCCGCGTTCGTCTACGCCTCCCTGCGGGCCCCGCTGACTCATGGGGGCGGCTGGTCGTGGTACCCGCTGTCGCAGCCGGGGTCGCCCGCCTACGCCCCGGTCGACGAGGCCGCCGACGCGGTCCTCCGGTTCGTCGACGGGCTGGGCGACGAGCATCCGACCGTCGGCCTGCTCGGCTTCTCGCAGGGCGGCTCGCTCTCCCTGCAGCTGCTGCGGAAGCGCCCGGCCGGCTTCGCCTTCGCCGTCGTGCTCGCCGGCTTCGTCGTGCCCGGCGCCCCCGATGGGGTCGACGCCGGAGTCGCGGCGGTCCGGCCTCCGGTCCTCTACGGCCGCGGCGACGCCGACACCGTCATCCCCGCCGACGCGGTCGAGCGCACGGGGGCCTGGCTCACCGAGCACACCGACGCCGAGCTGACCGTCTACCCGGGGCTCACCCACGGCATCGCGCAGGAGGAGCTCGACGACGTGAACGCGTTCCTGGCGAAGGTGCACCCGGCTTAGGGCGACGCCGTGTCGCGTGCGCGGGTACCGGCGCGCGCGGGTACCGGCGTGCGCGGGTGCCGCTCCTACCGCGGTGCCGGTCGGGGGCTCGCTCGCTAGGCTCGCGTCCATGACGACATTCGCGGTCGCGGGAAACGCGACGACCAGTCACCCCGCCGAGCGCGCGACGCTGCGCGTGACGGTGGCGGTCACGTCCACCGATCGGGCCGACGCGGGTCGGGCGGCGGCGTCGGCGCACGCGGCGGCGATCACGGAGGTCCGGGCGCACGAGGCGGCGGGAGCCGTGACCGAGTGGAGTGCGGAGAGCGTGAGCACGGGCATCCTGCGGGAGTACACCCCGAGCGGGGAGGTCGCGCCGGAGCGGTTCCGGGCGCGGGCCGGGATCGACGCCGTCTTCGCCGACTTCGAGCGCCTCGCGGAGTGGGTCGGCTCGCTGTCGACGCGCGAGGGCATCGAGATCGCCGGGCTCGACTGGGGGCTCACGCCCGAGGTGTCCGCGCGGCTCGAGCGCGAGGTGCGGATAGCGGCCGTGCAGGATGCCCTGACGAAGTCGAAGGACTACGCGGCCGCCCTCGGCCTCCCCCTCCCCACGCTGGAGGCCGTCTTCGAGGACGGCCTGCGCCCCGGCGTCGGCGGCGGCGGGGGCGGGGGCTTCGCGCGGGACGCCGTCGCACTCAAGGCCGCGGCCTTCGACGGGACCGTCTTCGAGCTGCGGCCGCGCCCCATCGAGGTGCGCGCGTCGATCAGCGCGGACTTCCGCGCCTAGCGCGCGGGCGCTCTGCCCCGCCCCCGCCGCCGCCGCCCCCGAGACTCCACAACACGCCGCACCCAACCGAACATGAGCGGCAAGTCGTGGAGTCTCGGCGAGACGTCGCCCCGCGCCCCCCGCAAGACTCCACAACACGCCACTCACTTTCGCGAAAACACGTAAAACGTGGAGTCTCACCCCCGCAGGATGCCCGGCCCCCAGCACCCCGGCGCACCCACCCCGCGAGACTCCACAACACGCCGCACCCCGCCGAACATGAGCGGCAAGTCGTGGAGTCTCGGCGCAGCGTCACCCCGCGCCCCGCGCGAGACTCCACAACACGCCACTCACTTTCGCGACAAGACGTAAAACGTGGAGTCTCACGCCCGCAGGATGCCCGCGCCCCAGCCACCCCGGCACACCCACCCCGCAAGACTCCACAACACGCCGCACCCCGCCGAACATGAGCGGCGAGTCGTGGAGTCTCGGCGAGACGTCACCCCGCGCCCCGCGCGAAGCGACGCGCGCTACGCGACGCGCCGCGCCCGCGCGCGCGGCAGAACCGCCACGAGCCCGACCACCACGAACGGCAGCGGCGCCGCCAGCGCCACCACCTGGAAGCCCGACAGCACCGCCGACCCGTCGTTGACGACGCCGCCGACGAGCGACCCGACGGCCATGCTCCCCACGACGAACGCGCTGACCCACGCCAGCCCCTCGGTCAGCACCGAGGGCGCGACCTCGGCCTGGAGCACCCGGTTGGTCGAGATCGTGAACGGCGTGATCGTCGCCCCGGCGAAGAGTCCGAGCGGGAAGAGCCACGCCACGTCGGGCGCCAGCGCGAGCACCGACCAGAAGATCCCGAGCAGAGCGGAGGCCCCGATCAGCAGCCGGTAGGGCGGGATCCGCGCCGGGATCGTCCCCATCAGGAACCCTCCGGTGACGCTCCCGATCGAGTAGGCGGTCAGCACGAGGCCCGCGATCTGCGGCACCCCGGCGTCGGTCGCCCAGGCGACGACCGTGACGTCGTTGACCCCGAAGACGAAGCCGACGAACGCGCCCGACACGAGAAGGGCGACGACGCGGCGCGAGCGCCAGGGCGCGAAGACGTGGCGGCGCTCCCCCTCGGCGGGTGCCGCGGCGAGCGGTGCGTCGCGGCCGGCGCGCAGCCAGAGGCAGCCGACCGTGCCGACGACGCCCGAGAGCACGAGCCCCGCGGAGGGGCTGATCGTCCCGGCCACGAGGGCCGCGACGGCGGGACCGAAGACCCAGACGAGCTCGTCGGAGATGGCTTCGAGCGAGTACGCGACGTGCAGCTGGTCGTCCGACGGCAGGATGCTCGTCCAGCGCGCCCGCAGGAACGCGCCGACGGGCACGATGGTCGCCCCGACGGCCAGCACGCAGCCGCAGACGGCGAGGAGTCCGCCACCCGTCGTCCCGACCACGATCAGCGCGGCGATCGCCACCGGGTGCCCGATCGCGGCGGTCAGGAGCAGCGCCCGCTGGCCGCGGCGGTCGGCCAGCCGCCCGTAGAGCGGCGCACTGGCGGCGTTGGCCGCGATGACGACCCCGGAGGCGACTCCTGCGCTCGCGAACGAGCCCGTGGTGGCCTGCACGAAGAAGAGCACGCTGAAGCCGACGATGGCGAGCGGCACGCGCGCGAGCAGCCCGGCGGTGACGAGGACCCGGTGGTCGGCGGGCCGGAGCAGGGCCGTGTAGCCGCGCGGCCCGGCGGTGGACTGCGTCGTCACGGGCCTCCCTCGGTCGATGGCGCCTGCGGGGCGCCCTCTGAACTCTAGGGCAGGCCCCCGACGCTCGCGGGCCGCGAAGGGCAGCCCCCGACGCGCACGGACGACCCCGACGGGCGCCCGGCGTCAGTCCCGCGCGAGCCCCAGCCGCTCGACGACCTCGTCGACCTCCGCCTCCGGCGACCGCCCCGCGTCGATCGTGAGGTGCCGCTCGTCGGCGGCCGGCGGCTCCAGCGTGGCGAGCTGCGACGCCAGGAGCGACGGCGGCATGAAGTGGCCGGAGCGCTTGGACATGCGGTCCCCGATCAGCTCGTCGGGGCCCGCGAGGTGCACGAAGACGACGTCGTCGCGGCGGAGCAGGTCGCGGTAGCTGCGCTTGAGGGCCGAGCAGGTGATCACGCCGGAGTCGCCGCGGTCGAGGTGCTCGTCGATCCACGAGGCGACGGTCAGGAGCCACGGCCGTCGATCGTCGTCGTCGAGGGGGACGCCCCGCTCCATCTTGGCCACGTTCGACGCCGGGTGCAGGCTGTCTCCCTCCTCGAAGTCCCAGCCCAGTCGTCCGGCGAGGAGGCCCGCAACGGTCGACTTGCCCGATCCGGACACGCCCATCACCACCAGCACGAGCGGGGTCACGTCAGATCACCAGCCCGAGCAGGAGCGCACCGGCGAGTCCGACCACGGAGATGAGGCATTCCATCACTGTCCACGACTTCAGAGTCTGGCCCACCGAGAGACCCAGGTACTCCTTGATCAGCCAGAAACCGGCGTCGTTCACGTGCGAGAGGAACAGGGATCCCGCCCCGATGGCGAGCACCACGAGGGAGACCTCGCCGCTCGCGAGATGGGCGGTGACGGGCGCCAGGATCCCGGCCGCCGTCACGGTCGCGACCGTCGCCGACCCCGTCGCGACACGCACCAGGGCTGCCACGAACCACGCCACCAGGATCACGGACACGCCGCTGTCGGAGATCGCGTTCGCGATGAGGGTCCCGATGCCGGTGTCGATCAGCACCTGCTTGAAACCTCCACCGGCGCCGACGATCAGCAGGATGCCCGCGATCGCGGGGAGCGCGCTCGACACCGACGACTGGACGTCGTCGCGGCTCATCCCGGCGCTCCGGGCGAAGAAGACCATGCCGTAGACCACGGCGATGCCGAGGGCGATCATCGGGGTGCCCAGGAAGTCGAAGAACCCCTTGATCCCGCCGGTGGCCTCGGGCTCGACGGCGTCCCAGACGGCGCGCAGGAGCATCAGCGCCACCGGCAGCAGCACCCCGGCGACGGCGACGGCGAACGACGGGCGCCTGCCGGGGGCCGCCACGGCCGCGGATCCGGTCAGGGCCTGGGAGGAGTCGTCCCGGGGAGCGTCGAAGAGCGCCGGTGCCGGGATCGGGACCCACCTGGCGGCGATCCTGCCGAAGAGCGGGCCGGCGATGATGACCGTGGGGATGGCCAGGGCGACGCCGAGGGCGATCGTCAGGCCGAGGTTCGCGCCGAGGGTGGTGACCGCGACGAGGGGCCCGGGGTGGGGCGGCACGAGGCCGTGCATGACGGACAGGCCCGCGAGCGCCGGGATCGCGATCCGCATGATCGGGGTCTTCGTGCGTCGGGCGACGAGGATCACGACCGGCACGAGCAGCACGACGCCGACCTCGAAGAACATGGGGAGACCGATGAGGGCGCCGATCAGCGCCATCGTCCAGGGCAGCGACCGGGGCGAGGAGCGCGCGACGAGGTTGTCGACGATGCGGTCGGCCCCGCCGGAGTCGACCAGCAGCTTGCCGAACATGGCACCGAGACCGACCAGGATGCCCACGCTGGTCATCGTCGCGCCGAAGCCGGCACCGAAGCTCGTGACGGCGTCGCCCGGGGCGAGGCCCGCCCCGATCCCGACGCCGAGCGAGCCGATCGTCAGGGCGAGGAACGGATGGACCTTGAGCCAGGTGATCAGCACGATGATCACCGCGATGCCCGCGAGGGCGGCGATGATCAGCTGCGCGTCACCGCCGGACGGCTGGACCGCCGCGGTGGCCAGGCTGGGGGTGGAGGGGGAGAAGTGCACGTCGTCGTCCAGTTCGCTGCTCGGGAGGACGCTTCCCTGCCACCTCGTCGTCGGTTCCGCCCGTGCGCCGTCCGTCGCGGGTCCGCCCTCTCGGGCGTCGACGTGGGGCACACTGGAACCAGTGGAAATCTGATTAATCCGATTAATCAGATTTATGGAGTGTTGCACGAGTCGACGAGGTGGTCAAGTGGTGAGGGATCTGGAGGCGGACGGACCGCTCGAGCGGGGACTTCACGGACGCGTCGTGAACCGCCTCGGCCGGCAGATCGTCGAGGGCGAGGTCGCCATGGGGTCGATCCTCAACCTGGAGGAGCTGAGCGCGCGGTTCGCGGTCTCCCGGTCGGTCCTGCGGGAGGCGCTCCGCGTCCTGCAGTCCCTCGGCATGGTCGAGCCCCGGCAGCGCGTCGGGACCCAGGTGCGCCCCCGCGAGGAGTGGGACCTCATGAGCCCCCAGCTCATCGCGTGGCGCGGGCACGGCGCGGAGTACTTCGTCCAGATGCGCGAGCTCCTCGAGCTGCGGCTCGGCCTGGAGCCGGTGGCGGCGAGGCTGAGCGCGACGAAACTGGATCCCGCCGGGGCGGAGGCGGTGCGGCGGGCGGCCGAGACGATGGTGACGTCGAGTGCCGCGGGCGACGGTCGGGCCTATCTCGAGGCGGACATCGCGTTCCACACGGCGATCCTCCGGGGCTCCGGCAACGCCGTCGTCGCGCACTTCGCCTCGACGGTCGACGCGCTGCTCCGGACGCGCACGGAAGAGCGGCGCTTCACGATCACGGAGTACACGCCCGCGTCGGCGCACCGCCACAACGAGCTGGCCCGCGCCCTCGTCGAGCGCGATCCGGACGCCGCCTACCGCTGGTCGTACGAACTGATCGAGGCGACGCTCGCCGAGTTCGTCAGCGAGGCGCCGCCTCGATAGCAGGATGCCCGGAGGTCAGTGCATCGGCGTCCCGCCGGACACGCCGATCGTCTCGCCGCTGACGTAGCTGGACTCCTGCGAGGCCAGGAAGACGAACGGCGGGGCGAGCTCGACGGGCTGACCGGGACGGCCGTAGGCGGCCTCCTCGCCGAACGACTCGATCTTCTCGGTCGGGACGAACGCGGGCTGGAGCGGCGTCCAGACGGGGCCGGGCGCGACGCCGTTGACGCGGATGCCGCGCTCGGCGAGCTGCTGCGCCATCGCGCGCGTCCAGTTGGCGATGCCCGCCTTGGAGACGGCGTACTCGGCCAGCGACGGCGACGGCTGGAAGCCCTGGATGGAGGACGTCGTGATGATCGACGCCCCCGGCTTCAGGTGCTTCATCGCGGCCTTCGTGGTCCAGAACAGCGGGTAGATGTTGGCCTTGAGGACGTGGTCGAGCGTCTCCGTCTCGAAGTCGTCGATGCTGTCCACGGTCGGCATGACGCCGGCGATCATGGCCACGACGTCGAGGCCGCCGAGGCCCGAGACGGCCTTCTCGACCATGTCGACGTTGTACGCCTCGTCCTGCAGGTCGCCGGGGAGGAGGACGACGGTGCGGCCGGCCTCGCGGACCAGCTCCGCGACCTCGTCGGCCTGCTTCTGCTCCTCGGGGAGGTAGGCGAGCGCGACGTCGGCGCCCTCGCGGGCGAAGGCGATGGCCACGGCGCGGCCGATGCCCGAGTCGGCGCCGGTCACGAGGGCGCGGCGACCGGCGAGGCGACCGCCGCCGACGTAGCTGGTCTCGCCGTGGTCGGGCGCGGGGTTCATCTCGTGGATGTCGCCGGGACCCGTCTGCTGCTGCGCGGGGAACGGCGGGCGGGGGTACTGATCGATCGGGTTCTGCGGGGTGTACATCGTGTCTGCCATGCCTCCGGTCTACGCCGGGAGCACTGGACGCAGCGGAACGGGGTACGCCCGTCCCGCTACCAGCGGGAGTGGATCGCTCGGCGGAAGTAGCGGTCGTAGAGGCGCTCGGCGCGGTCGTGGAACTCCTCGCCCAGATCGGGCACGTCGCCGGCCTCGGCGTTGGCGCGGGCCTGCTGGACGTTGCGGGCGCCGGGGATCACGGTCGAGACACCGGGCTGCTCGACGATCCACTTGAGCGCGGCCTGGGCGGTCGACACTCCCTCGGGAGCCAGGTCGGAGAACTGCCTGGCCGCCTCCACGCCCTGCTCGAAGTCGACGCCGCTGAACGTCTCGCCCTGGTCGAAGGCCTCGCCGTGGCGGTTGAAGGTGCGGTGGTCGTTCGGCGCGAACTCCGTCTCGACGGTGTACTTGCCCGACAGGAGCCCGCTCGCCAGCGGGACGCGGGCGATGATGCCGACGCCCGCCTCCTGCGCGGCCGGGAGGACCTCGTCGAGGGGCTTCAGGCGGAACGCGTTCAGGATGATCTGCACCGTCGCGAGGTTCGGGTGCTCGATCGCGGTCAGCGCCTGCGCGGCCTCCTCGACGCTCACGCCGTAGGCGGCGATGGCCTCGCGCTGCACGAGCTCGTCGAGAGCGTCGTAGACGCGGTCGTCGCCGAAGACCGGGGTCGGCGGGCAGTGGAGCTGGACGAGGTCGAGCGTGTCGGTGCCGAGGTTGCGCCTCGACTGGTCGACCCAGGCGATGAAGTTGGCCCGGGAGTAGTTCTCCGGGACCTGCTCGAGCGCCCGCCCCATCTTCGTCGCGACCGTGAGCGTCGCCTCCGGGTTGCTGCGCCGCCACGCGCCGATCGTCTTCTCGCTGCGGCCTCCGCCGTACACGTCGGCCGTGTCGAAGAAGGTGACCCCCGCCTCGCTGCTGGCGTCGAGCACCGCGAAGGCGTCCTTCTCCGAGACGTCACCCCAGTCGCCGCCGAGCTGCCAGGTGCCGAGTCCGATGACCGAGACGTCTCTGCCGGTCCGTCCGAGGGTGCGCTGTTCCATGCCCTCAGCCTAGGCGCGCAGGATGCCCGGGGTCCGGGCCTCCCCGACGTGCGACGCGACCCGTGCCCCGCCCCGGCGGGCTAGCCGAGGCGGCGGGCGGCCTCGGCCAGGGCATCCTGCGCGGCCTCGAACTCGGCGTGCTGCCTCGTCACCTCGAGGTCGGGACCGCCGAAACGCTCGGTGAGGGTGCGCGTGGCGACGACGGTCTCGACCGCCATGCCGAGGGCTCCGGCGAGGATGAGCTTGAGGGCCGGGATCGCGTGGTCGTCGAACTCGGTCGCCGACCCGGCGTCGTAGGTGCCCCCGCGGGTCGACACCAGGACGGCGTGCTTCCCGGCCATCGGCTGCGTCGCGATCGCGCCGAACGGGGCGGTCACGGCGGGGACGTGGATGTAGTCGACCCAGGCCTTCAGGGTCGACGGCAGCGAGTAGTTGTACAGGGGGACGCCGACGAGCAGGACGTCCGCCGACACGAGCTCGGCGATGAGGTCGTTCTGCAGGGCCTCCTGCGAGGGGTCCGGGTGCGCTCCGGCCGGCCGGAGCTCCGCGGGGAAGTGGAGCGCGGCGTCGGAGAGGTGGGGCAGGGCGTCGCGGTGGAGGTCGCGGTGGACGACGACGTGCTCGTCGGAGAGCGCGCGCCAGGCGTCGGCGAAAGCGGCGGTGAGGGCGCGCGACCGCGAGGTCTCGAGGTCGGCGGAGGAGTCGAGCTGCAGGAGGGTGGGCATGGGCACCACGCTAGCGGGCGGAATGACAGGGGGTCGGGGGAGGATGGAGCGACCATGACCGACGTCCTCGACCGCTTCTCCCCCGCCACCCGCGAGTGGTTCCGCGGCGCCTTCCCGCGGCCGACGCACGCGCAGGAGGGCGCCTGGGAGGCGATCTCGAAGGGCTCGAACGCGCTCGTCATCGCGCCGACCGGCTCCGGCAAGACGCTCGCGTCCTTCCTCTGGTCGATCGATCGGCTCGCGTCGTCGCCCCCGCCCGAGGAGAAACTGCACCGAACGCGCGTCCTCTACATCTCGCCGCTCAAGGCCCTCGGCGTCGACGTGGAGCGCAACCTCCGCTCTCCGCTCGTCGGCGTGACGCAGACGGCGCGGCGCCTCGGCACCGCGGCCCCCGAGATCAGCGTGGGCGTCCGGTCCGGCGACACCACGTCCGCCGACCGCCGGCTCCTCGCCCGCACGCCGCCCGACATCCTGATCACCACGCCCGAGTCGCTCTACCTGATGCTGACCTCGCAGGCGCGCGAGACCCTCCGCGGCGTCGAGACGGTGATCGTCGACGAGGTGCACGCCGTCGCCTCCACCAAGCGCGGCGCCCACCTGGCGCTGTCTCTCGAGCGGCTCGACGAGCTCCTGCCGAAGCCGGCGCAGCGCATCGGGCTGTCCGCGACCGTCCGGCCGCCGGAGGAGGTGGCCCGCTTCCTCGCGGGCCGCGCACCGGTCGAGATCGTGGCGCCGCCGTCCGAGAAGACGTTCGACCTGCGCGTGGTCGTGCCCGTCGACGACATGACGGAGCTCGGCACCGCCGCGCCGCTCGAGGGATCGGCCGCGGGCACGGCGCCGCAGGGCTCCATCTGGCCTCACGTCGAGGAGGGCATCGTCGACCTCATCCTCGAGCACCGCTCCACGATCGTCTTCGCCAACTCGCGCCGCCTCGCCGAGCGGCTGACGGCGCGACTCAACGACATCTACGCCGAGCGCACCGCGGGGCCCGACGCCGAGGCGTTCGAAGCGGCCGACCAGGCGGAGGGTGCTCTCGTCACGGTGGGGGCGTTCGACGGCGCCCGCGCGGGCGATCCCGACCGCGGTGACGACGCCGACATCGCCGCCACGCGTCGCCCCGGCGGCAACGACACCTCCGGGCGGGCCGTCGGCGTCGTCGGCCGGCCCCCGGCCGAGATGATGAGCTCGGGCCAGACGCAGGGCACCGATCCCCTGCTTGCCCGTGCTCATCACGGCTCCGTCAGCAAAGACCAGCGGGCCCTCATCGAGGACGACCTCAAGAGCGGCCGACTCCGGTGCGTCGTCGCCACGAGCTCGCTCGAGCTGGGCATCGACATGGGCGCGGTCGACCTGGTCGTGCAGGTGGAGTCCCCGCCGTCCGTCGCCAGCGGCCTGCAGCGGGTCGGGCGCGCCGGCCACCAGGTCGGCGAGGTCTCCCGGGGCATCTTCTTCCCGAAGCACCGGGCCGACCTCATCCACTCCTCGGTCGCGGCCGAGCGGATGGTCGCGGGCCTCATCGAGGAGCTCCGCGTCCCCGCCAACCCGCTCGACGTCCTCGCCCAGCAGACGGTCGCCGCGGTAGCGCTCGACTCCGTCGACGTCGACAAGTGGTTCGAGCTCGTCCGCCGGAGCGCGCCCTTCGCCACCCTGCCGCGATCGGCCTACGAGGCGACGCTCGATCTCCTCAGCGGGAAGTACCCGTCCGACGAGTTCGCCGAGCTCCGTCCCCGGATCGTCTGGGACCGCGTGCACGGCACCCTCACCGGCCGTCCCGGTGCGCAGCGGCTCGCCGTGACCAGCGGGGGCACGATCCCCGACCGCGGTCTCTTCGGCGTCTTCATGGTCGGCGAGAAGGCCGCGCGGGTCGGCGAACTCGACGAGGAGATGGTCTACGAGTCCCGCGTCGGCGACGTCTTCGCGCTCGGGGCGACGAGCTGGCGGATCGAGGACATCACGCACGACCGCGTCCTCGTCTCCCCCGCCTACGGCCAGCCGGGCCGGGTCCCGTTCTGGAAGGGCGACGGCATCGGCCGTCCCGCCGAGCTCGGGCGCGCGATCGGCGCGTACACCCGCGAGCTCGCCAACTCGAGCGTCGAGGAGGCGACCACCCGCGTCCTCGCCGGCGGGCTCGACGACCGCGCGGCCCGTAACCTCCTCGCCTTCGTCACCGAGCAGCGGGAGGTGGCGGGGCACGTCCCCACCGACACCACTCTCGTGGTGGAGCGCTTCCGCGACGAACTGGGCGACTGGCGCCTCATCCTGCACTCCCCCTACGGAATGCAGGTGCACGCCCCCTGGGCCCTCGCGGTGAGCGCGCGCATCCGCGACCAGCTCGGAGTCGACGGCTCCGCCATGGCGGCCGACGACGGCATCGTCGTGCGGATCCCCGACACCGACGCCGAGCCTCCCGGCGCCGCGCTCTTCACCTTCGAGCGCGACGACCTCGACGCGATCGTCACCGAGGAGGTCGGCGGGTCGGCCCTCTTCTCGGCGCGGTTCCGGGAGTGCGCGGCGAGAGCGCTGCTCCTGCCCCGCTACAACCCGGGCAAGCGCTCCCCGCTCTGGCAGCAGCGGCAGCGGGCCTCACAGCTCCTCGACGTGGCACGGAAGTACCCCAGCTTCCCGATCGTGCTCGAGGCGGTCCGCGAGGTCCTCCAAGACGTCTACGACCTCCCCGCCCTGATGAGCCTCACCGACGAGCTCGCCCGCCGCAGCATCCGCATCGTCGAGACCGAGACCGAGGTCCCGTCGCCGTTCGCGCGCTCGCTCCTGTTCGGCTACGTCGCCGCGTTCATGTACGAGGGCGATTCCCCCCTCGCCGAACGCCGCGCCGCCGCCCTGTCGCTCGACCCGACGCTCCTCGCCGAGCTCCTCGGCCGGGCCGAGCTGCGCGAGCTCCTCGACCCGGGAGTCATCGAGCAGCACGCGCTCGAGCTGCAGCGACTCCTACCCGACCGCCGCGCGCGCGACATCGAGGGCGTCGTCGACCTGCTGCGGCTCCTCGGTCCGCTCACGACCGACGAGATCGTCGAGCGCTCGTGGCTCGCCGTCGACGCGACCGCAGGAGCCGCGGCGCCCGAATCCGCGCGCGCGTCGCTCGACGAGGCGCTCACCGGGTTGGCCCGCGCCAACCGCGTCCTGCGCTTCACGCACGCCGGCACCGAGCGCTGGGCCGGGATCGAGGACGCCAGCCGCCTCCGCGACGCCCTCGGCGTCAACCTCCCGATCGGTGTGCCCTCCGCCTTCGTCGAACCGGTCGACGACCCGCTCGGCGACCTCGTCGGGCGATACGCGCGCACCCACGCCCCGTTCTCCCCGATCGAGATGGCGCAGCGGCTCGGGCTCGGGACGGCCGTCGTGCTCGAGACGCTGCGCCGCCTCGCGGTCGAGCGGCGAGTCGTGGAGGGCGAGTTCCGGCCCGACCGCCAGGGCAGCGAGTGGTGCGACGTCGAGGTTCTGCGGCGCCTCCGGAGCCGCTCTCTCGCGGCGCTGCGACACGAGGTCGAGCCCGTGTCCCACGACATTCTCGGGCGGTTCCTGCCCGCGTGGCAGCACGTCGCCACCGGGACGAAGGGCTCGGGGCTGCGCGGGATCGACGGGGTCGTCCAGGTCGTCGACCAGCTGAGCGGCGTGGCGCTTCCCGCCTCGGCGTGGGAGTCGCTGATCCTGCCCGCCCGCATCACCGACTACTCGACGGGGATGCTCGACGAGCTGACCGCCACCGGCGAGATCATCTGGTCGGGCGCAGGATCACTGCCGGGCAACGACGGCTGGGTCAGCCTCCACCTCGCCGACGGCGCCCAGGTGACCCTCGCGGAGCCGTCGGGCGACGAGACGACCGAGCTCCAGCGCGAGGTGCTCGCCGCCCTCGCCGGCGGGGGCGCCTACTTCTTCCGCCAGCTCTCGGACGCCGTCGGCTCGACCGACGACTCGGGACTCGTCACCGCCATCTGGGATCTCGTCTGGCAGGGCCAGATCACCAACGACACCTTCGCCCCCCTGCGGACACAGGTGAGCGGTCGCCCGCCGCGACCCCGGCCGACCGCCACGAGGGCCCGCTCGTCGTACCGCGGTCGCGCGCGCGCGTCTCTTCCGCGGCAGTCCGGGCCACCGACCGTGGGCGGGCGCTGGTCGCTCCTGCCTCTCGCCGAACCCGATGCGACCGTCCGCGCCGCCGCCCAGGCGGAGCTCCTCCTCGAGCGGCACGGCGTCGTCACGCGCGGCGCGGTCGTCAACGAGGGCGTCCGGGGCGGATTCTCGACGGTCTACAAGGTCCTGTCGTCCTTCGAGGAGACCGGCCGCGCCCGCCGCGGCTACTTCGTCGAGGGTCTCGGCGCGGCGCAGTTCGCCACGGGTGCGACCGTCGACCGACTCCGCTCCTTCGTGCGCGACGACGATCGCGAGGGCGACGAGGTGCTGCAGGGGGCCGGGCGGGGTCGGGAGATCCCGGTCGTGACCCTTGCGGCGACCGATCCTGCGAACCCGTACGGTGCCGCGCTGCCCTGGCCGAGCCTGCCCGAGGACGCCCCGCGCGGCCACCGGCCGGGCCGCAAGGCGGGGGCGCTCGTCGTGCTCGTCGACGGGCGACTCGTGGTCTACGTCGAGCGCGGCGGCAAGACGACGCTCACGTTCGACGAGCCGAGCGAGCGCGACCTGGCCGCCGTCGCCGGATCGCTCGCAGGAGTCGTCCGGTCGCGGATCGGTCGGCTCGCGATCGAGCGCGTCGACGGCGAGTTCGTGCTCGGCACGCCTCTGGGCGATGCGCTCCTCGCGGCGGGCTTCGCGCCGACGCCCGGTGGGGTGCGGCTGCGGGCTTAGCTCCTGCGCGTCGTGCGGGCGCTCGCCCGCCCGCGCCCCGCGAGACTCCACAACACGCTGCTCACCTTTCCCCGCGCACGGCGAGTCGTGGAGTCTCGCCGGAGCCGGAACGGAACGCTGCCGCACAAGCCGGGCCAGACTCCACAACACGCTGCTCACCTTTCCCCGCGCACGGCGAGTCGTGGAGTCTCGCCGGAGCCGGTGCGGAGCGCCGCCGCACAAGCGGGGGCGAGACTCCACGATTGGGGCGTTTTCCCGAAAGTGAGTGGCGAGTCGTGGAGTCTCACGGGAGCCGGCGGCCGCCGGGCGCCGCCGGCCGGGCGAGACTCCACAACACGCTGCTCACCTTTCCCCGCGTACGGCGAGTCGTGGAGTCTCGCCGGAGCCGGTGCGGAGCGCCGCCGCACAAGCGGGGGCGAGACTCCACGATTGGGGCGTTTTCCCGAAAGTGAGTGGCGAGTCGTGGAGTCTCGCGGGCGCGGGCGCGGGCGAGGGCGCGCGGGAGCGCGGGCGAGCCGCGCACAGCGGCCGCGCCTACACTGCACGGATGCCCGAAGGTGACACCGTCTACCGCGCCGCGAAGAACCTCGACATGGCCCTGCACGGGCAGACCCTCACCCGCTCCGACTTCCGCGTCCCGGCATTCGCCACGGTCGACCTCCGCGGCGAGGTCGTCGAGGACGTCATCAGCCGCGGCAAGCACCTCCTGCACCACATCGGCGACCTCACCCTGCACACGCACCTCAAGATGGAGGGGTCGTGGCACCTCTACCGCCACGGCACCGCGTGGCGGCGCCCCGCGTACCAGGCGCGGGTGGTCCTCGAGACCGACGAGTGGGTCGCGGTGGGGTTCGACCTGGGCGTGGTCGAGCTCGTCCCGCGCGACGACGACGACACCGTCGTGGCCTACCTCGGTCCCGACCTCCTCGGCCCCGACTGGGACGCCCGCCTCGCGGTCGAGAATCTCGCGCAGGATCCGGCCCGCCCGGTGGGTCTGGCCCTCCTGGATCAGCGGCTCCTCGCCGGCCTCGGCAACGTGTACCGCAACGAGCTCTGCTTCCTCCGCGGCGTCCTCCCGACCAGGCCGGTCGGCGAGGTCGACGACCTGCCGAGGATGGTCGATCTCGCGCACCGCCTCATCGTGGCGAACAAGGACCGCGTCGAGCGCACCACCACGGGCACCCTCCGCGGCGCCACCGACTGGGTCTACGGCCGGGCGGGCAAGCCCTGCCTCCGCTGCGGGACGAAGATCCGGCGCGGTACGCTCGGCGATTCCGACCTCGAACTCCGCGACACCTACTGGTGCCCGAGGTGTCAGACCTAGCCTCTCCGTGACGCCCGGTTACGCGTCTCCGGCCCCGTCGGGGAGCGGCGATCTACTCTCGAGCAACCGCACCCCCGACGCCCTTCGAGAGGAACCACCGTGGCCGAGACCGCAACCCCCATCCGCGACCGGGTCGCCGAGTTCAACGGCGGCTTCACCGCCCAGATCGGGCCGCGCCTGAGCGACGTCTTCGCCACCGAGCAGGCCGACCTCGTCGCCGCCGGTGTGCCGGAGAAGGCCGTCGCGGCAGGCGACCGACTGCCCGAGGCGACCCTCCTCGACTCGCGCGGCGAGAGCGTCCTGCTCGAGGACGCCCTCGGCGAGCGGGGCGGCGTGGTCGTCTTCTACCGCGGCTCCTGGTGCCCCTACTGCAACCTGACGCTGAAGACCTACCAGGAGCAGCTGCTCCCGATCCTGCGCGACCGCGGCCTCGGCCTCGTGGCGATCAGCCCCCAGACGCCGGAGGCCTCCGACCTGGCCGTCGTGAACGGCGGGCTGGATTTCACGGTCCTCACCGACCCGGGCAACCGGCTCGTGCGCGAGCTGGGCATCCTGACGGAGCCCGCCGCCGCCGCGCGCGCCGCGCACACGGATCTCGGCTTCGACGTGGCGGACAGCAACGCGGACGCGACGGGCGACATCCCGTTCCCGACCGTCCTCGTCGTCGACGGGTCGGGTGCCGTCACGTTCGCCGACGTCCACGTCGACTACACGACCCGCACCGAGGTGTCCGACATCGTCGCGGCGCTGCCGGAGTCCTGAGCCGCCGGGCCCCTGAGCCGCCGGGCCGCTACTTCGACGCCCCGGCCGCGTTCGCCAGGATGTACGCCAGCAGGTAGGCGCGCGAGTCGCCGTTGTCGATGTCCTTCGCCGGTAGCTTCCGGGCGACGGCCAACGCGGCCTTCGCCTGGTCGGGACCCGCGAGCGACTGGTACATGAGCACGTAGTCGACGAGCGTCTGGTCCGCGCCCTCCGCGAGCGCCGTCTTCGACAGGGCCGCGATGTGCGCCGACCCGCCGCCGGCCTTCGACGCCAGGTAGCTCGAGGTCGGGCTCATCGGGATCAGCTGGATCCCCACGATCGCGCTCGGAGCGGCCGAGAACCAGGTCGCGAAGTCGCGCTTCGCCCCCCAGTTCAGCGAGACCAGCGAGTGCGAGAAACCGTCGAACTGCGCCCCCGACAGGTCGGGGTTGACGTAGTACGCCAGCGCCGACGCCGTCTCGTTGCTGAGGAGCCACGCGGCTTCGCCGGCGAGGGCGCGATCGCCGGATGCTCCGGCCCACAGCTCGAGACCGGCCCAGGCGTTCACGGCCTCCGACGAGGACTCCTGGTTGTTGCCGTCGGCGAACTCGGAGTATCCCGAGGCCCAGCTGTGCGAGAAGTACGGGTCGTAGGCGCGGTTGTCGAGGAAGGCGCTGCTCGACTCGTCGCCCGTGTGCGTGGCGATGTCGGCGGCGAGCAGGTTCATGACGGGTGCCCACCGCGCGGCGAGCTTCGGGGAGTCCTGCGCGACGACGCCGGCCGCGTAGAGGAAGTAGCCGTAGTGGAAGTGGTGGTCGTTGTCGACCTCCGACCCGAAGGAGTTCGCCAGACCCACGACGGACTTGAGCCGCGGGTCGTAGACGAAGCACTCCTGGCCGCGCGTGGTGCAGCCGCCCGGCTCCGTCCACTTGTCGAGCTGAGCCGTGAGCCGCGACGTGAGGGTCGCGACGGCGGCCTTGTCGCCGAGCTCGCGGGCGAGGGAGAGGAGCATCGCCGACCGGTAGAGCGTCTTGCCGCCGAAGTACGTGTCGGCGGCGAACGGGGGTGCCGCCGCGACGTCGGCGGTCAGCTGCTTACCGACCTCGGCCCGGTCGGCCGCGGTGAGGGTCGACAGGTCGAGTGCGGCGCGGGCGGGCACCGTCGGCGTCGTGAAGACGATCTTCGTGGAGGCGCACACGGGGACGGTGCCGTAGAGGGTGACGTAGGAGAGGTCCGTGCATCCTGCGGTCGCCGCGGAGCCGCCCTGGTGCGGCAGCGGGACGACCAGCGTCTTCCCGCCGCCCGTCGACCGGTAGGCGAGGGTCGTCTGCTGGCCGGACGAGGTCGAGCCGTAGCTCGTGGAGACCTGCTCGAGCGGCGCCGCCGACGACATCAGGGCGGTGGTCTGCGCGGCGCTCGCGCCGTCCGGGACGGGGAAGAGCACGAGCGTGCCACCGGCCCGGAGGGACACGGACGACCCGCTGACGTCGGCCTGGGTCGTGACGACGCCCCAGGTGCGGCCGGCCGCGGTGACGGTGCCCCGCCCGGTGCCCGTGGACGTGATCGCCGAGTCGAGCTCGGCGGTCCCGGCGGTCGCGGCGGAGAAGGAGACCTGCGGCGAGCCCTCGGCGATCGTGACGTGGCCGAGGACGGTGGATCCGCGGCGGTACTCGATCGTCACCGACACCGTGTCGTAGCGGCTGACGAGGGCGCTGGTGGCGCCGAGGTCGACGGACACCTGGGCGACCGCGGCGCCGAACACCGTGTTCGTCGTCGACGTCGCCGCGGGGAGCCCGGCCGAGAATCCGGAGGCGGTCTGCTGGAACGACAGCGGGAACGGGAACACGGCGCTCGGGGCCGCCCCGAAGACGAGACCGGAGAACCACTTGTTGGTCGGCGGCTTGAGGCCGTTCGCGAGCCGCATGGTCGGGGCGGGCGCGATGGAGCGCTGCGGCAGCTTCGCGACGAGCGGAGCCACCTCCGAGGTCGTGAAGACTGGCTTCCCGGCGGTCGGCTGGGTGGGGCTCACGGTGCTGGTCGACCCTTCCGAGGTGCAGGCGGTCAGCACCAGGGCTGCGCCCAGGGCGAGGGCGAGGGCGGCGAGGCGGCGGCGCGGGGCGCGGGTGCGGGCGCGGATCGCTACAGGCCGATCTTCTGGACGAACTGCAGCAGGGCATCCTGCGCTCCGGCGAAGACGCCGTCCTGGCGGAGGTGGAGCGTCGCCGTGACGGGGGTGCCCGGGTTCACGAGGCCGGAGTAGGAGCCCTGCGTGAGGCCGGAGCTGGCGACGTGGATCTCGGTCTGGGCCGTGCCGTCGGTCGTCGTGACGCTGATCTGCTTGACGGTCCCCGGGATGACGGTCTGGTTCGGGAGCATCAGGTCGACGGTGGCCCCCTGGCGGATCCGCTCGTAGTCGCGCGGGGTGAGGGCGTAGTCGCCGAGCACGTAGAGGCTCCCGGAGCGGTCGATGGTGGCGAGGTCGGCGCCGGCCGTGACGAAGCCGCCCTCCTTGGTGTCGATCTTCGACACGCGGCCGGAGACGGTCGCGAGGAACGTCATGGTGCCGTCGGGTCGCACCGAGTAGCTCGTCGAGTCGTAGCTGAGGAGCTGCGACGAGACGTCCTGCTTGACCGAGAGGCTCTTGAGGTCGAAGAGCTTGTCGCCCTTCTTGACGGTGTCGCCGACGGTCACGTACTGCTTCGTGATGTTGCCGGAGTAGTCGGTGCCGACGGCGTACTCCTCGGCGGCGATGGCGGCGCTGGTCGAGACGACCTGCGACTGGCGCTGCGTGAAGACGACCGTGGAGGCGGCGACGATCAGGAGGACGACGAGCGAGCCGCCGAAGAGCTTGAGGCGACTGGCCCAGGTCATGAGGCGACCCTTTCGTCGGTGGCAGCGTGCGAGGGCGCGGCTGCGTGGGAGGGGGTTGGGACGGGGGCGACCACGCGCGGGGCGGGTCGCGCGATGCGCGTGCGGTACTCGATCTCGGCGGGGGCGCTCGCGGCCGGCAGGACGACGGGAGCCTGGCCGTTGCCGAGCAGGACCTCGCGGTTCTGCGCGCGCAGCGTCTTGGCCTCGCGGCCGGCGGCCACCATGAACGACAGCAGGATGCCCGTGTTCAGGAGGTTCCAGACGGTCGCCAGCGTGAGCACGCCGTTCTGCACGTCGCGGTAGACCGCCACGACGCTCGTCAGCGTCAGGAAGAGGCAGAACAGCATCTGCGGGATGATGAAGTTGAACGGCGACTTCGCCAGGCCCTTGCGGCCCGTGACGCTCCAGCCCTCGTCCTTGCCGCAGATGACGTTCCAGAGGGCCTTCACGTAGATCGGGAACGACACCGTCGCGAGCATCAGCACCTCGTACCGGAACGACCCGAGCGTGTAGAACGCCAGCAGGATCTGCATCAGGTAGAAGCCGGCGTAGAAGAGCAGCCACTGCAGCACCGAGATGTGCAGGTTCATCGGGCGCAGATCGAAGAAGATCTCCATCGGCGGCACCAGCAGGAGCAGGAGCGGAGCGATACCCGTGAGGTAGTTCGTCGCCGTGACCATGTACTGGAGCCGCTGGTCCATCGAGAGCCGGCGCTTCGGCGAGAACGGGTTGTGCTGGAACAGGATCTCGAACCCGCCCGTGGCCCAGCGGAGCTGCTGCTTCGAGTAGGCCTCGATGGTCTCCGGGGCGTCCCCGATGGCGAGGGTGAGCGGGATGTAGATGGAACGCCAGCCGCGCTCGTGGAGGTGGAGCGACGTCCAGACGTCCTCCGACTTCGAGTCGGTGACCATGCCGCCGATCTCGTCGATGGCGCTGCGGCGGAAGATGACGTTCGTCCCCACGCAGAAGGCCGCGTTGAAGCGGTTCCGACCCGGCTGGATGAAGCGGTAGAACACCGACTGCATGTAGCCGGCGCCGCGCGAGACGAGCGAGACGAGGTTGCCGTAGACCTGCGGGGTCTGGACGAAGGCGACCTTGTCGTCCACGAAGAACGGCACCGTCTCGTGCAGGAAGAGGCTCCGCGGCACGAAGTCGGCGTCGAAGATCGCGAAGAAGTCGCCCTTGGCGATCGCGAGGGCGTGGTTGACGTTCCCGGCCTTGGCCCCGTGGTTGGTGAGGCGGCGGACGTAGCGCGCGTTGTGGCGGGCCGCGAGGTCGCGGACCTCGTCGCTGGCCCCGTCGTCGAGGATCCAGGTCCGGTGGAGACCCTGGAGCGCCAGCGCGGCGATCAGCGTCGCCTCGATCTTCGTGATCTCCTCGCCGTAGGCCGTGATGAAGACGTCGACGGTCTTCGTCTCGCCGTCGATGACGATCGGCCAGAGGTGCGGCTGGTCGCGGACCCCGAGGCGGTCGATCTCGTCCTCGTCGTAGAGGAGCTCCTGCGCCTGGTGGAAGGCGAAGTCGCGCGGGTCGATGCCCCCGGAGAGGATCGTCCACATCGACAGCAGCGCCTGGACGATGACGACCGCCTCGGCGACGATCACCATGATGTACGGCAGCAGGTCGCCGCGGTTCGCCGGGTTGAGCAGGAACTGCGCGTACAGCAGGATGCCCAGGGTCGAGATCAGCACGAGCAGCACCATCACCGGCGAGTGCGTCCGCGACTCGGAGCGGGTGGAGATCGTGTGGTGCTCCGTGGTGCGCACCTTCGGCGCCCGCACGGGACGGCGGGTCGCCTCCTCGTCGAGGCGCGCGCGCTCGAGCTCGAGCCGGAGGTCGGCGCGGGAGCGGGCGGTCGGCACGGGGGACGGGGGTGCGGGGCGCACGGGTCGCGTGCGTTCGCTGGGCATGGTTCGGGACATGCGGAGCTCTCTCCTCGTTCGGGCAGGGAGAAGGCCTCGCGGGAGCCGCCGGGTGAGCGGACCCTCGATGAGGCCGGTGTCGGCTACGGCGGCGACGATGGAGCACCTCGACGGATCGAGGTGCGATCGGGAGGAGGGGTGGTCGACCCCTCTGCGTCGGAGCAGCACACCCGATTCGGGTCGGTGGTGCTTCCGTCGTGTCCCCGAACCGTTCGGTCGGGGTGTGGGTGCCACGTTAGCGGCATGTCCCCCAAAAGGAGGCCCCCCGTTCGGGGTTCAAAGCGGATGGAAACACACTGTTTACCGGGGAGCCCCGCCGATCACCCCCGAGGGTTCACCCTCGGGCGGCGGCTATCCACCCGCAGGTGAGCCGGGGCTTAAGCCGTTTCGCGCACCCAGCGCGCGAAGAACTCGGCCCCGGCCTCGTCGTGGATGGCGCCCGTCTCGCTCGTGAGGACGGGATACGGCCTGTCGGGGACACCCTCGTCGGGGCGCACGTCGACGTGGGCGACGTCGTGGCCCTGCTCGTCCAGCCAGTCGGCCATCGCGTAGTCGCTCCGCGAGTCGCCGACCGTCCGCCACGAGAGCGGGAGCTCGCCGTCGGCGCGCAGCAGCTCGAGCGCGCGGCGCGCGCCGAGGTCCTTCCCGAGGAGGACCGACTCGACGTCGGTGGAGATGATGGTCGGGTCGACCCGCCACTGGACGTCGCCCCGGGCATCCGGCCGCTCGTCGTCGCGGCGGCGGACACCGAGGCCCCGCCGCGTGAAGGCCGCCATGGCGAGCTCGTCGAAGGCGGGCTGGACGTCTCGGAGGTACCGGTCGCCGTCGATGCTGGTGAGCTGCTCGACGGAGACCATCGCGTGCTTCGTGCGGTCGAAGAACACGACGTCCGCGAAGCGCTCCGTGACGAGCTGCTCCATCTCGACCTTGTAGTCGGCCGGGACGGAGAGGCTGCGATCGACGGAGACCTCGCCGATGCCGGAGGCTCCGAACTGAGGACCGATCGAGAACCAGACGGCGCCCTTCTCGCAGATCCCGTGAACGCGAGCCCCCGCGGGCAGGCCGGCCGCGATCATGGGCCCGACGACCTCCTCGCGGATGAACGCGTCGGAGCGGCCCGTGTTGAACACCACGGGGATCCCCCGGCCGGCCAGGGTGACGAGGTCGCGCGTGATCGCGGGGATGTTGATGCTCCTCGTGACGGGACTGGCCACCGGGCCGTCGACGTCGAGGAGGAGACCGAGGGCGGGGGCTGGAGTCGAGGTCACCGGACCATTCTCCCCGACGTGGCGCTCGTCCTCGCCCCGCGGCCCACCCCCTACGGCTCGAGGACGACCTTGATGCAGCCGTCCTGCTTCTTCTTGAAGGTGT
Organism: Frondihabitans sp. 762G35; assembly: GCF_002074055.1. Taxonomy (NCBI): domain Bacteria; kingdom Bacillati; phylum Actinomycetota; class Actinomycetes; order Micrococcales; family Microbacteriaceae; genus Frondihabitans; species Frondihabitans sp. 762G35. The sequence goes on along the minus strand of NZ_CP014619.1, from coordinate 200,504 downwards.
CGTACATCTCGGGCGCCCGGTCGAGCGGCACGCGGTGCGTGACGAGGTCCTCCGTGCCGAGCGGGTCCGAGGGGTCCTCCACCAGGGGGAGGAGGGTCTCGGTCCAGGCGTGGACGTTGCACTGGCCCATGCGGATGGCCACCTGCTTGTCGAACAGCGTGAGGAAGGGCGTCGGGTCGGCGGTGCCGCCGTAGACGCCGCTGAGCGACACCGTCCCGCCGCGCCGCACGATCTCGAACGCCAGGTGCATCGCACCGAGGCTGTCGACGCCCGCCTTCTGCAGGAGGGGCTGCGCGACCTTATCGGGGAGCAGGGTGGCCGCCTTCTGGAAGAGGCTGACCGCACCGTGGTCGTGGGCTTCCATCCCGACCGCGTCGACGACGGAGTCCGGGCCGCGCCCGTCGGTGAGGTCCTTGATCCGAGTCGCGACGTCCTGCGTCAGGTCGAGCACCTCGACGCCGTGGCGGGCAGCGAGGGCGCGTCGCTCGGGAACGGGGTCGACGGCGATCACCCGGTAGCCGCGGTGGACCCCGATGCGGGCCGCGAACTGGCCGACGGGGCCGAGGCCGAGCACGACGAGGGTCCCGTTCTCGGGAACGTCGGCGTACTCGACGCCCTGCCAGGCGGTGGGGAGGATGTCGCTGAGGAAGAGGTACCGGTCGTCCGGGAGCTCGGTCCCGACCTTGATGAGGTTCGCGTCGGCGCGCTTGATCCCGAGGAACTCGGCCTGGCCACCGGGGACCTGCCCGTAGAGCTTGGTGTACCCGTAAAGGGTCGCTCCAGAGTCGTAGGCGGTGACCTGCGTCGTCTCGCACTGGGAGAACAGGCCGCGGTCGCACATGAAGCAGTCGCCGCAGGCGATGACGAAGGGCACGACGACGCGGTCGCCGACCGCGAACCGCGTGACCCCGGGTCCGATCTCGGTGATGATGCCCATCGTCTCGTGACCGAGGACGTCGCCCCTGTCGAGGTACGGGCCGAAGACGTCGTAGAGGTGCAGGTCGCTGCCGCAGATCGCCGCGGACGTGACCTTGATGATCGCGTCGCCCGGCTCCACGATGGTGGGGGCGGGGACGTCCTCGACGCTGACGTGGGTGGGGGCCTGATACGTGAGTGCTCGCATCCGTCCCGTCTACGCCGTCGCCGATCCGCGACATGCATCGGGGTACACGACGAGATCGCCTCGCCGCTCGCAGCTCAGGGCTCAGGGCTCAGGGCTCAGGGCTCAGGCGTCGGCGTACTCCGCGGCGGGAACCACCGACTGCGAGAAGATGAGCTCCTGGTAGGCGACCTCCTCGGCCTGCTTCTTGGCGCTGCGGAGTCGGCGCTCGCGGAAGCGGCTCGTCTCGTTCGCCGGGGCGTCGCCCGCGAAGACCGGGACCAGCTCCGAGACGCGGATCTCGACCCGGGTGCCCAGCTCGGCGAAGAACTCGTCGCGACCCTCCATGGCGAGGAATCGGCGCTCGTCGGCGGCCCGCCAGAGATCGCGTGCCAGTTCGCCGTACGCGTTCACCCTCGCCCCCATCCCGTCAGGATCCACTCCACAGCACCCGGGCCGATTCGGCATCCTCCCCGAGAGTGATCCTCGCCCGTGTGAACCGGGTCTCAGGGACCGATGAATCGAGTATGAGGCCCGCTCAGCGGGCCGGGGAGCCACCGTTCGGCGATTGGTCGAGAACCGCCTGGGCCGCGAGACCGAGCACGTGCTGGACGTCGCAGCCGTGCTCGACGGCGACGGCGCTTCCCAGTCCCGCGGTGAGGGCCGCGCTGGCCGTCCCGATGGTCTCGATGACGCTCGCCTGTCGCTCCGTCAGGGGCACGTCGCAGAGCCGGTCGACGAGCTCGACGAAGCCCCGGTCGCTGGCGTCGCGCGCATCCGTTCCGCCGTCGACCGCCGCGGTGGCCACTCCCACGAGCGCGAGCGCCAGGGAGACCGCCTCTTTCTCGGTGAGCTGATCCATGCGGTGGACGGTACCCCGGCCGCGGCCCGGTGATCGGAGGCTACGGTCAGGTGCGATCGGTGTCAGCGGGTCGGGATCGACCCGCTGATGCCGGACACGACGCCCGCGGCGAGGGCGATGTTGATGATGAGGCCGAGCGCGACGATCCCGATCGCGACCCAGATCGGCCAGAGGCCCTTGCCGGAGCGGCGGTGCACGACGACTGCGCGACCGATGGCGTAGACGATCCAGCCGAGGAAGGCCCAGGCCCAGAAGAACGGGCGGGCGATCCCGACGCGTCCGAGTGCGCGCCAGTCGAGGAAGGCCAGGAGCACGGAGACGAAGTAGAGGACGAAGCTGAGCACCGACGTGACGTAGTAGATCGGCGGATAGCTGATCCTGGGGACGCCCTGGCCGTTCGTCCGCTGGATCTCGGCGAGGTAGCTGGTGAAGGTCGGGATGAGAGCTGTGACCGACACTGCGCTCAGGATCAGCGACACGATCGGCAGGACGAGGATCACGATGATCTGCCACGTGTTCGTCTTCGCCCCCTCGGGCGCCTTGGGGAACGTGCGGGCACCGTACTGCTGCCCGTAGGCGGGCTGCTGGCCGTACTGCTGCTGGCCGTAACCCTGCTGGCCGTATTGCTGGCCGTAACCCTGCTGCTGCCCGTAGCCGTACTGCTGTCCGTAGCCCTGCTGCTGCCCGTAGACGGGCTGCTGCGGCTGCGCGGAGGCCGCAGGCGTCTGCGCCCCCGAGGCGCCGTGGCCGGGAAGGCGCTCGCCGTAGGCCGGGCGGTCGTCGTCCCGCGGCTCCTGCCCTCCGCGCGCGGTGGCCTCCGGCACGACGGTCTCGGGCTCGGTGACGGAGCTGGGCGCGGGCACCGGGGCGGGGCCGGCGCTGGGCTCGGGCGTCGCCGCGGCCTCGGGCACGGCGTCGTGCTGGTGGAGGCCGGCGGTCGGCTCGGGGGCGCGGACGTGCTCGGTCCAGCCGCGGCCGTCCCACCAGCGGTAGCCGGGGTCGCCCGAGGGGTTGGGGTACCAGCCGGGCTGCGGCGCTGCGTTTCCGGTCGAGTCGCTCACGTGTCGTCCTTCAGGAGTGTCGGTGTCGGGGAGTGTCCAGCCTACGGGCGGGCGCCTTGCAGCGACCCGGGAGACCCGGGGACAGCACGACGCGCGGCGACCCGGGTACGCGGCAACTCGGCGCCACCGCTGTGTCCCGACATCGGTGACCTCGGACGGAGACGGCCCCCGGCACCCTTGCCAGTTCGCCTCGCGTCGAGGAGTTGCCGCGCGCCGGAGCCGCCGCGCGGATGATCCGTGCTGGAGGAATCATGATCCTCCCCCGGCCGCTTGTCCAGACCGTCGAGCCCCTACGCCCGACGGGCGAGTGCGGCGGCCCTCGCGCCCGGGTCGATCAGGCCCGTGCCGTCCCAGCGCTGACGCAGGTAACGCAACGGTCCCTTGGCCACGCTGAGGAGTTCGATCCAGCCCACCTTCGACACGGCGCGGGCCCAGTCGGTCCCTCCGTCGAGTCCGGTCGCGGGCTGCGCCGGGACGTCGCCCGACTCCAGGGTCCCGCCGCCCTTGGCGACGAGTCGCCGGGCGGCGTCGGGGGCACGGCGGACGGCCACGCGCAGCATCGCCGGCGTGAGGGCCACCTTGGTGAGCCAGGCCCCGAGGCCGACCCCGTAACCGACGGCCTGCGCCCGCAGCGCCCCGAGGTCGGAGCGGTGGCGGTGCCAGACGAGAGCCGAGGGCTCGACCACCAGCGCGTCTCCGGCGAAGAGAACGCGGGTGAAGACGTCGAGGTCCTCGCCGCCACCGGTGCGGGTCCCGACGCCGAACGCCGTGTCGAATCCCCCGAGGGAGATGGCCGACGACCGACGGAGGGCGAAGTTCGCACCGGTGCCGAACTCGCCCACCGAGAACGGGAACATGGCGAGATCGAGCGGCGGGTCCGCGAGGCGGAACTCGCGCGACACCAGGTTGCGCGACCAGCTCACCCGGTCGTCGAAGAAGCGCTGCACGGGCGTGCGGAGCTCGCCGCTCGGCACGAGGCCGGTGACGCAGGAGACGTCCTCGCCGCGGGCGAAGCCGCTCACGAGGCCGCGCAGCCAGTCGCGGTCGACGACCACGTCGTCGTCCGTGTAGGCGACGATCTCGCCCGCGGCGGCCAGGAGGCCCGTGTTCCGGGCTCGGGAGAGGCCCGCCAGGGGCTCGCGGACGAGCCGGACGCGCGGGTCCGCGAACTCGGTCCGGACGAGCTCGGCGGTCTCGTCGGTCGCACCGGCGTTGTCGACCACGACGACGTCGAACGCCGGGTAGTCGAGGGCCAGGACCGACGTCAGGGCGCCGCGGAGCTGCTCCGGCCGGTCCCGCGTGCAGATGATCACCGTGACCGTGGGCAGGTGCAGCGGCTCGATGGCGGCGGGGACGCGCGGGAGCTTCCCCACGGCGGTGCGGAGGTCGTCGACCGAGACGGTGCCTCCGAGGGCGCCGAGCGGGGCGATGGGCAGCTCGACGAAGCCGAGGACCGCGCGGGCGCGACGGATCAGGAGCCGTGCCCGCCCGTAGCCCGTGCTGTCGCCGAGCGCGATCGCGTCGCCCGTGAGGTCGTTCAGGTCGTTGACGTCGACCGTCCCGACCCAGACGGCTCCCGACCAGGTCGGGGCCGAGGGGCTCGACATCGGCCGCTCGAGGCGGAGGGCGATCATCGTGCGACCGCCGCCCTCTCGAGCTGCTTGACGACGGAGCCCGAGTCCGAGGCCTTCGCCCCGGAGACCGCGCCGAGAGCGTAGCCGGCCACGGTCGCGAGGACCGTGAGGGCGATCGCCGCGGCGCGCTTGCCGCCGCCGCGACCCGTGCGCGACAGCTCGCGGAGGAAGGCTCCGGGCAGCACGCGGGTCAGGTACGACGACTCGCTGGAGAGGGAGTCGCCGCGGCCGAGGGTCCGGCTGAGCACGGCCTTGGAGACGCCCTCGTAGAAGCTCCGACGGCTGAGGTAGCGCCAGGTGGCGCGGTCGGCGGAGACGCGGTGGTTGACGAGCGACATCGGTTCGTAGCAGATCCGGGCGGCAGGATCCGCCTGGCGGATCGTGATGCAGAGTTCGGTCTCCTCGCCGCCCAGGGGGATGTTGCCCACGCGACCCACGGCCGTCGAGAACCCGCCGGCGGTGACGATCGCGGCGCGGCGGAACGCCATGGTGCAGCCGATGACGTTGCGGACGTCGGCGTGCTCGGTGGGGAGGCCGCGGTAGCTGCAGCCGACGATCCAGAGCAGCTCGTCCGCGTAGAGCGCGGGGCCCTTGGCGTCGGGCCAGACGGGCTCGGCGTGGCCACCGACGCCGGCGACGTTCGGGTCGCTGAACGAGTCGAGCATCCAGGTGAGCCAGTCGGCGTCGGCCGTGGCGTCGTCGTCGAGGAAGGCGACGATCTCGGAGGTCGCGTGGCCGACGCCGGTGTTGCGGGCTCCGGAGAGGCCCTGCGTCTGCTCGTTGGCGATCACGGTGAGCGTGGGCCAGCGGTCCTGGGCCATCGCCAGGAGCGCGGGCTCGTGGTCGATGACGACGATCACCTCGGTCGCCTCGGCCTGCGCGCGGGCGGACTCGACGGAGTCCTGGAGGTCCTGCCAGCGACGCTGCGTGTACGCGCAGACGATCACGGAGACCGTGGGGGTCGAGGCGGTCACGCGACTTCCTGCTCGGCCGGGATGCGGATGGGGGCGGTGACGTCGGTCGCGTCGGCGGCGTCGAGGGCGGGCTCGCGACGGACGCGGGCGGCGCTCGCGTTCTCGCGGCGCTTCTCGTCGATGATCGTCTTGAGGACGCGGATGCCGTCGCTGATGGCGTTGAGGTTCGACTCGCCGTGGATGCGGTTCTTCTCGAAGCTGGGGACCTCCGTGACACGGAGCTCGGCGGCGGCCATGCGGCAGGTGAGGATCGTCTCGATCTCGAAGCCGTCGCCCCACAGCATGCCGCCGCCGGCCGGCGCGGCCAGGGTCGACGGGAGCAGGTCGATGGCGGGGAGGACGTCGCGCCAGAAGGCGTTGTAGCCGTAGCAGAGGTCCGTGTACTTCGTCCCGAGCAGCACGTTGCAGATCAGGTTGAGGCCGAGGTTGCCGGTGGAGCGGAAGAGCGTGAGGTCCTCCGAGCCGCCGCCCTTGCGGAAGCGGCTGCCCTTGGCGACGTCGGCGCCCTTCAGGAGCGCGTCGACGAAGGCGGGGATCTCGGCGGGGTCGGCGGAGCCGTCGGCGTCGAACATGACGATGATGTCGCCGGTGGCCGCCTCGAAGCCGCAGGCCAGGGCGTTGCCCTTGCCCTTGCGGGTCTGGTGGACGACCTTGATGCCGGGCAGGACGCGCAGGGCGGTCTCGACGGTGCCGTCGACCGAGTTGCCGTCGACGAGGATGACCTCGTGGACCGCGGGGAGCAGCGGGAGGATGACCTCGAGGTTCTTCGCCTCGTTGCGGGTCGGGACGATGATCGAGATGGTGGGGTCGGCAGGGCGCAGCGAAGCACGGAGAGACATGGGTGAGCCGTTCGGGTAAGGGCTGATTCGGGGGCGGTGGTGCGGAGATCGCCGGACGAGTTCTTCGGGTCGTCGTGCCGGCGATCGGAGCCGGGATTCGGGGGTGTCGGCTCCTGCCGACGAGGTGATGCCGTTTTCGGGTCGGCACCGTCTCGTCGTCGGGTGTGGCCAACCTAGCGCGGTGCCGAGAGCGCCTGACACCCCCTCGTGCGGGGGTCACGACCAACCCCCGACCCCGGCCCTCCGAGGGCGGACCGTCGCCCTGTCACCCGACCCGCACCCGGGGGACGGCGGACCCCGCGAAGGGCCTCCGGCCGCGACGTACCCCGACCCCGCGGGCGGCGGTCCGAGCGGCCTCCCGGGTTAAGGTGGGGACACGGGCGGCCCCGAAACGCGCCCGAGAACCGTCCCCAGCCCGCCCGCCGTACGAAACGGGAACCATGCCGTCCGACCCGAACCCGACCGCTCCGGTCTGCCTCTGCGGACACGTGGACGAGGCCCACGAGCACTATCGGCGCGGGACGGACTGCAGTCTGTGCGACTGCCGCCGCTTCCGCCCGGCTCGCTGACGGCCCCTCCGGGGAGGCTCGACCGCGGCTCCTGCGCATCGCCGGGGCCTCGGGCGGACAGGACCGCGCCGTGTCCTCCTTTGTGCCGACACGAGGGGGAATCGTGTCCTCCTTTTGGCCGACAGAAGTGCCGGGTGTACCCCGGACTTTGTGAGAACGCCGGGCACGGGCATCCTGCGCCCGTCGGCCGGAGGCCCCGCGGTGTCACCCGGTCGCGCCGGAAGGGCCGCCGGGGATGCCCCCGCGCCCGTCCGAAGAATTCACCCGGACGACACCGACCACACCCGAAGTGGGGGTCCAGCCGGGGCCCTCGCGCGGCCGATAACCTCGTCGCATGACCCGTCAGCACCTCGTTCGAGCCGCCGTCGCCGGGGCGGCCCTCGCCGTCGTGGCGCTCACCGCAGGATGCACGGGGGCCCAGGGAACCGCCTCGAACGTCGCCTCGATCCCCTCCTCCCTCCACGTGGAGGCGTACGGGGTGGAGGGAGCCGCCTCGACCCGGGCCCTCGCGCGCGACGCCCGGGCGATCGACACGGTCGGCATCTCCGGCGTGAACCTCACGGCCCAGGGCGAGGGGGTCGCCGCCTCGACGGCGGGGGACCTGGACCTCCTGAAGGCCGCGCACGACGGCGGCGCGAAGGGCGAGCTGCTCGTCACGAACGTCGACGCCGCCAAGGGCGACTTCAGCCCGGACATCGCCACGGCCATGCTGTCGAGCGAGGCGAACCGGCAGTTCGTGATCGCGGGGCTCGCCGGGGAGGTCGAGCACGGCGGCTACGACGGCGTTCAGCTCGACCTGGAGAGCCTGACGTCGGCGAACGCCGCCGATCTCGTCTCGTTCGCCTCCGAGCTCCGCTCCACCCTCCCGCGGACCGCGACCATCTCGATGGCCGTCTCCGCCTCCGACACCGCCGACGGCTACGAGGCGGCGGGGTACGACCTCGCGAAGCTGGACGCGTCGATCGACCGCTTCGTCCTGATGGCGTACGACGAGCACGGCGTGGGCTTCAGCGCGGCCGGGCCGGTCGGCGGCCTGCCGTGGGCGACGCAGGCGCTCGGGGCGATGACCTCGCTCGTCCGCCCCGCGAAGATCGACCTCGGGGTCGCCGGCTACGGCTACAGCTGGAAGGCGGACGGCTCCGGGAGCGTCGTCACCCCGGCCGAGGCCCGGAAGACCGCCGGCGATCGCGCACGATGGGTGGCCGCGCAGGGCGAGTGGACCGCCAAGCTCCAGGACGGCACGGTGCTCTGGTGGTCGGACGCCCGGTCGCTCTCCGTCCGGGCGAACCTCGCCGTCTCGAAGAAGCTGCACGGGCTGGCGTTCTGGCAGCTCGCGACGGCCGATCCGGTGAAACGCGCGAGCTGACGAACGGGGTTGGCGCGTCGGCGTCCTTCGACGTAGAGTCTCCTCATTCGAACGTATGTTCGATCGAAGGGAGCACGGTGGAGACGATGACGAGGGTCGACGAGTCCGTGATGGTGTGGGTCTCCGCCGAGGGCGTGCCCCAGCGGCTGGTCTGGCGGGCCCGCCGCTACCGGGTGAGCGACGTGCCGACGCGCCTCAGCCCGACGTACCCCGGGTGGCAGACCGACGCCGTGTTCGATCCGGCGATCACGCATCCACCGGAGCCGCGTGAGTCGTGGCGCTTCCAGGGCACCGGCGAGGGCGGCGAGTCGCTCGTGTTCGACGTGAGCCGCGACCCCTGGGGCGAGCGGTGGCGGCTCCTCCGCACCTACGAGTAGGAGCCGCCCCGCGAGTACGCCCTCCGGCGACCGTGCTGTCGGCGCGGGCGGGAGGGCGTACGACCACCTCCGCAGAGAACGCCGCTAGGGTTCGGCGTCTGCACTTCGGGAAGAACGGCTTCGATTCGGGCGAATGCCGCGGCGGCCCGTCTAACGTACGCGTCGGCCTGTGTGGGCCTCCCAGGGAGGCCACCGGAGAGGTGCCGGGCGAAGTCCCCCTGGACCCTCGCACCGGCAGCTCGCCCCGGTGATGCGCGGCTCCTCGGTGCCGCTTCCCCGATCGAACCATACCGGATGGTTCTTATCCAGCCCCCGGAACGAGGGCAGCCGGAATCCGCAGCGGCCGCGGCCCGATCACGCGGGTCGGATGGTCGCCGGGAGGTCCTTGTAGAGAGGCAGCCGCTCCGGGACGACGACGGCCCGGAGCACGACCGTCCACATCTCCCGCACCCGCGCGTAGACGTCGGCGTCGCCGCCGACGGCGTTCGCGACGACGTGCACGCCCGTGAACGCGGCGACCAGGAACCGCGACAGCATGGCGGGATCGAGATCCGCCACGACGTCGCCCTCCTCGACGGCGCGGGCGAACAGGTCGTCGTAGAGTACCGACCACGCCTCGTAGGCCGCCCCGATGTCGAGGTGCGAGTAGAGCTCCTCGGTCGTGAGCTTGACCCCGGCCCGGACGACGACGTCGGTCGTCAGCTTCCGCGTGAAGACGCCGCTGAGCAGGATGCCCGCCTCGAGCGCAGGCCTGCCCAGCTCGAGCACGGCTGCGGCGTCCGCCCGCAGCGTGTCGAGCTCCGCCGCGATCACCGCGTTCGCGAGGTCGTGCTTGGAGGCGAAGTGGAAGTAGAGGGCGCCCTTCGTGACGCCGGCCTCGACGGAGACGAGGTCGAGGGTCGTACGGGCGTAGCCACGCTCCGCGAACATCGTGGCGGCGGCCCGGACGATCGCCGCCATCGTCGCCTGCGCGCGCTCCTGGCGGGGCCTGCCGGGCGCGACCGACGCCTCCTGCGGCGCTGATCCGCCGGGGTCGTCTTCGTCGTGCCCATGCGCCTGGTCAGGGCGCTCGAGTGCTGCCACAGTTCGGATTCCGTCGTGTTCGGTTCTGATCCACCCCCGCGGGCGGTTCCGTCCCGCGCACGCTCAGGCTACCCGCGATCGGCCGCGCCGGCACCGACGGAGATGGAACGGACGAGGGGCGGGATGCCCGGCATCCCGCCCCTCGATCGACTACGCCTTCGCGACTACGCCTGCGCGGCGACGGCCAGCGTCGGGTAGTCGGTGTAGCCGGCGGCGCCGGGCGAGTAGAACGTCGACGGGTCGGGCTCGTTCACCGGGGCCTCGAGGCGCCAGCGGTCGGCGAGGTCGGGGTTGGAGATCGCGAGGCGTCCCACGGCGACGGCGTCGGCGTGCGCGCCGTCGAGGAGGGTCAGCGCCTCCTCGCGCGTCGTCACCGACGAGAAGCCGGAGTTGACGATGAAGGGGCCGCCGAAGCGGGTGCGGAGATCCTGGACGAGGGCGCCCTCGAGATCCTGCTGCAGGATGCTGACGTAGGCGAGGCCGAGCGGCGCGATTCCGTCGACGAGGGCGTCGTAGGTCGCGCGGACGTCGTCGGCGTCGCGCTCGAAGACGTCCTGGATGTTGTGGGCCGGCGAGATGCGGATCCCGGTGCGCCCGGCGCCGATGGCCTCGCGGACGGCCTTGGTGACCTCGATGACGAAGCGGGCGCGGTTCTCCGGGCTGCCGCCGTACTGGTCGTCGCGGACGTTGGAGACCGGCGAGAGGAACTCGTGGAGCAGGTAGCCGTTGGCGGAGTGGATCTCGACGCCGTCGAAGCCGGCGCGGATGGCGTTGCGCGCGCCCACGACGAACTCCTGCTTGACGGTCTCGAGCTCGTCGAGGGTGAGCGCGTGCGGCACGGGGAAGGCCGCCTTGCCCTTGGGCGTGTGGACCTCGCCGTCGATGGCGACGGCGCTCGGGGCGACGATGCGGTCGGTCCCGGTGATGTCGGGGTGCGAGACGCGCCCGCCGTGCATGAGCTGGAGGACGATCACGCCGCCGGCCGCGTGGACCGAGTCGGTGACCCGCTGCCAGGCCTCGACCTGCTCGTCGGTCTCGATGCCGGGCTGACCGGCGTACGCCCGTGACTCCTGGACCGGCCAGACGCCCTCCGTCACGATCAGACCGAGGCCGGCGCGCTGCGTGTAGTACTCCGCGACGAGGTCGCCGGGGACGCCGGTCTCGCTGGAGCGCATGCGCGTCAGCGGCGCCATCGTGATGCGGTTGGCGAGGTGGAGGTCCCCGAAGGTGACGGGCGAGAAGAGATCCATGAAGCGGTGCCTTTCGTGGCGGTCGTGAACGCGGTGGCGTTCCTGATCGCCCGATGCAACCGGACGACGCCCGACGGTATTCCAGGTGCGCTGGGTGTCCGCCGGGCGTCGCCACCGCAGGATCCGCGGGGCCGGGACGTCAGCGGCGACCGAGGCGACGCTCTCCGGTCGCACCGGGGGTGTAGGTCAGGCCGTAGTGCTCGAAGATCGCGGGCTCGCGCGACGCCTCGAGCTCGCCGTCGGTGTCGATCGACGGGGCGTCCTTGACGAGCTTCTTGCCGACGGCGACCTTGAGGTGCTTGGGGGCGACCGTGGCACCCTGCAGCGGGACGAAGGTGAGGCGGCTCCGGCCCAGGATGCCCTGGGTGACCGTCGCGAAGGCGGGCGTCTCGGTCGCGGTGTCGAAGTAGATGCTCTCCAGAGTGCCGACCTTGTCTCCGTCGACGTCGACCACGGGCAGGCCCAGCCAGTCGCGGATGTTCTCGGGCTCGAACATGGGGTGTCCTCTCTCGCACGGGGGCAGGGCCGCGTGTCAGGGTCGACGCTAGTCCGACGCGGCCTCCGAGCGGCTGACGACGGGGCGTTCCGGGGCACGTCGTCGTCGCGCTAGCCTCTGGTGTGACCAGCGACCCGCGATTCGGCATCGAGCTCTACGACGCACCCGCCGGTCCGCAGCGCATCGGCGACGCGACGGGCACGCTCGTGGGGCACGTGTGGAGCCTCGATGCCGAGCGCCTCGCGGTCCGCGACGACGGCCGCGTCGTGCTGGTCGATCCGGGCGGCCGCAACCCGCTCGAGCTGAACCGCGACCTGCCGGCGCTCCGGGAGTTCCTCGCGGCGTTCGGCCGCTACTACGCCGGCGACCGGCCCGCGGCACCCGCCCCGATGACGAAGGCGGAGGCCCGGGAGCGGCTGGCGGCCCTGCAGCGCGGGGACGCGGCTCCTGCGGTCCCCGCCCCGACGCCGGTGCCGCGCGAGACGCGGCTGGCCGCCCTGCGCGCCGAGCTGGCGGCCGCCGACGAGAAGGCCCTCGCGGCCGGCTCGTGGTGGTCGCGCGTCCTCGACGAGGTCGCGGCGAGGCGCTGAGCCCTCCTCAGCCGGTGAGCGGGGCGAGACGGGGCAGCGGTTCGAAGCGGCTCCGGGCGAGGGCGCGGAGGTCGGCGGGAGATCCGGCGAAGAGGTCCTGGTCGGCGGCGACGGTGTCGCCGGGGCTGCCGTCCGTGACGCTCTCGAAGCGGCGCCCCGCGTTCGTGTACTGCCAGATCGTGTATCGGCTCCACGACGCCGGCAGACCTCCCGGACCCTCGGTCGGGTCGTCGACGTACCGGGCCAGGAAGAGCGGGTTCTGGGGGAAGTCGTCGCTGTCGCCGGTGCACCGCTTCCACCAGTCGGCGGTCGTGTAGAGGAGGGGCACCCGGCCGGTCAGCGCGACGACCGTGTCGCTGAACCGCGACACCCACGCGGTCATCTCCTCAGGCGTCAGACCCCAGCAGGAGTCGGTGCCGTCGGTCCTCACGTACGGGTCGTACTCGAGGTCGAGCAGCGGCGGCAACGTCGCCGTGCCGTCGACCCGGCCGCCGCCGAGCCCCTCGAGGGCCTTCACGAAGTACGCGGCCTGCTTCTCGCCTCCGGACTCGTTCGGCTTGGCGAAGTGGAAGGCGCCGCGGGGCACGCCGACCCGGGCGGCCTGGGAGTACTGCGACCGGAAGCGGGCGCTCGTGTAGGTCGTCCCCTCCGTCGCCTTGACGTAGGCGAAGCGAGCGCCCAGCGCCTTCACCCGGTGCCAGTCGACCCCGTGCTGGTAGGCGCTGACGTCGAGCCCGAGGAGCGACTCCCCGGTCGGGGCGGGTCGAGCCGCGGCCGCGGGCGCCGGGCTCGGCGCCGAGGCCGGATGAGCGAGGAGAGTCGAGCCCGCGACCCCCGCCAGCACCAGCACCGCCACGGCCGCGGCCCGGCGTCGAGGTCGTCGTCTCGGCGGCACCGCCGCTAGCGCTGCTTCGGGAAGACGATCCACAGCACGATGTAGAGGAGCACCTGCGGCCCCGGCAGCACGATCGACAGCAGGAAGATCAGTCGGACGATGAACCGCTTCCAGCCGAGTCGGTCGGCGATGGCGGCGCAGACGCCGGCGATGACGCGGCCTCTCTTGGGGCGGACGATTCTCGACATGCCCCCGAGTGTGGCGCACCCTCCTGAGCGCCGTCCACAGCCACGCGACCGTAGATGCTCGTCAGCCAGACGTGCAGCAGGGTGTCGACGGCTTCCGACAGCGGACCTGTGGCCTCCGGTTCGGTGAGGGCCAGCAGGATCACGCGCTCGTTGAGCAGGTTGAGGCTCGTCGCGAGGCGGTGCGGCGCGGGGGCGTCCGGGCCGCTCGGGGAGGCGCCGCGGACGCGCTCGGCCTCGATCCCGCGGGCCGTCGCGTCGATCCAGCGACCGAGCAGCCGCGACCACTGCGTCGCGAGCTCGGGGGCCTCCGCGCGGGCCGCGACGGCGGCGACCGTCACGCCGCGGTGGGCGCTGAACGTCTCGGCGAACGCCTCGATCCCGCGGCGCCACGAGGCACCGGGTTCGTCGCCGAGGCGGTCGAAGACGTGGGCGGTGCGCGTGCCGGCCTCGCGGGCGACCCGGTCGAGGAGGGTGAGCAGCACCGCCTCCTTGGAGGCGAAGTAGAAGTAGAAGGTGGGCCGGGAGATCCCGGCGCCGCGAGCGAGGTCGTCGATGGTGATGTCGCGGAACTCGCGGTCGTCGAGCAGCCGCTCCGCCGTCGCGAGGATCGCGAGCTGCCGGTCGTCGCCGGTGACGCGGGCGGCGCGTCTCCCGCGCTGCGGGGCGGCGGCGTCGGTCATGCGGCGATCCTAGCGGGCCGGGTGCTTTGCTCAACAGGGTGTTGATCCACTCGACACGGTGTCGATAGACTCCTTCCGACTGCAAAGGAGCACTCATGAGCGCAGGAGCCCCGTCCGTCGCCGAACGGACCGAACACGTCGACGTCCTCATCGTCGGAGCCGGCCTCTCCGGGATCGGAGCGGCCTGTCGCCTCGTCAAGGACTTCCCCCGGAAGACCGTCGCGGTCCTGGAGTCGCGCGAGGCGAGCGGCGGCACCTGGGATCTCTTCCGGTACCCCGGCGTCCGGTCCGACAGCGACATGTTCACGCTCGGCTACTCGTTCCGGCCGTGGGACTCCTCGACCACGATCGCCCCCGGCGCGTCGATCCTCGACTACGTGCGGGAGACGGCCCGCCAGTACGGCGTCGACCGCCTGATCCGCTATCGGCAGCGCGTCGTCGCGGCCGACTGGTCGACCGCGGACGCCCGCTGGACGGTCACGGTCGACCGCGGTCCCGAGGGCGCGGCGACCTACACCTGCTCGTTCCTGTTCCTCGGCACCGGCTACTACCGCTACGACGAGGGCTTCACCCCGTCGTTCCCCGGCGAGGAGCGCTTCGAGGGGCGCGTCGTGCACCCGCAGCACTGGCCGGCCGATCTCGACTACGCGGGCAAGCGGGTCGTCGTGATCGGGAGCGGCGCCACGGCCGTGACCCTCGTGCCGACGCTCGCCGAGAAGGCGGAGCGGGTCACGATGCTCCAGCGCTCCCCCGGCTACATCGCCGTGCTGCCGTCCGTCGACGACGGATTCGACCGCCTCCTGGCCCGCCACGTGCCGAAGCGCGCCGCCGCCGCGGTCTCCCGCTGGAAGGGCATCACGCAGTCTCTGGTGAGCTACCGGATCAGTCGGCGGTCCCCGGAGCGGATGAAGGGCATCCTGCGGTCCCAGGCGCGGAAGCGCCTCCCCGACGACTTCGACATCGCGAAGCACTTCCAGCCGAAGTACGACCCGTGGGACGAACGGCTCTGCATCGTCCCGAACGGCGATCTGTTCACCGCGATCCGCGACGGGCGCGCCGACGTCGCCACCGACACGATCGACACCTTCACCGAGCGCGGCATCCGGCTCACCTCGGGCGAGGAGCTCGACGCCGACGTGATCGTCACGGCCACGGGGCTCAACCTGCTCCTCTTCGGCGGCATGGCGCTCAGCGTGGACGGAACGGCGATCGACCCCGCCGAGCGCGTGACCTACAAGGGCATGATGCTCGAGGGCGTGCCGAACCTCGCCTTCGCGATCGGCTACACCAACGCCTCCTGGACCCTGAAGATCGACCTCGTGGTCCACTACGTCGAACGCCTGCTGCGCCACCTCGACCGCACGAAGCAGACCACCGTCGTGCCGGTGCCGCCGCGGGACGTCGGCGAGCGCACGCCGCTGATCGACCTGTCGTCCGGCTACATCCGCCGCGGCATCCACCTCATGCCGAAGCAGGGCGCCGAGGCACCCTGGCGCCTGCACCAGAACTACCCGCTCGACGTGAAGCTGTTCCGGCTCGGCCGGCTCCGCGGCGACGGCCTGCGGTTCTCCGGTCGCGTCGAGGCGCCCGAGTGGGTGATGGCCGAGTGACCGCCCCGGCACCGCTGCCGACCGAGGCGACCGCGACGGTCGGGGGCCGACGCGCCAACTACCGGGAGACCGGATCCGGCAGCCCCGTCCTCCTGCTGCACGGCATCGGGCGCAGCCTCCACGACTGGGACGACCAGCACCGGCTCCTCTCGTCCGAGCACCGCGTCATCAGCCTCGACCTCGCCGGGTTCGGTGACTCCGACCCCCTCCCGCGCACGCACACGCTCGACTCCCTCGCCGCGTTCTGCTCCGCCTTCCTCGACGCCCTCGGCATCGACAGCGTCGACGTCGTCGGCAACTCGCTCGGCGGCGCCGTCGCCATGGCGCTCGCCGTCCGCGACCCGGGTCGCGTCCGCCACCTCGTGCTGATCAACAGCGCAGGATTCGGGTCCACGGTCACGAGCGCGCTCCGGGCGATCGCGGTGCCGGTGGTGGGCCGCGTGCTGCTGCGCCCGAGCGAGAAGACCGCCCGGCAGACCGAGCGGGCGCTGTTCCGCGACCGGTCGTTCGTCTCGGAGGAGCGCATCGCGCGGAGCCTCCGGCGCGGCTCCCGCCGCGGGGCGATGCGCGCCTTCCGCGAGGTGGCGCACGACCTCGGGACGATCCGCGGCATCCGTCCCGCCTGGCGGGCCCGCCTCACCTCGGCCGTCGCCGCGTCGCGCACACCCGTGCTCGTCCTCTGGGGCGATCGCGACCTGATCCTGCCGGCGGAGCACCTGCGCGAAGCGCAGCGGCTCCTGCCGGACGCCACGACCCACCTCTTCGCGGAGACAGGCCACATGCCGCACCTGGAGCGGGCCGACGAGGTGGCCGCCCTGATCCTGCCGTTCCTCGCCGACCGGGCCGGAGATCGCTGAACGCCGACCGGCGGGCCCGGCGTAGCCTCGCCGGCATGAACACTGTAAATCTCGGAGGACTCACCGTCTCGGCCCAGGGCCTCGGCTGCATGGGCATGAGCGAGTGGTACGGCCAGGGCGACTGGGACGAATCCATCCGCACCATCCACCGCGCCATCGACCTCGGCGTGACGTTCCTCGACACCGCCAACGTCTACGGCGACGGCCACAACGAGGTCCTCGTCGGGCGTGCCATCCACGACCGACGCGACCGCGTCCAGCTCGCCACCAAGTTCGGCATCGACCGCACCGCGGGCGACGGGAACCGCGTCATCCGTGGCGAGCGCAACTACGTCAAGCAGCAGGCGGAGTCGTCGCTCCTTCGCCTCGGCATCGACACGATCGACCTCTACTACCTGCACCGCCCCGCCACGACGGCCGAGATCGAGGAGACCGTCGGAGCGATGGCCGAGCTCGTCCAGGAGGGCAAGGTCCGCTACCTCGGTCTCAGCGAGGTCGACGAGTCGCTCCTCCGCCGAGCCAGCGCCGTCCACCCGATCGCCGCCGTCCAGAGCGAGTACTCGCTCTGGACCCGCGACCCGGAGGAGCTCGCTCCCGTCATGAAGGAGCTCGGCACGGGCCTCGTGCCCTACTCGCCGCTCGGGCGGGGCTTCCTGACCGGCACGGTGACGCCCGAGTCGTTCGGCGACAAGGACTTCCGCAAGCGCAGCCCGCGCTTCGTCGGCGAGGCGGCGGAGGCCAACCAGGCCATCGTCGACGCCGTCCGCCGGGTCGCCGAGCGCGTCTCCGCCGAGCCGGCGCAGGTCGCCCTCGCCTGGGTCAGCGCCCAGAGCGAGCGTCTCGGGATCCCCGTCGCTCCCATCCCCGGCACGAAGCGCGTGAAGTGGCTGGAGCAGAACGTCGCCGCGCTCGACGTCCGCCTCGATGCCGAGTCACTCGCGGAGCTCGACGCGCTCGGCGACAAGGTGGTCGGCGCCCGCTACTGACGGGGCTCTCCTCGGAAAGCTATTGACACTAGCCAATCGGCTAGTCACAATAGCTTCACGTCGTCAACCCGAGGAGCAGCCATGATCGCCACCACCGGAACGCACCATCTCGACCGCCCCGAGGGGCGCCTCGCCTACGATCTCCGCGGCGAGGGGCCCCTCGTGGTCACGTCGCCCGGAATGGGCGACCTGCGGTCCTCCTTCCGCGAGTACTCGTCGCTCCTCGTGGCCGCCGGGTACCGCGTCGCCGACCTCGACCTCCGTGGCCACGGCGACAGCGACGCCTCGTTCTCGACATACGGCGACGAGGCGACGGCGACCGATCTCGTAGCCCTTCTCGACCACCTCCTCCGGGGCACCGGAGAGAAGGCGGTCCTCGTCGGCAACTCGATGAGCGCAGGAGCCGCAGTCCTCGTCGCTGCCCGGCGGCCCGACCTCGTCCGCGGCCTCGTGCTCGTCGGCCCCTTCGTGCGCGACCCTGCCGTGAACGCCGTCGCGCGCCTGGCGTTCCGCGTCATCACCGCTCCGCTCTGGGCCGGTCCGGTCTGGGGCCGCTACCTCCCGACGCTCCACGCGGGCCACCGCCCCGAGGGCTTCGGCGAGCACCTCGCCGAGATCAGGGCGTCGTTCCGGCGTCCCGGCCGCGGGCGGGCCTTCTCACTCACGGCGCGCACGAGTCACGCCGAGGCGGAGCGACTGCTGCCGACGATCGGGGTGCCCGCCCTCGTGCTGATGGGGGCCCTCGACCCGGACTTCCCGGATCCTGCCGCCGAGGCCGCCTGGATCGCGGAGCGCTCGGGCGCTGCGGTCGTGCTGGTCGACGACGCGGGGCACTACCCGCAGTTCCAGCAGCCGACGGTGTCCGCGGAGGCGACCCTCGGGTTCCTGCGCGCTCTCGACCGGGGCGAGGACCGTGCCTAGGGCCGGTCTCACCCGCGACCGGATCGCCGAGGAGGCCGAGGTCGTCGCCGACGAGGTCGGCCTCGAGCGGGTCACCCTGGCGGCCGTGGCCGAGCGGCTCGGGGTCCGCATGCCGAGTCTCTACAAGCACATCGAGAGCCTGGAGGGGCTCCGCGTCGCGGTCGGCGAGCGCGCGAAGACGGAGCTGGCGGCCGAGATGGCCGCGGCGACCGTCGGGCGCGCAGGAGACGACGCCCTCCTCGCCCTCGCGCACGCCGTCCGCGGGTGGGCCCGGCAGCACCCCGGCCGCTACGCCGCGACCGTGCGGGCCCCGCGCGACGGCGACACCGCCGAGACGGCTGCGGCGGACTCCGCCGCCCGTGTCGTGTTCGACGTGCTCCGCGCCTACGGCCTCGAGGGTGACGACGCCGTGCACGCGACACGCGCCTTCCGGTCGGCGCTGCACGGCTTCGTCAGCCTGGAGGCGTCCGGGGGCTTCGGTCTTCCGACGGACGTCGACGCGAGCTTCGAGTGGTTCGTGCGGGCGCTGGCCTCCGGGTTGGACCGGGCCGCGGCTCCTGCGCCCTGACGTCGCGAGCACGGACGGGAGACGAGAAAGCGGGGCCCGCTCACCCGAATGAGCGGGCCCCGCGGTGGGAACGCACCCGAATGGCGTCCCTACCACCTGCGGATACCTGAACCGCATCCGAGGCCTCTTAACGCTATCGGCCCAGCCCGTGCGTCACAACGTGAGGGGCGAAACGATCAGGAAGCGTAGGAGCTCTGGTCGACCGTCTCGAGGATCCGCACGCGCAGGGCGACGAGCGAGCCGTGCGCGGAGGCGGCGTCGAGACGGCCGCTGTTGTAGCAGTCGAGAACGCTGAGCAGCTCCATGCGGAACCGGGCGCGTTCGAGGAAGGACAGCTCGACGCGATCGTCGAGGACTTTCATGATGTCGAGGCGCTCCTGGATGAGCGCGGCGACCTGCGGACTGTACCCCATCGTCAATTCCCCTTCCCACGATGATCATGCCCCTCTTTCCTTGGGAATCCCAGGGGATTGTCACAGAGAGACGCGCGTGATAGCCCGTGCGTGTCCCCCGATGAGCGCCTACCGTCGGAGTCTCCCGATCGGAAGGATCCCCCGTGACCGACAAGAGCGACAGCACCGAGGACGCGGTGGCCGCGGCCGCCCTGCCCGGCGACGAGACCGAGCCCCTCGGTGGGGCCACCTCGGGCGAGCGCGACTACGTCGCCGTGAACGCGGGCGGCGTCTCCGGGGAGAAGCACACCCCGACCGCCGACGAGGAGGTCGGTCGCGGCGCCGGTTACGACCCGTCGGAGGAGCGGTATCCGGATGAGGAGCGCGGCGACTGACGGCGGCCGACGGGCGCAGCGGGGCGACGTCCCGTTCAGGGGGCACTCGGTTTAGGGACTCCCGCCGAGCGCGGGCGACCCGGAGGATTGCGTCATCGGCCCCGTCGCTCCTGCGATCCCCTCCGGAGACGGGCTGAAGCGGTCCACCCCGCCGCGCTCTGCCCCGCCACCCGAGGATCCCCGCCATGCCCGAACACGCCGCCCGCCTCTCCCTGCCCCGGAGGGCCCTCAAGCCGGTCGCCGTCGCGACCGTCGTCCTCCTCGCCGCCCTCGGCATGACGGAGGGCAGCGGTGTCAGCCCGGCTCGCGCCGCAGCCAACCTCTCCTGCGACCAGAACACGATCTACGCCATCGCGGGCGCGAACGGCACCGTCCAGTCGATCGACGCGACCTCCGGAGCGACGGCGGCTCTCCCCGCTTTCACGACCACGGGCAACACGGCGAACAACGCTCTGGCGCTCGCCCCCAACGGGACGGCCGCCTACGCCACGGTCAACCAGACGGCCGAGAACACCGCCGGGTCGATCACCCGCTACGACGCCGCCTCGGGCACCGTGACGGCGATCACCGGCATCGACATCCCCGCGAGGACCATCCGCGGCGCCGTGAACCCGGCGACGGGCATCTACTACTTCGCTCAGGGTGGGGTCACCGATCCCGCCGTCTACGCTTACGACCCCGCGACCGGCGCCTCGATCGGCAAGGTCGGGCACCTCCCCGGTGTCGCCTCCGGCAACGGCGACTTCGCGTTCTCTACGAGCGGCATCCTCTACGTCGCCGCCGGCGCGCAGGTCCTCCGCGTCGACACCGTCGTGCCCTCGACGACCGGGAACGTCGCGCTGACGACCAGCCAGGTCACCGCGCTCCCGTCGGGCACCAACAGCCCCGGCATCGCCTTCTCCACGAGCGGCTACCTCTACGTCGCCAGCGGCACCAACCTCCTCCGCATCGACCCCAGCTCCGGAACTCAGGTCGGGACCGTCGCGATCGCGGGCGGCCTGCAGCCGACCGACCTCGCCTCCTGCAACTACGCCGACAGCATCTCCGGTCGCGCGAGCGTCGACCAGCGCTGGCGCGGCACCGACCAGTTCGCCCTCGAGGTCGCGGGCGACGGCCTCCAGTACGGCAACACCGCCACCACCAGCGGCACCGACACCGGCCTGCAGAGCGCCGTCGCGGGCGCCTCGCTCGTCGTCGGCGGCAGCACGTACACGGTGTCGGAGAAGGCCGCCGGGACCACCGACTTCGCCGACTACGCGACGAGCTACCGGTGCACGAACCAGACGACCGGCAGCGTCGTCGCGACGGGGAGTGGCAGGATCGCGTCGATCACGCCGCCGAAGTCGTCCGCGCCGGACGACGCCGACGTCTCCTGCGTCTTCACGAACACCCTCCTCTCCGTGCACGTCGCGGCCCGGGACGACAGCTTCCACACCAGGACCGACACGCAGCTCTCGGTCTCCGCTCCCGGCGTGCTCGGAAACGACTCCGGGACCGGCACCGCCATCGTCTCCTCGACCTCGGCCGCGCACGGCACGGCGACCCTCGACACGGCGAGCGGCGCGTTCACGTACCAGCCCGACTCGGGCTTCGCCGGCACCGACTCGTTCACCTACACCGACCAGGACTCCTCCGGCCAGCAGGCGACCGCCACCGTCACGATCGTCGTCGGCCCGACGGCCAACGCCGACGTCGCGACCCTCCCCGCCGGGGCGCCGTTCACGCAGGATGCCCAGCACGGCGTCCTCGCGAACGACGGCGGCTCCCAGCTGACCGCCTCCCCCGGCTCCGACCCCGCACACGGCACCCTCGACCTCCGCCCCGACGGCTCGTACACGTACACGCCCGAGGCGCACTTCTCCGGCCAGGACTCCTTCACCTACACGGCGACCGACTCCGCCGGCCAGACGAGCACCGGCACCGTGACGCTCACGGTCGTCCCCGTGGCCGTGGCGGACACCCTCCCGTCGACGCCGTACAACACGCCGGCGACGATCACGACGACGACGCTCCTCGCCAACGACCAGGGCGCGGGTCTCGCGGTCACCGCCACGGGGACCCCCTCGACCGGCACCGTCGCGCTCTCCTCCGACGGCTCCTCGATCACGTACACGCCGGCCCGTGGGACCTCCGGTCTCGACACGTTCACGTACACCGTCACCGATGCGAACGGTGCGACGAGCACCGCCACCGAGACGATCCGCGTCACGCCCACCGCGGGCGCCGACGCCCTGCCGTCCACCCCGGCCGGAACGTCGGAGACCGTCCCCGCCTCCACCCTGCTCGGCAACGACCGTGGCACCGGTCTCACGATCACGGGCGTCTCGGCGGCCGCGAACGGCCAGGCCACCGTCGCTTCCGACGGCTCGTCGATCACGTTCGCGCCGGCCGCCGGCTACTCCGGCCCGGCGCAGTTCGACTACACGGTGACCGACGCGTCGGGCGGCACGGCGACGGCCACGGCCTCCCTCACCGTGACTCCTGCGGTCTCGGCCACGGCGACGACGGCCGTCTCCGGCGTCACCGACTCGGTCGACGCCGCCCACGGCGTGCTCTCCGACTCGTCGGGCTCGGGCCTCCGCGCCGACGTCGACACGGCACCGCAGCACGGCACCCTCGACCTCCGGCCCGACGGCTCCTACGACTACACGCCCGCGGCGACCTTCTCGGGCACCGACACCTTCACGTACACGGCGACCGACTCGAGCGGCACCAGCACGCCCGGGACCGTGACGATCACCGTCGTCCCCGCGGCCGTCGACGACACGATCCCCGCCACGAAGGCGGGCTCCCCCGAGGTCGTCGACGGGACCGTCCTCCTCGCCAACGACGCCGGCGCAGCGCCCCTGTCGATCGCGTCGGTGGGCCGCCCCGGTCACGGCACCACGCTCCTGAGGAGCGGTTCCGTCGTCTACCGCCCGGCCGCCGGCTTCTCCGGCCCCGACTCCTTCACGTACTCCGTAACCGACGGCCAGACGGTGTCGGCCCCCGCGACGATCTCCGTGAACGTCACCCCGGTCGCCGTCGACGACACCGTGCCCGGCACCACCGCAGGAGCAGCCGAGCGCCTCGACCCCTCCGTGTTCGTCGCGAACGATCGCGGCACCGACCTGCGCGTCACCTCCGTCGGCTCCGCATCGATGGGCTCGGCGACGTTGAACGGCGACGGCAGCGTGACCTACGCGTCGACGCCGGGCTTCTCGGGGACCCACCGGTTCGACTACACGGTGACCGACGGCTCCGGCCAGCAGGCCACCGCGGTCGCGACGATCACAGTGGCGCCCGCCGCCGGGCCGATCGCGATCCAGGCGATCGCCGGCGTCGTCGACCACGTCGACGCGGCGCACGGGCTCCTCTCGAACGCGTCGGGGTCCGACCTCACCGCGACGGCCGAGCAGCCCGCGAACGGAACCGTCACGGTCTCCTTCGGCGGTGCCTTCGACTACGCGCCCGCCACGGGCTTCTCGGGGACGGACTCGTTCGCGTACACGGTCACCGACGGCTCCGGCACGAGCACCACGTCGACCGTCACGGTGACCGTCGCCCCGAAGGCGAACCCCGACGTCGTCTCGGCGTCGTCCGGCACGACGCTGGCGATCCCCGCAGCGACCCTGCTCGGCAACGACCGCGGCACGGCCCTGGTGATCTCCTCCGTGACGCAGCCCGAGGGCGGCACCGTCACCCTGGCCGGCGACGGCGGTCTGGCCTTCGCCATCGCCCCGACCTTCTCCGGGGACACGACATTCACCTACGTCGTCCAGGACACCTCGGGCGGCACCAGCACCACCACGGTGACCGTGCACGTCGCACCCGTCGCCGCCGCCGACACCGGATCGACCACGGTCGGCACCGCCCTCTCGGTCCCGGTCTCCTCGGGGCTCCTGCGGAACGACGCGGGCAGCGACCTCGCGGCCGCCCTCGCCACGTCGCCCGCGCACGGCTCGGCCACGGTGGCGCGCGACGGCTCCTACGCGTACACGCCCGCCGCCGGCTTCTCCGGCACGGACACCTTCGGCTACACGGCGACCGACTCCTCGGGATCCGTCGCGGCCGGCTCGGTGACGATCCACGTCGCGCCTCTCGCCGTGTCCGACACGCTGACCACGGTCGCGGGCGTGACCCTGCACCGCGACGCTCCCGGCGTGCTCGGGAACGATCGCGGCACGGGGCTGACCGTCACCGCCGTCGGCTCGGGCGCACCCGGCACCGCGGTGACGACGCCGAAGGGCGGATCGCTCGTGATCGCCACCGACGGCACCGTCGACTACGTCCCCGCCGCCGGCTTCTCCGGAACCGACACCGTTTCCTACGCGATCGCGGACGGCGCAGGAGCCCCGGCCACCGCCACCGTCGCGATCACTGTGACCCCGCGCGCCGTCGACGACTCCCTCACGACGCCCGCGAACACGGCGCTCGACATCCCCGTCGCCACGCTGACGGGGAACGACCGCGGCACCGGTCTGACCGTCGCCCCCGCGTCCGGGACCGGGCGGGCGGCTCCCGCTCACGGCCGCGTCGACCGCTCCTCCACGGGCGATCTCGCCTACACGCCCGACGCCGGGTTCTCGGGCACGGACACGTTCTCGTACACCGTCGTCGACGCGGACGGGCAGGCGGCCACGGCGACCGTGCGCGTGCTCGTCGGCAACCTCGCCGCCCCGTACGCGACGAAGACGGCGGCCGGCTCGCCCCTCGACGTGACGGCCGCGAACGGTCTGCTGTCGCAGAGCTCCGGCACGGGCCAGGTCGCGCGTCTCGACGCGGCGCCGGCGCACGGCACCGTGACCGTCGACCCCGACGGCTCCTACGCGTACACGCCCACCGCCGGATTCTCGGGAGCCGACTCGTTCACCTACACGGCGACGGACAGCTCGGGCCAGGTGCGCACCGGCACGGTGACGATCGTCGTCACCCCCCGCGCCACCGCGGACACCGAGAGGACCACCGCGGGCCACCGGATCGTCGTCGGCGCACCCGGACTCCTCGGCAACGACTCCGGCACCGGCCTGATCGTGACGGCCGCGACGGTCCCGACGGCGGGCGGCACGGCGGACGTGAGCGGAGCGGGTGTGCTGACGTACACGCCGGCCGCCGGGTTCTCCGGCGTCGAGACGTTCGACTACACGGTCCGCGACTCCGACGGCCAGGACGCGACGACCACCGTCACGGTGCGGGTCACGCCGGTGGCGGCACCCGACAGCGGCCGGACGACGGCGGGCCGCGCGCTCGTCGTCGGGGCGGCCTCGGGTCTCCTGGCCGACGACAGCGGCTCCGGGCTGACGGCCGCGTTGCGCGCCAGGCCGGCGCACGGCACCGTGACGGTGAACCGCGACGGCTCCTACCGCTACGTCCCGCGCGAGGGCTTCTCGGGCGTCGACTCGTTCACCTACACGGCCACCGACGCGAGCGGCCAGATCACGGTGGCGACGGCGACCATCACGGTCCAGGCCGGAGCGGCTGCGGCCGACGACTCGGTGACCGCGGCCCCGAACGAGGTCGCGACGGTCCGCATCCTGGCCAACGACCGCGTGACTCCGGGAGCCCGCTTCGAGCAGGCGACGGTCCGCCTGATCGACCCGAGGACGGGCGCCTCGGTCGAGTCGTTCGCCCTGCCGGGCAAGGGCACGTTCGCCGCCCGCGCAGGCTCGGTGACCTTCACGCCGGAGCACAACTTCCACGGCACCGCGTCCATCGGCTACCGCGTCACCGATACCGACGCCGTCACCGTCCGGGCACTCGTCACCGTGATCTACCCGTCCGTCGTCGCGGCGATCGTGGCCTCGGCCGCGGCCCCCGTCATCGGAGCGCTGGCCTTCACCGGCAGCACCGGGACGGGCGCGATCCTGCTCGGCGGGGCGCTGATCCTGCTGGTCGGGCTCGGCCTCGTGCTGATGCACCTCACTCGGCAGCGGGCCGAGCGTCACGCACCGGGACCGCGGCGCACCGGCGCCTGAGGTCGCGCCGCGGGGCGGCGACTCAGGCCGAACCGCTCCACGCCGCGGGCACGATCGCCCAGAGGACCTCGCTGCGAGCGCCGGTCGCGTTCACCCAGGTGTGCGGCTCCCGGCCGCCGATCGTCAGCGAGTCGCCCGCCCCGAGCTCGACGTCGTGATGCGGGAACTTCACGGTGATGCCCCCGTCGAGAACGTGGAGCACCTCCACCTCGCAGGTGATCGTGTAGAAATCGGCACCGCCGCTCGCGCCCGCCGAGAGGACGGATCGCAGGAGCTGGATGCCCGACTCCGACCGCGGCGTCAGGAGCCGCTCGTCCGCGAGCGTGCCGCCGAAGTTGATGCGGGGGGCGTCCTCCAGCCGGACGACCTCGTGCTCCGGAGGCTCGAACAGGGAGCCGACCGGCAGGGAGAGGACCTGGCAGAGGGTGACGAGCGTCGCGACGCTGGGCGAGGTCTCGTCGCGCTCGATCCTGCTGATGAAGCCCTTCGTGAGCCCCGTCGCCTCGGCGAGCTGCGCCATCGTCAGCCCCTGGGCGAGCCGCGTGGCTCGGAGTTTCGGGCCGAGCGAGATGGGTCCGGTCTGCGGGGAGGGAGGCACGGCTCGCATGACGCCCGAGTCTAGGCGGCGTGGCCGTGGCGCCGCGTCGGTCCCGGTCAGAAAACATTTGTTGCCTGAGAAACAACAACACGGTAACGTCTCCGATCGAGGACGCAGCCGAAGGAGGACGCGATGACGGTGGGCCCGAGAGACTCCAGCACGAGTCCGCGGTACGCAGGGATCGCGACCTTCGCCCTGTTGCCCCGGCTCGACCAGGTCGAGCGGGCCGACATCGCGGTCGTGGGCATCCCGTTCGACAGCGGCGTGAGCTACCGGCCGGGCGCGCGGTTCGGGCCGGCGCACGTGCGGGAGTCGTCGCGGCTCCTGCGCCCCTACAACCCCGTGCAGGACGTCTCGCCCTTCGCCGAGCTCCAGGTCGCCGACGCGGGCGACATCGCCGTGAACCCGTTCAGCATCGACGAGGCCGTCGCCGAGATCGAGGCGCGCGCCGACGAGCTGACCGCCGGGGGCACGAGGCTCCTCACGATCGGCGGCGACCACACGATCGCGCTCCCCCTGCTCCGCAGCGTGGCCAAGCACCACGGGCCGGTGGCCGTCGTTCACTTCGACGCGCACCTCGACACGTGGGACACCTACTTCGACGCTCCCGTCACCCACGGCACGCCGTTCCGACGCGCCTCCGAGGAGGGGCTGATCGACCTCACGGCGAGCCTGCACGTCGGCATCCGCGGGCCGCTCTACGACCGCGGCGACCTCGAGGACGACTCGCGACTCGGCTTCTCGATCATCGCGTCCCACGAGATCGAACGCACGGGGCTCGCGGCCGCGATCGACCGCCTGCACGCCCGCCTCGGCGACCGCCCCGTGTACGTGTCCGTCGACATCGACGTCCTCGACCCGGCGCACGCTCCCGGCACCGGTACGCCCGAGGCCGGCGGATTGACGAGCCGCGAACTCCTCGAGTTCCTGCGCGCCCTCCGCGAGCACCGGATCGTCGGTGCCGACGTCGTCGAGGTCGCCCCGGCCTACGACCACGCGCAGCTCACCGGCATCGCGGCGTCCCACGTCGCGTACGAGCTGCTCACCTCGATGGTGCCCCGGAGCTGAGAGGCACCGCCCCGTGACGACGACGTCCCCCGCAGCCCCGCCCGGCCTCCTCCGACGGCTCTCCTCCGATGTGCGCGCCGGACGGGTCACGGCCCGCGACCTGGTCGAGCGCGCCCTGGACCGGATCGAGGAGCACGCCGCTCTCGGAGCGGTCGTCGCCCTGCGCGCCGAGGAGGCCCGCCGCGAGGCCGACGCCCTCGACGACGCGATCGCGCACGGCGAGACCTCCGGGCCGCTCCTGGGTCTTCCCTTCCTCGTCAAGGACAACGACGACCTCCGCGGCCTCCCGACCCGGCACGGCTCCCGCTGGTTCGAGGGCGCCCCGCCCGCGACGGGCGACGGGCTCGTGGCGGGCAGGATCCGCGGGGCCGGCGCCGTCCCGATCGGCAAGACGAACGTCCCCGAGTTCTGCATCGAGGGCTTCACCGACAACCTCCTCTCCGGGGCGACGCGCAACCCGTGGAATCCGGAGCGCTCGCCCGGCGGCTCGAGCGGCGGGTCGGCGGCGGCCCTCGCCGCGGGGCTCGTCCCGATCGCCACCGGGACCGACGGCGGAGGGTCCGTGCGGATCCCCGCCGGCCTGACCGGGCTCCTCGGCTTCAAGCCGACGAACGGCGTCATCGGACGGCGCACGGTCCCCGACTGGATCGACCTGTCGACCGACGGGCTGATGGCGACCTCGGTCGACGACCTGCGGCTCCTGCTCGACGTCGTCGCCGGCCCGGTCGCGGGCGATCCGACCGCGTCGCCCGAGCGCCTGCGACCTCGTCCCGCACCGTCCCGCCTGATCGTGGCCGAGCGGACCGATGACCTCGGGCCGCTCGACCCCGCCGTGGCGGAGGCCTTCCACGAGGGAGCGGAGCGTCTGGCGTCGACACTCGGGATCCCGATCGAGGAGCGTGCCGCCGGAGACTTCTTCCCCGGAGCGAGTCCCGACGAGGACTGGTTCGTGCTCGCGGCCGCCGAGCACGTCGCAGCTCTCGGTCGCGAGCGCATCGAACGCGACGCCGCCTCGCTCCACCCGAGCGCGCGGGAGTTCCTCGAGTACGGCCTCGGCATCGGCATCGACGCCTACCTCGCCGCGCGCCGCCGCCGGTTCGACACCGTGGCGCGGCTCGACGCCCTGCTCGCGGACGACGCCGTCCTCGTGACACCCACGCTCGCCGTGACCGGCCTCACCGCGGACGGCCGCCTCGGCGACGATGCCGGAGGTCTCCTCGTCCCCGAGGTGTACTCGACCGCCGTCCAGAACCTCACCGGCCTCCCCGCCGTGTCGCTCCCCGCCGGTCCCCTCGACGACGGGATGCCCTTCGGCCTCCAGGTGACGGCTCCCCGGTGGGCCGACCTGGCCCTCCTCGACGTTGCGGCCCGGTGGGAGAGCGCCCGGCCGTGGCCCGCGAGCGCCCCCGGCTACCCGGCGTTCGGCTGATCCGGCCGCCCCAGCAGACCCCTTCCAGCAGACCACTCCCAGAAGATCACTCGAAGCGAACGAGGAGAAGTCGATGTCCCCCTCCACCCCCGCCTCCGGCAGCGCCGCCGGATCCGTCATCGAGCAGCACTCGATCGACTACGTCCCGTGGTCGGAGCGCCGCGGCAAGGTCTGGCACCAGGCGCCGTTCTGGTTCACGGGCAACTTCGTCCTGCCGACGATGGTGATCGGCTTCCTGGGCCCGGAGCTCGGGCTCTCGGCCGGATCCTCGTTCCTCGCGATCGTCCTCGGGGCCCTGTTCGGAACCTTCTTCATGGCCTTCCACGCGAACCAGGGTCCGCGGATGGGCCTGCCCCAGATGATCCAGTCGCGCGCCCAGTTCGGCAGTCGCGGGGTGATCGTGCCTTTCCTCGCGACGGTGTTCGTCTACATCGGCTTCATGGTCTTCGACGTGATCCTCGCGACCCAGGGCCTCGGCCTCGTGCTCCCCGGGGTCACCTGGATCTGGTACCCCCTGCTGACGGCCCTGTCGATCGTCATCGCCGTCGTCGGACACGACCTCCTCCACTTCGTCCAGCGCTGGCTGACCTACCTTCTCGTCGCGGCCTTCGCGATCACGACCGTCCTGGCGTTCACCACCCTGCCGGCACCCGCCGCGGGGCACGCGGGGGGCTTCGATCTCACGGCCTTCCTCGTCCAGTTCTCTCTCGCCGCCGGCTACAACATCAGCTACGCCGTCTACGTCTCCGACTACTCCCGCTACCTCCCCCCGAAGTCGTCCGCTCCGAAGCTGATCTTCTTCACCTACCTGGGGGCGGCCGGATCCGCGGTCTGGCTCATGGGGCTCGGCTCGCTCCTCGCCACCCGCATCCCGAAGGTCGACGCGATCGGATCGCTCAAGCAGGTGGGCGACAACCTGTTCCCCGGCTTCGGCACGATCGTGATCCTCATCTCCACGCTCGCCCTCATCTCGATCATGGGCGTCAACGCGTACGGCGCCATGCTGACGAGCGTGAGCGGTCTCGACGCGTTCCGCAGCGTGAAGGCGACCGTCCGCACGCGCGTCGTCGGACTGACCGTCGTCGGGATCGTGACCGTCGTCGTCGCCCTGCTCATCCCGGCCGACTACCTCGGCAGCTTCAACAACTTCGTCCTGCTGATGCTCTACTTCCTCATCCCGTGGACCAGCGTCAACCTCGTCGACTTCTACGCCGTGCGCCACGGACACTACGCCATCACCGAGATCTTCAACCCGCACGGGATCTACCGGCGCTGGTCGTGGCGCGGCCTCGTCGCCTACGGGGTCGGTTTCGTCGCGATGATCCCCTTCTTCTCGCTCCCGGGCCTGTTCACGGGGCCGATCGCCGAGGCTCTCGGCGGGGCCGACTTCTCCTTCGTCGTCGGACTCGTCGTCGCGGGCCTCCTCTACTTCGTGTTCTCCCGCGGCATCGACCACACCGAGGAGGAGGCCGCGAGGCGGTCGAGCCAGCTCGAGCTCGAGGGCGCGGTCGACGACTGACCCGCTGAACGCGGGGCGACCCGCCGACCGCCGGCGGCGCTCAGGGATTCGCGAGGATGCGCGCGCTCAGCGCGGACAGGACCGCGCCGGCGCTCTCCAGCTCGGCATCCGTGAGCTCTGTGCCCGCCGTCGAGAGCATCTCCCGGAACTCCACGTGCATCGCCCCGACCGTCACGTGACCTGCCTCCGTGAGCGCCAGGTGGAGGCGGCGCCGATCGTGGGGGTGGTCGACGCGCCTCACGTGACCGGCCTCGACGAGTCGCGTGGAGACGCCGGTGATGGCGCCCTTCGTGAGACCGAGGTCGTCGGCCAGCTCCTTGGGGGTGATCGTGCCCTCGGCGCCGATGCGGAAGAGCGCGCGGAGTTCGATCTCCGAGAGGCCGTGGTCGGATGCGACCCGGCGCCGACTCCGCTCCACCGCCCGGAAGAAGCCCAGGGCCTTCTCGGGGAAGCCGTTCAGGACGTGCCGGTCGGGGTCTGTGGGCGTCATCGGGGGCCTCGTCGTGTCGTCGGAGCCACCCCAGATTGCTTCACGCCGAGATAGTACACGGACAACTTTTCAACGACCACCTTGTCATTCACTTCGTGAACGGTTTAGCCTCTCAACAACTATCGCCGTCTTCGAGACATCCCGCCTCGATCCGCCGTCCACTGGAGGACATCGTGATTCCGGAATCGCTTTCCCACGGTCAATACGACACCGTCTACAACTTCCTGTCGCTGGTCATCGCCTCGCAGCTCTTCACGGCGGTGTTCCTGCTGATCTCGCTTCCTCGCATCCTGGCTCGCTACCGCCAGGCGATCACGGTGGCGATCATCGTCTGCGGGATCGCGGCCTACCACTACTTCCGCATCTTCGACTCGTTCAAGGCGGCGTTCGTGACGAAGTCCGTCGGAGGCACCGGCACCTACTCGCAGGCGGTCGGGGCCTCGTTCAACGAGGGCTACCGCTACGTCGACTGGCTGCTCACCGTCCCGCTGCTTCTCGTCGAGCTCGTCGCCGTGCTCGCCCTCGCCCGCAAGGTGCAGTCGAAGCTCCTCATCCGCCTCGTCCCCGCGGCCGGTCTCATGATCGCCCTCGGCTACCCGGGTGAGATCAGCGGCGACAACGGCATCCGCGGCATCTTCGGCATCCTGTCGACCATCCCGTTCGCCTACATCCTGTTCGTCCTCTTCACGCAGCTCAGCAAGTCGCTCGAGAACCAGCCCGCGGGCGTCCGCGGCACGCTCGGTCGACTCCGCTTCCTCCTGCTGCTGAGCTGGGGCGTCTACCCGATCGCGTACCTCCTGCCGCTGCTCAACATCGCAGGATCCGACGCCTGGGTCTACAAGCAGGTCGGCTACTCGATCGCCGACATCGTCGCGAAGGCCGTCTACGCGCTGATCATCTTCCAGGTCGCGAAGATCAAGTCGTACGACGACGACCGGACGTTCGCCGAGACGGAGACCTCGCTCGCGGAGCGGGAGCACCTCGCGGAGCGCCGACCCGTCGCCGAGCGGTCCTGATCCCCACGCCGCTCCCCCGCGGGGCCGTCGTCGACGTCCCCGACTCGCTCCGGATCGACGCGGCCTCGGCCAGCGTCTACGACGTCGTCATCCTCGGCGCCGGATGCGCCGGCCTCTCCCTCGGACTCGCGCTCGTGTCCGAGGGAGTCGCCGGCCGCATCCTGCTGGTCGACGCGCGCACCGACTACGAGGACGACCGGACCTGGTGCTTCTGGGACGTCGAGCCGACGCCCTTCACGCACCTGGCCCGGGCGACGTGGGAGACCTGGTCGGTCAGGAGCACGGACGGAACCGCGCGGGCCACGGCGAGCGCGACGCCCTACCGCTGCCTGTCGGCCAACGACTTCTACCGCTTCGCCCTCGACTCCCTGGCGGCGTCGGGGCGGGTCGAGATCTTGCTCGGGGCGGCCGCCGGTGACATCACCACGGTGGGCGACCACCTCGCGATCTCCGTCGGCGACGGGTCGATCGAGGCGCGGCGCGTCGTCGACAGCCGGGGTCTCCGCCCGGGCTCGGCGGAGCTCGAGGCGGCCCGCCAGACCTCGACGTGGCTCCCTCAGCACTTCGTCGGCCTCCACCTGCGCGCCTCGCGGCCCGTGTTCGACCCGAGCGAGTGCACCCTGATGGACTTCGACGTCGACCAGTCGGCGGGGCTCCGCTTCGTCTACGTCCTGCCGCTGTCGCCGTTCGAGGCGCTGGTGGAGGACGTCTCCCTCTCGGATCCTGCGCTGACCGACGACGACCACCGCCGGAACCTGAGCGACCACCTGCGAGAGCGTTTCGGCCTCGGACCCGACGAGTACGAGATCGTCTCCGAGGAGCGCGGCTGCATCCCGATGACGGACCACCTCT
This sequence comes from Frondihabitans sp. 762G35, assembly GCF_002074055.1. Lineage (NCBI taxonomy): Bacteria > Bacillati > Actinomycetota > Actinomycetes > Micrococcales > Microbacteriaceae > Frondihabitans > Frondihabitans sp. 762G35. The sequence continues at coordinate 167,886 of NZ_CP014619.1, read as the reverse complement.
TCGCGCGCCGACCCCGACCGGGCGTCACGACGCTGGGGACGCTCGCAGGAGCGACCCGGCCGAGCACCGGCTACACGTTCCTGCGCATCCAGCGGAGCAGTCGCGATCTGGCCCGAGCCCTCGCGGCCGGCTCCGACGGCCCCGCGGACACCGTCGCCCGTCGCCCCCTGCTCGACTCGATCTTCCTGCGCTTCCTCGCCGAGCACCCCGAGCGCGGTCCCCGCGTCTTCCACCTGATGTTCGCGCGGGTGCGGCCGGACGCCCTGATCCGCTTCCTGTCCGAACAGAGCACGGTGCTCGACCACCTCCGTCTCGTCGTGGCGCTGCCCAAGGGCTGGTTCCTCGCGACGGCGTTCCGCGAGCTGGCCGCGAGGAGTCGTCGTGGGCACCGACGCTGACGCCGGCGTCTGGCGCGCGGCCAGGAGGAGGCTCTTCCTGCCCGTCGACGCCGTCCTCCTGGTGGTCACCGTCGTCTGCCTCGCCGGAGTGCGCATTTCGCCCCTCCTCCAGTACGCCCCCTTCGCCCTCGGACTCGTGATCCTCGGCCTGCCCCACGGCGCCCTCGACCACCTCGTGCCCGCGCGGCTCGCGGGCCGACGCCCCGACGCCCGCTCGATCGGCCTCGTCGTCCTGCTCTACTTCGTGCTCGGCGCCGCCGTCGCCGCCCTCTGGGCCGTCGCCCCCGCTGTCGCCTTCGCCGTGTTCATCGCCACCACCCTGCTGCACTGGGGCCAGGGCGACCTCTTCGTGCTGCTCGCGCGGGGCGGACCCGCCATCTCGCGCGGCATCCGGTGGGGCATCCTGCTGCTCCGCGGGGCCCTTCCGATGCTCGTGCCGCTCGTCGCGTTCCCGAGCGTCTACCTCGGCGTGAGAGGCGACACGACCGCGGTCGGCGGTCGGCAGGGGGCGCCGGCGGCGTCGATCCTGCTTTCGCCGGGCTTCCGCATCGGGCTCGCAGGAGCACTGGTGCTCCTCGGCGTGATCGCCCTCGGAGCACTGGCGCACCTGAGCCGCGGCACGGCCGAGGGCCGACGCCTCGTGCGCGGCGAGGTCTGCGAGGTGGTGCTCCTCGCCGCGTTCTTCGCCGTCGTGCCGCCGGTGCTCGCGATCGGCCTCTACTTCGCCCTGTGGCACTCGCTGCGGCACGTCGTCCGCCTGGCGCTCCTCGACCCCGCTCTCCGGCCCGCCGCCGAGGCCGGGCGGTTCGGCCGGGTCGTCGTCGGCTTCTCGCGCGAGGCGGCACCCCTGACCCTCGGAGCGCTGGCCCTGCTCATCGGCCTGTTCGTCGTCCTGCCGCGCTCGGGCACCAGTGCGGGCTCGCTGCTCGGGCTCTACCTCGTGCTCATCTCCGCGCTGACCCTGCCGCACGTGGTCGTGGTGGCGGTGATGGACCGGCGTCAGGGCGTCTGGCGGCGGGTGCCGGGCGTCGTCCCGTCCGCCGCCCCCGGTGCCGGGCCGTGCACAGAGTCCGCGCAGTCCGGATCGCTAACGTCGTGAGCGGCCAGCGGACCCGGTGGCCTCCGGACGAGCGGCAGCGTACCCGGTGCGACGACGGTGCTTCAGGAGGTTCGTCATGGGCATCGCCGTGCAGATCATCGGTTCGCTTCTCGTTCTCGCCGGCTTCGCGCTGGCCCAGTGGGGCGTCCTCGACCTCAGGTCGGTGAAGTACCTCGTGCTGAACACGGTGGGGTCGGGCATCCTGGCGGTCGATGCCGTGTTCGAGCAGCAGTGGGGATTCCTGCTCCTCGAGGGTGTGTGGGCGATCGTCTCGGCGATCGGGCTGGTCGCGGTGCTGCGGCGGCGCGCTGCGGCTCGGGGCAGGATGCCCGGCGAGCGCTGACCGCGCGGCCGGTGCGATCCGTCACACTGGGGCATGGCCGCCGTCGAGTCGTACGTCTTCGTCCTCCCGTGGCCGCCGCTCGTCTCGCTCGAGACGTATCACCAGCTGGACCGGGTGCGCGAGCGGATGGTCTTCCGTCACGACGGCACCTTCACGGGACGCCTCGAACTCAGCAGCGTCGACGGGGCTGCCCGCGCGTGGGCCGAGGTCGTCGATCCTGCCCGGCCGCTGAGCGAGGGCGACGACGATCCGGAGAAGACCCGCTCTCGATTCGAGGGCTCCGTGCGCCGTTCTTCGGCCACGACGGGGGACTGGTCGCCGGACGACATTCTCAACCTCGAGCAGGACATGGAGTTCTACCTCTGCACGCTGGCGCAGGTGATGGCGGCGGCCGCGCCGTTCCTCGAGCGGTCCTGGGCGGAGACCGTCGTGCGGTGGAGCGACCGGCCGGGGACCGGACCGGCCGCGGCCGATGCGGAGCAGGTGGCCCTTCCTGTGGAACTCGACACCGCGGGTTTAATCCCGCTTCCGATCACCCTGGAGGCGGAAAACGCAGACGACTTGCGGGCCACGTTCGTCGCGACGGCGTTCGAGGCGATCTCGCCATGGCGACGGAGCTGACTATTCTTCCCGGAAACGGCCGTGGAAGCGGCGACTAGAGTCGCCGCAGGAGTGTCGCGACGTACACTCCACTGGATGAACAGGCACGTCGTGGGACGAACTCGATCCGAGGGACGGCGGCAACGCGCGGTTCTCCGGCGGGGCTGCGACGCCTGCAACCATCCCTGGCTCGAGCATCCGGGCTGGGCGGAGAGTCCGGACCCTGCCTCCTGCGGCGAATGCCTCTTCGAGATCGAGCACGAAGAGCGGCAGGCGGACCCGTGCTCGGAGGTGGTGCCGGTCTCGATCCTGCGTGAGGCCGAGCCGATGTAGCCGTCGGGCACCGCGGGCGACACCCTGGATCCGAATACTCTCAGCCGGGAGAGCGACGACCGACGACGCCTACTTGGGCGGCGCCAGCCGCTGCGTGCCGCGTCGGACGTCGTAGTGGGCACGCCCGGCGGAGCCGGAGACAGCGAGGTCCATCACGTAGGTGCCGTCGTCGGCGGTCAGGTGAGCGTCGACCAGACCGTCGGCCTGCGTAATCTCGAACTCCCAGTGGTCCTGGTCGAGCTGGTGCTCGATGTCCTGGAGGGCCGTCCCGGGCACCTTCACGTCGAACGACCACGTCCGCTGCGCACCGGCCCCCTGGGTCTTCGCGTTCGAGACGGCGCCCTCGTGCAACGGCACGGTCGCGGGGAAGCCCGACGGGAGTCCCGGATTCTGGTCGCCGGTGCAGCCGCTCAGCGCTGCGGCCAGAGCGGCTGCGGCCACTGCCACCCTCGCCAGCCTCGATTTTCGCCCCCGCGTGATCATGGTCGAACTCTACGACTTCCCGCCGTCCGCGTGGGCGATGGCGAAAATGGTTCGTGTGTTGACACTTATCGACACCAAGTGTCAACATTGGCATCACTAGTGACATGAGGAGACGACGTGCTGACCTGGCCACCCCACGACACGCGAATCGTGCCCTGGGTCAGCACAGGGCGTCGCGGTAACCGAGATGATCGGATGCTGACCCAGGTCCGGGTGTCCCTGCCGCCGATGATCGCGACCCTCATTCCTCCCACCGCATCGGAACGCGACCTCGCCCGAGCGCGCTTCGAGGCGACCGATCTCGAGAGTGTGGCCGACGGTGTCCTGAGCCCGCTGGCGGGATTCCTGATCAGGATGGAGTCGGTCGCGTCGAGCCGGATCGAACATGTCGAGGCGACACCCCTCGCATTCGCCCGGGCGATCGGCGGTCTGAAGGAGAACACCTCCGCCACGTCGATGGTGGCAGCCGGAGCAGCGATCACGCGGCTGATCGACGCGTCGAGCGACTCGATCAGGATGGAGGAGATCCTGGCCGCGCACGAGGCGCTGATGCGGACCGACCCCGATCCTGCGGAGCGGCGCTACGCCGGCCGGCTGCGCGACATGCAGAACTGGATCGGCGGCTCCGCGCATTCGCCGAGGAACGCGATCTACGTTCCGCCACCGCCGGAGACGGTCGCCGGCTCCCTCGACGACCTCATCACCTTCGCGAACCGTGACGATGTCGAGCCGATCACGCAGGCGGCGATCGCGCACGCTCACTTCGAGAGCATCCACCCTTTCACGGACGGCAACGGTCGCATCGGACGCGCTCTGATCGGTGCGATCCTCCGGCGTCGAGGCGTGACGCCGCACACCGTGCTTCCGGTCGCCAGCGCCCTGGCCGCAGACACCGGGCACTACTTCTCCCTGCTGACCTCGTACCGCTCGGGCGATGCTCTGCCCATCATCACCGACCTCGCTCTCAGCGTCGAAGTCGCCGCCCGTGAGGCACGAGGCACCGCCCGCGCCTTCGGCGCCTACGAGGACGCCTGGCGCCACCAGCTGAGACCTCGCGCCGAGAGCGCGGCCGACCGGATCCTGCCGGCGCTGCTGGCACTGCCCGTGTTCACGGTCGAGCAGCTCGCCGCGGCGACGGGCATCGCGGAGCGCAGCGCCTACCGTGCCGTCGAGACGCTCACCGAGCATCACGTGGTCGAGGCAGTCACCGAGCGTGTCCGGGGCCGGACCTACGCGGCGATGGACATCCTCGATGAGTTCGAGGATCTCGACGGCAGGATCCGAGAGCGCATCACGAGGCTCCGCGAAGCCTGAGCCTCGCCACGAACCCCTTGCCCGGAGCGGATGCGCCGCGAACCGCGCCGTCGGGCGCGGGGCCGATCGAACGAGAAGACCCCCGCCACCCGCGCGGGTGAAGGGGGCCTTCCGTGATCCTGGGGGCGCCGAGGCTACTTGCCCTCGGCGGCGTCCTTGGCGTGCTCCGTCGCGAGACGGTCCTCGCTCTTGGCCTGGTCGAACCGGCCCTGCTCGGTGAGCTCGGCGTCGTCGGTCTTCTTCCCGACGAACTCCTCGGCCTTTCCGGCGACCTTCTGGGTGACGTCCTTTGCCTTGTCTCCAAGCGACATGGTCGCTCCTTTCTCGAAAGCGGATGCCGACTGCTCCCGGCTTTCGGACGATGGTAGGCGCGGGCGGATGGGCGCCCTGCCAGGAACGAGGGAGAAGTCGACTACGCCGTTCCGCCGCCCTCGGTGTCGTCGGTCGTGTCGCGACCGGTGGGCACGTCCTCGCTCTGGACGTCGGTCTGGGTCTCGGCATCGCCCTTCGAGGCGTTCTCGTTCGGGTCGGTGTCGGGCTGCTGAGGCTCGATGTCGGCGGTGGTCTCTTCGGCTGGGTCGGGCTGGCTGTAGGTCATGCCGCGGAGCGTACGCGCTTCCTCGGCCCGGTGGGCGTCCGACGCCGAAGCAGCATGATCCGTCGCGACGGTGACGCCGATCCTGGGAACGCCGTCCCCCGTTCTCCCCGCTTCATCACGGTCTTCCTATGTTGCTCCCCGTCGACCCGACGATGCTGGGGCGTAGTACTTAAGGGGAGCGCCGGAGCCGAACCGCACCACACCACACCACCGTCGGACTCCGCCGTCGCTTTTCCTTCCAGCTCGACCACGCAAGGAGCATCGATGAGCACGGACGACCAGACGAACACCTGCAGCTTCCACATGGCCGGCGACCTGCCGGCCGGTGGTGACCACCTCGGCGGAACCTTCGGTCAGGCGCCGAGCCTCGACAGCTGGTACCCGCAGCGGCTGAAGGTCGAGCTCCTGCACCGGAACGGCGTCGGCGCCGATCCGCTCGGCGCGGACTTCGACTACGCGGCGGCCTTCGCCACGATCGACCTCGAAGCCCTCAAGGCAGACATCAAGGCCCTGCTGACCACCTCCGTCGACTGGTGGCCGGCCGACTACGGCAACTACGGCCCGCAGATGATCCGTATGGCCTGGCACGCGGCCGGCACGTACCGCATCGCCGACGGCCGCGGTGGAGCGGGGACCGCGATGCAGCGGTTCGCACCGATCGGCAGCTGGTGGGACAACGGCAACACCGACAAGTCACGCCGGCTCCTGCAGCCGATCAAGCACAAGTACGGCAACGCGCTGTCCTGGGCCGACCTGATGGTCCTCACCGGCAACTGCTCCCTCGAACTGATGGGCCTGCCGACGTACGGCTTCGGCGGCGGACGACTCGACGCGTGGGAGCCCGACGACGGCACGTGGTGGGGCCCCGAGGTCTGGAACCCCCACGCCGTCGAGAGCCCCGACGAGATGGTGAGCCGCGACGAGCGCTGGCACGGCCAGAACGGCGACGCGGACTACGACCTGCAGAGCCCGCTGGCCGCCTCGCACCAGGCACTCATCTACGTCAACCCCGAGGGGCCCTACGCCAACGGCGACCCGATGGGTTCGGCCCGCGACATCCGCATCACGTTCACGCGGATGGCGATGAACGACGAGGAGACGGTGGCGCTGATCGCCGGTGGCCACGCGTTCGGCAAGAGCCACGGCCAGGTGCCCGCCTCCGACATCGGACCCTCGCCCGAGCTGGCCCCGATCGAATCGATGGGCCTCGGCTGGCACAACCCCGTCGGCAGCGGCAACGCAGAGAACACCTCGACGAACGGCATCGAGGGCAGCTGGACGCCGAACCCGACGCAGTGGGACAACACCTACCTCGAGAACCTGTTCGCCTACGACTACGAGCAGACGAAAAGCCCGGCCGGCGCTCTCCAGTGGACCCCCACCGACCCGAACGCGCCGAAGACCCCGGACGCCCACGTGCCCGGTCAGATGAACCCGCTCATGATGATGACCTCGGACATCGCCCTCAAGGTCGACCCGGAGTACCGGGCCGTGTGCGAGCGGTTCCTGGCCGACTTCGACCTGTTCACCCTCGCGTTCTCGAAGGCCTGGTACAAGCTCACGCACCGCGACATGGGGCCGAAGCACCGGTACCTCGGCCCGGAGGTCACCATCGCCGACGACCTGCTCTGGCAGGATCCGCTCCCGGAGTCCGCAGGAGCCACGCTCGACGAGGCCGACGTCGCGAGCCTCAAGAAGGCCGTCCTCGAGACAGGGCTGTCCGTCTCCGACCTCGTGTTCACGGCGTTCTCGGCCGCGTCCACCTACCGTGACAGCGACAAGCGCGGCGGCGCGAACGGTGGCCGCCTCGCCCTGTCGCCACAGAAGGACTGGGCCGTCAACCGACGCACGGTCCCGGTGATCGACGCGCTGCGGAACGTGCAGGCGACTTTCGCGGCGTCGTCGGGCGGGCGACAGGTCTCTCTCGCCGACCTGATCGTCCTCGCCGGCACCGCCGCGGTGGAGCAGGCGGCGCAGGCGGCGCAGGCTGCAGGATCCGACGCCGACGTCCCGTTCACGCCGGGCCGCGTCGACACCACGCAGGAACTCACCGACATCGAGATGTTCGAGTGGCTGCGCCCCGTCGCCGACGGCTTCCGCAACTTCGTGTCCGAGCGCTTCGACCAGTTCGCTCCGGGCGTCGCGCCCGAGGCGGCGTTCCTCGACAAGGCCAACCTGTTCACGCTCACCGCCCCGGAGTGGACCGTGCTGACCGCCGGGCTGCGCGTGCTCGGCGCCAACTGGGACGGGTCCGACGTGGGCGTGCTCACGGATCGCGTCGGGGTCCTGACGACGGACTTCTTCGTGAACCTGACCGACACCGACCTGGTGTGGACGAAGGACGACGAGACCGCGTCGACCTTCACCGGCAGGATCCAGGCCACCGGCGAGGCGCGCTGGCACGCCTCCCGCAACGACCTCGTCTTCGGCTCGAACGCACAACTCCGATCGATCGCGGACGCCTACGCGGGCAGCGACGGGCAGGAGCGGTTCGTGCGTGACTTCATCCAGGTCTGGTCGAAGGTCATGATGCTCGACCGCTACGACGTCAAGGGCCACAAGCGCTACGGAGCGATGGCCGCCTGACCCGGAGGTCGCGCCTTGGGCGACCGACCACGCAATGAAGAAAACCCCCGCTTCGGCGGGGGTTTTCTGTGGCGGTACCGGTGGGATTTGAACCCACGGTGGAGTCTCCCCCACACATGTTTTCGAGACATGATCCTTCGGCCGCTCGGACACGGTACCGGGAGAGAGTTTAGTACATCTCGGAGCCGCGACGGAACGCGCTCACGGCGGGACCCGATCCTGCGCTCATCGAAATCGAAAACAGCCGGCGTATCGTGCGGGGATGAGTACGAGATCGGCCTTCGGGATCCTCGCCGGGCTGGGCGGGACCGCCGCCGCCGCAGCGGGCGGCTACGCCTTCTGGCGGCGCTTCATGGCGAAGCGGGAGGCGGCGGCCGACGCGCTGAACAGCCTCCTGCCGGTGCATTCGAAGTGGTGGCGCGACCGGTTCGGCCAGGACGGCTCCCTCACCTACGTCGCCCTCGGCGACTCGGCCGCGCAGGGCATCGGCGCCAGCAGCCCGGGTGGCAGCTACGTGGGGCGGATCGCCGCCCACATCCGGCGCTCCACCCACGGCACGGTCGGCACCGTCAACCTGAGCATCAGCGGCTCCACGACGTACCGGTGCAAGGTAGACCAGGTCCCGAAGCTCGGAAGCCACGAGGCCGACGTGATGACCGTCGCCATCGGCGCCAACGACATCGGCGACTTCGACCCCGTCGGCTTCGAGAAGAACATCCGCTCCATCTACGGGGCCCTGCCGAAGCACGCCATCGTGGCGGACCTGCCGTTCATGCTGCTGCCGGAGTCCGAGAAGAAGGTCGCCTCGGCCAACGCCATCGTGCGCCGGGTCGCCGACGAGCTCGGCCTCGCCGTCGCCCCGCTCTACGCGACGACGCGGCGGCAGGGCTACATCGGCACCTACCGGAACACCGCCAAAGACCTCTTCCACCCCAACGACCGCGGTTACCGGGTCTGGGCGTCGGCCTTCTACCCGGCCGTCGAGGCCCGACTCGCCCGCATCGCGGCCGAGCGTGCCGCCTCCGACGTCACCGCCTCGCGGCGGGAGACCTCGGTGGCCGCAGGAGTCGCGGATCGCGCCCACACCGCCGCCTCCGCCCTGTCCCGCCAGGACACCGACTCCATCCCACTGCCCGACCGCCGGCGCTGACCGCCGGCGCTTCCCCGCGGAACCGTCGGCGCTGACCCCCGGCCGAGGCCCTCTGTCGGTGGCCCCGCCTAGGCTGAGCCCATGGCACGCGTCACCTCCTCCTACCGCTGCACCGAGTGCGGCTGGACCTCCATCAAGTGGGTCGGCCGCTGCGCGGAATGCCAGAGCTGGGGCACCGTCGTCGACGCCGCCGAGGTCACCGCGAGCGGGCGGGGCGTGGCTCCGATCGCCGTCAGCGCTGACCGGGCCGCTCGGCCCATCACCGAGATCGAGGCCGACAGCGTCGCGCACTGGCCGAGCGGTATCGACGAATTCGACCGCGTGCTCGGTGGCGGCATCGTGCCGGGGGCCGCGATCCTGCTCTCCGGCGAGCCCGGCGTCGGCAAGTCGACACTGCTGCTCGAGGTGGCCTCGCGGGCGGCGAAGTCCGGCGCCCGAGTGCTCTACGTCACCGCCGAGGAGTCCGCGTCGCAGGTGCGCCTCCGCGCCCAGCGCACCGGCGCCATGCACTCCAACCTCTACCTCGCGGCCGAGGTCGACCTCGCCGTCATCCTCGGCCAGATCGAGCAGACGAACCCCCAGCTCGTCATCGTCGACTCGGTCCAGACCGTCTCCTCGTCGCTCAGCGACGGCATGGCAGGCGGGCCATCGCAGGTGCGCGAGGTGGCGTCCACCCTGGTGCGCGTGTCCAAGAACCGCAACCTCCCCATCCTGCTCGTCGGCCACGTGACGAAAGACGGCAGCATCGCCGGGCCGCGCCTGCTCGAGCACCTGGTCGACGTGGTGTGCCAGTTCGAAGGCGACCGGCAGACCGCCCTCCGGTTCGTCCGCGCGCACAAGAACCGCTTCGGACCGACCGACGAGGTGGGCTGCTTCGAGATGACGGGCGACGGCATCGCCGAGGTCAGCGACCCCTCCGGCCTCTTCATGTCCCGCTCGGGCGCGCCCGTTAGCGGCACCTGCATCACGATCGCCATGGAGGGCCGCCGCGCGCTCCCGGTCGAGATCCAGGCGCTCATCGTGGCCAGCTCGGCACCGCAGCCGCGGCGGGTCGTCAACGGGGTCGACTCCTCCCGGGTCGCGATGCTGCTCGCCGTCCTCGAACGTCGGGCGGGCATCCGGCTCGGCGACGCCGACGTCTACGTCTCCACCGTCGGCGGCATCAAGATCACCGAGCCGGGCGCCGACCTCGCCATCGCACTCGCACTCGCGTCCGCCAGCCGCGAGAAGTCGTTCCCGCACACGTTCGCGGCCGTCGGCGAGATCAGCCTCGCGGGCGAGATCCGGCCCGTCGCCTCCGCGAAGCAGCGCGTGTCGGAGGCCCGGAGGCTCGGGTTCACGCAGCTCGTCGACGCCGAGTCCGGCCACCTGCGCGAAGCCCTGCGGCGGGCCTTCGCCGCGTCGACCTCCGACCGCGACCGCGAGCTCGACGCCGCGTTCTGAGCGGGACGCGTCGGAGAACGCGATCGTTCCGGTCGGATCGGGGGCGGAGCGGCCCGGGCATGCCCAGAAGACCGCGGTTTCCCACGCCCACGCAGCCCCGGGCCCCCGCAGCTACCGCAGCGCCTTGAGCAGGTCCTCCGGGTTCGCGGCCATGGTGTGCGGCCCCGCGATATCGAAGAACACCTGCTCGAGTACGTCCAGGTGCGCCTCGATGAACGTGCGCAGCTTGTAGGAGTCGTAGAGCATCACGAGCCGCGTCTTCTCGTTCGGCACCATGAGCGCGTAGGCGTCCGCCGACGAGAACAGCAGCAGGATGCGCTTCTCGGTGTTCTCCCGCCCGAAGACCCGCACCTGCTCGTCGTCCTTCTTGCCCGTGACGAGACGAGGCACCACGACGACGTCGTGCCGGAGCGCGAACGCGACGGCCGCGACGTCCTGCTTGGCCAGGGCCTCTTCGAGCTGCTCGGAGCGGAAGACCGGCTGCGACGCGGCCATCAGTTCAGCACCATCAACGCGCTCGTGGACGAGGTGATCGACCCGACCGAGACCTCCAGGTGGTAGCTCGCTCCGCCGGCCGGCACCGAGCTGCGCGTCTTGTCGCAGGTGGCGGCCGACGAGCGGGTGCGGTCCCAGGCGATGGCGGGGGTGGTCAGGGTCTGACCGGCGGCGATCTTCACGTTCTGGTGGGTTCCGTTCACCTGGCAGTCCTTCGACGACCAGTAGGTCTCGGCCCCGCTCGTGATGGTCAGCACCTGCTGACTCGAGCCGAGGTCGATGGTGCAGTCCGAGGTCGAGGTGTTCGTGATCGACATCGAGATCTGGGGCTGCTGGAGCGAGGTGTAGCTGTTCTTGTCGGCGCGGGGCTTCAGGGTGATGGCGTCGGCCGGGCAGGATCCGTCCGCGGCCGACGCCGACGGAGCCGTGGAAGCCGGCGTGGTGGCGCGCGGCGTCGACGAGGGCGAGACGACGGGAGCGGGTGCGGCGGCGGAGGCCGCGGGGCGGCGGCCCGGGAGGTCGACGAGCCGGGGGCGGGAGCCGCGGATCCTGCGCCCCGCCCGGTCGTGATCAGCACGATGACCAGAACGATGACGAGCAGAGCCACCAGCGCCACCACTCGGCGGCGCCAGTACACGCGCGACGGCTGCGGGCCGACGGGGTGCTTGAGCGACGACATGCGCCCAGGCTAAGCGGCGCCGGCGAAGATCAGCGGCTTGCCCGCGGCGCGTCAGACGAGACGGGGGCCTGCTCGCAGGATGCCCGGCCCGATGCCACCCGTCAGGGCAGGACCTTGAGCATCCGTGTGTTGCCGAGCGTGTTCGGCTTGACGCGCGCCAGGTCGAGGAACTCGGCTACGCCCTCGTCGCTGGAGCGGACGAGCTCGGCGTAGACCTCCGGCGACACGACGGACTCGCCGATCTCGAGGTAGCCGTGCTTCGTGAAGAAGTCGACCTCGAAGGTGAGGCAGAAGATGCGGCCGATGCCGAGGCTCCTGGCGTCGTTCTCGAGCCCCTCGAGGAGCCGGTGGCCGACGCCGTGGCGGATCCAGGTCGGATCGAGCGCGAGGGTGCGGACCTCGGCCAGGTCGTCCCAGAAGACATTGAGGGCGCCGCAGCCGATCGGCGTGCCGTCGGGGCCCGTGGCGATCTGGAACTGCTGGATGCTGCCGTAGAGCGTGACGTTGTCTTTGCCGAGCAGGATGCGACGGCCGACGTAGGGCTCGATCAGGCGCTGGATGTGCGGCACGTCGGACGCGAGCGCCTTGCGGACGCTGATGCCGGAGCCGTCGCTGCGGCCGGAGGAGTCGTCGGCCCGGGAAGTCATGGCGTCAAGCCTAGCGAGGCGCGGCTGGGGGAAACGCCGACGGGCGGCCCTCCGAGGAGAGCCGCCCGTGGCGGTGGTGCGGTGAAGCCTTAGGCCTCCAGCTCGGGCGCTTCGCCGACCAGGACCTCTTCGCGACCCGGCTGACGCCCGGTCTCGAAGGTGAATTCGCCGTCGACGTAGTCGACCTTCACGTGGTCGCCGGCGTTGAGTTCGCCCTGCAGGATGTGCTCCGACAGCTTGTCTTCGATCTCGTGCTGCACGGCGCGGCGCAGGGGCCGGGCACCGAGCGACGGGTCGAAGCCGATCTTGATGAGCTGCTCCTTGGCCGGGAGCGAGAGCTCCGCGGTCATGTCGCGGTCGAGCAGGCGGTCGGAGAGGCGCTTGATGAACAGATCGACGATCTGCAGCAGCTCCTCCTGGTTCAGCTGCGGGAAGACGATGGTCTCGTCGACGCGGTTGAGGAACTCCGGCTTGAAGTGCTTCTTGAGCTCCTCCGTCACCTTGGACCGCATGCGGTCGTAGGAGGTGGCGGTGTCGCCCTCGATCTGGAATCCGACCGGGCCGCCCGTGATGTCCTTCGTGCCGAGGTTGGTGGTCATGATGATGACGGTGTTCTTGAAGTCGACGACGCGACCCTGACCGTCGGTCAGACGACCCTCCTCCAGCACCTGCAGCAGCGAGTTGAAGATGTCGGGGTGAGCCTTCTCGATCTCGTCGAAGAGGACCACGGAGAACGGCTTGCGGCGGACCTTCTCGGTCAGCTGGCCGCCCTCCTCGAACCCGACGAACCCGGGAGGGGCGCCGAAGAGGCGGGAGACGGTGTGCTTCTCGCCGTACTCCGACATGTCGAGGCTGATCAGCGCGTTCTCGTCGTCGAAGAGGAACTCGGCGAGCGCCTTGGCCAGCTCGGTCTTGCCGACACCCGTGGGGCCGGCGAAGATGAACGAGCCCGAGGGACGCTTGGGGTCCTTCAGACCGGCGCGCGTACGACGGATGGTCTTCGACAGGGCCGAGATGGCCTGCTCCTGCCCGATGACGCGCTGGTGCAGGGCCTTCTCCATGAAGACGAGACGCGAGGTCTCCTCCTCGGTGAGCTTGAACACCGGGATGCCCGTGGCCTGAGCCAGGACCTCGGCGATGACGCCCTCGTCGACGGTGCCCGAGGCTCCGACGTCGCCCGAGCGCCACTGCTTCTCGAGGCGCAGACGCTCGCCGAGGAGCTTCTTCTCCTCGTCGCGGAGCGAGGCGGCCTTCTCGAAGTCCTGATCCTCGATCGCGGCCTCCTTCTGCCCCCGGACGACGGCGATCTTCTCGTCGAACTCGCGCAGCTCCGGCGGGGCCGAGAGGATCGAGAGGCGGAGGCGGGCTCCGGCCTCGTCGATCAGGTCGATGGCCTTGTCGGGGAGGAAGCGGTCGGCCACGTAGCGGTCGGCCAGGTTCGCCGCCGCGACGATGGCGCCGTCGGTGATCGAGACCTTGTGGAAGGCCTCGTACTTGTCGCGGAGGCCCTTGAGGATGTTGATCGCGTGGGGCAGCGAGGGCTCGTGCACCTGGACGGGCTGGAAGCGGCGCTCGAGAGCGGCGTCCTTCTCGAAGTGCTTGCGGTACTCGTCGAGCGTCGTGGCGCCGATGGTCTGGAGCTCGCCGCGGGCCAGCAGCGGCTTCAGGATGCTCGCGGCGTCGATCGCGCCCTCGGCGGCACCCGCACCGACGAGGGTGTGGATCTCGTCGATGAAGACGATGATGTCGCCGCGGGTGCGGATCTCCTTGGTGACCTTCTTGAGGCGCTCCTCGAAGTCACCGCGGTAGCGGCTCCCGGCGATGAGCGAGCCGAGGTCGAGCGAGTAGAGCTGCTTGTCTTTCAGCGTCTCGGGGACGTCGCCCTTCACGATCGCCTGGGCGAGGCCCTCGACGACGGCGGTCTTGCCGACGCCGGGCTCACCGATCAGGACGGGGTTGTTCTTGGAGCGGCGGGAGAGGATCTGCATGACGCGCTCCATCTCCTTCTCGCGCCCGATCACCGGGTCGAGCTTGTTGTCGCGCGCAGCCTGGGTGAGGTTCCGACCGAACTGGTCGAGCACCTGCGACCCACCCTGCGGGCCTGCCTGCTGTTCACCGCCCACTGCAACCGCCTCCTTGCCCTGGTAGCCCGAGAGCAGCTGGATGACCTGCTGACGCACTCGGTTGAGGTCTGCGCCGAGCTTGACGAGGACCTGGGCGGCCACACCTTCGCCTTCGCGAATGAGGCCGAGCAGGATGTGCTCGGTACCGATGTAGTTGTGGCCGAGCTGCAGCGCCTCGCGCAGGGACAGCTCGAGAACCTTCTTCGCCCGCGGCGTGAAGGGGATGTGACCGGTCGGCTGCTGCTGACCCTGTCCGATGATGTCCTGGACCTGCTCGCGCACGGCGTCGAGCGAGATGCCCAGAGACTCGAGCGCCTTGGCGGCGACGCCCTCGCCCTCGTGGATGAGACCGAGCAGGATGTGCTCGGTACCGATGTAGTTGTGGTTGAGCATCTTCGCTTCTTCTTGAGCGAGGACGACAACGCGACGGGCACGGTCGGTGAATCTCTCGAACATCTTCTAACTCCCTAGGTGACGGGCTGGAACGTCACCGCTGTGACTGACGACGCTTGGCAGGGCCGCGGCGTCGGTTTACACAGAGACTAACCACGGCCCGGGCATCCGTCTGCCCCTGTTCGCCTACGGCGTGACGCAGGATCCCCGGGCTCTCCCGGCACCGCCCGGTAGCCTCGCGACCATGGCGAAGTTCACCGTCGGTCTCGTGCCGCACCCCACCAAACCGGTCCTCTCGTCCGTCGAGGTCCTGCTGTCGTGGAGGAAGGGCGCCGACGCCCAGCTCGTGGCCCTCGCCGACGACGCCACCCGCGTCGGACCGGGCGTGGAGCTGGTCGACGAGGCCGCGTTCGTCCGCCGGGTCGACGCCGTCGTCTCGCTCGGCGGCGACGGCACCATGCTCGGGGCGATGCGACTCGTGGCGCCTCGACCGGTGCCTGTGCTCGGCGTCAACTACGGCAACGTCGGCTTCCTGGTCGAGATCGAGCCGTCGGAGCTGGCCGAGGCGCTCGGCAGCCTGACCACGGGCGAGTTCTCGCTGGAGCCGCATCACGCCATCGAGGTCACCGTCGCCTCGACCGGCTTCGAGAGCTCCTTCCTCGCGTTCAACGACCTCGCCATGACGCGTCGCCCCGGCCAGGGCGTCGTGACGGCCGACCTCTCCGTCGACGGCACCCCCTACGGCTACTTCAAGGCCGACTCGGTCGTCGCCTCCACCCCGGCCGGATCCACGGCCTACAACTACGCCGCCGGCGGCCCGATCGTCAGCCCGGCCGTCGCCGCCGTCATCGTGACCGCCGTCGCGCCGATGGCGGGTATCGACCGCTCCGTCGTGCTCGGCCCGAAGGAGCGCCTCCGCTTCACGATCGGCGAGGGCACCCGGTCGGCGGCGCTGGAGCTCGACGGACGCGTCGTCTCCGACATCGGCGAGGGCAGCGTCGTGAGCGTCCGCCTGCGGAAGGACGCCGGCTCCGTCGTGCGGCTCGATGCCGGCCGGCACGGCCGCAAGGGCCGACTCAAGCTCAGCCTGATGGACCTCCCGCTCCGCAACGACCAGCTGCTCGAGCTCGTTCCGCCGGAGGTGCGGGCGCGCTTCGCCCGGCAGCACTGAGCGGTGCTGCGCGCGCATCGGGGCCGGCGGGGCACGGCCGAGGTGGCGGGTGACCCTGGCCACGAGGCTCCTGCGGTCGTCGAGGTCGTCGTCGGTGACACGGACCGTGCGCCACCCGGCGTCGGCGAACCGCTCCCGGCGGACGATGTCTCGTCGCCACTGCGCACGGTCGGTGCGGTGGTGGTCGCCCTCGTACTCGAGGGCGAGAAGCGCCTCGGGATAGGCGAGATCGACCGTGCCGAGCCACGCGCCTCCGGCCGTGCGGAACTCCACGTTCAGGGCGGGCGGCTCCGGCAGCCCGGCGCGGACCAGCAGGAGCCGCAGCTCGGTCTCCTTGGGCGACCACACGTTCGGTCGCACGAGGCCGCGCGCCTCCCTCAGGCGTCGGGCGCCGCGTCGGCTCCCCCGCTCCCCGACCTCGTGGTCGAGTTCGCCGAGGCTCCTGCCCCGCGCCGCCGGCTCCCCGGACCACCGCCCGGCGAGCGCGTCGCCCAGCGCGACGAGCTCGTCGAGCTGGAGCAGCTCCGAGCACTGCCCCCACGCCCGTGTCGGTTCCACGACCGGGAGCCCCCGCACGGTCGCTGCCGCGCAGCCGCCGACGCGGTGCGCGACGACTCCCGGTCGCCGGGGATGGTGCCCGGCGCCGCTGGCCACGTGCAGGGGGCCGCGCAGCACGGGGAACGGCACCGGCAGGCCCCAGAGGCCTGCGGCTGTGGCGTGGCTGAAGAGCACCCCGTCGGGGAGCACCGGCAGGAGCCGCGCGCACCGGTCGTGCAGGTCGGACGCGTCGCGGGGGCTCCGGACGCCCCGGTGCGGACGTGCCAGATCGCGGTGCTGCAGCCGCCGCTCGGAGACGCCGGCAGCCCGGGCGTCGGCCACGTGGAACGGTGCGCCTCGGAGGTGCGGTGGGAGATCGGATGTCATGCCTGCAATCGTGGCGCCCGGCAGCCCCGCGATCCCCGTTGTCCACAGCCTCCGTTCGCCCGCCCCACTTATCCACACCCCCGCCGCAGCAGGTGCCCGTGTTTCTCCCGTCCCCCGCCCCCCCGCCTCCCGTCCCCCGTCGCGAGTGGACGGCGCCCGACGCCCCGGGGCAGAAAAGCGTCGGCACCTGTCCACTCGAGGGCACGCGGAACGGGGAATGACGCGCGTACCTCCCGCGAGTGGACGGGTGTCGACGTTTTCGGGCGGGAAAGCGTCGGCACCTGTCCACTCGGGGAGGGACGGGGAAGATGGGGCAGCAGGAGCGGGGCACCAGGCAGGGGCGACGCAGAGAGCCCCGCACCCGGAACGGGTACGGGGCTCAGCGCCGACGGTAGCGGGGCGGGCTACTGGAGGTAGAGGTGGAGATCCTGCGACACGGCCTTGGCGAACATGCGGAGGCGGGCACGGCTCTCGACGCGCGACACGGCCTGGCGCGACGAGTGGACGCGCTTCGAGATCTCGTCGAGGGTCATCGGCTGGTCGTCGTCCAGGCCGAAGCGCATGCGGATCACACGCGCCTCGTCCTCCGGCAGCGCCTCGACGAGCTGGTGGATGTCGCGGTTGAGCATCGACGACTCGGTGGCCTCGCCGGGCGACGGGGTCTCCTCGTCCTCGATGAAGTCCCCGAGCTCGCTGTCCTCGGCATCGCCGACGACCGTGTGGATCGAGACCGGCTCGTGCGAGCGCGACTTGAGATCGACGAGGTCGGAGACCTCCATGGCGACCTCGGCGGCCACCTCGTCGACGGTCGGCGCACGGCCCAGGTCGACGGTGAGGTCGCGCTCGGCGCGCGAGATGCGGTTGATGCGCTCGACGGTGTGCACCGGGATGCGGATGGCGCGCGCCTTGTCGGCGAGGCCGCGGGCGATGGCCTGACGGATCCACCAGGTGGCGTAGGTCGAGAACTTGTAGCCCTGCGTGTAGTCGAACTTCTCGACGGCGCGGACGAGACCGAGGTTGCCCTCCTGGATGACGTCCATGAAGGGGAGCCCGCGCTGCGTGTAGCGCTTGGCGATCGACACGACGAGGCGGAGGTTCGCGGTGATCATGCGGTCCTTGGCACGCTCGCCGTCGTGGATGAGCCACTTGTAGTCGCGGCGGTCGTCGGCCGAGACGGTGCCGGCGGCCTCGAGCGAGGCGAGCTTCTCCTCGGCGAACAGGCCCACCTCGATCCGGCGGGCGATCTCGGTCTCCTCGGCGGCGTCGAGCAGCGGCATGCGGCCGATGTGGCGGAGGTAGTCGCCGACCTGGTCGGTGCTCGCACCGCGGACCGCGCCGAGGACCTCGACTTCGACCTCTTCGTCGGCGCTGACAGCGGACTGCGGGGTGCTCGTGGCACCGGTGGTGTTCTCGCGGACGTGATGATCAACTGCGATCGACATCTTCTTCTCCCTGTCCCTCGCGAGCGAGTTCTCCGGCGACGACCCCAGATGGTCTCGGGGGTCTTTCGCCGCAGTACGAGTCAAGCGGGGGTTACAAGGTGCACTCAAACCGTTCAGGTCATTCGCAAGTATTCTCGGAGACCGCTCACAGGAAAAGTCCCCCGTTGGGGTACGACGAGACCGATTCTTTGACAGCGGTTGCATTCGGGTGTATGCATCCCCCCGGCCCGAAGGGGTACGGATTCTCGACCGAAACACTGATATTTGCAGGGCTTTTCCCATGACCTGTCACCCGGAGGGGGACGACCTGCGTGAACGGCAGGTTTCCGGCACCTTTCCGAAAGCGACCCCGAGTCGTCGTTTCGGGGGACATCGGCGGGCGAAGAAAAACCCCCGAGCCCGGGGGCTCGAGGGTGGTGACGACGCAGGATGCGGTCAGGCGGCGCCCGACGCCGGCCCGGTCGCCGAGGGCCCCGTGGTCTGTCCGACCGGCGCCGCAGCGCGCTCCTCGGCCTCGGCCTTCGCCCGCTCCTCCGCCTCGATGGCGGCGTAGGCGGTGCGCTCGGTCCGGTCGGCGCGGACGATGGCGCGCATGGCGAACCAGAAGATCAGGCCGACGAGGATGGTCGGGGTGACGGCGTAGACGAGGCCGCCGAGGACGGATTGAGGCACGGCACAAGGGTACGGGCATCCTGCGCGCTTCGGAACCCGGGTCTTTCGGCGTCGACAGGTGGACGGCGCGATCCCACCCCTGCCCGACCGAGCCTGCGCCCTCCTCGACGAGCGGGGAGCCTACTTGACGAGCGGGAAGAGGATCGTCTCGCGGATGCCGAGCCCGGTGAGCGCCATGAGCAGGCGGTCGATCCCCATGCCCATGCCCCCCGACGGCGGCATACCGTGCTCGAGCGCGCGGAGGAAGTCCTCGTCGAGACGCATCGCCTCGACGTCGCCGCGGGCGGCCAGGGTGGCCTGCTCCACGAAGCGCTCGCGCTGGACGACGGGGTCGACGAGCTCCGAATAGGCCGTGGCGAGCTCGAACCCGCGGACGTAGAGGTCCCACTTCTCGACGACGCCGGGCTTGGAGCGGTGCGCCCGGACGAGCGGCGAGGTGTCGACGGGGAAGTCGGTGACGAAGGTCGGCCGGGTGAGACCGCCCTTGACGAAGTGCTCCCAGAGCTCCTCGACGAGCTTGCCGTGGGTCTCCTGCGCGACCGTGATGCCGAGGTCGGAGGCCATCGCCTGGAGGACCGGCAGCTCGGAGTCGGGCGTGATGCGCGTGCCGCTCGCCTCGGACAGCGACTCGTACATCGGCAGGCGGTCCCAGTCGCCGCCGAGGTCGTAGAGCGTGCCGTCGGCCCACGTGACGGTGGTGGACCCGGAGACGGCGATCGCCGCCTTCTGGATCATCTCCTGCGTGAGATCGGCCATCTGGTTGTAGTCGCCGTAGGCCTGGTACGCCTCGACCATCGCGAACTCGGGCGAGTGCGTCGAGTCGGCGCCCTCGTTGCGGAAGTTGCGGTTGATCTCGAAGACGCGGTCGATTCCTCCGACGACGGCCCGCTTGAGGAACAGCTCCGGCGCGATGCGGAGGAAGAGCTCGGTGTCGAACGCGTTCGAGTGCGTCGAGAAGGGGCGGGCGGCGGCCCCTCCGTGGATGGTCTGCAGCATCGGCGTCTCGACCTCGAGGTAGCCGTGCGAGTCGAAAGTGCTCCGGAGCGACTGCATGACCCGGGCCCGGGTGCGGACCGTCGTGCGCGCCTGCTCGCGGACGATCAGGTCGAGGTAGCGCGTGCGGACGCGGCTCTCCTCGCTCAGCTCGGTGTGGAGGTTCGGCAGCGGCAGGATCGCCTTCGACGCGATCGCCCACTCCTTCACGAGGACGCTCAGCTCGCCCCGCCTCGACGAGATGACCTCGCCGGAGACGAAGACGTGGTCTCCGAGGTCGACGAGCTCCTTCCAGAGGGCGAGCGACTCGTCGCCCACCTCAGCCAGAGACACCATCGCCTGGATCCGCGCGCCGTCGCCCGACTGCAGAGCCGCGAAGCAGAGCTTGCCCGTGTTGCGGGCGTGGACGACGCGGCCGGCGAGGCCGACGATCTCGCCGGTGGCGGTGTCGGTCTCGAGCTCGGCGAAGCGCTCGCGCACCTCGGGGATCGTCGTGGTGATCGGGACGCCGACCGGGTACGCTCCGACGCCCGACTCGATGAGCCGCTCCCGCTTGGCGAGGCGGACGGCCTTCTGCTCGGAGACCTCGGCTTCGCTGGGACCGAGGTCGGAGGCTACGGCAGAGGCGTCAGTCACGGGAACTCCAGATCAGGTGGCGGTGGCGTCGTCGTCGAACGAGGCCATCTCGATGGTACCGGGGCCGACGGAGGTGTCCGCGACGCCCAGCGCGCGGTCCATCGCCGACCGCACGAGGGGGGCGATGACGCGCCCCGGCTCGGGCATCCCGAGTTCGCGCAGGAGCCCCACCGACTGCGACACGATCGCGGCGGAGAAGGTCGTCGCCGTCTCGACGGCCTCCGCGTACTTCGGGCGGTCCTCCTCCTCGACGACCACCGGCTCCGCGCCCATCTCGACGACGAGCGCCTGCCCGATCGGCAGCACGGGCCCGGGTGCCGTGACCGCGCAGTAGGCGTCGCGCAGGCGCACGAGGTCGACGGTCGTGCCGGTGAACTGGAGGGCGGGGTGGATGGCGAGCGGGATCGCCCCCGCGGCGCGGGCAGGAGCCAGGACCGCGAGTCCGTGGACGGGCGACGTGTGCACGACCAGCTGCCCCGCCTGCCAGGCCCGTGTCGCCGCGAGCCCCTCGACCAGCGCCTCGAGCTGGTCGTCCGGCACGGCCAGGAGCACGAGCTCGCTCCGTTCGACGACCTGCTGGACGGTCAGGACGGGGACGCCGGGCAGGATCGCGTCCGCCCGGTCTCGGCTCCGCTCGGAGACGGCCGAGATGCCGACGATCGCGTGTCCGGCGGCGGCCAGGGCGGCACCGAGGACCGGGCCGACGTGGCCGGCGCCGACGATGCCCACGCCGAGCCGCCCGCTCGGGCGCGACGCGGTCACGCGTCGCCTCCCGGCCGGCGCTCCTCGGCGCTCGGGGGTGCCCAGGTCGGAGCCGCCGCGTGACCGGCGGCCCCCTCGAGC
This sequence comes from Frondihabitans sp. 762G35, assembly GCF_002074055.1. Lineage (NCBI taxonomy): Bacteria > Bacillati > Actinomycetota > Actinomycetes > Micrococcales > Microbacteriaceae > Frondihabitans > Frondihabitans sp. 762G35. Next base: position 146,521 of record NZ_CP014619.1, on the reverse strand, counting down.
CAGCGATGCGTCCGGTCGGCGCGCGCCGCGACCACGGCGTCGCGGGAGGCGGTCGCGAAGAAGGCCCGCGCATCCTGCTCGTCGAGGGCCCCGATGGACGCCACGATCGGCCCGTGGACGGTGTGCAGGTCGACCTCGGCCAGGCGGAGCCGACGCAGGAGCGGCCCCTGCCGGAGGCCGACGCTCTGCAGGCGCGGCAGCGGCACGACCACGAGCTCGCGCCAGATCGCGCCCTTGCGGAGCAGAAGCGCGCCCGGTGCCGTGCGGAACCCGTTCCGACGCCAGGAGAACCAGCGCAGTATCCGGCCACGGGGCGGCGACGTGGTGAACCCGCCCTCGGCTCCCGTCGAGGTCATGCCCGCCTCGATGAGCGACAGGGCCCGGCCGGATTGCTCGACGGCGAGCTCCGGCTGCCTCGCGGCGACGGCCGCGGCGTCCGCGGGGTCGAGAGCTCCGTCGCGCACGTCGTCGGCGGCGTCGAGATCGGCCGCCGTCAGCCCGACGAGCTGCGGCAGGATCAGCTGCAGCACGCGGGAGACGTCGTCCTTGCTGCCGACCGGCAGGATCGTCGTGTTGGCCTGGTTGTCGGCACCTCGGGTGCGCGAGTGCGAGGCGCGGTTGATCTTGACCTCCCACCAGCCGAACGGGCGCCACAGCAGCGGCTGGCTCAGGCGGATGGAGTGGATGCGCCCGGGCGGGAGCGTCTCGTTGGTGGTCGAGATCAGGCCCCAGCCGATGCGGATGCCGTCGCGGGTCGAGGCGATCGAGTAGCGGAGCGACTTCACGATCCGCCGCGAGTAGTACGAGAACGAGCCGAGCAGCGTCGGGAAGAACGCGAAGAGCAGGAAGTACTGGCCCGTCGTCGCGATGCTCACGACGACCGCGGCCACGATCGCGAGGATGAACAGCGTGAAGCCGCTGAGCACGGCCGAGCCGACCAGTCGGCCGAGGCGCATGGTCACGACGGAGTGGGGCGCGGCGCCGTCCTCGCCCAGCGGTGCCGCCAGGAACTCGTTGAGCCGCTGCTCGATGACGCCCTCGCCGGAGGGGCCGCGCCGGGCATCCTGCGCCTCGGAGGCCTTGGTACCGCTGGCGCGCCGCAGGATCTCGCGGCGCAGGTCGTCCGCGGAGGCGCTCCGCAGGTAGGCGAGCGGCACGTTCGCGTCGTGACCCGCCTGGTCGATCTCGAGCTTCGCGGCGCCGACGAGTCGGGGCAGGAGCTTCCGCTCGATGTTGATGCCCTGGATGCGGTCGAGGCGCGCGCGACGGTTCGTCCGGAAGACGATGCCGCTGCGGACCTCGACGAACTCCTCGGTCACCCGGAAGGTGCTCATGCGCCACGACAGGTAGAAGATGCCGATGATGACGAGGAGGAGGGCGATGATCGAGAGCACGACGATCCCGACCAGGCCGTGGCCGACCACGTACTGCACGGGGTCGCCGTCGGCCGACGAGGCTCCGCCCGGGTCGGGCACGAAGACCTGCAGGATGCGGTCTCGGAAGCTGTTGACGAGGTAGCCGACGATGACGACGAAGACGATGCCGCCCTTGAGGAGGGGCGTGGCCGGGTGCAGCCGGTGCCACTCGCCGTCGGTGAGCTGAGCGACGGCGGGAGGCGGACCGGCCGGGGCCGGTCGCTCGTCGGGGGCGCCGGGCTGCCAGCCGCCGTGACGAGCCGGGCCGGGCTGCGGCTCCTGACTCACAGCCCCGCCCGCCGGGTCTCGGCCAGTTCGACGAGGCGGTCGCGCAGGCGCTCGGCCTCCTCGGCCGGGACGCCGGGGATGGTGACGGCGGACGAGGCCGCGGCGGTGACGAACTTCAGGTCGCTGAGGCCGAGAGCGCGGACGACGGGGCCGCGGTTGACGTCGATGAGCTGCATCCTGCCGTAGGGGACGGCGACGAAGCGGAGGAAGAGGATGCCGCGGCGGACGAGGAGGTCGTCCTCCCGGAGCTGGTAGCCGATCGCGCGCACCCGCCGGGGCACGAAGGCGACCACGACGATCGTGATCACGAGGATGACGGCCGTCAGGGCGTAGGCCCACCACGCGCCGCTGAACCAGGTGAAGGCGCTGAGGGCGGCGACGACGAGACCCGACAGGGCGTAGCTGCCCATCTGCGGCCACTTGTAGAGCGGGGAGACACGGGTCCAGGTGGCCTCCGGCAGATCGAGTCGGTCGGTCACGGGGATGCTCCTTGGTCGCTGCGCGGACGGCGCGGGCCGTCGTGGTCTGCCTGGCAGTATGCCCTGCCGCCGTGGACGCGCGTCCGGGTTCGCGCGGCACGCCGCGACGAGCGGGTCAGATCCGCTGGGGCTTGCCGCCGTCGCCGTCGTCGTCGTCGCTCGGCGGGACGGTGCACATGAACTCGGCCACGAGGCCTCCCGCGAGCAGCACGAGGCCGCCCACGACCGAGACGATCGTCGGGAGGGCGGAGGAGGCCGCGACCGGGACCCCGCGGGTCAGCATGTAGATCAGCATCCCTCCCACGAACCCGCCGAAGAGCGACCCGGAGAGGCTCGACGCCTTGGCCATCAGCACGACGCGCGTCGCGTAGTAGGCGTCGATGGGCTCCCTGGTGCGACCGCGGGCCACGCGGAACACCGGCACCGCGAGCGAGACGACGATGGCGGCGATGGCCAGGAGGACGAGCCCGAGGGACAGCGGGGGCACGGCGACCGGTCGGAGCGTCGCCGCGAGCACGGCGTCGAAGGCGAAGCCGGCCACGACGGCGACGATCAGCAGCGCCACGATGGTGGACGGGCGGGTGCGTGTCACGCGGCGCCCCCGGTCGTCGCGCGGCGGCCCGCAGGAGCCACGTCGAGCGGTTCCGCCCCCGGGACGTGCGCCACGGGGTCGCCCAGCGCGCCGAGCAGGTCGGCCACGCGCTCCCCGCCGGGCAGCGACGCGTCGGGCTCCACCTGGAGCCACGGCTCGAGAACGAACGAGCGCTCGGCGGCGCGCGGGTGCGGGAGGGTCAGGACCCCCGTGTCTCGGACGTCGTCGCCGTGCACGATCAGATCCAGATCGAGGGTGCGGTCGCCCCAGCGTTCGAGGCGGACACGGCCGTGCTCCGACTCGATGCGGTTGAGCTCCCGGAGCAGCGGCTCCGGCTCGAGGGTCGTGTCGACGACGACGACTCCGTTGAGGTAGTTCGGCTTGGAGTCGTCGAGCCCCGCGAGGGTCACGGCGACCGACTCGATGGGCACGGACGCTCCGACGACCACGACGCCCTCGATCGCCGCGATGTCGGCGACGGCCCCGCGGAGGGTGGCGTCGCGGTCGCCGAGGTTCGAGCCCAGAGCGATCACGGCGCGGACGGTCGGGCTCACGAGCGCCCCCGGTCGATCGTGATCGACACGTCGGCGAACGGCACGGTGATGGGCGCCTGCGGCTTGTGCACCGTGACGCTGGTGCGGAGGGCCGCAGGGTGCGAGAGCACCGTCGCCGCGATCCGCTCCGCCAGCGTCTCGATCAGGTCGACGGGATCGTTCTCGATGTCGCGGACGATCTCCTCGGCGAGGACGCCGTAGTGCACGGTCTGGTCGAGGTCGCTCGACGACGCGGACGCGCGGGCGTCGATGTCGACGACGACGTCGACGACGAACTCCTGCCCCTGCTCGCGTTCGAAGTCGAAGACCCCGTGGTTCCCCGTCGCGCGCACTCCGATGAGTCTCAGCTGATCAACCACGGGATCCTTTCTGCCACGCTTCCCAGACGTCGAGGGCGGCGCGGGTGGAGGCGACGTCGTGGACCCGGACGGCCCACGCACCCACCTGTGCGCCGAGGGCGCTGATGACGGCGGTGGCGGGATCGCGCTCGCGCACGCCCGCCTCGTCGGGGAGGAGAGCACCCAGGAAGCGCTTCCGCGACGCGGCCACGAGGATCGGCAGACCGATCTCGCCGAGCTCGTGGAGGTGGCCCAGCAGCTGCCAGTTGTGCTCGGTGAGCTTCGCGAAGCCGAGGCCCGGGTCGATCACGATCCGGTCGGGGTCGACACCCTGGACGACGAGCTCCGCGACGCGCTGGAACAGCTCCGCCTTGACCTCCGCGACGGTGTCCGTGTACGTCGCCTTCTCGGCCATGGTCGCGCTGTGACCGCGCCAGTGCATCGCGATGTAGGTGCTGTCGGTGTCGGCGACGACCTGCGCCATGTTGTCGTCGGCCAGCCCGCCCGAGACGTCGTTGATGATGCTCGCGCCCGCCTCGACGGCGGCGAACGCGGTGGCCGCGTTCATGGTGTCGATGCTCACGCGGAGGCCGAGGGCGACGAGCTCGCGGATGATCGGGACGACGCGGCGCTGCTCCTCGTGCACCTCGACGCGCGGCGCACCGGGCCGGGTCGACTCGCCGCCGACGTCGATGATGTCGGCGCCCTCCGCGACGAGCGCCCGCGCGTGGGCGATCGCGTCGTCGAAGCGGGCGAAACGACCGCCGTCGCTGAACGAGTCGAGCGTGACGTTGAGGATGCCCATCACGAGCGTCCGGCGGGGTCGGTAGGGGGTCGCGGCGAGGGTGGCGGCCGGGCCGGGGCCGGCCTGCCGCACGACGGCGATGGCCCGGGTCGCGACGTCGACGAGTTCGGAGGGGCGAGCCGCAGGATCCTGCGCGCCGGTGGTCGGGGCGGGTCGCGACGCGGCCTCGGCGGCCGTCTCGTCGGGGACGACCGTGTGCGGGGTCGCGCCCTTCACCGCGTCGAACACTCCCCCGGCGATCAGCCGGCGCTCGGCGGGGTCGGCCCGCGGCTGATGACGCGGCGGGACGGACTGCCGGAGCCCGCCCTCGACCGACGGGCGGGGGCGCACGGCGTCGGCGTCGCGACGGCGCTGGGCGGCCTGCCGCAGGGCCTCGCCCTGGGCGGCGACGGCGGCCCGGTCGGCGGCGAGGCGCTCGGCCGCCGCCGCCTCGGGGTGCAGCACGGAGCTCGCCCGGCGTCCGCTGGGGCGGGGGGTCGGGGCCCCGGGGACCTCGCCGACGGGCTGACCCTCCGGCTGTCCGTCACGGTGCTCGACGGAGCGCTCGACCCGCGGGTAGCGGTCGCGACCCCGGGGTCGCAGCCACGTCTGCTCCACCTCGGGGTCGAGGCCGGGCACGACGGAACCCGCGGTCGCGCGATGCGCGCCGCGGGCCGTCTCGCCTCGGGTCTCGTCGCTCATGCCCGGAGCCTATCTCGGGACGGTCGATCGGAAAATCGCGGGCATGCCTCAGGCGGGAGCGATGCCGGGGGTGGTGCGCGGAGGACGCTTGCGCGAGGGCTTCGCGGTCGGCTCGGAGTCGACTCCGCCGTCGGTCGAACCCGCGTCGACGGGGATCCGCGTGGGGATCTGGACCGCCGGCAGGTCGGACGAGGGGCGCTTGGAGCTGGACAGCCACTCGGGGCGCTCGGGGAGCTTCTTGACGTCCTTGAAGATGTCGGCCAGCTCGTCGTGGTCGAGCGTCTCCTTCTCGAGGAGGAGGCTCGCGAGTCGGTCGAGGATGTCGCGGTTGTCGTTGATGACCTGCCACGCCTCGTCGTGCGCCTGCTCCAGCAGGACGCGCACCTCGCCGTCGACCGTCTCGGCGATCTTCTCCGAGTAGTCGCGCTCGCCCATGTCGCGGCCCATGAAGGGCTCGCCCGAGCCCTGGCCGAGCTTGACGGAGCCGACCTTCGACGACATGCCGTACTCGGTCACCATCTTGCGGGCCGTGGACGTGGCCTTCTCGATGTCGTTCGACGCACCGGTGGTCGGGTCGTGGAAGACGATCTCCTCGGCGACGCGGCCGCCCATGGCGTAGGCGAGCTGGTCGAGCAGCTCGTTGCGGGTGACGGAGTACTTGTCCTCCAGGGGCAGGACCATCGTGTAGCCGAGGGCCCGTCCGCGCGGGAGGATCGTGATCTTCGTGACCGGGTCGGTGTGGCGCATCGCGGCGGCGGCGAGGGCGTGTCCACCCTCGTGGTAGGCGGTGATGATCTTCTCGCTGTCCTTCATGACGCGGCTCCGACGCTGCGGACCGGCCATGACGCGGTCGACGGCCTCGTCGAGGGCGCGGTTGTCGATCAGCTGCGCGTTGCTGCGGGCGGTGAGGAGCGCCGCCTCGTTGAGGACGTTCGCCAGGTCGGCGCCGGTGAAGCCGGGCGTCTTGCGGGCGAGGACCTCGAGGTTGACGTTCGCCGAGAGCGGCTTGCCCTTGCCGTGCACCTCGAGGATCTGCTTGCGGCCCTCGAGCCCCGGTGCGTCGACGCCGATCTGGCGGTCGAAGCGGCCGGGACGGAGGAGCGCCGGGTCGAGGACGTCGGGACGGTTGGTCGCGGCGATCAGGATGACGTTCGTCTTGACGTCGAAGCCGTCCATCTCGACCAGGAGCTGGTTGAGGGTCTGCTCGCGCTCGTCGTTGCCGCCGCCGATGCCGGCTCCGCGGTGGCGACCGACGGCGTCGATCTCGTCGATGAAGATGATGGCGGGGCTGTTCTGCTTGGCCTGCTCGAAGAGGTCGCGGACGCGGCTCGCACCGACGCCGACGAACATCTCGACGAAGTCGGAGCCCGAGATGGAGAAGAAGGGCACTCCGGCCTCACCGGCGACGGCGCGCGCGAGAAGGGTCTTGCCGGTTCCGGGAGGGCCGTAGAGCAGCACGCCCTTCGGGATCCGGGCGCCGACGGCCTGGAACTTCGCGGGCTCCTTGAGGAAGTCCTTGATCTCCTCGAGCTCCTCGATCGCCTCGTCGGCACCGGCCACGTCGGAGAACGAGACCTGCGGGGTCTCCTTGTTGTTGAGCTTGGCGCGCGATTTGCCGAACTGCATGACCTTGCTGCCGCCGCCCTGCATGCTCGACATGAGGAACCAGAACAGCGCCGCGATGACGATGAAGGGCAGGAGCAGACCGAGGATCGACCAGAGCGGGTTCGTCTGGCTGACCACGTCGTCGTAGCCGCCGTTCGCGGACGTCGCGAGGTTGGCGTTCGAGACCGCGGTCACGACCTCCTCGCCGCGCGGAGTGGAGTAGTAGAACTGCTCCTGCTTGCCGCCGTCGCTCAGGACGAGGTCGACGCGCTGCTCGTTACTGTAGATCTTGGCGGAGGCGACCTTGCCGTCCTTCAGGGCCTGGAGCCCCTCCTGGGTGGTGACCTTGTTGGTGCCCGAGCCCGAGATCAGCGAGAAGGCGAGGCCGATGCCGATCACGGCGAGGAGCACGTACAGCCAGGGGCCGCGGAGAATGCGCTTGAAGTCCATGGGATCCGGGCGACGCCCGACACCTTTCTGCAGGAAGAACGTGAGTTGAAGGTTACCTCCCCGCGCCTTGCAGGCAAGTGGGTGTTCGCCGTGGGAAGAACCGCGGCTTCCTGGGTGTCTCGGAACCGAGCGACGGGGCCCGTCTAGGAGTAGACGTGCGGCGCCAGGACGCCGATCGCGCGGAGGTTCCGGTACCGCTCGTCGAAGTCGAGACCGTAGCCGACGACGAACTCGTTGGGGATCTCGAAACCGGCGTATTTGACGTCGACGACGACCGTCGCGGCCTCCGGCTTGCGGAGCAGGGCGAAGATCTCGACGGACGCGGCTCCGCGGCCCTTGAGGTTGGCGAGCAACCAGGAGAGCGTGAGCCCGGAATCGATGATGTCCTCGACGATGAGGACGTGGCGACCGTGCAGGTCGCTGTCGAGGTCCTTCAGGATGCGCACGACGCCGGATGATTTCGTCCCCGAGCCGTACGACGAAACGGCCATCCAGTCCATCGGCGCCTGGATCCGGAGCTCCCGGGCGAAGTCGGCCATGACCATGACGGCCCCCTTGAGCACCCCGACCAGCAGCGGCGGCTCGTCGGCGTAGTCGATCTCGACCTGGCGGGCGACCTCCGCGATCTTCTGGTGGATCTGCTCCTCCGTATAGAGGACGGAGGCGAGGTCGCCCTCGATGTCGCTGGTGTCCATGGGCGGGAAGGCTCCTCGCGGTCGCGTCGGTCGTCAGTCGGCGCGCAGGGCGGCCTCGAAATGGAGCACTCCCCCGCGCCTGACCACTGTAACGCCCGGCAGCGAGACGGGACCCTGGCCGTGCCAGTCGTCGACGAGGCGCGAGACCTCCAAGGTCTGAGCGCGCGAGAGCGTCACGGCGAACTCGCTGGCGACGGCGAGCCGGATCAGGCGCTGCCGCAGCGCCGGCGGGTTGGCGGCGAGCCCGCGCACGTCGAGCGAGATGCCGGCCTCCGCGTGATCGGCGAGCTCCTCGGCCTGCTCCTCGGCGAAGTGGTCGAGGGCGCTCGTGTCCTCCCGGAGCTGCTCCGCCGTCCGGGCCAGCGCCTCCACGACGCCGGGGCCGAGCTCCCGCTCCAGAACGGGCAGCACGGTGTGCCGCACGCGCACGCGGGTGAACGCCGGATCGTCGTTTTGCGGATCGTCCCAGGGCTCGAGACCCTGGTCGGTGCAGCTCGCCCGGGTGGTGGACCGCCGGATGCCCAGCAGCGGCCGCACGAACAGCCCCGCCCGCACCTCCATCCCCTGGAGGCTCGTCGGTCCGCTGCCGCGGGCCAGGCCGAGCAGCACCGTCTCCGCCTGGTCGTCCATCGTGTGGGCGAGGAGGACCGCGCTCGCCCCCGTCTCCTGCGCCGCCGCCGCGAGCGCCGCGTAGCGGGCCGTGCGCGCCGCTGCCTCGGGGCCGCCGTCCGCGCCGACCTCGACGCGCTTCACGAGCACGGGGGCGAGGCCGAGCGACTCGGCCTGCTCTGCGGCGCGGCGCGCGACGACGTCCGACCCGGGCTGCAGGCCGTGATCGACGACGACCGCCCCCGCGCGGAGACCTCGCGCGGCGCGCGGCGCCTCGAACGCCACGGCGGCCGCGAGCGCGAGCGAGTCGGCGCCGCCGCTGAGGGCGACCAGGAGGTCCGCGACCGGGTGACCGGCAGGATCCTGCGTCCCGCCGTCCCGGGCACCGCCCGCCTCGACCTCGGCGAGCACCCCCCGGACGGCTCGGCGCACGTCGGCGATGGCGGGGGTCAGGCGGGGTCGGGACGGCATCTTGTAACGTTAATCCAGCCGTGGCGCGGATCCTGCGTCACCCATCGATCAAGGAGCACACATGCCCGCGTACGACGTCGTCGTCGAAATCCCCAAGGGAAGCCGCAACAAGTACGAGGTCGACCACGAGACGGGCCGCGTCTACCTCGACCGAGTGCTCTTCACGTCGTTCGTCTACCCGACCGACTACGGCTACTTCGAGAACACGCTCGGCCTCGACGGCGACCCCGTCGACGCGCTCGTGCTCCTCGAGTACCCCGTGTTCCCCGGCGTGGGCGTCTCCGTCCGCCCCGTCGGCGTCTTCAACATGAGCGACGAGGCCGGCTCCGACGCCAAGGTCCTCGTCGTCCCCGCGAAGGACCCCCGCTGGGCCCACATCCAGGACATCGACGACGTCCCGGAGCAGACCAAGGCCGAGATCGCCCACTTCTTCGAGCGCTACAAAGACCTCGAGCCCAACAAGTGGGTCAAGGCCGACGGCTGGGGCGACGCGGCGGAGGCCACGGCCATCGTCGAGGCCGGCTTCAAGAAGCTGGAGGAGGAGGGTCACTGACCCCCCTGCTCACGAACGCCGGAGGGCGGGTGCCGAGAGGCGCCCGCCCTTCGGCGTTCGTGAGCGTCAGCCGACGGGGCGGCCGACGACGTCGAGCATCTGGAAGTAGCGGACCCCCACGATGCGCACAGGGGCGTTGGGGTTGGGCGCCTCGACCATCATCCCGCCGCCGAGGTACATGGCGTCGTGGTACATGTTGTTCGCCGACCTGTCGAGGTAGAAGATGATGTCGCCGGGGCGCCAGGAGCCCTGCGAGACCAGGCGACCCTGGCCGGCCAGGTAGTTGTACTGCCAGCGGACCGAGTGGCCGCCGATGCCGACTCCGGCAGCGCCGTAGGAGGCCATCATGAGGCCGGAGCAGTCGAACGCGTTGGGCCCGGCGGCGCCGAAGACGTAGGGCTTGCCGACCTGGGCGCGCGCGTAGGCGATCGCGGTCGACACGGCCGCGGGCGTCCCCGAGGACGGCGGGGTGGGGGTCGGCGGGCGCGGGGTGACGGGCGTCGGGCTCGGCTTGGGGGCCGGTGCCGGGGCGGGAGCAGGTGCGGGAGCCGGTGCGGGGTTCGGCTTCGTCACCGGCGTCGTGGTGCCGCCGCCGGAGCCCGAGCCGCCCGTGCTGCCGCTGCCGCCCGCGCTGCTGCCGGAGCCGCTCGTCGACCCGGAGCCGCCACCGCTGCCGCCGCCACCGCCCGTCGAGCCCGCGCCGGAGCCGCCTCCCGAGCCGCCGTCGGACGTCGCCGGCGGTGCCGGGATGGTGTCGGCGGCCGTCCCCGCGGCGAGGCCGGCGTAGTAGCGCTGCTCGACGGCCGCGGTCGTGCCGCGGAGGTAGGCGACCTGCGAGATCAGCTTCGACTCGTTCGCCTGCTGGGCCTGGAGCGCGGTCCGCGCCGACCCCGCGACGTCGTGGGCGTGCTGCAGGGCGGCGGCCGCGGCGGTCGTGCGAGCGGCCAGGGCCACGTCGGCCCCCCGGGCCTGAGCCGTGAGGGAGGAGGCGAGGGTGGCGTCGCGCCGGGCCTCCTGCAGGAAGCTGGTGGTCCGGTCGGTGAGGTTGGCCATCGTGCCGAGCTGGTAGAGCAGGTCGGAGGCCCTGTCGGACTCCGTGAGCAGGGTCACGGTGAGCTGCCCGCCGCCCGTGTGGGCGAGCTGCGCCACCAGCTGGCCGACGCGGCGGCGCGAGTCGGCCGCCGTCTTCTCGGCCGCCCTCTGACGCGACGTCAGGACGTCGAGGTCGCTCTTCGCCTGCTGCTCGGCGATGACGGCGATCTGGTACCGCTCGCCGGCTCCGGAGGCGGCGTCGGCCGACGAGGAGGCGCGGTTCTGCAGGGTCGTGATGGCGCGGTCGAGCGCGTCGATCTCGCGCTGCGCCTTCGCCTGATCGGTCTTGGCGGCCTGCACGTCGGACCACGAGGGATACGGCGAGGCGCTGGCCGACGCCAGGCCGACGGTCGACGAGGCGACGACCGAGACACCGGTCGCGAGAACGAGGAGCACACCCAGTGTGCGACGCCGGGGCGTCACAGAGAGGACTCGCGGGGTGTGCGGACGTTCACTACAGGGTCACTCCTCGGGCGGACATGAAGGGCACGGCGTCGGTGGCGACGCCGCCGACGCGGGTCTCGAAGTGGAGGTGGCAACCGGTCGACCAGCCGGTGGAGCCGACCTGGGCGATGACCTGACCGGCGTTCACGTGCTGGCCGGTGGCGACGTGGATGCCGCCGTCGACGACGTGGCCGTACCCGGTGTTGATCCCGTTGCCGTTGTCGATGAGCACGAAGTTGCCGTAGCCGCCGAAGGGCCCGGCGTAGATGACCGTGCCGGCGGCGGCGGCGTAGATGTTCGACCCGCAGGATGCGCCGAGGTCGGTGCCCGCGTGGAGCTGGTACACGTGCGTGGCCGGGTCGAGCCGGTAGCCGAAGCCGCTCGTGATGTAGCCGCCCGCCGGCTTTGTCCAGCCCTGGGAGTTGGGGATGCCGGTCGCACCGCTGAGCCGCGCGGCCTCGGCTCTGGCCTTGGCCTCGGCCTTGGCGGCCGCCACGCGCCGGACGACGACGCCGGCGTTGTAGGCCTCCTGCGTCGCGGTGCGCTTCTGCGTGAGGGCCGCGAGCTGGTACTTGAGACGGTCGGCGTTCGACTTCTGAGCCTCGACGGCGGTCTGCGCCTCGGCTGCGGCGGTGTTGGCGGCGACCAGGGCGACCTGCGCCTTCGCCGCGAGGTCGCTGAGGGCCTGCGCCGCGACGCGCGCCTGGTCGGTCAGCGACTGGGCGGTGTTGCGGTCCTGGACGGCCTGGGCATAGATGCCGTTGGCCTGCTCGGTGAGCTTGCTCATCGCGCCGAGCTTGTAGAGCAGGTTGCTGGCCTTGCCCGGATTGGCGATGAGGTCGGTGCTGAGGTTGTTGGTGCCCGTGCGGCCGAGCTGCGCCGCGAGCTGCCCCGCCCGCACCTCGCTGGCCTTGGACACGCGATCGGCGGCATCGGCCTTGGCCTGCAGCTTCTGCTTCGTCGCCTCCTGCTCGTCGTAGGCCGTCTGGGCCTGCTGGAGCTCCTCGCCGCGCTTCACGGCGACGGCCTGCTTCGTGACGACGTCGGCGTTGAGCTGCTTCAGCAGCTTCTGGATCTTCGCGATCTCCGACTGCTTGCGCTGCTGGTTGTCGGTGGCCTTCTGGACGTCCGACCACGACGGGTAGCTCGTCGCGGCGCTCGCGCTGCGCGGAGACCCGAGGGCGAAGCCGGAGGCGACCACGGCGACGGCGACGACGAGCGCGATCGTGGCCCGGCGGCTCCTGCCGGCCCGCGGGCGCGACGAGGGGGCGACGGCGCCGTCAGTCGAGGGCGTGGCCAGGCCGGTGCGGAGGTGGAGTGTCATTCGATCCCGAATCGTCGTCACGGTGCGGCCGGATGGCTGGTCACACTGATAACTCAGGTCACAGTAGCAACGCGCCCGGGTCTCTCCAAGGGGCATCGACCCCCGGAGGGACACGGCTCCGGCCCGAGACCCCCGGAGGAAAGTCTCAAGAACAGCTTGAAACTAACTCTGACAGGGGATTCCTCCGGGAAGCCTCGCCGCGAGACCGGACTGTGGACAACGCGCCTGACCCTCCAACTGGGGAGGAGTGGTGGCCCCGGGGAACCGCAGGATGCCCGCCCCGAGAGCCCGGTTTTGACTTTCGGCCGCCGATCCGTATGCTTGTCCCTCGGTTGCTGTGATGCCCCTCAAGCGTTCACGGCCCCATCGTTTAGTGGCCTAGGACACCGCCCTTTCACGGCGGCAGCACGGGTTCGAATCCCGTTGGGGTCACCAGATATAGTTTGAGAAGTACTGCAACAACGTATGGCCCTGTAGCGCAGTTGGTTAGCGCGCCGCCCTGTCACGGCGGAGGTCGCCGGTTCAAGTCCGGTCAGGGTCGCCATGGCTGGGTAGCTCAGTTGGTAGAGCGTTCGACTGAAAATCGAAAGGTCCGCGGATCGATGCCGCGTCCAGCCACCAGAATCATGTCGCGCAGGAGCTTCAGAACAGCTTCAGCGACACGGGCGACACAGTATTAAGGGCACCGACTCAGTCGGTGCCCTTCTTCGTTGTCCAGACATTCGGCGATCGTGGGGTGTTTTATACCTCGTGCATAGATATACTGGATGAGCGCAGCAGGATGCGCGGCTCGGTCGAGGGTTCGCCGGGTCAGGCGGAGGGCCGGGTACGGCCGGTCCTCCGCCGCAGCAACGTCAGCGGCAGCCTCAGCCGCGCAGCTCCTGCAGGACCGCCCGGAGCTCGCTCACGACCCAGTCCAGCTCGTCCTCGGTCACCACGAGCGGCGGCGCGAGGCGGATGGTCGACCCGTGGGTGTCCTTGGCGAGGATCCCGCGCCGCATGAGGCGCTCGCAGACCTCCCGGCCGCTGGCGAGCGCCGGGTCGATGTCGATCCCGACCCAGAGCCCGGCACCCCGGACGGCGACGACGCCGATCGCCTCGGCCTCCAGGGCGTCGAGGCCCGAGCGGAGTCGGGCGCCGAGGACCGAGGCGCGCTTCTGGAACTCGCCCGTGGCGAGCATCCTGACCACCTCGAGGCCGACCGCTGCCGCCAGCGGGTTGCCGCCGAACGTCGAGCCGTGCTCGCCGGGGCGCAGGACGCCCAGGACGTCGCGGTCGCCCACGACGGCGCTCACGGGGACGATCCCGCCGCCGAGTGCCTTGCCGAGCAGATAGAGGTCGGGCACGACCCCGACGAGGTCGGACGACACGGTGGCGCCCGTCCGGCCGAGGCCGGCCTGGATCTCGTCGGCGATCATGAGCACGGTGCGCTCGGTCGTCAGGGCGCGGACCGCGGGGAGGAACGACGGGTCGGGCACGACGACTCCGGCCTCGCCCTGGATGGGCTCCAGCAGGACCGCGACGGTGTCGTCGTCGATGGCGCGGGCGAGAGCGTCGACGTCGCCGTAGGGCACGGAGACGAAGCCGGGGGTGTACGGCCCGAAGTCGGCCCGCGCCTCGGGATCGTTCGAGAAGCTGATGATCGTGGTGGTGCGGCCGTGGAAGTTGCCGTCCATGACGATGATCTTCGCGGCGTTCTGGGCGACGCCCTTGACGCGGTAGCCCCAGGCGCGCGCCACCTTGATGGCGGACTCGACGGCCTCGGCACCCGTGTTCATCGGGAGGACCATCTGCTTGCCGAGGAGGGCCGCGAGCTCCTGCGCGAAGGGCCCGAGCTGGTCGTTGTGGAACGCCCGGCTGGTCAGCGTGACGCGGTCCAGCTGCGCCTTGGCAGCCTCGACGAGACGCGGGTGGCCGTGGCCGAAGTTGACGGCCGAGTACGCCGCGAGGCAGTCGAGGTAGCGGTGCCCCTCGACGTCGGTCACCCACGCGCCCTCCGCCGTCGCCACGACGATCGGGAGCGGGTGGTAGTTGTGCGCGAGCGAGGCGTCCTCGACCGCGATGGCGCGGTCGGTCGAGGTGTCCGTGGAGGTGGTCATCGTCGCAGCTCGAGGGTGCAGCACTTCACTCCGCCGCCGCCGAGCAGCAGCTCGGACAGGTCGACGCCGATGGGGTTGTAGCCGCGCTCGCGCAGCTGGCGCTCGAAGCCGGTCGCCCGCGCGGCGATCACGACGTTGTAGCCGTCGGAGTAGGAGTTGAGGCCCAGGATGGCGGCGTCCTCCTCGCTCACGATGATCGCGTCGGGGTAGCGCTCGCGCAGGATGCGGAGGCTCGGCTCGTCGAAGGCGCTCTCGAGGTAGGCGATGTTGGAGTGCCCGTCGACCGGCTCCGGGTCGAGGACGGCGATGGCGGTGTCGAGGTGGTAGAAGCTCGGGTTGACGAGGTTGAGGGTGATGACCGGGCGGCCGAAGATGCTCGCGAGCTCTTCGTGCGAGGTGGAGTCGCTGCGGAAGCCCGTGCCGGCGAGGATGACGTCGCCGACGAGGAGGAAGTCGCCCTCGCCCTCGTTGATCTGCTCGGGGACCCTGACGTCGAAGCCGTTGTCGCGGAACCAGTCCATGTAGGCCGGGCCCTCGGGCTGACGCTCGGGGTAGGTGAAGCTCGCACCGTAGGCCTTGCCGTCGAGGACGAAGCCGCCGTTCGCCGAGTAGACCATGTCGGGCAGGCCGGGGATCGGGTCGATCAGGTGCACGTCGAAGCCGAGGCCGACGTAGGTGTCGTAGAGGGTCTGCCACTGGGCGACGGCGCGCGAGGTGTCGGTGGGGTCCTCGGGGTGCATCCACGGGTTGATCCGGTAGCTCACCGTGAAATGCTCCGGGCGGCACATCAGGATCGTGCGGTGGGTGGCCTGACGCGTGATCGAGGCGGCGGTCGTGGTTTCGGTCGAGATGCTCACCCGATCAGTTTCACACGAAAAAGCCGCATCTCGACTGCTCCGAACGCATTTTCCGTGCAGAGAACCCGATCTCGCGCACATTTATGCCATACAGTGCTGGCGTGGACAATCTGGACTTCAGCATCATCGACCTCCTCCGCCAGAACGCCCGTGCCGGCTACGGCGACATCGGCTCCGTGGTGGGTCTCAGCGCCTCCGCCGTGAAGCGCCGCGTCGACCGCATGGTGGCCGACGGCGTGATCCGCGGCTTCACCGTCCAGGTCGACCCGGCCGTCGACGGACTGGCGACGGAGGCGTACGTGGAGCTCTTCTGCCGCGGCACCGTGTCGCCGGCCGAGCTGCAGCGGATCCTCAGCACCGTGCCCGAGGTCGTCGACGCCGGGACGGTGACCGGCAGCGCGGACGCGATCGTCCACATGCGCTCCCGCGACATCCCCTCGCTCGAGGGCGCGCTCGAGCGGGTTCGGAACGCCCCCAACGTCGACCACACGCGCAGCGCGATCGTCCTCTCGAAGCTCATCAACCGGCAGCCCGCCTAGCCGTTGCGAGGCGGCTCCTGCGACACGGCTCTCCTGCCTCGGGGCCTCCGCGGCGTCAGAGCGGCAGCCGGACGAGCTCGGGAACGGGGTTCCCGAATCGGTGCGCCGTCAGCGACACGGCCTGCTCCAAGAGGAACGGCAGGAGCTCGATGCGCCCCGCCTCGGTGACCTCGTCGGCATACACGGCCACGTCGGGGCTCCCGCCGACGGCCCGGGCGAGTGCCGACGCGTCGCCTCCGATGAGCCGGATCCGCAGGTCGCGGTACGTCGCGGCCCCCGGGCCGTCGAGGCGCGTCTCCGGGTCGGCCGCGAGCAGCGCCGCGCGGTCGAGGGCGACGGTGTTCTGGAGACCGAGCTGGAGGACGCCGGAATCTTGAGTGGCGCGCTCGAGCAGGGACAGGGGATCCTGCGCGGGCACGGCGACCTGCCCCTGGAGGAGGCCGGCCTCCGCCCGCGCGAGCCAGAGGCCCTCGTTCTCGACGGTGATGTCGTCGACGCGCACCGGGCTCGTCGAGGAGCGCACCAGCTGCACGAGCTGCGCGGGCAGCGGCTCGGCGCTGCTGATGGTGAGGGGCGCACCGGCCCGCGCGGCCGCGGCGACGACGCGCACGAGGTCGGCCATGCGGCCGCCCGTCGCCAGACGGACGACGGCAGGATGCGGGCGGTGGCGCAGGACGTTCCGTTCGACCCCCAGCCCCGACTCGTCGCGCGACGACCCGAAGCGCTCCTCCCAGGCGCGCTGATCGCTCCGGCTGCCCGAGCGGACGAAGTCGAACTCGCCGAAGGTGAGCACCGAGCGCGTGGCCTCGATGATGCGCACGGCGAGCTCCGGCACGCCGTCGAGCTGGAGCGACGACGCCGGCTCGTGCTCGACGCGGCGCCAGGACGTGAGGGCGGCGAGGTGGTCGGGGCCGCCGGCCTTGGCACCCGTCCCGACCCTCGACCGCTTCCAGCCGCCGAACGGCTGCCGCCGGACGATCGCGCCGGTCGTCGAGCGGTTGACGTAGAGGTTGCCCGCCGTGACGGTGGACGACCAGAGCGCGATCTCCGACTCGTCGAGCGAGTGGAGGCCGGCCGTGAGCCCGTAGTCGACGTCGTTCTGCCAGGCGATCGCCTGCTCCAGCGTGTCGGCGTGCATGATGCCGAGGACCGGCCCGAAGAACTCGGTGCGGTGGAATTCGCTGCCCGGTCGGACGCCGTCGCGGACGCCCGGGCTCCAGAGCACGTCGGTCTCGTCGAGCGGGGCGGGCTTGACCAGCCAGGACTCTCCCTCGGCCAGCGTGCGCAGGCCGCGCTCCAGCGTGCCGCCCGGGGGGTCGATCAGCGGCCCCATGCGCGTGGTCGCGACGTCGGGGTAGCCGACCCGGATGCTCCGGACCGCGTCGACGAGCTGGCGGCGGAACCGCTCGCTCTCGCCCGCCGACCCCACGAGGATCACGAGCGAGGCCGCGGAGCACTTCTGCCCCGCGTGCCCGAAGGCGCTGGCGACGACATCGGCCACGGCCAGGTCGAAGTCGGCCGACGGGGTCACGACGATCGCGTTCTTGCCGCTCGTCTCGGCGTGCAGGGCGAGGTCGGGACGCCAGGAGCGGAAGAGGGCGGCCGTCTCGAACGACCCGGTCAGGAGGACGCGGTCGACGGCGGGGTGCGTCACGAGGCTCCGGCCCAGCACCTCCTCGTCGAGGTCGACGAGCGCCAGCAGCGACCGGGGCACGCCCGCCTCCCAGAGCACCTCGGCCACGACGGCGGCGGTGCGGTGGGCCTGCGGCGCGGGCTTGAGGATGACGCCGCTCCCGACCGCGAGCGCGGCGAGCACCCCGCCGACGGCGATCGACACGGGGAAGTTCCACGGCGGGGCGACGACGGTGAGCCGGGGCGGGACGGCGACGGCCCCCTCGACCCGGTCGAGCTCGCGGGCCAGCTCGGCGTAGTAGTGCGCGAAGTCGATCGCCTCGCTGACCTCCGGGTCGCCCTCGGCGATGGTCTTGCCCGTCTCGCTCGCCATGACCTCCAGCAGGTCGGCGCGGCGGGCGGCGAGCGAGCGACCGACGAGGTCGAGGAGCTCGGCGCGGGTCGACGCCTCCTGCTGACCCCAGCGGACACCGGCCTCGGCGACACCCGCCACGATCTCCTCGAGGCGGGCGTCGTCGTCGACCCAGGCGCTCTCGATCCCGGCGACGCCGAGCTCGGAGACCGCGGATCGGCGCAGGATGCGGCGGGCCCAGGTCCGGTTGACCTCGAGCGCGGGATCGGTGTCGGGTTCGTTGGCGAAGTCGCCCGTCGGGCTCGTCAGGTCGACGGGCGCGGTGCGATCCTGCGTCCGCCGCGGGCGCGGGACGTCGTCGTCGAGCTCGCGGAGGGACGCCAGGAAGCGCGCCTCCTCGCGATCGAACGCCTCGGGGTCGCTTTCGAGGTCGAACGCCGACGACAGGAAGTTCTCCGGGCTCGCGCCCTCCTCCAGGCGGCGCACGAGGTAGCCGATGGCCGAGTCGAACTCCGAGGGATGCACGACCGGCGTGTACAGGAGCAGATCGCCCACGTCGGCCCGGACCGCCTGCGCCTGCGCGCTGGCCATGCCGAGGAGCATCTCGACGTCCATCCGGCTGGTGACCATGTTCTTCTTCGCCAGGTTCCACGCGTAGGCGAGGTCGAACAGGTTGTGCCCGGCCACGCCCACCTTCACGACCGACGCGTTGTCCTGCGTGAGCGCCCAGCGGAGGAGCCGCTTGTAGTGGGTGTCGGTCTCCTGCTTCGTCGACCAGGTCGCGAGCGGCCAGCCGTGGATGGCCGCGTCGACGCGCTCCTGGGCGAGGTTGGCGCCCTTGACGATTCGCACCTTGATGGGGGCACCGCCCCGGGAGACCCGTGAGCGCGACCAGTCGGTGAGGAGCTGCAGGGCGCCGAGGGAGTCGGGCAGGTAGGCCTGGAGCACGATCCCCGCCTCGAGGCCGAGGAGCTCGTCGCGGTCGAGGAGGCGCGTGAAGACGTCGATCGTCAGGTCGAGGTCGCGGTACTCCTCCATGTCGAGGTTGATGAAGGTCGGCCTGGCCGAGGCGAGGGCGAGCTCAAAGAGGGGCAGGAGCCGCTCGACGATCCGGTCGCTCGTCTCCTCGAAGGCCCACATCGAGAGCTGGCTGGCGACCGCGCTGACCTTGATCGAGACGTAGTCGACGTCGTCGCGCTCGAGGAGGGCCCTCGTGCCCTCCAGCCGACGATCGGACTCGGAGTCGCCGAGGACGGCCTCGCCGAGGAGGTTGAGGTTGAGCCGGATGCCCGGGCCCCGGAGCTTCGCCAGGGTGGGCCCCAGCTTCGCGGGCGTCGCGTCGACGACCAGGTGGTCGACCATCGAGCGCAGCGCCCGGCGGGCCACCGGCACGGTCGGCCAGGGCGCCCCGGTCGCGAGGCCGCCCCCGGTGGCGATCGCCGCGCGGAGGTACCAGGGCAGGAACTTCGGGATGGAGCGGCTCAGCTCCTCCAGGCTGCGGGCGGCGACGCGCAGGTCTTCGGGACGCACGACACGGTCGACGAAGCCGAGGGTGAAGTCGAGCCCCTCCGGGTCGCGGAGCACGCCCGCGAGGCGCTGCGCCGACGGGTCGACCCGCGTCTCCGACGACGCCCGGAGCCAGCGCCTGACCGTCTCGACGGTCTCCTGGGCGAGATCGGAGGGCAGCACGTCGGACATGCTTCGAGGATACGGCGCACCCCCGTCTCTACACTGGGCGAATGGCCGAGCAGCTCACCGATCAGGACTGGGCCGTCTGGGACGCCTTCTACGCCATGCGCCGGCGTCTCGACCGGGCTCTCGAGCTGCAGCTCCACGAGAACTCGGGCGTGTCCGCTCCCGAGTACGAGATCCTCGTCGGGCTCGGCCGCGTCTCCGACCGGCGCCTCCGCGTGCGCGACATCGCCGAGCAGATCGGCTGGGAGAAGAGCCGCGTCAGCCACCAGGTGACCCGGATGGAGAAGCGCGGCCTGGTGCGGCGCACCGACTGCGACCTCGACGCCCGCGGCACCTGGGTCGAGCTGACCCCGGCGGGCCGCCGGGCGATGCTCGAGTCGAGTCGCGGCCACAACGAGGCGATCAAGCGCTATTTCGTGGACGCGCTGGGCGACCAGGCACCCGCCCTGCACGACTTCTCGCTGCGGGTGCTCGACGCCATCCGGAACGACGGCCGCGGGGCCCGTGCCGAGCCGCCGGAGACGCCCGAGGCCTGACCGGGTCGCGGCTCCTGCCGACCGGCCGGCTCAGTGCGACCGGTGATCCTGGATCGTCATCCGCGGGCCGAACCGGGGCTTCGAGAATCCACTCCCGCCGATCAGGCGCATGACCCGCTCGCGGTTCCCCCGCCACGGTTCGAGGAGCTCGAGCATCCCGTCGTCGTCGACCGGCTTGCCGATGAGCGCCCACCCGACGAGCGCGGGCAGGTGGTAGTCGCCGACGCTCGGGGAGTCCGCATCGCCGTGCGCGCGCTGGCTCGTCTCGGCGGCGGTCCAGACGCCGACGCCCACGACCGACCGCAGGCGCCGCTGGATCTCGTCACCGCCGCGCCCGAGGTCCAGCGTGCGCTCGAGGCCCGCCGCGACGGCGCAGACGCGCATCACGGTCGCGGACCGCTGCGGCCCGACGCCGGCGCGGTGCCACTCCCAGCTGGGGATCCGCTTCCAGGTCGATGCGTCGGGCGGCACGGTGAGCCCCTCGGGGGCCGGACCCGGAGCCTTCTCGCCGTGCGCGCGCACCAGTTGGCGGAAGCCGCGCCAGGCCTCGACGCTGGTGACCTTCTGCTCGAGCACGGCGGGGACGAGCATCTGGACGACCTCGTTGGTGCGGGTCAGGCGGAGCCCCGGCTGACGGCGACGTGCGTCGCTGAGGAAGGCGTTGCCCGAGACGTCGAGGGTCGACCAGTCGTCGCCGCGGCCCAGGAGCTCCGGCACGCCCTCGATGAGCCACTCGGCTCCCGCGCCCCACGCGGTGGCATCGACGCCGCCCGCGACCGGCCGGAGCCGCAGGGTGCCCGGGCCGAGGGGCGTGCGGACGGCGCGCCAGATCTCGCTCCCGACGGAGCGGAACGCAGGATCCCCGCCGCCGCGCTGCAGGGGACGGAGCGTCTGTCGCAGGTCGACCGGCTCGCTCGGCCGGTAGACCGTCGTGAGGGGAGGCGCCTCCGGCGCAGCGCCGTCGTGCGCGGAGGCGACGACCGGACCCGGAGACATGCAGCCATGCTAAGCCGCGCCTCCGACCCCGCCGCCTGAGCGGCCGCCTCGGGCGCCTCCCGCCTGCCGGGCGAGGAACGCCGCCATCGCGGCGGCGGCGGCGCGGCCGTCGCGGGCCTCCGCGGCCCGCACGACCTCTCCGGCGAACGCCGCCGCCTCCGCCTCCGTGACGACCACGCGGAGACTCCGGACGAAGAAGAGCAGCCGGGTCTCCAGCCCGCCGAGGGCCGCGACGAGCACGGGATTGCGCGTTCGGCCGACGACGAAGTCGAAGACGGGGCCGAGCGCCTCGAGGGCCGCGGCATGGTCGCGGGTCTCGGCCGCGCGGGCGACCCCGTCGAGGGCGGTCGCGGCGACGCACCGGAGCTCGTCGACCTCGGCGTCGTCGAGGTCGGGGACGACGGCCTCCGCCGCCGCCGCGTGGAGCGCGCCGTAGACGGCGAGCGCCTCCCGCAGGAGCGACGGGTCGGGCCGGACGACGCGGGTGAAGCGATTCGGCTCCATCTCGACGAGGCCCGCGTCGGCGAGCCTCTCCAGGGCCGTGCGGATCGGGGTGCGCGAGACTCCGAGCCACTCGGTCAGCTGGTCGTCGTGGAGCCGCTCCCCCGCCACGAGGGTGCCGTCAAGGATCGACTCGAGGAGGTGCCGCCGGACGCTCTCGCTGAGCAGACCGCGGTCCTGAGTCGTCCGGGCCCCGCGGGGGACAGGGCTCACGCCGCGACCTCGGCGCGCACGAGGGAGCACCCGCGGAGCCGGTCGAGGACCTCGGCCGCCGCCTCGCCGTCGCGGCCGTGCAGGGCGACCTCGAGGGCCGTCAGGAGCCGCGCCAGGAGGACGAGGTCGACTCGCGCTCCCTGCAGCGTCAGCTGGTAGCCGAGCGACGTGCCGAAGGCGACCACGAGATCGGCCAGGAGGGTGTTGCCCGAGAGCCGACTCAGGTGGAAGAGGGCGACGCGCGTCGCCTCGATCGCCGCAGCCGACGACGCGCCCCCGTCTGCGCGGCGACAGGCCGACGCCGCGACGGCGAGGCGACCGAGGAGCTCGACGTGCTCGGAGGCGCTCATGCGCACCGCGGCCTCCCGGGCGGCGAGCGCCCAGATGGCCGAGAGGACGTCGAGGAGCTGCGGGATCCGCTCCGGCGTCGAGCGGGACACCCGGGTGAACCGGTTCGGCGAGGACTCGATGAGCCTCATCTGCTCGAGCCGGACGATGGCGAGCCGGATCGGCGTGCGGGACACGCCCAGCCACTCCTGCAGGTCGGTGTCGCGGAGCCGCTCGCCCGGGGCGAGGGTGCCGTCGAGGATGGCCTCCAGCATCCGCTCGAACACCTCCTCCTTGCGGAGACGACGTCTCAGGCCGGACTCTCTCGCTACCGGAATCGGCATCTCTCCCCCTCGTCGTCGTTGTCGAATATAAACATATCGCATATCGTGAGAATGACAAGGCGCCGCTTAGAATCTGCGGGTGGCCGTCCCCAAGATCCTGCTGTTCTACGTCTTCACACCGCTCGCCGACCCCGAGGCGCTGCGGCTGTGGCAGCGCGACCTCGGCGAGTCGCTCGGGCTGCGGGGTCGCATCCGGCTGTCGCACCAGGGGATCAACGCCACCGTCGGGGGCGAGCTGGACGACGTGAAGCGCTACCTCCGCAAGACGCGCGAGTACGCGCCGTTCCACGACCTCGACGTGAAGTGGAGCGACGGCACGGGCGACGACTTCCCGCGGTGGAGCGTGAAGGTGCGGGACGAACTCGTGAGCTTCGGTGCGCCCGGCGAGCTCCGGGTCGACGGATCCGGCGTCGTGGGTGGGGGCACGAAGCTCGACCCCGATCAGCTGCACGCCCTCGCGGCGGAGCGCGACCTCACCTTTTTCGACGGTCGGAACGAGTTCGAGGCCCGCATCGGCCGCTTCCGCGACGCCGTCGTCCCCGACGTCGCCACCACGCGCGACTTCGTCGCCGAGCTCGACTCCGGGCGCTACGACCATCTCAAGGACCAGCCGGTCGTGACGTACTGCACGGGCGGGATCCGCTGCGAGGTCCTCACCTCGCTGATGATCGACCGCGGGTTCCAGGAGGTGTACCAGCTCGACGGCGGCATCGTCCGCTACGGCGAGCGCTTCGGCGACGACGGCCTCTGGGACGGATCGCTCTACGTCTTCGACCGGCGCGGCTCGGTGACCTTCAGCGATCACGCAGCCGTCCTCGGCTCCTGCGTGCGCTGCTCCGCGGCCACGAGCGCCATGCGGAACTGCGCGGACGTCCAGTGCCGCGAGCAGCTCGTGGTCTGCCCGGAGTGCGCCCCTGCGGCTCCCCTGTGCGCGGAGCACCGCGCCGCGGCGTAGCGTCCCGGGCATGAACGCGACAGCAGAAGAGATCTCCACCGTCGCCGACGTGCTCGACAAGGCGCGCATCGGCCTCCTGACCACCCTCGACGAGCACGGACGCCTGGTCTGCCGCCCGCTCGCCCTCGTCGACCGCGACTTCGACGGCTCCGTCTACTTCTTCGTGGACAAGGACAGCCACAAGGTGCACGACATCGACGCCAACCCCGAGGTCAACGTCGGGGTCGACACCGGCAAGGGCTGGCTGTCGATCTCCGGGACCGCCTCGATCACGACGGACGCGGCGAAGATCGACGCGCTCTGGAACACCGGTGCCGAGGCCTGGTTCGACCAGGGCAGAGACGACCCGGCCGTCGCCCTGCTCGAGGTCGACGCGCACTCGATCGAGTCGTGGACGAGCACCGAGCCGAAGGCCGTGACGCTCCTGAAGTACGCCAAGGCCGCCGTGACCGGCGGTCACCCGACGAACGTCGGCGACAACCAGACGATCTCGCTCTGACACCACTCCCCGGCGGCGCCGGCGGGTCAGCCGCAGCTGACCTGCTGGCCCGCCTGGGTGAGGTACTGCCCCGGGCCGACGAGGCTGCACTGCTGCGCCAGGGAGATCTCGTAGCGGAGCCACGAGAGCCCGATCGCCGAGAAGACGACGATGCTGAGCACGGAGACGGCGATCCCGACGTACCCCGTGACTCCTGCGAGCCCGGCGAGGCGGGAGCGACGCACCGAGGCGATGCCGACGAAGACGCCGACCACGCCGACGAAGAGGCCGATGGCCACGGCCGTGATGCCGAGGGAGCGCCCCGGATCGTCGTCGACGGCGGTCCAGGGCGGATCGAACTCGTCGTCGCGGTCGGCGACGAGTTCGCCGAAAAGCGGGCGCGCAGGATCCTCGGCCCAGCCGCGCCCCTCGACCGGCGTTCCGGCCACGCCGACGTCGCGCGGCGCCCAGGGCGACGGCTCGCCGGCCAGCGGGAGCGGTGCGGGCGGAAGCGGTGCGGAAGGAAGCGGCTCCGGAGCGGCGGCGGCGTACTCCGGCACCACGGGCGGCGGGCCGGGCGGACCCGCGGGAGGCCGCGCGCCGCGCCGGAAGCGGGCGAGCGTCGGATCGTTCTCCACAGGGCTCGACATCGACTCGACCCTAATACGTCCGTGAGCCATGATGGTCGAATGGCCGCCCCGTCCCGAGCGGTCTCCCCTGCGCTACGACGAAGTACCCCTTGGAGAACCTCAGCATGCGAATCGGAATCCTCACCAGTGGCGGCGACTGCCCCGGCCTGAACGCGGTCATCCGCGGAGCGGTGCTGAAGGGCATCCAGATCCACGGGCAGGAGTTCGTCGGGTTCCGCGACGGCTGGCGCGGTGTCGTCGAGGACGACGTCGTCACGCTCGCCCGGAAAGACATCCAGGGCATCTCGAAGCAGGGCGGCACGATCCTCGGCACGAGCCGCACGAACCCGTTCGAGGGCAACGGCGGTGTCGACCGCATCAGCGAGAACCTCGCGCGCCGCGGCATCGACGCCATCATCGCGATCGGCGGCGAGGGCACGCTGGCCGCCGCCAAGCGCCTGACCGACGCGGGTCTGAAGATCGTCGGCGTGCCCAAGACGGTCGACAACGACCTCGGCGCGACCGACTACACCTTCGGTTTCGACACGGCCGTCCAGATCGCCGTCGACGCGATGGACCGCCTCCGCACGACCGGCGACTCGCACAGCCGCTGCATGGTCGCCGAGGTCATGGGGCGCCACGTCGGCTGGATCGCCCTCCACTCCGGCATGGCCGCGGGGGCGCACGCGATCCTGATCCCCGAGCAGAAGACGAGCGTCGAGCAGCTCGCCGAGTGGGTGCAGTCCGCCTACGACCGCGGGCGTGCCCCGCTCGTCGTCGTGGCGGAGGGCTTCGTACCCGACCACGAGAACGACGCGCACTCGGAGCGCGGCCTCGACGCCTTCGGCCGACCCCGCCTCGGCGGGATCGGCGAGCGGCTCGCCCCGATGATCGAGGAGATGACCGGCATCGAGACGCGCGCCACGACCCTCGGTCACATCCAGCGCGGCGGGACCCCGTCCGCCTACGACCGCGTGCTCGCGACGCGCCTCGGCATGGCGGCGAGCGATGCCGTGGACGAGGGGCGCTGGGGCCGGATGGTCGCGCTGCGCGGGACCGACATCGTCCACGTCTCGTTCGAGGAGGCCCTCGGGTCGCTCAAGGTGGTCCCCCAGGATCGCTACGACGAGGCCGCGATCCTGTTCGGCTGAGACGACGGTGGACGCGACGCTCGGTGGTCGGGCGTAGCGTCGGGGCATGCCTCGCGCCATCGTCGTCACCGAGAACACGCCCGCCGCTCTCCGGGAGGTCGACGACGAGTTCCTCCGGGGCGCGTCCCCCGACGCCGCCGACGTGCGGGTCGAGGTCACGCACTCCGGGCTGAACTTCAAGGACGGCATGGCGCTGGCGCACGACCCCGGCGTCGCGCGCGTCAGCCCGCTCGTCCCCGGCATCGACCTCGTCGGCACCGTGGCGACGGGATCGCGCTTCGCGCCCGGCACCGCCGTCGTCCTGAACGGATCGGGCATCGGCGAGACGCGCCACGGCGGTTTCGCCGAGCGCGCCTTCGTGCCGGAGGGCAGCCTCGTCGCGCTCCCGGCCGGCATCGACGCGAGGCGGGCGGCCGCGATCGGGACCGCCGGGTTCACCGCGATGCTGAGCATCCTGCGCCTCGAGCGCGACGTCGCCCCCGGCGACGGACCCGTGCTCGTCACCGGCTCGGCGGGCGGCGTCGGATCCATCGCCATCGCCCTCCTCGCGGGTCTCGGCTACGAGGTCACGGCCTCGACCGGTCGGCCCGAGCAGACCGACTACCTGCGCTCGCTCGGCGCGGCCGACGTGATCGATCGCGCGACGCTCTCGGAGGCCGGGCGCCCGATGCAGAAGACGCGGTGGGCAGGAGCCGTCGACTCCGTCGGCAGCCACACCCTGGCGAACGTCCTCGCGCAGACCCGCTGGGGCGGAACCGTCACGGCGTGCGGTCTGGCGCAGGGCAGCGATCTCCCCACGACGGTGCTGCCGTTCATCCTGCGGAACGTCACCCTGGCCGGGGTGAACTCGGTCGACGCGCCGCTCGCCCTCCGTGAGGAGGCCTGGGCGCGGCTGGCCACCGACCTCGACCTCGAGCTGCTCGACTCGCTGACCACGGAGACGACGCTCACCGACGTGATCGGGCTCGGCGACGAGATCCTGGCGGGCAGGATCCGCGGGCGGACGGTCGTCGACGTCAGCGCGTGACTCGGCCTCGACAAACCGGGTCGAGGTATTCTAAAGTCTGCATACCCGATACATTCTCCCGCATGGAAGGTGAGGCATTCGCGGCCCCGTCGTAGGGCGTGCCGCGTCGGTTCCTCCGCCGTCAGCATCCGAGGGAGACGCGGAAGTCGCCCGGCTTCCCGCCCGATAGGCACAGAACACAGGGAGTTCCCATGCCAGTACCCCGCCCCTCCGACGAAGCCCCCGCACCCCGGCGGCTCCTGCGCGACGTCGTCTACGACAAGATGTACGAGGCCATCCTCGACGGGACTCTCGAGCTCGGCGAACGCCTCAACGACGACGAACTCGTCCGCTGGCTCGGCGTCTCCCGGACCCCCGTGCGCGAAGCCATCGCCAAGCTCGGCGAGCAGGGTCTCGTCGACATCGAGGCGAACCGGTACACCCGCATCGTCAAGCCGTCGTTCGAGAACTTCCTCGACACCGTCCGGAGCGGTTACTCAGTCTGGGCCCTCTTCGTGAAGCGCGGCGTGCCCCTCCTCTCCGACTCCGACCGAGCCTTCGTCGTCAAGGGGCTCGAGAAGCGCGCCGCCGACTTCGCGGCCAAGCGCCCGGAGGACCTGGCGAATCTCGTCGCCGTGAACGACCGCCTCCTCGAGGCCGCGGCCAGCCCGACCCTCACCCGGATCTGGGGCTCCACCGGGCCGATGACGCTGTTCGTCTTTCGGCGCGCCGGCGCCAACGGCGTCTTCCCGTACGAACCGGGCGCGGAGTTCTCGGCCAAGCTGGCCGAGGCCGTCAAGAAGAACGACGCCGACGAGGCGTGGCGCCTCGTCGACACGCAGCCCGACCGCTTCGACGCCTACTACGACGAGGTCCGCGCGCTGGGCATCTACCCGCCGCAGTAGGTCCGTCGCCGCCGCTGCGCGTCCGTCCGTCCGTCCGCCGCCGCCGCCGCCGAGACTCCACAACACGCCGCTCACCTTCGGGAAACGTGGCCAAACGCGGAGTCTCGCGCGCGCGATCGCCCGGTCCGCCCCGGCTCCGGCTCCGGCTCCGGCTCCGCCGAGACTCCACAACACGCCGCTCACCTTCGGAAAACGTGGCCAAACGTGGAGTCTCGCGCGCCCGAGGACGCCCGGTCCACCCCGGCTCGGGCTCCGGCTCCGGCTCCGCCGAGACTCCACGACACGCCGCTCACCTTCGGGAAACGTGGCCAAACGTGGAGTCGTGCGCGGCGCCGCGCCGCACGGGGGGCGAACGCGCCGCGCGCGAGCGCCTAGGGCGCGACCGCAGCCGCAGCGGCCTTGGCCGCCCGGGGCAGCGCCTCCACGATGCGCGACAGCGCGCGGTCGTCGTGCGCGGCCGTCAGGAACCACGCCTCGAACACCGACGGCGGCAGGTTCACGCCCGCGTCGAGCATCGCGTGGAAGAACGGCGGGTATCGCCACGCCTCCTGCGCCCGGACGTCGTCGTAGTTCGTGGGCGGCGTGTCGAGGAACGCGAACGAGAAGAGCGATCCGGCGCGCTGGACGGTGTGGGCGACACCCTCGCGGGAGAGGGCGGCGCTCGTCTCCCGCGCGACGAGGTCGGCGACCTCGTCGATCTTCTCGTAGACCCACGGCTCCGCGAGGCGGAGGGTCGCGATCCCCGCGGCCACGGCGACGGGGTTGCCGCTGAGCGTTCCGGCCTGGTAGACGGGGCCGAGGGGCGCGAGGTAGTCCATGACCTCGGCCCGCCCGCCGAGGGCGGCCAGGGGCATGCCCCCGCCGATGACCTTGCCGAACGTGATGAGGTCGGGCTCCCAGCCCGCACCGTCGGGCACGACCCGCGACGCCTCGAGGCCCCACCAGCCGGCGCGGCCGACGCGGAACCCCGTGAGCACCTCGTCGACGATGAGCAGGGCTCCGTTGCGGCGCGTGATCTCGGACAGCGAGCGGTTGAAGCCCCGCGACGGCGCGAGGACGCCCATGTTCGCGGCCGCCGCCTCGACGATCACGGCGGCGATGCGCTCGGAGTTCTCGTCGAAGACACGGCGGACCGCCTCGAGGTCGTTGTAGGGCAGGACGATGGTCTGCGCGGCGGTCTCCGCGGTGATGCCGGCCGAGCCGGGCAGCGAGAGCGTCGCGAGACCTGACCCGGCCTCGGCGAGCAGGGAGTCGGAGTGCCCGTGGTAGTGCCCGGCGAACTTCACGAGCAGGTCGCGCCCGGTGTACCCGCGTGCCAGGCGGATCGCGGTCATGGTCGCCTCGGTGCCCGTCGACACCATACGGATCTTGCCGAGCGGGCGCTGGTCTCCGTGGCTGACGCGCTCGCGCACGAGCTCGGCCAGCTCGGTCTCGCCGGGGGTCGACGCGCCGAACGTCAGCCCGCGCGCCGCCGCCTCCTGAACGGCCTGGACGACCGCAGGATGCGCGTGCCCGAGGATCGCGGGCCCCCACGACGCCACCAGGTCGACGTACTCGCGCCCCTCGGCATCGGTCACGTAGGCGCCCTTGGCCCCCACGAGGAAGCGGGGAGTGCCCCCGACGGATCCGTAGGCGCGGACGGGCGAGTTCACGCCGCCGGGGATGGAGACCTTCGCGCGCGCGAAGGCCCGGTCGTTCGCGGTCTGGGTGACGGTCACGTGTCGCTCCTAGCGGATCGCCCGGGCGGGATCGCCCAGGCCTCGAAGTCGCTGGGCCAGGTCGACGGCCCAGTAGGTGAGGATCGCGTCGGCTCCGGCGCGCTTGATGCCGAGGACGCTCTCGTAGCTGGCGGCGTCGAGGTCGATCCAACCGCGCTCGGCGGCGGCCTGCATCATCGAGTACTCGCCCGAGATCTGGTACGCCCAGACGGGGACGTCGCTGGTTGCGGCGGTGTCCGCGAGGACGTCGAGGTAGCTCATGGCCGGCTTCACCATCACGATGTCGGCACCCTCGTCGAGGTCGAGACCGACCTCGCGGGCGCCCTCGCGACGGTTGCCGTTGTCCATCTGGTAGGTGCGGCGGTCGCCGGAGAGCGACGACTGGACGGCCTCGCGGAACGGGCCGTAGAACGCGCTGGCGTACTTCGCGGCGTAGGCGAGGATCGCCCGGTCGGCGTAGCCGTGGCTGTCGAGCGCGTCGCGGATGGCGGCGACCTGGCCGTCCATCATGCCGCTCGGGGCGATGATGCGGGAGCCGGCCTCGGCCTGCATCACGGCCATGTCGCGGTACCGCTCGAGCGTCGCGTCGTTGTCGACCACGCCGTCGGCGTCGAGGACCCCGCAGTGGCCGTGGTCGGTGAACTCGTCGAGGCAGAGGTCCGTCTGGACGACGAGGGCGTCGCCCGCCTCCTGCGCTGCCACGCGCGTCGCCACGTTGAGGATGCCGTCGGGGTCGGTCGCGCCCGAGCCCTCCGCGTCCTTCTTCTCGTCGAGGGGCACTCCGAAGAGCATGACGCCGCCGATGCCGGCCTCGGCCGCCTCGGCGAGGGCCGGTCGGAGGCTCTCGAGCGAGTGGTGGACGACCCCGGGCATCGAGGAGATGGCCTGGGGCTCGGTGATCCCCTCGCGCACGAACATCGGCAGGATGAGGTCGGCCGGATGCAGACGGGTCTCGGCCACGAGGCGGCGGAGGGCGGGGGTGGCGCGCAGGCGCCGGCCGCGGACGGCGGGGAAGGAGGACATCACAGGCTCTCGGGGGACGTCGACCCGGCGTCGCGCGTCGGGTCTGTCAGGGGGGATCCGATGCTCGAGGCGTGCTCGACCACGGCGGCGACCAGGCCGGCCGCGGACCGCGTCTCGGCGATCAGGTGGACGGGGAGTCCGGCCGCGCGGGCGTCGAAGGCGGTTCGCGGACCGATGCAGGCGACGACGACGCCGTCGGGCAGGGGGGCGAGCTGCGCGGCGATCTGCCGTGCGACGCTGCCGGAGGTGATCAGGACGACGCCGATGGAGCCGTCCTGGAGGTCGCTCCTGACCCGGTCGTCGACGGCGACGCCCACGGTCCGGTAGGCGGCGACGAACTCGGCGTCGAGTCCGCGCTCGGCGAGCCCCGCTACGAGGGTCGGCTCGGCGATGTCGGACTGGGGCACCAGGATGCGGCCCTGCACCTGGTCGAGCGGCCACTCCTTGAGCAGACCCCTCGCCGAGTTGTCGTTCTCGGGGACGAAGTCGACGCGGATCCCGGCCAGGCCGAGGGCCGCCGCCGTGGTCTCGCCGACGGCCGCGACGCGCGTCGTGGGGGCGGGCCGGATGCTGTTGCCCATGAGGACGTCGACGGTCGTGGCGCTCGTCACGACGAGCCAGTCGTAGTCGCCCGCCTCGAGACGGAGCAGCGCCACCATGAGGTCGTGGGCGTTCTCGCTCGGCGCGAAGTTGATGAGCGGAGCGATGACCGGCTGCGCGCCGTAGCCGCGAAGGGTGGCCGCGACCGAGTCGCCCCACTTGCCGCCGCGCGGCACGAGGACGCCGACGCCCTTGAGCGGCTTCTCCGAGGTCGCGCGGACGTCGCTCACTCCGTGCCGCCCAGCGGCGCCAACTCGGCCGCCCCGGTGGCCAGGAGCTCGGCGACGACGCGCGACGCGACGTCGTGGACGTCGGAGAGCTGGGAGGCGAGGGAACCCTGCTCGAGGGTGACACCGTGCGAGGCCGTGAGCCGCGCCGTGCCGTCGGGGCTGTAGACGGTCGCGCTGAGGAGCAGGAGGCCCGCGTCGAC
The DNA here is from genome assembly GCF_002074055.1 of Frondihabitans sp. 762G35. NCBI lineage: Bacteria > Bacillati > Actinomycetota > Actinomycetes > Micrococcales > Microbacteriaceae > Frondihabitans > Frondihabitans sp. 762G35. The sequence continues at coordinate 115,140 of NZ_CP014619.1, read as the reverse complement.
GACGGCGGTGGCACCGATGGGAGCCGCGCATCCTGCCTCGAGGCCGGCGAGGACCTCGCGCTCGGCCGTCACGACGAGGCGCGTCTCGCGGTGGTCGAGGGCGCGCAGGCCCCTGAGGAGAGCGGGGTCGGAGGCGTCCTCCCGCGTCTCGAGAGCGAGGGCGCCCTGGCCCGGCGCGCTCGGCCAGAAGCCGAGGCCGAGGAGTTCGGTGGCCGCGTCGAGGCGACCCAGGCGGCCGAGACCGGCGGCCGAGAGCAGGACCGCGTCGAGGTCGTCTCCGACGCGCCGGAGCCGCGTGTCGACGTTGCCTCGGATGTCGACCACGTCGAGATCCTGCCGTCGGGCCCGGAGCTGCGCGACACGTCGCGGTGATCCCGTGCCCACTCGCGCCCCGTCGGGGAGCTGGTCGAGAGTCAGGCCGTCACGCGCGCAGATCGCGTCGCGGGCGTCGGCTCGGGCGGGGATCGCCCCGAGCTCCAACCCCGGGTGGGCGGCGGTCGGAAGGTCTTTCAGCGAGTGGACGAGGAGGTCGCACTCGTCGCGGAGCAGCGCCTCGCGGAGCGCACTGGCGAAGACGCCCGTGCCCCCGAGGGTCGCCAACGACTCGGTCGAGCGATCGCCCTCGCTCGTGACCGTCACCAGCTCGACCTCCTGGCCGGTGGCCTGGGCGAGGCGATCCTTCACGAGGGTCGACTGAGCGACCGCCAGGGCGGAGCCGCGGGTTCCGATGCGAAGTGCTGTCACAGATGCCTTAGGGGATCAAGCCGGAGACGGCCGTTTTGAAGCCGAGACGGACATTCTCGCAGCACCCGGGGCGACACACGTCGTACCAGGGGCCGAGGTCGGTCAGGTGCGGGCGGTCGGCGGCCGGGACGCCGTCGCGGCGCTCCAGGACCAGGTCGACGAGACCGGTCACGTAGACGGGGTCGATGCCGGGGGTCGGCGTGCGCGTCGCCCAGAAGCCCTCCTCCGCCGCGGACTCGAGGGCCTCGTTGTCGAGATCCCACATGACCTCCATGTGGTCGCTCACGAAGCCGAGCGGCACGATGACGACGGCCTTGGTCGGTGTTCCGGCCAGGGCGTGGATCGCGTCGTTGATGTCGGGTTCGAGCCACGGCATGGACGGCGGGCCGGAGCGCGACTGGAAGACGAGCTGCCAAGGGACGCTCGTCTCGGAGTCCAGTTCGAGCGCGGCCTCGGCGGCGGCCATGACGACCTCGGCGACGGCGCGGTGCTGTGCCGCGTAGGCGCCCTCGTCGTCGAAGCCGCGGGCCTCCGGGCCGCTCTTCGAGGCGTCGGAGGACGGGATCGAGTGCGTCGAGAAGAGCACCTGGACCTCGGTACCGAGGTCGAGCGAGTCGATCTCGGCGCGGGCCTTGAGGAGCCCGTCGCGCACGCCGTCGATGAACGGCTGCACGAAGCCGGGGTGGTCGAAGAACTGCCGGACCTTGTCGATCTGGACGCGGTCGGCGAGCTCGGTGTCGTCGAGGGCCATCGCGAAGTCCTCGCGGTACTGGCGGCACGAGGAGTACGAGCTGTAGGCGCTGGTCGCGATGGCGATCAGCTTCGTGAAACCGCGGTCGGCGGCCTCGCGGACGGCGTCGGTGAGGTAGGGGTCCCAGTTGCGGTTGCCCCAGAGCACGGGGAGGTCGATCTCGCGCCGGGCGAGCTCCTCCTCGAGCGCGGCCTTGAGCTCGCGGTTGTGCTGGTTGATCGGGCTGACGCCGCCGAAGTGGCGGTAGTGGTGGGCGACCTCTTCGAGGCGCTCCTCGGGGATGCCGCGCCCGCGCGTGACGTTGCGGAGGAAGGGGATGACGTCGTCCTGCCCCTCCGGCCCGCCGAAGCCCGCGAGGAGGATGGCGTCGTAATCGGTGGGCTCGCTGACCCACTCGGGACCCTGAGCCGCGGCCGGGGTGGCGTTGCGGACGAGCTGACCGTTGGTGATGTTGCTCATGAGAGGACCTCGCCGATCTCGTTCGTGGGAATTCTCCGGCCCGTGTAGAACGGGACCTCTTCGCGGACGTGCCGCCGTGCCTCGGTGTAGCGCAGGTCGCGCATGAGGTCGACGAGCTGGACCAGCTCGGGGGCCTCGAGCGCCAGGATCCATTCGTAGTCGCCCAGGCTGAAGCTCGCCACCGTGTTGGTGAGCACCTCGCGGTGCACCGACCCCTTGATGCCGTGGTCGCGCAGCATCTCGCGACGCTCGGCGTCGGGCAGGAGGTACCACTCGTAGCTGCGGACGAAGGGGTAGACGGTCAGCCAGGTCTCCGGCTCCTTGCCGCGCATGAAGGCGGGGCTGTGGTCTTTCGAGAACTCCGCCTCGCGGTGCATCCCCATGGCGTTCCAGGTGGGCAGGAGCCCGCGCAGGAGGTTGCTTCGGAGGAGCTTGCGGTACACCGACTGGAGGCCTTCCGGCGCGGTGCCGTGCAGCCAGATCATCAGGTCGCTGTCGGCCTTGAGACCGCTCACGTCGTAGAAGCCGCGCACCGTGACTCCTGCCTCGGCGGCCGCTTCGACCACCCCGTCGATCTCGTCGACGTCGAGGGCCTCGGCGACGTAGGGCCGACCCGGGTCGCGGCGGAGGACCGCCCAGAGGGTGTACCCGAGGGTCTCCCCCTCCGGCGAGAAGTCGTGCGGGGCGGATGCGGGGGCGTCAGTGGCGTGCGGGTGCGCATCGGCGCTGGAATTCATAGCCCCTATCATCCCTTGTCCGGCTGAGTGCGTCCGTCGGGTGCTTCCAGGTTCGCTTCATCTCGAACGAATCCCTCGTCCGGCCCCGACGGGGTGGACCGCGGGGTCGGCTACCGGCGCTGCGTCCCGACGAGGACGCCCCGGGCGAGGATCTGGCCGTCGACCCAGGGCAGCAGCCCGACGAAGTCCGTCAGCGCGGCGTCGCGCGGGATGGCCCGGTCGAGCGCGTACACGTGGAACCCGTAGCGGTGGGCGCCGTGGCCGGGGAGAGCGCGCGGACCCTGATAGCCGCTCCGCCCGAAAGCGGCGGGGACGAAGCGGACACCGGGCGTGCGGGCGTCCAGCTTGCCCTCGCCGAGGATCGCCAACGCCGTGTCGAGCAGGGCGATCGTGTGGATCAGGGGACGCGGCAGCGGCACGTCGATGTCCTCGACGACCAGCAGGAGCTGCGCCGTCGCCGCGGGGAGCCCCGTCACCTCGAGGGCCGGGGAGGTGTTCGCGCCCACGCCGTCGCCCGCGTGCGCCAGGGGGATGGTGTCGCCCGGGCCGAACGAGGGACTCGTCACGCGGAGGGTCTCGGGCGCCTGGAGCTGACGGGTGTTGGCGACGCTCCAGCGCTCCCCGGCGCGGCGCCAGCGCAGGGCGCCGCCGAGGAGGGTCAGCGGGAGGGTCGAGGCCATGGGGTCAGACTAGTGAGTCGGCCCTGGCAGGAGCCGCGGACCGATCGGGCGGGACGGGCCGGGCCGCCCCGGTCCATTCGAGATGGCTCAGCGACGACGCAGCGCCACCAGCGCGATGCCGCCGACGACGGCGGCCACCGAGACGGCGGCGACCAGCCACGGCTTCGGGTCGCGGTCGAAAGACGCCTTGGCGCGGTGGCCCTGGATGCCGAGCTGCTTGGGGATGTTGAGCTTGTCCTCCAGCTCGTTCAGCGTCGCGGCGAGGTCGGCCCTCGTGCGGTCGACCCGTGCCTGGATCTCGTCGGCGCTGCTCATCAGAATCGTCCTCCCACGTCGGAGCGCGGGATCCGGCCCACGCCCTTGACCGCCTTGATGTCGTTCTTGACGCTGTCGATGGTCTTCTTCGGCAGCGGCGGCAGACCCTTCTTGATCTGCAGGTAGCCCACGAACCCGAGCAGCGCCGCGATCACGAGGAACAGGGCCGCGACGAGGAGCGCCGCGAGCCACAGCGGCATCACGAGCGACAGGGCCGCGATGCCGGCGCCGATGAGGCACAGCAGCATGAGGAACAGGAACAGCAGCGCACCGACGACGAGACCCGCCCCGATGCCGAACACCTTCGCCTTGGCCAGCAGCTCCTGCTTGAGGAGTGCGATCTCGCCCTTGACGAGGTCGGTGACCAGCGTGGGGATGTCGCCGAGCAGCCCGAAGAGCGAGCGCGGTTTCCGCGCGTGGTGGATGCTGTCGGCTTGTGTCGACTGGGTCATGGACTCCCTCTCAGGGCGAACGTGGTGGACGAACGAGGTGGGCGGGCGATGCCGGGCTCGCGGTGGGCGGGATGGGTCGGGGTACGTCGCGCGGTCAGCGACCGGCGCGAGCCGTCGTCGAGCGCGGCTTCGTCTGGATGCCGAGGATCTTCTTGACGAGCCAGACCGTGAGGTTGAAGAGCCCGACGACGATGCCGGGGACGATGTCGCCCGCGGCGGCCGAGGCCTTGTCGACCTGCTTCTGGATCGGGCGCGAGTGCCAGAACTTCGAGGCTCCGGCCGAGATCTGCTTGTAGCGCTGGTGGCCGGCGCGCGACCCGAGCACGTACCCGATGGCTGCTCCCGCGACGAAGATCAGTTTGCCCTGCATGAAGCCTCCACAGACGTTTCACTCGACCGAACGGCCGGTCTCACCCAGGGTAGTCCGGTCGCGGCCCCCTTTTCCCAACCGCCTCAGTCGACGGGCTCGTCGACGATCCCGGCGGCGGCCGTGCGCGCACCGGCGATCACGCCCGCGAGGCCCCGACCCGCGACCGCACCGCCCACGCGGAGGACGTCGCCCCGTTCTTCGACGACCGAGCCGCCCGACGGGGCCCGGAGCGGCGGGGTCCACTCGATCCGGCCGACGCCGTCGACCCGGGAGTCGTCGAGGGGGGTCCCGAGGATGGCCTGCGCGTCGGCGAGCGCCAGGGCCCGCAGCTCGACGTCCGCGGTCGCTCGGGTGACGACGGGCGCGTCGTAGCTGAGGCGGAGCACGTGCCGGCCCTCGGCGCGCTCGGCGACCCAGGCCCATTTCACGCTGGCGTGGGTGAGCGCCTTGGCTCGGATGCTCGGCTGCCCGGGAGCGACGAGGACGCCCGTCCCGCGCGGCGCCGCGTCGAGCTCGGGGGCGCGGACCACGAGCGTCGCGAGCGTGATGAGGCCGGTCGCCGGAGCCGCCCGGCCGTCGAGAGCCGCCGCGTCGCGGGCGCCGAGCGCCACCACGACGTGCGACGCCGTCAGGCGCTCCCCCGAGTCGGTCGTCACGGACGACGAGTCGTAGGAGCGGGCGCGCGAGCCGAGCCGGACGTCGACCCCGAAGGTCTCGAGGTCGGCGGCGAGCTCGTCGACGAGGCGGACGATGCCGCCGCGGATCCCGCCCACCGCGGATCCTGCCTTCGAGAGCGAGCGGAGCTCGCGCACGGCGCGGGCGAGGGAGTTCTGGTGCAGGAGCTGCTGGCGGAGCCCCGGCGCCACGCGGTCGACGTCGAGGTCGTCGGGGTGTGCCGAGTGGACACCCATGACGACCGGGGTGACGAGTCGGTCGAGGACGGCGCTGCCCATCCGGCGCCGCACGAGGGGCCCGAGCTTCTGCTCCTTGGCGCCGACGGGCCCGGGCAGGAGGCTGTCCATCTCGGCGCGGAGGGCGGCCCTGGTGCCGATGACGTCGATGACGTCCCGCGCCATCGCGGTGCCGGGGATGCCCAGGATGCCCGTGGCCGGGAGCGGGAACGCCCCGCCGTCGGATTCGATCACCCACGCCCCGCGCGGATCGGGTGCCACGAGCTCGTTGCCGAGGCCGAGCTGCGTCGCGAGCGTCGCGACGATGTCGCCGCGGGTGGCGAAGCTCTCGGCTCCGGCGTCCAGGTCGACGCCCGCGACGGTGTGGCGGCTGACCTCGCCGCCGAGACGGTCGCCCGCTTCCAGGAGGACGACGCGCCTCCCCGCCCTGCCGAGGTCGCGCGCCACGACGAGACCGGCGATCCCGCCGCCGATCACGACGGCGTCGAAGGCGGGTGCGGGCGACGTGGTCACAGCGAGTGCGCCAGGTCGACGATGCGGGTCAGAACGGCCGGGTCGGTGTCGGGGTTGACGCCGTGGCCCAGGTTCAGGACGTGGGCCGGTGCGGTCCGACCGCGCCGAGCGACGTCGCGGACGTGCGCCTCGAGGACGGGCCAGGGCGCCTGCAGGAGCGCAGGATCGATGTTGCCTTGCACCGGCGTGGCCCCGCCGAGCCGCCGCGACGCCTCGTCGAGCGGGATGCGCCAGTCGACGCCCACGGCGTCGGTCCCGACGTCGCGCATGGCGGCGAGGACCTCGCCGGATCCGACTCCGAAGTGGATGCGCGGGACGCCGAGATCGGCCACGTGGGCCAGCGCCCGCGCCGAGAACGGGGCGACGCGCGACGTGTAGTCGGCGAGGGAGAGGGAGCCGACCCAGGAGTCGAACAGCTGTGCGGCACTCGCGCCGGCGAGCACCTGCGCGCGCAGGAACGCCCCCGTGACGTCGGCCGCCCAGGTGAGCAGCGCCTCCCACGTCTCGGGGTCCGAGTGCATCAGCGTGCGGGCGCGGATGTGGTCCTTCGACGGGCCGCCCTCGACGAGATACGCCGCGAGCGTGAACGGCGCGCCGGCGAAACCGATCAGGGGCGTCTCACCCAGTTCGGCGACCGTGCGCGCCACCCCCTCGGAGATGGGGGCGAGGCTCGCAGGATCGAGGGGCTCGAGCCGAGCGACGTCGTCGGCCGTGCGGATGGGCGACTCGAGCACCGGACCACGGCCGGGCACGATGTCGACGGCGACCCCCGCCAGCTTGATCGGAACGACGATGTCGCTGAAGAAGATTCCGGCGTCCACGCCGTGCCGGCGCACCGGCTGGAGCGTGATCTCGCTCGACAGCTCGGGGGTGAGGCAGGCGTCGAGCATCTTCGTGCCCACGCGGAGCTCGCGGTACTCCGGGAGCGAGCGCCCGGCCTGGCGCATGAACCAGACCGGCAGGCGCTCGGGCCGGTCGCCGCGCAGCGCGCGCACCAGCGGCGACCCCGAGGTGAGGCCCGAGGCGAGAGGGTGCGCGGGGGGCAGGGCGGTCGCGGTCGGCGTGTTCACGTCGGGCATTCTCGCACTCCGCGCCTGGGGGTGCCCCGGCCGGCCCCGTCGGAAGGACGGCGGCCGGCCGAGGGCGCTAGACGCGGACGACCATCTTGCCGACGTTCTCGCCGCGCAGGAGCCCCAGGAAGGCGTCGAAGGTCGCGTCGACGCCGTCCACCACGGTCTCGTCGAAGACGATCTCGCCGGCGGCCAGCCACGGGGTGAGCTCCTCGCGGAACGGGCCGGCGAGGTCCCAGTGATCGCCCATGGTGAAGCCCTCGAGCCGGAGGCTGCGGGTCACGATGTTGGTCATGCCGGTGACGCCGCGGTCGGCGCCCGTGGTGTTGTAGGCACCGATCGCGCCGCAGACGGCGACCCGGCCGAAGCGGTTCAGCGTGGCGAGCGCGGCGGAGAGGTGGTCGCCGCCGACGTTGTCGAAGTAGACGTCGATGCCGTCGGGGGCAGCACCGCGCAGCTGGGTGAGGACGTCGCCGTCCTTGTAGTTGAACGCCGCGTCGAAGCCGTACTTCTCGGTGAGGAGCGTGACCTTCTCGTCGGATCCTGCGCTGCCGATGACTCGCGCGGCACCCTTGAGGCGGGCGATCTGACCGACCATCGAGCCCACCGCTCCGGCGGCGGCCGACACGAAGACCGTGTCGCCCTCCTTCATCGCGGCGATGCGGACGAGGCCCGTGTAGGCGGTCAGGCCGGTGAGGCCCAGGGCGCCGAGGTGCGACGCGAGCGAGACGCCGGGTGTCTCGTCGATGCGCTGGAACTGCGCGGCGGGGCCCTGCGCGACGTCACGCCAGCCGAAGTTGTGCGTGACCGCGGAACCCACGGGGAGGTCGTCCGCGCGGGACTCGACGACACGGCCGACGGCGCCGCCGGTCATCGCCTCGTCGAGCCCGAACGGCGGGATGTAGGAGGGGACGTCGTTCATCCGACCGCGCATGTACGGGTCGACGGAGAGGAACTCGTTGCGGACGCGGACCTCGCCCGCGGCCAGGTCGGGGAGGGCGACCTCACGGCGCGCCACGTCGTCGGTCGTGGGCTCTCCGTGGGGGCGCTTCACGAGGTGCCACTGGATGCTGGTGCTGTCGGTGCTCATCCTCCGACCCTAGGGCCGCCCGGTGAGCGGACCCTCAGAACCGCTTGCGCAGCACGACCATCCGGAGGTCGTCCCGGCGCGGCAGCCCGAAGCGCTCCTCGCCGTAGGGGAACGGAGCGAAAGCACCGGTCCGCTCGTAGCCGCGCCGCTCGTAAAAGGCCAGGAGTTCCGGCCGTTGCTCCAGCACCGTCATCTCGATCGCGGGGAGCTCCCACTCCTCGGCGGCGATGCGCTCCGCCTCGGCCAGCACCTCCTTGCCGAGCCCCGCCCCCTGACGCGACGGCGAGACGGCGAACATGCCGAAGTAGGCGAGGCCGTCGGCCCGCCGCACCACGTTGCAGCAGGCGACGATCTCGTCGCCGTCGAGCCCCACGACGACCCGGCCCGCAGGATTCGCGAGGTCGTCGGCGAGGAGGCCCGCGTCGATCCGCGGCCCGTCGAGCAGGTCCGCCTCGGTCGTCCAGCCGGCGCGGCTGGCGTCGCCCCGATAGGCCGAGGTGACGAGCGCCACGATCGCGTCGGAGTCGGACAGGCCGGCGGGTCGGAAGAAGAGCACGCTCCGACGATAGCGACGGGATGATCGTCGGGATGATCGAGGACTCACGCGAAAGCACTCTCTCGGTGTCGAGAACACTCGGAGCGGCTCCAGGTGGGCGGGGTTACCATACTGGACGTGCTTATCTGCCTGACGGCGTCTCATCAGAACGCCAGTTTCGACCTCCTCGAGAAGTTGAGCGTCGGCGCACCCACGGCAGCCACCACCCTCATCGAATCCAGCGATTTCGTGTCGGGAGCCGTCGTGCTCGCGACGTGCAACCGGTTCGAGGCGTACCTCGACATCGAGGAGCCCCTGACCGCGGCGGGTGCCGTCGCCGTCGAGGCGACCATCGCCACGATGAGCGAGGCGAGCCACGTCGACGCGGACGACCTCCGCGACAGCGTCACCGTGATCACGGGCGACGGTGTCGTCGAGCACCTCTTCGCCGTCAGCGCCGGCCTCGAGTCGGTCGTCGTCGGCGAGGACGAGATCTCCGGGCAGGTCCGGCGCGCGCTCGAGCGGGCCCGCACCGACGGCACCACGTCCTCCGACCTCGAGCGCCTCTTCCAGAAGGCCTCGCACACCTCGCGCGGCGTCAAGAACCGCACCGCCCTCGGCGGCGCGGGCCGCTCGCTCGTGCGCCTCGCCCTCGAGCTGGCCCAGAGCCGCGTGACCGACTGGGGTCAGGCCCGCATCCTGCTCGTCGGCACCGGCCAGTACGCGGCCACCACCGTCGTCGCGCTCCGCGACCGCGGGGCCGCCGACATCGGCGTCTACTCGGGCTCGGGCCGCGCCGAGCGCTTCGCCGGCAAGCACGAGCTCACCGCCTGGAGCGACCTCGCCGAGGCCGTCGCCTGGAGCGACGTCGTCATCACCTGCACGTCGTCTCCGACACCCGTCGTCACCCCGGCGACCGTGACAAGCGGCCAGCGCCGCCTCATCATCGACCTCGGTCTCCCGCGCAACGTCGACCCGCTCGTCGTCGACGTCGACGGTGTCGAACTCCTCGACCTCGAGACCATCAGCCTCCACGCGCCGCTCTCCGAGCTGAACGCCGCCGACGACGCCCGGGCCCTGGTGGGCGAGGCCGCCGCGGAGTTCCACGCCGTCGCCGCGGAGCAGTCGCTCACGCCCGCCGTCGTCGCGCTGCGCCGACACGTCTTCGATCTCCTCGACGCGGAGATCGAACGCGCCCGCTCGCGCGGCGACTCCTCCGAGAAGACGGAGCAGGCGCTCCGGCACCTCGCCGGAGTCCTCCTCCACACCCCCTCGGTCCGGGCCCGCGAGCTCGCTCGCGAGGGCCGCGGCGAGGAGTTCCGCGACGGCCTCGAGGCGCTCTTCGGCCTGACCGACACGCGCGCCGCCCGGGCTGCGACGCCGCTCCGTCCCGCCGCACGCGGCGACGAGGCCGAAGCCGTCTGATGCTCGTCGAGGCGTCCGCGATCCTTACGGAGCGCCTCCTGCTGCGCCCGCTGACGATCGACGACCTCGACGACGTCCTCGTCTACCAGTCCGACCCCGAGGTTCTGCGCTACATGCTCTGGCCCGCCCGCGATCGCGCGGCGGCGCGCGAGCACCTGGAGCGGCGCGTCGACCTGGTGCGCCTGGCGCACGACGGCGACGGGCTCGTCCTGGCCGTCGAGACGCAGGAGTCGCCGGGTTGCGTCATCGGCGAGGTCAACGTGAGCCTGACGAGCGTCGCCGACAGGCAGGCGGAGGTGGGCTGGATCGTCGCGCCCGAGTTCCAGGGCCGTGGCTACGCCTTCGAGGCGGCCTCCCGGATCCTGCAGCTCTGCTTCGAGGACCTGGGGAGCCACCGGGTCCACGCGCGGCTCGATCCTCGCAACGCCGCGTCGGTGGCGCTCTGCCGCCGGCTCGGGATGCGCGAGGAGGCGCACTTCGTGGAGGACCTCTTCTTCAAGGGGGAGTGGGCCGACACGGGCGTGTACGCGATCCTCGAGGCGGAATGGCGGGCCCGCCTCGGCGACGCGCACGGAGCCGCCGGTCAGCCCACGGACAGCGCCAGCAGGTAGTCGTCGACCAGGTCGGCGAAGTCGTCGACGCGTCCGTCGATGAGGGCGCGCACCAGCGCGCGGACCAGGTCGTCGCGCACGGCGGCCGGGGCGGCGAACTCGATGCCGTGCGTCTCCTGCGAGACCTCGGAGAAGAGGATGGCGACCGGAGCGACGAGGTCGTCGACCAGCAGGCGGTCCGAGCGGCCGAGGAGGGCGCGGGCCAGCTCCAGGAAGACGACGAGGTCGGCCGGGGTCCGCAGGTCGAACAGCTCCGCGGCGCCCTGGCGGAGGTCTTCGCCGTCGATGACGGAACACGCCGTCTCGCGCGTCGAGACCGGACGGCGGACCATCGCCACCATGGCGCGCGCCAGGCGGTGCACCTGCGCCTCGGTGCCCGCGGGAGTCCAGGCGACACGGCCCTCGGCGATCGAGTGGCCCCGGGTGAGCACCCCGAGGAACCACGCCGTCTCGACGGCCTCGACGGCCTCGGCCCCGGTGATCCCGTGCTCCTCGGCCAGTTGGGCGGCGTGGACGGGTTCGCCGGGCAGGTGCCGACCGAGGGCGACGTCGGCGAGGAGGTAGTCGACCGGGTCGACGACGAGGGTGGTGCGGAGGGGAGCGCTGGTCTCGGCGAGCATGGGATCCTGCAATCTGTCGGGGCGACCGGGTCGTCGCGCATCTGAGATTGAATATTTCACAGAGATATGTTCGTGTCAAGAGGCGGACTCGACGCTCCGGATGCGCGAGCATGGAGGCATGGACCCGATCGTCGTCAGCGCTCTCGCCCTCGTCCGCGACCGGTGTCTGCTGATGGTCACGGCGCGCGGCCGAGACGTCCTCTACCTGCCGGGCGGCAAGGTGGAGCCCGGGGAGTCGGCGCGCGACGCCATGGTCCGCGAGGCCCTGGAGGAGGTGTCGCTGCGCCTCGATCCGGGGAGCGTCCACGAGCTCTTCACCGTGACCGAGCAGGCCCACGGTGAACCCGAGGGACGCCTGGTCGCCATGACGCTCTTCGCCGCGAGCTCTCCCGACGAGCCGCAGCCGGCCGCCGAGGTCGGATCCCTGACCTGGGTGACGACGCGCGACGCCCACCGCTGCCCGCCGGCCGGCGTGAAAACCCTCCGAGAGATGTACGCGCGCGATCTCATCGATTGACCCCGCTCCCCCGCCCGCGTGGCAGGGTGGACACATGAGTACACGCACCCGCTTCGCCGTCGTCGCGCTCGTCTCCCTCGCGGGTCTCGGGCTCGCAGGATGCTCGGGCACCTCCACCGCGCCGGCGGAGACGCCCGTCACCGCCAGCGCGCCCGCCTCCACGGCGCCCAGCACGCCGGCGACGGACGGAACCTCCCCGATGCCGACCACGAGCACGGGGACGGGAACCGGCACGGGGACGAGCGGTTCCACCGCCGCCTGCACCACGACGAACCTCCGGGCGACGGCCGGCCCCAACGACGGCGCGGCCGGAAGCGTGTACGTCAAGATCGTCCTCACGAACGCCGGGAGCGCCTCCTGCACGCTCCAGGGCTGGCCGGGCGTCTCCTTCGTCGGCAACGGCAACGGGTCGCAGATCGGCAAGGCGGCGGCGTTCGACCGGACGTCCGCCCACCCCACCGTCACGCTCGCACCGGGCAAGACGGCGAGCGCTCAGCTCCGCATCGTCCAGGCCGGCGTCTACGACGCCACCGAGTGCAAGCCGACCACGGCCGACGGCTTCCGGGTGTATCCCCCCGGGCAGACGGCGTCCCTCTTCGTCAAGGACGCCGGCGTCGCCGCCTGCGCTTCATCGTCGGTTTCCCTTCTGACCGTCGGCGCCCTCCAGTAGCCCTCAGGGGCGGATGTTCTCGAGGTCGGCGAGCAGGCTCGGGTGCCGGGGCTCCCATCCCAACGTCTTGCGCGTGAACGCGCTCGACGATGGCTGGTCGGTCGCGAAGATCGGCCCGAACGGTCCGAAGGTGACGTCGGGAACGGACGCCACCGGCAGCCCCAGGCGACGGCCCACGACCGCGGCGATGTCGATCACCGCGTCGCCCTCGTCGGCGACGGCGTGCCACGCGCTCCCGGCGGGTGCCTTCTCGAGTGCCAGCCGGAACAGCGAGGCGGCGTCGCGCGCGTGGACGGCCGGCCAGCGCTGAGTACCGTCCCCCGGATAGCCGGCGACGCCTGACCGACGAGCCGCCTGGGCGAGGAGACCCGCGAACCCGCCGTCGCCGTTCTCATGGACCGTGCGGGGCATCCGCACCGCTGAGGCACGCACGCCTCGAGACGACAGCGCGAGCGCGGCCTCGACCGAGAGCGCCCGGCCGGCGACCGGGCCGTCCTTCGGGAGAGGGTCCGATTCCGTGGACGGTCGGCCGGCCGTCCACGGTGTGCCCGAGACGACGACGAACGGCTTGCCGGTCCCGACGAGGGTCTCACCGAGGGTCCTCATGGCGGCGCTCTCCTCCGCGATGCTGGCGGTCAGCGCCTCGGCCGTGCTGTAGTCGCTGCCGAAGGCCAGGCTGATCACGCCGTCGGCCTGCTCGGACCCCGCGCGGAGGATGTCGAGGTCGGCGAGCCCACCCTCGATGACGGTCGCCCCCGCGTCACGCAGGGACGACGCCGACCCGGCCGAGCGGGCCAGCCCGAGGACGGTGTGGCCGTGGGCCAAGAGCTCCGCGATGACGGGACCGCCGATGGTTCCTGTCCCTCCCGTGACGAAGACGTGCATGAGTACTCCTCTGATCTGGGGGTGGTCCACTGATGGGACCACTGTCCCATCACCGTATCACCGCGATGGGACACTTGTCCCGTCGCTAGGATGGCCCCATGGCGAGATGGGAACCCGGGGCACGCGAGCGGCTCGTCGTCGCCGCCGTCGATCTCTTCGTCGACCAGGGCTACGACGACACCACCGTGGCCCAGATCAGCGAGCGTGCCGGAGTCACGAAGAGCACCTTCTTCCGGCACTTCCCCGACAAGCGCGAGCTGCTGGTGGCCGGCCAGGAGACCCTCAGCTCTCTTCTCGCGGAGGGGATCGCGTCTGCTCCTGCCGGAGCCTCGCCGCTCGAGGCGGTCGCCGCCGGGCTCGAGCGCGCGTCGTCCGCGATGGGTCCCCGCAATCGCGACCTGGGCCCCCGGATCCGCGCCGCCGTGGCCGCCAGCAACGAGCTCCAGGAGCGGGACGCCCTGAAGAGCGTCGGGATGGCGGCGGCGATGACCGCCGCGCTCGAGGCGCGCGGGGTCCCCGCGATCGGGGCGCGTCTCGCCAGCGAGATGGGCGTGCTCGCGTTCAAACAGGGCTACGCGAGATGGTCCGAGGGCGATCGATCCGACGACGACGGACTGGCTCCGCACGCGGTGGCGACGCTCGAAGAACTCCGTCGCGCGGCGGCCACGCTCGGCTGACCCGGCGGACTCCGTCACGACGACGCCGCAGCCACTCGCTGCTAGCGGCGCGGAGCGGCGGTCGGGCAGGGCGGATGCAAGGCGGAGGAGAGCGATAGCGGCGCTATCGCCGACGACGACAACGCCGCAGCCGCCCCGTCCGACCGCCGCGGAGCGCGGCTCGGGCAGGGCGGATGCAAGGCGGAGGCCGTCCCGATGGCGGGAGCTATCGGGTCGGGCGACAACGCCGCAGGCGCCCCGTCCGAGCCGCGCTCAGGAGCAGAATTCGAGGAGGTCTAGGCCTACGGTGTGCATCACGTCGAGCACCCGCAACCGCGCCGCCAGGTCGACGTCGTCGAATGCGACGGTGACCGCGTAGGCGATTCCGCGGCGCGGACCGCGGAGCGCTCCCACCTCGGACCGCACCCCGGCCGTCGCCCCGGTGAGGTTGACGAGTTGGAGGTCGTGGTCGCGGGCCCGGTGGGCCACCGGGTCGAGGCCGAAGGCGGACGCGACCAGCGAGAGGTCGGTTCCGGTCGACAGCCAACCCAGGACCCGGTTGCTCACCGGCGTGTCGAGGGTGCGTCCGGCGACGAGGTCGCCGAGGAGTCGCTGCAGTTCGAGGGCGGACCCCACGGAGACCTGCGGGGCGTCGTCCGGGCCGCGGCTGGCGCGGGCGAAGTCGAGCAGCGCCGTGCGGGTCAGGCCGAGGGACTCCCCGCGGGCGTGGATGGCGTCGAGCCCGACCGTCCGGGCGAGCGCGTTGGTCGCGACGGGGTCGCGGACGGCACCGACGAGGGTGGCGGCGTCGAGCACGCAGAGCTTGGGCAGCAGGAGCGACGGCCACAGCCCTCCGACGCGCGGGTCGTCCACCCGCGTGCCGTCGTCGTCGGGCGCCTCGCGCGCGACGTCGGCGACGGGCGACAGGCGTCCGTCGCCGAGCCGCACCGCCACCTCGATGAGGAGCAGCAGGGATCCGACCTCGGCGGTGGGGAGCGACACGCTCTCGTCGATGGCGAGGACGACGTCGCCGGTGTCGAGGTCGGCGGCCGAGGCCGAGACGCGCGCGTTCTCGTAGGCGAGGGAGCCGAGCGCCCGGAAGCTGCGCTCGAACGGCTCGTCGACGCGCGGGCCCAGGTGGCGACCGTGGTCGCGCATCCTGCGCTCGCGTCGTGTCTCCGCCGCCGGTTCCGCTACCAAATCGTGACGCGCTCCTCCTCGGGAAGCCACAGGGCGTCGTCGGGTGTCACGCCGAAGGCGGCGTAGAACTCGTCGATGTTGCGCACGATCTGGTTGCAGCGGAACTCGTTCGGCGAGTGCGGGTCGATGGAGAGGAGGCGGACGGCCTCCTCGTCGCGCAGCTTCATCTGCCACGCCTGCGCCCAGCTGAGGAAGAAGCGCTGCACGCCCGTGAGGCCGTCGATCACCGGGGGCTCGGCGCCGTCGAGCGAGATCAGGTAGGCCTTCCAGGCGATGGAGAGCCCGCCGAGGTCGCCGATGTTCTCGCCGATCGTGAGGGCGCCGTTGACGTGGTGACCCGGCGTCTGCGCGGGCTCGAGGGCGTCGTACTGGGCGATGAGCGACGAGGTGAGCTTCTCGAACGCCTCCCTGTCGGCGGCGGTCCACCAGTCGGTGAGGCGGCCGTCGCCGTCGTACTTCGAGCCCTGGTCGTCGAAGCCGTGGCCGATCTCGTGGCCGATGACCGCCCCGATGGCGCCGTAGTTGGCGGCGGCGTCGCGGGAGGCGTCGAAGAACGGGAACTGCAGGATGGCGGCGGGGAAGACGATCTCGTTGAAACCGGGGTTGTAGTACGCGTTGATCGTCTGCGGGGTCATGAACCACTCGTCGCGATCGATCGGCTTGCCGATCTTGCCGAGTTCGCGGTCGAAGCCGAAGACCGCGGTGGCCCGGACGTTGCCGACGAGGTCGCCCGCGTCGATCCGGAGCGGGGAGTAGTCGCGCCACTTCACCGGGTAGCCGATCTTCGGGGTGAACCTGTCGAGCTTCTCGAGGGCGCGGCCGCGCGTGGCGTCGGTCATCCAGTCGAGGGCGGTGATGCTCTGGCGGTAGGCCTCGACGAGGTTCGCGACGAGGACGTCCATCGTCTCCTTCGCCTCGGGGGCGAAGTGGCGCTCGACGTAGATGCGGCCGACGGCCTCGCCCATTGCGCCCTCGACGAGGGAGACGCCGCGCTTCCACCGGGCGCGCTGGACCGGGGTCCCGGTGAGGGTCTTGCCGTAGAAGTCGAAGTTCGCCTTCACGAAGTCGCTCGAGAGGTAGGCCGCGAACGAGCGGACGATCTGCCAGCGCAGCCAGTCGCGCCAGGCGTCGAGGCGGTCGTCGACGAGGAGCGTCGCGAGGCCGGAGACGAAGGAGGGCTGGCGCACGACGACCTCGTCGAAGACTCCGGCCGGAGCTCCGACGGCGTCGCGCCACACGTCGAGATCGACGCCCTCCGCGAGCGCCTTCGCCTCGGCCCAGGGCAGGAGGTTGTAGGTCTTCTCGCTCTCGCGCGTCGCCACGTTGTCCCAGTGCTGGGCGGCGATCGCGGTCTCGAGGGCCACGACGCGAGCGGCACGCCCGGCCGCGTCGTCGGCTCCTGCGAGGCCCAGCATGGTGCCGACGAAGGTCTCGTAGGCGGCCTTGACGGGGGCGAACTTCTCGTCGCGGTAGTACGACTCGTCGGGGAGGCCGAGGCCGGCCTGCTCGACGAAGACGACGTAGCGCTCGGGCTGGCCCGGGTCGTTGTCGACGAAGAGCTGCAGGAACCCGGAGACGCCCTGGAGCTCGAACCGGCCCACGGCCCGGAGGAGGGCGTCGACGTCGGAGACGTCGTCGACGGTGCCGAGCAGTTCGCGGATCGGCTCGGCGCCGAGCTCCTCGACGCGCTCCTCGTCGAGGAAGCTGGCGAAGAGGTCGCCGACCTTGCGGGCCTCGGTGCCCTCTTCGGCCTCCCGCGACTCGTCGATGATCTCCCGGACGGCGGTCTCGGCGGCCTCGGCCAGCACGTAGAAGGAGCCCCAGCGGGCCTTGTCATCGGGGATCTCGGTGCGGGCCATCCACGAACCGTTGACGTGGCGGAAGAGGTCGTCCTGCGGTCGCACCGCCTCGTCGAGCTCGTCGGTGAGGATTCCGGAGTCAGCGGCAGTGTCGGTCATGGATCAAGCCTAGGCGCGCCTCTCAGTAGAGTCGACGCATGGCCCTCCCCTGGAAGCTTCACGGCGACGGACGCTCGGTCGACGCCTCCTCGATCGTCCTGCCGGAGGAGCGGCTCTCGTGGCTCCGCACGATCGGCTTCGGCGCTCAGCACGTCGTCGCGATGTTCGGCGCGACGTTCCTCGTGCCGCTCATCACCGGATTCCCGCCGTCGACCACGCTGTTCTTCTCCGGCGTCGGCACTCTCCTCTTCCTCCTGATCACGAGGAACCGCCTGCCCAGCTACCTGGGTTCGTCGTTCGCCTTCCTGGCGCCGATCGGGGCGGCCACGAAGGTCGGCGGCATCCCGCTCGCGCTCAGCGGCATCATCGTCGTCGGCGCGATGCTCGCCCTGGTCGGGCTGCTCGTGATCGTGGTCGGCACCCGGTGGATCGACGCCCTGCTACCGCCCGTCGTCAGCGGCGCGATCGTCGCGCTGATCGGCTTCAACCTCGCGCCGTCGGCCCGCGACAACTTCGCGAAGGGGCCCGTGGTCGCCCTGATCACGCTGGCCGCCGTGATCCTGAGCGCGGTGGTCTTCCGCGGGATGCTCGGGCGCCTGTCGATCTTCGTCGGCGTCGTCGTCGGCTACGTGGCGGCGGTCCTGTTCGGCCAGGTCGACTTCGCAGCGGTGGGGAAGGCCTCGTGGCTGGGCTGGCCGACCTTCACGGCCCCGGCCTTCGATGCCTCGTACCTGGCGATCTACCTGGGCTTCCTCCCGGTCGTCCTCGCCCTGATCGCGGAGAACGTCGGCCACGTCAAGGGCGTCGGCCAGCTCACCGACCGCAACCTCGACCCGCTGACGGGTCGCGCGCTCCTGGCCGACGGGCTCAGCACCCTCCTCGCGGGCCTCGGCGGCGGCTCCGCGACGACGACGTACGGCGAGAACATCGGCGTGATGGCGGCCACCCGGGTCTTCTCGACCGCTGCGTACTGGGTCGCGGGGATCCTGGCGATCCTGCTGGGCCTGTCGCCCAAGATCGGGGCGATCATCTTCACCGTCCCGCCGGGCGTGCTCGGCGGCGTGACGACGGCGCTCTACGGCCTGATCGGCATCATCGGGGTCCGGATCTGGGTCGAGAACCGCGTCGACTTCTCCAAGCCCAAGAACCAGCTCACGGCCGCGGTCGCGCTCGTCTTCGGCATCGCGAACTTCACCGTCGTGCTGGGCGGGGCGACCTTCAGCGGCATCATCCTCGGCACGGTGGCCGCCATCGTCGTCTACCACGCGATGAACGTCATCGGCCGCGCCCGGGGAACCGCCTGAGCGCCACGCGAGCGCTCGATCGCGACATCGCTCGCCTCGCCGTACCGGCGCTCGGCGCGCTGATCGCCGAGCCGCTCTTCCTCCTCACCGACACCGCCCTCGTCGGCCACCTCGGGGCCGCTCCCCTCGCGGGGCTGGGCGTGGCGAGCGTCATCCTGCAGACGGCCGTGGGGCTCCTGATCTTCCTGGCCTACGCGACGACACCGACGGTCGCGCGGCGGCTCGGAGCGGGCGACCGGCCGGGCGCGCTGCGGGCCGGCATCGACGGCCTCTGGTTCGCGCTCGGCGTCGGCGTCGTCCTGGCGGGCGTCGGCCTCGCGACGGCGCGGCCGCTCGTCGACGCCTTCGACACGTCCCGAAGAGTCGCCGACGCCGCCACGACGTACCTGACGATCTCGGTGCTCGGCCTTCCCGCCATGCTCGTCGTCATCGCGGCGACGGGGCTCCTGCGCGGCCTCCAGGACACCCGGACGCCGCTCGTCGTCGCGACCGTCGGCTTCGCGGCGAACGCGCTGCTCAACGCGGTGTTCCTCTACGGCTTCGGCTGGGGCATCGCAGGATCCGCGTGGGGCACCGTCACCGCGCAGGCCGGCATGGCCGCGGTCTACGCGGTCATCGCGGTGCGCGCCGCCCGGGCGGCGGGCGTCCCCCTCCGGCCGGGGCTCGACGGCGTCGGACGCACGGCCTCGTCGGGCGCGTGGCTCCTGCTGCGGAACGCCTGCCTCCGGGCGGCCATGCTCGCGACCGTCTCGGCCGCGGCGACCCTCGGCGTCCGCGGCCTCGCCGCCGTGCAGATCGCGTTGACGCTCTTCTCGGCGCTCGCCTTCGCCCTGGACGCCCTGGCCATCGCGGGTCAGGCGCTCGTCGGGCACGCGCTGGGGGCGGGCGACCGCGAGCGCGTGCGGCGCGTGACACGCCGGCTGCTGCTCTGGGGGGTCGCGGGAGGCGCGGTGCTGGGCCTCCTGCTGGCCGCCGTCTCGGGGGTGCTCGCGCCCGTCTTCACGACCGACGCCGAGGTGGCGCGGCTCCTGCCCGGGCTGCTCCTGGCGATGAGCGCCGGGATCCCCGTGGCCGGCTTCGTGTTCGTGCTCGACGGGGTGCTGCTCGGGGCCGGGGATGCCCGGTATCTCGGGCTCACCGGCCTCGTCAACGTGGCGGTCTACCTGCCGCTGCTCGCGTGGTCGCTCGGCGCGAGGGGCGACGGCGCCCCGGTCGCACTCTGGTTCGCCTTCGGCCTGGGCTACATCGGCGCGCGGGCGGTGACGCTCGGTCTGCGGGCCGCGGGATCGCGCTGGGTCGTGACGGGCGCGCGCTAGGCCTCGCGACCGTCGTCGGCAGTGACAGGGCGCGGGGGGTAGTTCTCCAAGTCGTCGGAAACGGGGCTGTCGACACGTTCGCGAGACATCGATCGGATGTAGTCGCGGAGATAAGGCAGGGAGAAGATCACGTGACCGTGACCGTCCGACTGGACGTATCCGCTTCCGATCAGGCGCTTCTTGTAGACCTGGACGTACTGCGCAGACACGCCCATTCGATCCACGATGTCGGCGATCCGACTCCGGCCCTCGTCGACGGCCATCGCGGCGACGAATTCCTGATCCTTCTCCGAAAGATCCTGGTAGACGCGACTGATGACTCTCCGCTCGACGGCGGCGACGGCTCGGATGTGCGCGCTCTCCGCATCGTGGACGGAGATCACCGCATTGGTCCCGCTGCTGCGCCAGGCATAGTCGCCGGCGAGCTGGACGAGATACGGATAACCCTGCGACACCGAGACGAGAAGATCGAGGGCGGCCTCGTCGATGGTCTTGCCCCCGATCCGGATCGACTCCGACAGGACGTGCCGGGTCTGGGTCGGGCTGAGCCGACGGAAGTCCAGCTCGCGCGAGCGCCGGAGGAACGTGGTGTGCTCCTGCTCGACCAGGGCGTCGAGGTCGATCTTGATACCGGCGAAGGCCACCATGATGTTCGCTCCTTCGCCGATCGCGTGTGAGATCTCGAGGGCGAATCGAGACAGCTCGCGGAGGCGGACCTTGCCCGAGGACACCTCGTCGATGGTGATCAGGATTCCCGCGGGTCGACGTTCCTCGGCCAGGATCTCGGACAGCGCGACGAGATCTCTACGCAGGAGCGGCCTGATCTCCCGATGGCGGTCGACGTACTCCCACTGTGCATCGAGTTTCCAGATGCCGAGACCCGTCAGGCGCGCCCGCGAGTCCGGCGAGAGCCCGCCGAGCAGAGCCGGAATCGTCGTCTCCATCACGCGCTCCATCAGGCCCGCACTCGCATCGTCGCTGATCACGAGCCAGCCTTCGTCTCGCGCGGCGTCCTGGAGACGCGCGAGCATCGAGGTCTTGCCCGAGCCACGGAGTCCCGAGATGAGAACCGACTGGCTCTCGCCGAAATCGAGCGACGCGAAGACCTCCGACAGCTCCGACAACTCGTCGTCGTGACCTCCGAAGACGAGCGGCCGTCGACCGTAGCCGGGGCTGAACGGACTAGGTTCGGTGAGGGCTCGCGTCGTCATGATCCGAGAGCAGCGGATCGGTATTTCTTTTATTTACTCGTGAATCCCGAATGGTCGATCGCAGACGATACGTCAGAACCTTCGACGGGGTACATCGCTGGTCGGCCGAGCGTTTCCCCCCGGAGGATGCACGCGTACTGTCGGGGAGGTCCCGCGACGGAGGAGCTGTGTGAACACCCTGGTGACCGATTCCGAACGCCCCGCGGTGTTCCTCCTGCCCGGCCTCGGCCTGAGCGCCCGGGCCTTCGACCGACTCGGAGACGCCCTCGGCGACACCTTCGACACGGTCGCGCTCGACCTGCCCGGCTTCGGCGACGCCCCGGCATCGTCGGGCACCTCCGTCGACGACATGGTCGGGCACGTGATCCGGGCCATCCGTCGCCACGCTCCGACCCACTGGATCCTCGTCGGGCACAGCATGGGCGGGAAGATGGCCACCCTCGTGGCGGCGCGTGCGCTGGCCGGCGAGCGCGGCGTGTTCGGCCTCGCGGGCGTCGTCCTGCTCGCGGGATCGCCTCCGACCCCCGAGCCCATGGACGACGACCGCCGCGCCGAGATGATCTCCTGGGCCGCCGACGGGCCGCTCGACGCAGAGGCCGCTCGGACGTTCGTCGACGGCAACGTCGGCGCTCCCCTCGACGCCGAGGCCGACGCGCTCGTCGTCGCCGACGTCCGCCGCTCCTCCCCCGAGGCCTGGACCGCGTGGCTCGAGCGCGGCAGCCGCGAGGACCGCTCCGGTGACGTCGGCATCCTGCCCGTGCCCGCGTTGATCGTCGCGGGCGGCTCCGACGGCGACCTCGGCCTGGAGGCGCAGCGCTCGCTCAACGGCCCGGTCTATCCGCGGGCGGAGTTCCTCACCCTCGACGGAGCGGGGCACCTCCTCATGCTGGAACGGACCGACGAGGTCGCCGAGGCCATCCGCCGGTTCTGGCACGACACCGCGGGCACCGGCCCGGTCGTCCCCGCCGACGTCGCGCGCACGATGGCCTCCGGCCGCACCTCCTCGCGGACCCGCGGCATCCTGGCCGGACGAGCTCTCGCCGACGACCCGGCGTACCGGCCGCGCGTCCTCGACGACGTTCAGCTCGCGACGCTCCGCGCCGTCGCCGACCGCACCGTGCCTCAGCCGGGCGAATCGATCGATCTCGCCGCCCGCCTCGACACCGGACTGGCCGACGGCGCGACCGACGGCTGGCGGAACGTAGCCCTGCCGACCGACGTCGAGGCCTACCGACTCGCCCTCGACGCCCTCGCCGACTTCCCGAGCCTCGACCCCGACGCGCAGGATGCCCGGCTCGCGGCCGTCGTCGACGAGACGTTCGAGCCGCCGACCGCCACGCTCACCGCGGCCCAGCTCGCCCTGTGGTTCGAGGACTGCCGGGTCGATCTCGTGCGGCTCTGGCTCGCGCATCCTGCGACCCAGGCCCTGATCGGCTTCGACGGCTTCGCGAACGGCGGGGACCTCGTGCGGATCCAGGGCTTCCTGAGGCTGGGCGCCGACGAGAAAGAGAGCTGGGAACCGCGGATGGGAAGCACACGATGAACCTCGACTCGATGCGGTCCTTCGGAGACGACGACGTCGTCGACGTCGTCGTGATCGGCACCGGAGCCGGTGGCGCACCGCTCCTGGCCGACCTCGCCGGGCGCGGCTTCCGCGTCGTGGCGCTGGAGGCGGGCCGGAACTTCGATCCCCAGGCGTTCACGCAGGACGAGACCGAAGCCACCGAGATCATCTGGCTGGAGGAGCGCCTCAGCGACGGCGCCGACCCGACGGCGTTCGGTGCGAACAACAGCGGGCAGGGCGTCGGCGGCTCGATGCTGCACTGGGGCGCCTTCACCCCGAGGCCCGATCCGCGTGACCTCCGCCTCCGCTCCACGCAGGGCGCGGGCGAGGACTGGCCGATCGAGCACGACGAGCTGACCCGCTACCTCGAGCGCGTCGAGCGGTTCGTCGGGGTCTCGGGGCCGGCCGACTACCCCTGGGATCCCGCGCGCTCCTACGAGATGCCTCCGCCCGCCCGCAACGCGTCGTCCGACATGATGATCCGCGGCTGCGAAGCCCGGGGCATCCGCGCGACCGACGCACCAGCCGCGGTGCTCACGCGCGACCGGCACCAGGACCACGTCGGCACCCGCCCCGCCTGCGCCAACTGCGGCAGCTGCCACCAGGGCTGCCGGAGCGGCGCCAAGGTCAGCATGGACACCACCTACCTGCCCCTGGCCATCGCCTCGGGTGCGGAGATCCGCCCCGGCTCGCGCGTGCACGGCTTCGAGCAGGACGCGTCGGGTCGCGTCACCGCGGTCCTCTACCTCCGCGACGGGGTCGAGCGACGTCAGCGCTGCCGGACCGTCGTCCTGTCCGCGGGCGGCATCGAGACGCCCCGACTCCTGCTGCACGCCGGGATCGCCAACAGCAGCGACCAGGTCGGCCGGAACTTCATGGTCCACGGCGCGACGCAGGTCTGGGGTCGCTTCGAGGAGGAGATGCGGAGCTACCGCGGCTACCCGTCGTCGATCATCACGGAGGATTTCGTCCGCCCCGACGACGCCGACTTCGTGGGCGGCTACCTCATCCAGAGCCTCGGGGCGATGCCGCTCACCCTCGCGACGACGATGGCGCGGAGCGCCGGCCTCTGGGGGCAGGAGCTCGTGTCCGCCCTGCTGTCGTACCGCCACCTCGCCGGCGTCGGCATCAACGCCGAGTGCCTGCCCGACGAACGGAACCGGCTCACGCTCTCCGACGAGCTCGACGCCCACGGGATGCCCAAGGCGCACATCGCGTACACGGCCGGTGAGAACGAGCAGCGGCTGGAGCAGCACGCCATCCGCACGATGACCGGCATCGTCGAAGCGGCAGGAGCCACGGAGACGATGGTCCTCAACCGCACCGCTCACACCATCGGCACCGCCCGCATGGGGACGGACCCCGCCCGGGCCGTCGTCGACCCCGACGGTCGGAGCCACGACGTGCCGAACCTCTGGGTCAGCGACAACTCGACGTTCCCGAGCTCCGTCATCGCGAACCCGGCGCTCACGATCATGGCGCTTTCGCTGCGCACCGCCGAGCGGATCGCCGCGAGCGCCTGAGAGACCGCGGCCCCCGTCCGGTCAGGCCGGCGGGGGCGCCGTCGTGGAGCCGCGCCGGAACTGCGAGACGAATGCGACCCGCTCGGGCGCGGCTCCTGTGAGCAGAGCGAGGACGCCGCGGCCTGCCGCCTGGCCCTTGGCGATGGCGGGCTGGACCATCGTCGTGAGATCGTCGGCCACCGGGTCGTCGATGCGGACGCCGTCGAAGCCGACCACGCTGAGATCACCCGGAACGCCGAGCCCGAGTTCGGTCGCGGCCCGGACGACGCCCGCCGCGAGGAGGTCGCTCTGCGCGATGACGGCGGTCGGCCTGCCTTCGGGGTCGGCGAGGAGCTCGAGCCCCGCGAGGCGCCCCTCCTCGATGCTGCTGCCGAGGGTCGAGCGGCCGCCGACCCCGGGGAAGACGTCCTGCGCGCCGCGGATCCGCTCCAGGGCCGTGAACGACGCGGCCGCCTCGATCCGGGCCTCGGTCAGCGGTCCGGCGACGGGCTCCCGGTCGAGCTCGAGCGTCACGAGCGCCACCCGGGAGTGCCCCAGGTCGCGCAGGTGCCTCGCCAGGGTGGCGGTCGCCTCCCGGTTGTCGAGGGCGATGTCGAGCACGCCGGGCACGGGGCGTCCCTCGATCGCCACCACGGGGATCCCGCGCCGCCGCACGATCGCGACCGACTCGTCGACGCGCGTGCTGCAGCCGAAGAGCACCACGGCGTCGACGGGCGCGTCGACGAGGGCGGACGGCCGGCCGAGCGTCTCGGTGAGCAGCAGGAGCGAGGATCCGGCCGCCCCCGTCACGTCGGCGATCCCGTCGAGCATGAGCACGTTCATCGGGTCGCGGAAGGCGTCGCGGAGAGTGTCCTCGAGCACGACGCCGACGATGCCGGAGCGGCCGCGACGCAGCGACCGGGCCCGCGGGTCGGGGCCGGCGTAGCCGAGGTCGGCCGCCGCCCGCAGGACCCGCTCGCGCGTGGCGTCGGCCACGGGGCCGGAGTCGTTGAGGGCCAGCGACGCCGTGGACGGGGAGACGCCGGCCAGGCGCGCCACCGCGGCGAGGGTCGGACGCACGGGCGTCGTCTGCTCGGATCCTGCCATGCCACCGGAGCCTAGTCGAATCGATTCGACGATGCCCTTGTCCGGGTGCCGGAGGGCTTGCTACGGTGGTCGGACGGCGCCGGTCGAATCGATTCGATCCTGCTTCGCCGACTCCCCTCCCGCACTCCCAGCAGAAGAAGACCGATGGCGACCTCCTCTCTCGACACCCGCACCTACGACGGCGGGCTCACCCGACGAGACGTGGTCCGGTGGCGCAACGCCCTCTTCGTGGTCTTCGGCCTCTCGGGGCTCGCCGTCTCGACGTGGCTCGGCCGGCTGCCGTCGATCCGCGACATCCTGCACGCCACGACGCTCGAGATGGGATTCCTCGCGGGCGGGATAAGCGTGGGCTCGATCATCGGCATCACCCTGTCGAGCCACATCATCGCCTCGGTCGGCGCGCGCCGCACGGCTCTGACGATGCTCGGCGTCCTCTCGGTGGGCCTCGTCGTCGCCGGCCTGAGCGCCTCGCTGGGCGCCGGATTCTGGGCGATCCTCATCGGCATGGCCGTCTTCGGCTTCGGCAACGGCACGCTCGACGTCGCGATGAACGTCTCCGGGGCGGCTGCCGAGCGGGTTCTCGGGCGGACGGTCATGCCGCTGTTCCATGCGTCGTTCAGCCTCGGCACCATGGTGGGGGCCCTCGTCAGCGCAGGAGCCGAGCTCCTGCGCGTCCCCGTCGCGACCCACGTCGCCCTGCTCGCCGTCATCGTCGCCGTGTCCGCCGTCGTCTTCACGCGACGCTTCCAGTCGGAGGAGCTCGGACACGCCGGAGCCACGGACGACGAGGCTCCCCGCGAGAGCTCCTGGCGCTCGCGTCTCGCGATCTGGACCACGCCCGGCACCCTGCTGATCGGCCTCGTCGTGCTCGGCATGGCGACCACCGAGGGCTCGGCCAACGACTGGCTCGCCCTGGCCATGGTCGACGGGCACGGCGTCTCGAACGCCGCCGGCACCTCGATCTTCTTCGTCTTCGTCACCGCGATGACCATCGCCCGCGTCGCCGGGACCCCGCTCATCGACCGTTACGGCCGCGTGTTCATGCTCCGCGCCTCGGCCGTCGCCGCGATCGTGGGCCTGCTGCTCGTGATCCTGTCACCGGTCGTCTGGCTCGCCGTCGTCGGCGTCGTCTTCTGGGGCTTCGGTGCCGCGCTGGGCTTCCCCGTCGGACTCTCGGCGGCGGCGGACGACTCCCGCAACGCCGCGGCCCGCGTCAGCGCCGTGGCCACGATCGGCTACGTCGCGTTCCTCGCGATCCCGCCGCTGATCGGCTTCCTCGGCGAGCGCTTCGGCCTGCTCAACGCGCTCTTCGCCGTGTTCGTGCTCATCGTGGCCGCGGGCCTCGCCTCCGGTGCCGCGCGCGAGCCGTCGCGGCGCTAGCACGCCCCGCCCCCGCTCCCGCCCGCTCCCCCGCCGCACTCCCCCCGCCTCGGCTTCGCCGAGACTCCACAACTCGCCGCTCACTTTCCCCGAACGTGGCCAAACGTGGAGTCTCACCCAGCCGACCCCCGCCCCGCCGCACTCCCACCCCGCCAGACTCCACAACACGCCGCTCACTTTCCCCGAACGTGGCCACACGTGGAGTCTCGGTCAGAGAGGAAGGCGCGGCACGGGGACGTCGGATGCAAGGCGGAGGAGGAGAGCGATGGCGGCGCCATCGCCGACGACGACAACGCCGCAGCCGGCGCGCCCGGGCAGGGCCGGGGAAGGCGCGGCCCGGGGACGTCGGATGCAAGGCGGAGGAGGAGAGCGATGGCGGCGCCATCGCCGACGACGACAACGCCGCAGCCGGCGCGCCCGGGTCGAGCCACCCGCCGGGTACCGTTGGGGGGTGCGTCTCGTCATTGCTCGCTGTTCGGTGGACTACGCCGGCCGCCTCTCCGCCCACCTCCCGCTCGCGACCCGTCTGCTGATGGTCAAGAGCGACGGCAGCCTCCTCGTCCACTCCGACGGCGGCAGCTACAAGCCGCTCAACTGGATGAGCCCCCCGTGCACCCTCTCGACCCTCGAGCCGGACGACGACCAGCGCGAGGCCGGCGTGGTGGAGCTCTGGAAGGTGACCCAGGCGAAGACGGCCGACATCCTCGTGGTGTCGATCCACGAGATCCTGCACGATTCCGCCCACGAGCTGGGTGTCGATCCGGGGCTCGTGAAAGACGGCGTGGAGGCCCACCTGCAGAAGCTCATGGCGGAGCAGATCGAGGTGCTCGGCGAGGGTCACACCCTGGTCCGACGCGAGTACATGACGGCGATCGGTCCCGTCGACATCCTGGCCCGGGATTCCGCAGGAGCCGCGGTGGCGGTCGAGATCAAGAGGCGCGGCGACATCGACGGGGTCGAGCAGCTCACCCGCTACCTCGAGCTCATGAACCGCGACCCGCACCTCAAACCGGTGGCCGGGGTCTTCGCCGCGCAGGAGATCAAGCCGCAGGCCCGCACGCTGGCCGAGGATCGCGGGATCCGCTGCGTCGTCCTCGACTACGACGCGATGCGCGGGATGGACGACGGGCACTCCCGCCTCTTCTAGATCCAATCTGAAATACATATTGATTCGACCGAGAATCTCCGTAGGATGTGAAATAACCAATCCGAAAGGTTCTCCCGTGAACACACGACCCGTCCCGTCCATGCCGATCCAGTCGCAGCACGCCCGATCGGCCAACCCCCTCTTCGACCAGCTCGTGGCCGCCATCCGTCCGTCGACCGGTCGTCCGCTCACCCCGATCACCACCGCCACCCGCTGGATCGACCGCGCCACCGCCACGTCCCGCACGTCGACCACGTCCCGCACGTCGACCCCGTCCCGTGCCACGGCTCCGTCCGTGAGCACCCCGCCGGGTGGGCGGCGCGACCGTCCGGGCGCCTCGACGGCCCGTCCCGTCCCGGCCGCCCCGGCTCCTGCCCCCGTCAAGCCGCCCACCGAGGCGATCTCGATCGAGCGCCTCGTCGGCAACCCTCTGTCCACCGACGGTCTCACCGACAGCGAGCGCGAGATCGTCGCCGAGATGGGCGGCACGGTGGCCCGCCTCATCCTGCAGATGCTCGACGACGACGGCAGGGCCGCGTCGCGTCGCTAGGGCGCGACCGCGCCACAGCGCCGCGTCGATAGTCTGGAGGCGATGATTTCCGACGCCCCCCTCCCCTACTCGGCCGTTCTGTTCGACCTCGACGGCACGATCGCGGATTCCGCGCCGGGCATCACGTCGACGCTCGCCTACACGCTCGAGACGCTCGGCCTGCCGGTGCCCGCACCGGCGAGGCTCCTCGAATGGGTCGGGCCGCCGCTCCCCGAGAGCTTCACCGAGAAACTCGGCCTCACGGGGCCCGCCCTCGACGAGGCGATGCAGGTGTATCGCGCCCGCTACCTCGAGCGGGGAGCTCTCGACAGCCGCGTCTTCCCGGGGATGGAGGAGGTGCTCCGCCTGGTGCACGAGGCGGGCATCCCGACGTCGCTCGCCACCTCCAAGCCGGAGCGACCGGCGACCTACATGCTCGACCACTTCGGACTGTCCCGCTATCTCGACGTCATCACCGGCGCCAGCGACGACGAGGTGCGGAGTGCGAAGAAGGACGTCGTGGAGGAGGCGCTGATCCGCCTCGCGGCCCGCGGGGTGGACCTCTCCCGTCCGGTCCTCGTCGGCGATCGCCACCACGACGTCGACGGCGCCACGGCGCACGGGGTCCCGACGATCTTCGTCGAGTGGGGCTACGGCGGCGTCGAGGAGCAGGCCGGAGCAGTGGCTGTCGCGCGCGACACCGACGGCCTCCTCGACCTGCTCGGCCTCCCCGCCGAGAGCGGCGCCCGCGCGGCGACCACATGAACCGCGCCGCAACCATCGCGCGCTCCCCCGCCGCGTGGCTCCTGACCGTCGCCATCGTCCTCGTCGCGCTGAATCTCCGCGGGCCGATCGTCGCCACGGCTCCGGTCCTCGACATCGTGAAGTCCGACCTGGGGATCGGCGCCGTCCTGGCGGGGCTCCTCACGAGCATCCCGGTGCTCTGCTTCGCGGTCGCCAGCCCTCTCGCGTCCGGCCTCATCGGCCGCCTCGGGCCCGAGCGCGCCGTGACCCTCAGCCTGCTGGGCGTCCTCACCGGCACGCTCGTCCGCTCCGGCGGGACGCAGGCCCTGCTCATCGTCGGGACCGTCATCATCGGCGTGTCCATCACGATCGGCAACGTCGTCGTGCCGGTCGTCATCCGCCGCGACTTCTCGGCCCAGCGGACCCCGTTCGTCACCGGCATCTACACGTCAGCGCTCAACGTCGGGTCGATGATCACCTCGCTCGGAACCGCCCCGATCGCGTCCGCCACGGGGTGGCCGCTCGCGCTCATCGCCTGGAGCGCGTTCGCCGTGATCGCCGGCGCGGTCTGGATCCTCGCGGTCGGCCTCCGCAAGGCGTTCGTCGCGGACGACAGCACCGGCTTCGGGGAGCTCGTGACCGGGCCGGTGGAGGTCATCACGGCGAGCATCCCGACGCACGGCGGGGACCCGGTCGGGCATCCTGCGCCGTCGCTGTTCCGCCGGCTCTCGACCTGGGGCCTGACGCTGGCGTTCGCCGGCCAGGCCTTCGCCTACTACGGCCTCACGGCGTGGATGCCGACGCTGCTGCACGACGAGGTCGGGCTCAGCCGCGAGGGGGCGGGAGCCAGTTCGTCGGTGTTCCAGATCCTCGCGGTCGTGGGGGCGCTCGGTGTTCCATTCCTCGCGCTGCGCTTCCGACCGGTGTACATCGTGGCGCTCGTCGGGCTGCTCTGGATCGCGATGCCCCTCGGGCTCCTCGTCGCCCCGCAGCTCTGGCTCGTCTGGTCGATCATCGGCGGGGCGGCGCAGGGCGGCGGCATCACGATCATCTTCATCGTGATCGTCCGCATGGTCACGAGCGACGTCGACGCCCGGCGTCTGTCGGCCCTCGTGCAGGGCGGCGGCTACGCGATCGCCTCGCTCGGGCCGCTCGTCGTCGGTGCGGTCCACGACGCCACCGGCGCCTGGACCCTCCCGATGGCCGTCGTGCTGGTGTCGGTGCTGACCCTCGGGATCAGCGGCGTGCTGTCGGCCCGTCGGGTGCACTGAGGCCCGGTCGGCCGGCGGCGGTGCGCCTGAGTCGGGTGCGCCGACGCCTCTCGGCCGGAGCCGGTGCAGCGACGCCCCGCAGGATGCCCGGGCTCAGCCCAGCAGTTCGGCGAGCGACAGCGGCTGACGCCCCGTGACCCGGCGGACGTCGTCGGAGACGCGCGAGAGCGCCCCGGCCGCGATCGACGTGTAGGTGGAGACCCACGCGTCGGCCTGCCACGGCTCCGGGTTCCACCTCCGGCGCGAGGCGTACGCCTCCTCGAGGGTCTCGTCGTGGAACGTCACGGTGCGGCCGGTCGCCGCCTGGACGGTCGCGGCGGCCTCCGCGAGGGTGAAGGCGCGGGGCCCGGTGAGCTCGTAGGTCTCGCCGACGTGAGCCGCCGGATCCTGCAGGACCGCCGCCGCGACCGCGGCCACGTCCGCTCGCGCGACCGCCGCCATCCGGCCGTCGCCCGCCGGCCCGCGGATGACGCCGTCCTCCCCGACGAGCTCGGCCACGAAGTCGAGGTAGAAGCTGTCGCGGAGCAGCGTGAAGCGCACGCCCGCATCGCGGATCCGCTGCTCGGTGGCGTGGTGGTCGCGCGCGAGGGTGAAGATCGCGTCGGGCGCGGCCCCGATGAACGACGTGTAGACGATGTGCTCGACCCCGGCCTCGACGGCGGCGTCCACGAAGTCGAGGTGCTGACGGAGGCGGTCGGGGGCCTCCGCGGCGGAGACCATGAAGAGGGTCCGGATGCCCGTCAGCGCGTCGACGGACGCCGAGCGCTCCCCGTACGACGCCTCGGCCACCTCGGCCCCGGGCAGACGCGGCGCGCGCTTCGCCGACCGCACCACCAGCCGCTGAGGCAGACCGGCCTCGGCGAGCGCCGCCGCCACCGCCCCGCCGACGTACCCCGTGGCTCCGGTGACCGCGAGGGTCGGTGATTCGCTCATGCGGCAAGCCAAGCACGCGCGGGCCGTCTCCGCGAGGGCCCGCGCGGCCGGGGTAGCGTGAAACGCATGGCCCTCCACCGTCTCGACCCCTCGCCCGACACCACCGCCGACGTCTACGACCGGTCGCACCCGCCGCGGCTCGTCGTCGCGCCGGGCGACACGGTCGTCGTCTCGTCGCTCGACGCCTCCGGGCACCTGGAGCGCCAGACGGTGCCGGGCGAGACGAAGCCCACCCTCTTCGCCGAGCCGCGCGGGCACGCGCTGACCGGCCCGATCCGGGTCGAGGGGGCGGAGGTCGGCGACATGCTGGCCCTGCACCTCGTCGACGTGACGCCGGGCGAGTGGGGCTGGACCGTCGCGGGCGGACTCGAGACCCACGTCAACACCCGGCTCGGCGTCGCGGACGGCGAGCGCTCCTGGCTCCTCTGGGAGCTCGACACCGACTCCGGCCGGGCCACCGAGAGCCGTGGCTTCGCGCGGCGACTCGCCCCGTTCCTCGGCGTCATGGGCCTGGCGCCTGCGGAAGAGGGCGAGCACTCCACGATCCCGCCGCGCGCGAGCGTCGGCGGCAACATCGACTGCCGCGAGCTCGTCGCCGGGTCGACCCTCTACCTTCCGGTCGCGGTGCCGGGCGCGCTCCTCTACCTCGGTGACGGGCACGCGGCGCAGGGCGACGGCGAGGTCGGCGGGACGGCGATCGAGTGCCCGATGCGGACCACCGCCAGGCTCGACGTCGTCCGCGATCGGCCGCTCGACACCATCCACGCGGAGACCCCGGCCGGCAGGATCACCTTCGGCTTCGACCCCGACCTCGACGTGGCGATGGGCGACGCTCTCGACGCCATGGTCCGCTGGATGACGGTGCTCTTCGACCTCGACAAGGCCACTGCCCTGGCGCTGGCCTCGACCGTGGTCGACCTGCGCGTCACGCAGGTGGCCAATCGGACCTGGGGCGTCCACGCGGTGCTGCCCGAGGGCATCCTGCTCTGAGACGGATGCGGGGCCGGGGCAGGATGCGGGGTCCTGCAGGATGCCGGACCGGTCCGACCCGGCGTCGCTACAGTCGAACGGGACCCCGCTTCGACCCCACACCCAGGGCGCACCATGGATCTTCAGCTCGACACCCGAGTCGTCCTCGTCGTCGGCGGGACGGGCTTCATCGGCGACGCGGTCGTGACGCGCCTCCGCGACGAGGGCGCGACGGTGATCGTCGCCTCCCGCCACGCCGAGGGCGACGGCCTCGTGCTCGACGCGCGCGACGACGCGTCCGTCGCGGCCGGCATCGCCCGGATCCTCGACGAGCACGGCCGGATCGACGGCCTCGTCGTGACGGCGGCCCCCAGCGCGCAGACGCTCGACCCCGCGAAGAACTCCGACCCCGAGCAGATCGCGGAGGCGTTCGACGCGAAGGCGCTGTCGTTCCTGCGCGTCGCTCTCGCCGCGATCGCGCCGATGCGCGAGGCCGGCTTCGGCCGCGTCGTCGGCATCAGCGGCCAGAACGCGCTGATCACGGGGAACATCACCGGCTCGGTGCGCAACGCGGCGCTCATCCTGATCGCGAAGAACCTCGCCGACGAGCTGGCGGGGTCAGGAGTCACGGTGAACGCCGTCAACCCCGGGATCGTCCGCGAGGCTCCGGCCGTCGAGGTCCCGGCCGGGCGTCCCGGCGAGTCGAGCCCCGCGCAGATCGCCGACCTGGTCGCGTTCCTCGTGTCGCCGCTGGCGTCGACGTCCGGCGAGTCCATCGCCGTGGGCCACCGCCTCCGCGGCGCGACAACTCTCTGAGCCTCTGTAGCCGGCCCGCCCCGCCCCGGCGAGACTCCACAACACGCCGCTCATCTTCCGGGCATCCTGCATTTCGTGGAGTCTCGCGTCGAGCCGCGCGGCCTTCGACGCGCGAGACTCCACGAATGACGCCTCCGGACGAAAGTGAGTGGCGAGTCGTGGAGTCTCGCGCGAGCCGTGCTGGCGCTCGCGCGCACCCGGCCCGACGAGCACAATGGGGACATGTGCGGTCGCTTCGTCGTTGCCCGGGCCACGTCCGATCTCCTGCCGAGCCTGCTCGAGGGCTTCCCGGAACTCGCGGACAACTTCAACGTCGCCCCGACGACGCCCGTCCCCGCCGTCCGCGAGCGCCACGGCGAGCGCGAGCTGGCCACCCCCCGGTGGGGTTTCGTCCCGCCCTGGTACCCCGACCTGAAGAAACGACCGCAGCCCATCAACGCCCGGATCGAGACGGTGGCGACGAGCGGCATGTTCCGGAAGGCGTTCGCCTCCGGCCGCTGCGTCATCCCCGCGCTGGGGTACTACGAGTGGTCGGAGACGGAGAACGGGAAGCAGCCGCACTTCATCCACGAACCCGGAGGCGCCCTGGCGATGGCCGGGATCGTGACGGCGTGGCCCGATCCTGCGAAGGAGGAGGACGACCCCGACCGCTGGATCCTCTCGACCGCGATCATCACCCGCGACGCGCACGTCGCCCCGGGCGAGGTCCACGACCGGATGCCCGCGTGCCTGACGCCCGCCGGCTACGACGCCTGGCTCGACGGCGACCTCGTGCCCGACGACGCGCTCGCGCTCCTCGACGAGGAGTCGCTCGAGGTGGCCCACGGCCTGGCGCACTTCGAGGTGTCGAAGGATGTCAACAGCGTCCGCAACCGCGGCCCGCAGCTGATCGACCCGCTGCCCTAGCGGCTCGAGTCTCGGCGCGCGACCGTCACCAGGCGATCCGCGCGAACTCCGCTCTCAGCCGCCGCCCTCGATCCGGGTCGAGGCTCTCCACCCAGCCGATGCGGCCGAGCAGGTGAGCCCGGAAGTCCGCGTGCCCGGCCCGGTTCTGCGACGACGGTCCGTACGCCGCGCAGTTGTGCAGGATCGCCCGCAGCCGGTCGTACTCCCGCCGTCCGATGGTCGTCGACTCGTTGACGACGATGCCGGTGACGGTCTGCCGGACCCCTCGCCGACGAACCCGCGTCTTCGCGTGATTCAGCCGGTGCCCCTCGTCCGAGACGATCCGACCGACCCCGCGCACGAACGCGTCGACCCGGCCGGCGAGAGCCGCGTCGCCGCTGAAGGCGAGGTCGTCCGCGTAGCGCGTGTAGGTCGCTCCGGCGGCCCGCGCGTATCCGCCGAGCCGGGAGTCGAGCCTCCGGACGGCCAGGTTCGCGAGCATCGGCGACGTCGGGGCGCCCTGGGGCAGATGCGGGACGGCCAGCGCCCGCCGAAGCGCGAACCGCTCGTCCGACGTGCCCCCCGGGGGCATCGCGGAGAGGACAGCAGGAGGCACGGCGTGCGTCACGAGGCCCGTCGCCGAGTGCGCGACCGGCTCCGGCAGGCCCGCCTGGCGCAGCACGGAGTAGATCCGACGACCGTCCACTCGGGCGAAGAACGACACGAGGTCGAGGGCGATCACGACCTCCCGGCCGGTGTGGAGGGCCGCTCCGCTGCGGGCGCCCCGCCCGGCGACGAACCCGTGCGCGGCGTCGTGCAGCGGGAGGGGCGCGAGCAGCTCGTCGAGGACCGTCCGCTGGATCTCACGAAGCCGGAGTCCCGGCACCTCCAGGAGCCGGGGAACACGGCCCGGCCGCTGCCGCCACTCGTAGCGGTAGTGGTGGAGCGGACCGGCGGGTGCACGACGATTCCACAGCTTCGTATCGGCGAACCAGTCGAGGTGACCGACGTCGGTCCCCAGGAGCCGGGCGAGGTCGGCCACCGTGTCGACGCGGGGTCGGCGCTCGTCCGCGACGCGGGAGACGGTGGTCGTCGGCGAGAGCTGCGCGATCCGCACAGGGCGTCGGCGCGACGCCCGCCGGACGGTGTCCTCGAAGCCGTCGACGCGCAGGATGAGGGCGGCCAGCTCCCGGGGCGCGTCGCGGGGAGCCCGAAGATGCGCCGTGAGAACCGCCGTGACCACCGGTCCGACGAAACGTCGTCGCGATCCGAGACACGCCGCGGCCGCCTCACGGAGACTCGGCGCCGACCACTCCTCCGCCGCGAGGAATGCTCCGGCGAGCGCGGTGGCGACGTCCGGGGCCGGTGGCGGACCCGGCCGGGTCACGAGGTGCGAGCGACGACTTCCGGACGACTCGTCCATCGGTGCGGGTGCTGGACCGCGCTCCGCGCGGTCTGGCTCCTGCGGTGCGTGTTCCTGGTCGTTCTCCGTGCCCCGGGGTAGCCCCGGAGAGGACGGCGCAGAGCCTGCGCCGTCCGCCTCGTCCGGAAGTCGTCGCACGTCGCCACGGTAGCCCACGCACGTGCTGCGCGACAGGCCACATCGGTCGGGCATCCTGCGCGCAGGCGCCGCGAGACTCCACGAATGACGCCTCGCGCGAAAAGTGAGTGGCGAGTCGTGGAGTCTCGGCGGAGCGAGGCGGAGCGAGGCGGAGCGAGGCGGAGCCGAGGGCGGGCGCAGCGCCCGTCAGGCCGCGCTGGCGTGGGTCACGTCGCGCGGGGGCACCACGGGCACGGAGACGAGCGGCGCCAGCGCGACGAGTGCGAACGCCGCGGGATAGCCGACGAGGGCGATGAGGGCGCCGACACCGGGGCCCACCACCGCCGCAGCGACGAACTGGCCCGTGTTCTGGACCCCGAGGGCGCGGCCCGACCAGCGGTTCCCGGCGGCCTCGGCCACCGACGTGAACGCGAGTCCGTTGTCGGCGACGCTGATCGTGGTCGCGACGACGAACACCGCCGCGGCCGCCGCACCCCACGGGGTGAGGGCGAGCGCTGCGAGGAGGCCCATCGCGACGGCTCCGGCGATCCCGACGATCCGCAGGAGCCCCATCCTGCTGTCGAAGCGATCGCTGAGCGACCCGATCACGATGCGCCCCAGGGCACCCACGAACTGGGACGCCGCGATGACGAGGCCGGCGGCGGCCTCGTTCCAGTGGTACTCGCTGATCAACCAGACGAGGCCGAACGTCGAGAGGGTGAACTGCGGGAGCACGAGCAGGATCGAGACGCCGTGGACGCGCCAGAGGAACGACCCCGCCCGATAGGGGTTCTCGCCCAGCGCGGCCTGCGTCGCCGGGGTCGCGGCGGGACGCGGCGGATTGACGATGAACGCGGCGCAGAGCACGGCGAGCGCGAGATTCAGCACGATCGGGAGGACGAGCGCGGCGGCGATGCCCGACCCCGATGCCAGCGGCGGGATCGCGATCGCGGCGACGGCGACCCCGAGCGGTTGCGACATCTGCCGGATCCCCATGGCGAGGCCCCGCCGGTGACGAGGGAACCAGCCGACGACGACGCGGCCGCTCGCCGCGTTCGTGCTCGCCGCCGAGGCGCCGCCGAGGACGAGGAAGACCGCGAGCCAGACGTAGCCCGGGGAGAGCGCCGCCGCGATCGCGAAGCCGCCCGTCAGCGCGAGCCCCGCGGCGATGACCCACCGCTCCCCGAACCGATCGGCCAGGGCGCCCCAGGCGACGAGGGTGAGCACCATCCCGACACTCGGCGCGGCGGCGAGCAGGCCGGCCTGCGCGAGGGGAAGGCCGCGCTGCACGTGCAGGAGGGGGATGAGGAACGCCGGCGCGCTGACGAAGACGGTGCCGGACGACTGCGCGAGGACGCCGAGCGCGAGCATCGCCCACGCCCTGGTCGGAGTCGTGGCCTGTGCCTCCTGCGTCGTCATGCTTCTCCCGTGGTCGCGCCTCCCTCCACGGTAGGCGGTCGACGGGTGCCCGCCGCACCCAGCGGGCCGGAGCGCGCCGTGCGGGACGTCTCCCCGGCCGTGCGGGACGTCTCCCGGCTCGCGGGGCAGACTGGGGACATGAGCGGAACGATCAGCGCGGACGAGTTCCTCGCGGCGGACGGTGTCGGGGCGTGGAGTGCGGCGGGGGGCACGGCGACGGCGACCTTCGCCACCGGGTCCTTCGCCCGGGGCGTGGAGCTCGCGGTCGAGATCGGCCGTCTCGCCGACGAGGCCGACCACCACCCCGACATCGATCTCCGCTACCCGAGCGTGACCGTGCGGCTCACGTCGCACGACGTCGGCGGCCTGAGCGACCGCGACGTGAGGCTGGCGCGCGCCGTCTCGGCTGCGGCGGCGGAGCTGGGCATCCTGCCGGAGTCGGCGGGCGACACCGCGACCGGCACGGAGCCTGCCGCCACCCCCGACGAGCACCTCTGGCTCGAGGACATCCACGGCGAGGCCCCCCTCGCCTGGGCCGCCGAGCAGTCGCGAGCCACACTGGCCGCTTTCGAGTCGCCCGCGTTCGACGAGCTGGCGGGGCGGCTCCGGGAGGTCCTCGATTCCGACGACCGCATCCCGCTCGTCTCGAAGCACGGCGATCACTACTACAACCTCTGGCGGGACCGCGAACATCCCCGTGGGCTGTGGCGCCGAACCACTCTGGACGGTTACCGCAACGAGCGACCCGAGTGGGAGATCCTGCTCGACGTCGACGCGCTCGGCCGCGACGAGAGCACGGAGTGGGTCTTCGCCGGGGCGCGGCTCCTGCCCCACGACCACACGCGCGCGCTGCTGTCCCTCTCCCCCGACGGCGGCGACGCCACGACGATCCGCGAGTTCGACGTCACCCGCCGGGCCTTCGTCGAGGGCGGCTTCGTGATCCCCACCGCGAAGTCCAACGCCTCCTGGATCGACCTGGACACCCTCTACGTCGGCACCGACACCGGCCCCGGCAGCATGACCTCGTCCAGCTATCCGCGCACGGTGCGCCGCCTGCGGCGCGGTGAGACCCTGCAGGAGTCGCAGCTCGTCCACGAGGTGTCGGCCGACGACCTGCAGGCGGTCGCCTGGCACGACCACACCGAGGGCTTCGAGCGCGACGTCGTCGTCGAGGCCGTCGACTTCTACCGCAGTCGCACCCTCGTCCTCGTCGACGGCGCGTTCCGGCGGGTCGACGTCCCCGAGGACGCCGACGTCACCCTCCACCGCGAGTGGCTCCTCGTCCAGCCCCGCTCGGACTGGGCCGTCGACGGCGAGACCCTCCCGACCGGTGCGCTCGTCGCCTTTCGCTTCGACGACTTCGTCGCGGGGGGCAGGAGCCACGACATCCTGTTCCACCCGGACTCCCGGAGCGCCCTCGAGTCCTGGAGCTTCACCCGCGACCACCTCGTCCTGAGCGTCCTCGAGGACGTCGCGTCGAGCATCCGGGTGCTCGCCCTCCCCCTCGGCGAAGCCGGCTGGGACGAGGTCGCCCTCGACGGGGTCCCGCCCCTCAGCACGGTGCGCGTGCTCGACACCGACCCCGACGAGTCGAACGAGCTCTGGCTGCACGCGACCTCGTTCACCACCCCGGCGACCGTGCTGCGGGGGGTGATCGGGAGCGAACCGCTCGAGGTCGTGAAGACGTCGCCGGCCTTCTTCGACGCCTCCGGCATCGAGGTCTCGCAGCACTGGGCGGTCTCGGACGATGGCACGCGCGTGCCCTACTTCCAGGTCGCCCGCGGCGATCTCGTCGAGGACGGCTCGCATCCGACGCTCCTCTCCGGCTACGGCGGATTCCAGGCGTCGCGCCTCCCCGACTACAGCGGCGTCATCGGCCGAGCCTGGCTCGAGCGCGGCGGCGTCTTCGTGCTGGCGAACATCCGGGGCGGCGGCGAGTTCGGACCGGCGTGGCACACCTCGGCGCTCCGCGAGAACCGCCACCGCGCCTACGAGGACTTCGCCGCCATCGCCCGCGACCTCGTGACCCGCGGGGTGACCGTCCCGGCGCGCCTGGCCTGCGAGGGGCGGAGCAACGGGGGCCTCCTCGTCGGCAACATGCTCACGACCTATCCGGAGCTGTTCGGGGCCGTCGTCTGCGGCGTCCCCCTCCTCGACATGCAGCGGTACACGCACCTCTCGGCCGGGGCCTCGTGGATCGCCGAGTACGGCGACCCCGACGTGCCCGCCGACTGGGAGTTCATCCGCACGTTCTCGCCGTACCACCTGCTCCGGGAGGGCGTCGACTACCCCGCCACCCTCATCTACGCCGCCACGAGCGACGATCGCGTCGGGCCCGTTCAGGGGCGCAAGATGGCGGCCAGGATGCAGACGCTCGGGATCCCCGGCGTCCTCTACTACGAGAACGACGACGGCGGTCACGGCGGAGCGGTCGACAACGCGCACAGCGCCCGCCTGTTCGCGTTGATGTACGACTTCGCCTGGCGGGCGCTGGCGCGGGGGTAGTGCCGCTCGGGCTGAGCGGCGCGGGCCGTCAGCCGGCGATCGCGTCGAGCTCGGCGACCGCGTCGGCCGGCAGTTCCAGGCCGGCCCCGGCGACGTTCTCGCGGAGGTGGGCGCGCGACGAGGTGCCGGGGATGAGCAGGATGTTCGGCGAGCGCTGCAGGAGCCACGCCAGCGCGACCGACATCGGCGACGCCCCGAGGCGCTCGGCCACCGAGCCCAGCACGTCCGACTGCAGCGGGGAGAAGCCGCCGAGCGGGAAGTACGGCACGTAGGCGATGCCCTGCTCGGCGAGGGACTCCACGAGAGCGTCGTCCTCGCGGTTCGCGATGTTGTAGAAGTTCTGCACGAACGCGACCGGCGCGATCGCCTGCGCCTCCGCGATCTGCGCGGCGTCGACGGTGCTGACGCCGAGGTGCGCGATCAGGCCCTCCTGCTGCAGCTCGGCCAGGACCGTGAACGGCTCGGCGAGCGAGCCGGGCGTCGGACGGTCCATCCCGCCGACACGGAGGTTCACACCGTCGAGACGGTCGACGCCCAGGCGGGCGAGGTTGTCATCGACGGCCTTGCGCAGCTGGTCGCGTCCGAGCGAGGGGATCCAGTTCCCCTCCGAATCGCGGAGGGAGCCGACCTTCGTGACCAGGCGCAGGTCGGCTCCGTAGGGGTGGAGCGCCTCGCGGATGATCTCGTTCGTCACGAACGGCCCGTAGAAATCGGACGTGTCGATGTGCGTGATCCCGAGGTCGACGACCTCGCGGAGGACGGCGATCGCCTCGTCGCGGTCGGCGGGCGGCCCGAACACGTGGGGGCCGGCGAGCTGCATCGCGCCGTAGCCGACGCGCGTGAGGTGGAGGTCGGGGGCCGGAGTCGGCGTGAAGACGCCGCCCGGGAGGGTCGTGGTGGCCATGGGTGTCCTTTCGGGGAGCGGGGAGGCGCTCCGCTCCCTCCACTCTGCGACGGCGCGCCCGAGAACGCCCGCGTGTCCGATCCGTCTCTGCAGATGTTTCACACATCTTGTTTAACATCCTGGTCGTTTGTAGGGTGAGGTGACCGACACCGCCGTCCCTCGTCCCCCGGAGCCCCATGCGTCCCCTGACCACCCTCACCGCCCTCGCAGCACTGTCCACGCTGACCTCGTCCGTCCTTCTGGTGACACCTCCCGCCTCGGCGGCGGCGGCCACGGTCACCGCTTCGACTCCCGCATCGAGCGCCTCGGCCGCGGAGTCCGCGTCGGACGCTGCACCCGGAGTCCGGGCGCCGTTCACCGCGCGCGTCGCCGCCCTGCAGCACGCCCTCGGCCGGATCACGCTCGCGGGCACCGGTCGCGCGGGCACGATCGTCACCGTGTCCGGCGAGACCCTCGCGGCGCCCACCTCCGTCGTCGTCCGGGCCGACGGCTCCTGGCGGGCCGTCGTGTCGGGGCGAGCGGGCGTGAACGCCGTCACCGTGACTCCTGCGGGTGCCGCCGCTCCTCTCACCCTCGCCCCCGAACTGCTCATCTACCCCACCATCTCGATGTTCGCGCGGGTCGACGGCTGGGGCCGCTCGATCGAACTGGAGGGCCTCGCCAACCGGGCCTGCGCCCGCATGATCGTCTCCGTCGACGGGCACGAGATCGGGCGGACGACGGCCGGCGCCGACGCCTCCTGGTCGTACCGCCTCACGGGCCTGTCGTTCGGACAGCATCACGTCGAGGTCGAGCAGCACTTCGACGGGTCCTTCAACGGCGGCGTCGACGAGGTCTACCTGCTCGACGGCTCGGCGCGCGTCGACTCGACGACGGTCGACGTCGACTCCGCGACGATCACGCTGCGCGGCGGAGCCCCCGTCGGCACCCGGGTCGCGCTGCGCGACGCACACGGCGTCCCGATCGAGACGACGACGGGCTCCAGCGAGGTCGACGCGGGCTCCGGCTCGTGGGAGGCCGTCGTGCCGTTCCCCGCCGGCGACACCCGCCTCTACCGCATCGGCGTCGTCACGCTCCTCGCGGGCGCCGTGGGCGGGACGACCGCCACCCAGGCCGTCATCCCCGTTCCGCTCACCGCCTCCGTCGAGTCGTCGAAGCCGAAGAAGCTCGTGCTGACGGGTCGCGGCGAGCCCGGTGCCACCGTGCGATTCCGCGACTCCGCCGGCTCCCCGCTCCGTGACGCGGACGGCAACACGATCACCGTCGAACTGGGCCGCTCGGGGCTGTTCACTCGCACCCTCGATCCGCGTCTCGTCTCCGGCCGCACGGTCGTCCTCACGCAGGAGCAGGCGGGTCGCGTCCTCGGCCGCGCCGCGGTGGTCTTCTAGGGCGTCGTGCCCCGCGGCACGGGGTCGCATCGGGTCGCCGGTGGCCCCGACCGGGGGCTGTCGCGCGGTGTTCCGCGCGCGCTAACGTGTGGCCGCACATCGATCACACGACCCGAAGGATCCGACCATGGCATCTCCCACCCCTCAGCCCTACGGCGGCACCGGCTACTCGACGTCGAAGTACAACACGCTGGCCATTGTCGGATTCGTCCTGGCGTTCGTCATCAACATCGCCGGCCTCGTCGTGAGCATCGTGGCCCTGTCCCAGATCAAGCGGACGGGGGAGCGGGGCCGCGGTCTCGCCCTCGCCGGCATCATCATCGGGGCGGTCTCGATCGTGCTCAGCATCGTCATCGTGATCGTCTTCGTGGGCCTCGCCGCGCAGTTGAGCACGACGACCACCTACTGACCGTCGTCGGACGCGAGACTCCACGATTTCCTGCTCCGCGTGAACATGAGCGGCGAGTCGTGGAGTCTCGCCGGGCCACCCGGGCAGCCCTGGCATCCGCGACACGCAGCCGAAACACGCACCCCGTAGAATCCGGCCACCGGCCATCGCCGCGCTGAGAGAAATGAT
This sequence comes from Frondihabitans sp. 762G35, assembly GCF_002074055.1. NCBI lineage: Bacteria > Bacillati > Actinomycetota > Actinomycetes > Micrococcales > Microbacteriaceae > Frondihabitans > Frondihabitans sp. 762G35. Next base: position 72,960 of record NZ_CP014619.1, on the reverse strand, counting down.
CCCCCCGTGCGTCTTCGCTGGCTCGCCGTCGTCGTCCTCCTGTTCGCCTCCTTCATGGACCTCCTCGACACGACGATCGTCAACGTCGCGCTGCCGTCGATCGAGAAGAGCCTCGAAGCCACGCCGGCGCAGCTCGAGTGGATCGTGTCGGGCTACGTGCTGTCGTTCGCCGTCGTCCTGATCACCGGCGGTCGCCTCGGCGACATCTTCGGCCGCAAGCGCCTCTTCCTCATCGGGGTCGCCGGCTTCACGCTCGCGTCCGCGTCCTGCGCGGCGGCGACGAGCGGCGACATGCTCGTCGTCTCGCGGCTCGTCCAGGGCGGCTTCGGGGCGATCATGATCCCTCAGGTGCTCTCGATCATCCAGGTGCTCTTCGCTCCGAAGGAGCGGGCGGGCGTCTTCGGTGCGCTGGGAGGCATCTCCGGAATGGCCGCTGTCGCGGGACCCCTGATCGGAGGCGTCCTCGTGACGCAGAACGCGTTCGACCTCGGCTGGCGGAGCGTCTTCATCATCAACGTTCCGGTGGGCATCCTGCTCTTCGTCGCCTCGTGCCTGTGCATCCCGGAGTCGAAGGCCGAGAAGCGCGTCCGGCTGGACGTCCCGGGGGTCGCCCTCGTCACGGCGGCGCTGTTCCTGCTCGTCTACGGCCTGATCGAGGGGCGGGCGCTCGACTGGCCCGTCGGAATCTGGATCATGATCGTGGCCAGTCCGATCCTCCTCGTGATCTTCACGGTCTATCAGAGGGCCCGCGACGAGAAATCGGGCTCGGCGCTCGTGCCGCCGTCGCTGTTCCGGAGCCGGGGCTACTCGGCCGGCGTGATCACGCAGTTCTCCTTCAGCGCCTCCATCGGCGGTTTCTTCCTGATCCTGGTCCTCTACCTGCAGATCGGCCTCGGGTTCTCCGCCATCGACGCGGCCCTCGCCACGCTCCCGTTCAGCATCGGCGCACTGGTCGGGAGCGGTGTCGCCGTGCCCCTCGGCCCGCGACTCGGGAAGAGCCTGATCCTGGTCGGGGCGCTCGCCCAGGTCGCCGGCTACCTCTGGATCCGCGAGATCGTCGCGGCGCGCGGGAACGACCTCGTCGGGGCCGACATGATCGTGCCGATGACTCTGGCGGGGCTCGGCCTGACACTCCTCGTCGTCCCCCTGACCGACGTGGCGCTCGCCCAGACCTCGATCGCCAACGCGGGGGCCGCGTCCGGTGTCCTGGGCACCTTCCAGCAGGTCGGCTCGGCCCTCGGGGTCGCCGTCGTCGGGGTCGTGTTCTTCGGGATCGTCGGGGTCGCGTTCACCCCGACCGTGCTCCGCGACGCCTTCCTCGCGGGCATCTGGGTGCCCATCGCGGCGCTGATCCTCGCCGCGTTGGCCACGTTCCTGCTGCCCACCGTCAGCCAGGTCGCGGCCCACAAGGCCGACGCCGAGAGAGCCCTGAACGACGCCGAGGCCTCGCGGACGTTGACGCCGTCGACCTAGACTGCTGAACACGACGCGATGGGGCGTCCGTCGGCGCTCACCACCGCCGAAGACGAATCGGGGGACGATGTCACGACTCACGCACCGCAGGGCGACAACCATCGGGCGGGCTCTCGCAGGAGCCCTGGCCGCCGCTCTCCTGGTCGGGGCGGCTCCCGCTCTCGCCGCTTCCGCGTCTCCTGCCCCTCCGTCCGCCGCCGCCGCGGCACCGGCGGCGTCGGCCGCCGTGGCGCCGTCCACCGGCCGCTACACCCCCGTCGACACGGCCCGCGTGTTCGGCGCGACCGTCGGCACGTCGCCGGTCACCGTCGCGATCGCCGGCAAGGCCGGGGTCCCCGCGCAGGCGACCGCCGTGGTCGTCAACGTCGAGGTCTCGAAGCCGACCGCGACCGGCTACGTCCGCGTGACTCCGGCCGGCCGCGACGCCTCCGTCGCGACGCAGGAGTTCACCCGCGGCGGCACGATCTCGAACCTCGCGACCGTCAAGCTCGTGAACGGCAGGATCCAGGTCAAGCTCTCCGCCGGAACGGGCACGGTGTTCCTCGACGTCGCGGGCTTCTACTCCGACGACGCGTCGGCCTCCACCTACTCGCCGCTGGCGAACTTCCGCCTCTTCGGCAGCACCGTCGGCACCGCGCCGGTGCGCGTCCCGGTGGCCGGCGTGGGCGGCATCCCGTCCGATGCGACGGCGGTCGCCGTCAACGCCGAGGTGTCGAAGCCGACGTCGGTCGGCTACGTCCGCGTGACGCCCGCCGGTCAGGATCCGGCCGTCGCCGCCCAGGTGTTCGGACGCGGCCAGACCATCTCCAACCTGGTCGTCTCCAAGCTTAGCGGCGGGGCCGTCCAGGTGAAGCTCTCCGCCGGATCCGCCACGGTCTTCCTCGACGTCGCCGGCTACTACTCGCCGTCCTCCACCGGGTCGGTCTTCGTCCCGATCGACACCACCCGCTCCTACGCCGGCGCGGTCACGACGTCGTCGCGCGTCATCCCCCTCGCCGGCACCGCGGGCGTCCCCGGCACGGCCACGGCCGTGATGGCGAACGCCGAGGTCGAGAACCCGACGGCCGCCGGCTACGTCCGGATCACCCCGGCCGGCACCGACGCGAGCGTCGCCACGCAGGTCTTCTCGGCCCGCCAGACCATCTCCAACCTGCAGATCGCCAAGGTCGCGAACAAGGGGGTTCAGGCGAGGGTCTCCGCGGGATCCGCGACGCTCTACCTCGACGTGTCGGGGTACTTCCTCGACGGCAGCTCCGGCTCGGGGATCGGCAACGACATCTCCTGGCCCCAGTGCGGCAAGGCCTACCCGACCGACCAGGCCTTCGGCATCGTCGGCGTCAACAACGGCCTCGCCAACAACACCAACCCGTGCCTCGCCGACCAGATCGCCTGGGCGATGGGGTCCGCAGGAGGCACGGCCCAGCCCCAGGCCGCCCTCTACGTCAACACGGCCAACCCCGGGCCCGCGAGTTCCGGCTGGCCCACGAGCAACCAGTACCCGTCCGGTACCCCCGTCACGAACCCGTACGGCACCTGCACCGGCACCAACTCCACCCCCTGCGCGTGGATGTACGGCTACGCCCGGGCCTACGACGACCTCAACAGCCGCGGCGTGGCGTCGCCGGCGAGCTTCACCTGGTGGCTCGACGTCGAGGCGATCAACACCTGGCAGTCGAGCACCGCGGCCAACCGGGCCGACCTCGAGGGCATGACGGCGGCGTTCACGAAGGCCGGAGCCGGGGTGGGCATCTACGCGCTCCGGAGCGACTGGCAGGCCATCGTCGGCTCCGTCCCGACCACGAGCAGCCTCAGCCCCCTCCCCAACTGGATCCCGATCGGCCCGGCGACGCTCGCCGCCGCCCAGAAGGCCTGCTCGGGTGCCCCGCTGACGCGCGGGAGCATCGTGATGACGCAGTACGTCTCCGGCGGATTCGACTACGACAACTCCTGCCGCTGAGCGCAGGAGCCCCGGGCCCGCGTCGGTCCGCGGCTCCTGCGCCCCGGTGCGGTGTGCCGACGCTGTTCTAGCCAAGTGGGTGGCTTACCCGTACAGGGAGGCGCTGGTGCCGCTCACTCGGATCCCGAACGCGCCGGAGGCGACGTTACCGATCGGGCCGATACCGGCGGTGAACGTGAGCTCAGCCCACGCAGGTCCGGCAGACGAGGCCGTTGCGCGCTTGACGGAGGCGCTGCACGAGGCCCCGCCCACCGAGTTGTTGCAGTACCTGCCGCGGACGTCGCGCACCTTGTTGGCCGTGTAGTCCACGGAGAAACCAGCGTTGCTCACCAGATCGGCGATACCGATCTTGCAGCCGGTGTACCAGCCGCTGGCACTCTTGCAGCCTGTCTTCGACGGGTTGAGACCGCGCGTGTCTTCGGCGGCCGATATATTCGTCTCGATCCACCGCTGGGATCCGTCCGCGAACGTTTCGACGGTCCGCGTGAGGCCGTCACGGTCGACGTCTGTGGACGTGCTGACCGGCGCCGCATCGGTCTGCGAGTCGAGCGGCTGGCCCGCGTTCAGCTTGGCGATGAGCCGGTCCTGCACATCCGCGGTGATGTTCACGTCGTTCATCGTGGTGCGCACGGCCGCTTCCTCGCTCGCACTGAGCACGTGGACCTCGGCGGCGCCAGCGGGTACAGCTCCAAGTAGAGCGGTCCCTACGAGGCCGCAGCCGACCAGGGCAGCGGTGATCGTGCGCGAAGCGCGTGAATGATGCGTCATTGCAATCCCTCTCATGAAATGTCAAAGGAGAAATTCCAGTGACGATTCAGGGAGCCTGCCATCCGCCCGCGGGAGGTATCAAATCAGCGGCGGCGGCGAGCTCGAAAAGACTGCAAGCCCCACGAGATCAGCGCCACAACGGCTATGACGATGACCAGGGCGATGACGACATTGAGGTTTCCGAACATGGATACATGGTATGTCACTGTGGCGTATTGGTGGGAACAGACGTGAGTTGGCGTCGAGTGCTGGAAACCTGGTGGCATCAGCTGCTTGCCGAGCAGAAGCCGAGTCACCGGCCGTTAGTCGGGCGGATCGGGATGAGGGCTCCTCGAGAGAGAAGGACCACTGCGTCGTCGAGACCGGGGTCAGTTGGCGAGCTTTCGTGGTGCCGGGCAGGGATGGCCGGCAGGATGCACGCACCCTCCGGGGAAACCGGATCGGCTCCCCGCTCGCCCGAGCGTGAGGCCCTGGGTCCAACGTCACAGGTTATGGAGGGGTCCCGGTCCGGGAGGGAATTCGCTGGCCGCTGGTCGACCGTTCCGTCTAAGCGCGGCGGCGCGAACGCGCCTACGGCGAATGCTGGCGGGTGTGGCGAGACTCCACGTTTGGGGCGTTTTCGCGGAAGTGAGCGGCGAGTCGTGGAGTCTCGCGGTGCTGGCGGGCGACGGCACCGGATGACCGACAACCGCGCGACACGACACACGAGCCACAGGAACGTGAAGCGGCCCGACCGCGCGGTTAGCATTCGGAAAAGACTGATCCTCTCCTCGACGCGCTGAGGCGTGCCGTCGCCGCCTCGCCCGCGGACATCGCTCTCCGAGTGCACCTCGCCGAGCTGCTCGAGGCCGCCGGCGAACGGGACGAGGCCGTGAGCGTCATCGCCGCGGTGGTGGCGACCGAGCCCGAGAACGTCCGAGCGCGGTCCGTCATGCTCCGGCTCCTCTCCCCGCCATCGAGCCGTCCGAGCGCTCCCTCGGCGGATCCCGATCCGGTGCCCGAAACTCCGATCGAGGAGTCGCCGTTCGACTGGGGCAGCGCGGAAGACCAGGTCGCCAATCTTTTTCAGCCGGCCTTCGTCGAGACCGACGATACGTCCTAACCGGAATCGCCCCTCGTCCTCACCGAAAGACCGAGCGTCACGCTCGACGACGTCGGCGGAATGGCGACGGTGAAGGAGCGTCTCCGGGCGTCGTTCCTCGAGCCACTGAAGAACCCGGAGCTCCGCCGGCTCCACGGGAAGAGCCTCCGGGGTGGCCTCCTGCTGTACGGACCGCTCGGATGCGGCAAGACGTACATCGCGAAGGCTCTCGCCGGAGAACTGGGCGCGTCTTTTCTCTCCGTCGGACTCTCCGACATCCTCGACGCCTACATCGGCAATAGCGAGAAGAACGTCCACGAGGCCTTCCAGCTCGCCCGGAGGCAGTCGCCCTGCGTCCTGTTCATCGACGAGATCGACGCTCCCGGGCAGCGACGGAGCCAGACTCGCAGTTCGGCCCTCCGCGGCACCGTGAATCAGTTGCTCACGGAACTCGACGGCGTCAGCACCACCAACGACGACGTCTTCGTCCTCGCGGCCACGAACCAGCCCTGGGACGTCGAGCCTGCGCTCCGACGTCCGGGGCGCTTCGACCGGACCCTCCTCGTCCTGCCACCCGACGTCGAAGCCCGCGCCGCGATCTTCCGCACGCATCTCGCGGCTCGTCCGATCGAGGGGATCAACGCGGAACGGCTCGCCAAGAACTCCGCAGGACTATAGGGCGCGGACATCGCCTACGTGTGCGAACTGGCGGCGGAGAGCGCCATGACCGACAGCGTCCGAACCGGCACCGTCCGCATGATCGGAATGCAGGATCTCGACTCGGCACTGTCTCACGTGCGGCCATCGACAGGGCCCTGGCGGGACAGCGCCCGGAACGTCGTCACGTTCGGCGAGGACGACGGCACGCACGCCGAGCTGCGCGCGTACCTGAAGAAAGTCAAGCGCCTCTAGGTCGCCCCATGCCTGAAAATACTGACCTCGCCCGCGCCCGACTTCTGATCGACGCCAATCGTCCCGTCGAGGCACTCAGCCTTCTGTCGAAGGTCCTCGCGATGGAGCCCGACGATGTCGACGCCCTGCGGCTGTTCGCGGCGACGCACCTTCGGGACGGCGACTCCTCTGAGGCGCTTCGTGCCGCGTACCGGCTTCTTGCCGTGAACCCTGACGACGTGTCGGCGCTCCAACTCGCAGCGAAGGCGCACAGCGCCATCGACGACCACGACGAGGCGATCGTCGCGGCCGATCTGGCTCTCGAGAGGGCGCCGCAGAATCCGGACGCCCACATCACCCGAGTCGTCGTCGGCTTGGCCGCCGGCGACACGGGTCCTCGCGTCAGCAAGTCCGCGACGATGGCGGTGACTCTGGCTCCGTTCTCCCCGTCCACGCACATCACGCTCGGGAACTTCCTCTGGCGCGACGGGAGACCCGACGAGGCTCGTGCCGCGTACGGCGAGGCCCTCCGGATCGACCCGCAATCGATCGTCGCGAGGACCAACCTCGCCTCGCTCGATCTCGGTCGGAGAAGAGCGGTTCCGTAGGTGCGGGCCTTCACTGCGCTACTCCGGGAGGTTCCGAACTCCGCGCGTCTTCGGCAGAACCTGCTCATCAGCGTTCTCGGCGCTCTGACGACGTTCCGCAAGATATCCATGGCGACCACGCTCCTCCGGACCTTGGTCGCCGTCGTCACCAATCTCCTCGCCCTGTCCGGGGCGGTCATCGGCTCTAATGCCCTCTTTTTGACGTCGGCGATCGGAAGCGGCGTCTCGCTCGCCCTCCTGGTCGGCTATGTCATTCTCTTCGGGAAAGCGGCCGGGCCGAGCGCCCGGGCGTATCTCCGAGGTGCCTTCCGCGACGCTCCAGGATTCCGAACGATCGTCGGGCTCATGATCGGGAGTGTCGTCGTCATCGCGGCCTCAGCCTTCATCGGTCCGCACCTGGACTTCATCTGGGGCCTTCTCCTCACCGTCGCCGTCCTGACGAGTCTCCAGAAGAGGGCCGAGAAGCACTGGTACGAGTGGAGCACCATTCTGGCCGCGCGCTCGTGACGCGTTGCCGATCTTTCGCGCGGACCGGCGCGGTTCCCGGGAGCATCCGACGACTCAGTCGAGGTCGCCGAGTGCACCCCCTGCTCTCCTCCGGCCGAAGATGTCTGGTTTTCTCGATCTACCACGAGGCATCGCGCTTTCCCCGGCAGGCACGGTTGACGAAACCTCGATCCTGATAGTCGACCAAGAGGAGGTCACCTTCAGTCGGAGCGCCCGATCGCACGAGGTGCGTCGGGTTGGGCAGGCCATCATGCAGGCTATCGGTCCACGGAACGAGGCGCCTCAGCCCTACGGCCACCTCCGGATTCGAGGGCGACGCGGGCGCCGCGAGGCACAGATCCTTGCTGGTTGCCGTGCACCACGCCGAGAGCAGGAGCCCGGCGCACGTGGGCATGATCGATCGCCCCTGGCAGCTGAAGTGGCCTATGACTCCACGTTTTGCGCGTTCTCGCGAAAGTGAGTGGCGAGTCGTGGAGTCTCACCGGGCGGGCGGGCGACGTTCCGCCGCCGGACTCCACGTTTGGCGCGTTCTGGCGAAAGTGAGTGGCGAGTCGTGGAGTCTCGCGGAGCGCGGCGCGGAGCGAAGCGGGCAGCGACAGCGGCACAGACACAGAAGAGCACAGACACAGGAGAGCACAGACACAGAAGAGCCCCGACCGCGAGGTCGGGGCTCTTCGAAGCTGGTGGGTTGTTGGCAGAAAGACCGGCAGGCCAATGAATTGCTGGGATCTCGCCGAGCCGTGTCAGAGGCAAATCCCACGATCTTGCCTGAGATTTCCCATCCCTACAGTCACGCGGATTTCATGTCTCTGAGGAGTGGCTTGTGAGACTTCCCATCCACCCTGTTTGCGGCTCATGCCGGCACAGTGCACTTGTGAACCTACTTTTGAGGCTATTCCGTGGGATTTTTTCGGCTAACCGTTGCCACTCCTTCCCCATTAGTCACGTACACCACTCCGGTAACGGCTATCCCGCGGGTAAATGGAGCCAGGCAATGTGCTGACGACACTTGGTAGGGGTCTGTCGGTTATTGTCCGGTCTGGTCCCTAGCTGACCGTCCCGCCCGGACGGCAGACGAGAGCGTGCATGTTCTTCATCCTTTGACGCCATAGTCATCAATGCGAAGCCTGGCGACTTCTGGAGTGGCCAGCCCGTAGTCGCCAGGCTGATGCCGGGCGTTCTTTCGCCGCCGAGCAGTAGCGGGCGGGAGGAGCCCGCGAAATGCCGGGCGTCGTACCCGACAAACGTCCTTCACCCGAGGACCGTCTCAGCTGATCGATGAAGCGGATCACTTGTCGCAGGACGGCCCGGCTCGTCCGTGAGAAACACGCGGGCGGACTTCAATATCTCGTTAGACCGCTTCAACTGCTCATCATTCGCTTCGGTCGACGGTTTTACTCGAGAACGTCCGACGCCACGCTCGGCTGCTCGCCGACGTCGACCTCGTACCAGCGCGGCTTCCCTTGTCGCTACGGGCCGGATGACGGGCCCCCCAGCCCGGCTCAGGAGGACTTCGGTCTCTATTTCCTGAGGTGGTCGAGGTCGTTATAGAGGAAGCACCGGGAGCTAAGGACACCCATGTCGCCCTCCGCGTTGTCATAGATGAGTCGCGCGGTGTGGCCGCTGCCGACCTCGAAAGCGTGCAGGAGGATGGCGTCGGCATTGCTGTCGCAGAACATCATCGTGCCTTGGTCGAAAACTGGGTCGTCCGCTGCAGTCCCGGCGCCCAGAATGTCGAACCGGTCCCTTTGCTCGCGGAAGAAGTTTCGACAGGCGGTGTGCCGGAGATAGTTCGCCGCCCCTTCCGTCAGGGCGATGGGGACGGGAATTGTGGCTCCGTGCCCTCCGACTGGACGGTCGAACTCGTCGTTTTGTGTCTCCAACATTCCCCAGTCCCTTTCTCCGACAGCGACCTGAACGGTACCGATTGTCGCACCTCGTCGACGAGGCGCTGCGTAACTGTCCGTGGCCTTGACGCCAGCAACCTAGGGCATAGGCAGGTGCGTGTAGATGATGTCCCAGGCGTCGCCGGCCGGTTGGAATCGAGTGACGGTGCGGTCGGTCGAAAATGCGGTGAGGACGGACGGCGGGTCTGATTCGACGTCCGCCGCCGGGTATCTGGTGAACGCGGTCCGCTGGGGGTTGCCCCGGAACAAGCTCAGTTCCCGTCGCATGCCGAGCATCGACCGGTGAAATGCCTTGCTGAAAGTCGTGTGCTTGCACTCGATTCCCCAGAGGATCTGGTCGTGGCGGGGATGTCCAGTGGTGCCCGAGGCGACGGCGACGATGTCGAGTTCGTGCATGTCACCATCGACAGGGCTTGTCGGTGCTCCTGGTCGTCGGTTGTGGCTAAGTGAGAGGACTTCGATGTCTGTCCAGATCTCGAAGGACTGGGTTCGGCTCTGGCATTCGAGCCAGGTGAAACGCTTGTCGATGGGGCCATGACCCGCTCTGAAGCGCATTGTTGAACCCCCGTGGACGGCAACCGTCACACCTTCCTGCGTCTTTAGGTTCTCCAGGATGTTAACGAGGGTCCACGCCTCGTAGATCTTCCCCGGTCCGGTCTTTTTTAAAGGATCGGACGCAGCCCCCATCGCGGCGAACGCTTTGCGGATGGTGACGATGACGTTGGCTTTCTGTGGCGTTGGCATGGGCTAGACCGTCATCTCCGCACTGTCGCCGGTGTCGTTGTCGAGCGCGTGAATGAGGTCGTCGAGTTCGGCGACGGCCACGTCGGCGGCTGCGCTACCTTCCACGGCCGCCCCATTTGGGCCGGTGGGCGCAATTCGTGGATCGGAGTCTCGAACAATGTCGATGTATGGAGGAACCGGCATGTCGAGAACGCGAGCGTATCTCCCGGTCACCAGGGCCACGGCGCCCCGCGAATGGAGGAACACTTCTTGGCGGAGCCGTCGTAGAAGGTCGAGGAGTTCTCCTTTACCGCCGACTGAGATGTCCTCGAGCACGTCATCGAAGTCGATGCCTCCGTGTTCGCGTGCCAAGTCGCGAACCAGTTCGATGACCTCGGGGTAGTCGCTTTTATTCACCGGGTTGTGACCTTTCGTCTTGCCCATTGACGGAGTGTGATTTTGCCGCGGCCGACTTGGAGAGCAGCGTCGGCGATGTGCTTGGAGGCCTGCTTCACGGCTTCCTGCTGGGCACTCCCGCAGGTTGCGCCGGACTCAGCCCGTGGACGATTGCGAAGACGGGCTGGTCTGTACGGTTGGCTGCGCCGCAGGGGCGCCGCTGGAGTTGGCCATCGAGTCGCCCCGTTCCTCGGCCGTTGCTTCTGGATCAACGGGGTCGTCTACGAACGACTCGCCCATCATCATTTGGTAATGGCCGTGCTGGTGCATGATGCGGAAAATCTGCTCGAAGACTGCGAGATTGGCGTCGACGGTGCTGGCGGTTTCGCTGTAGTGCAAGTCGTCGAAGACTGAATGCGAACCGGCGTTGACCCAGGAGACAAGGCTGCGACATAGCACTTTCTCATGTCCGCTGAACTGGGCAACGATGTCTGCCGTGTCGACACCACCGAGAATCTGGAAGTACGACTCGATGATGCGCCGCAGAACGTTCTGGAGTCCGACGGTGGACGCGGTGGGGTCTTCGCTGATGAGGCGCACTTCGGCCCAGAGGGACGCATAGACGGTCTTGACGGGGTTTTTGTCACTGAAGGTGATGGTGCTGGGTGCGTGCGGCCTCTTGCGGATGACTCCGTACTGACGGGGGTATCTCGGTCCGCGAGGAGGGTCGTAGTTGACCTCCTTATGGAAATGGACGTTGTGGGTGAGCAGGATGAGTTGGCGGACACGGCCGGTCCCCTCGCCGATCTTGGCCATCGTCGACCGGAGGATGGTGGACACGGCGTAGAGGATGTCGCTGTCGAGGCTTGAGATGGGGTCATCGATGACGGCGAGGATGTCATGCGTCTCACCTTCGGCCGCCACGCCCTCGAGCGACTGGGCGTAGTAAAGGAAGGTGATGAACGTGCGTTCCCCTTCACTGAGGGTCTCGTCGGCCACCTCGCCGTTTTCTCGACGGATCATGTAGCCGTCTTGTCGCAACGGGGATTCCTCGACGGTGAAGGTATGGAATCCAGCGCCGGCCAACAGGTTGTTGATCCTGTCTATGACGAGCCGGCTGGACTTCGTTTGCGCAGTGAGTTCCCGGCGTCGATCTTCGTGCTTCTTGACGGTGGCGACACTGATGGCAACGGAGTCCGTAACGCCGTCGATACGTTTCTCCAGAGGGTTTGTGGTCATGTCGTAGGCGTCCAGCGCGGCCTTCATGTCGTGGGCGGCGTATGCGGCCCAACAGTTGGCGATGAAAATCGTTCGTCGCCCACCCCGCGTGCGGATCAGCTCATTGTGTGTCGCGATGGCCTGGTTCGCGTCGTCGATGAGGTCCACTATCTGTTGCTGCGCGTCTTCGGGAATGGTGACCTGGAGGATGGTCGATGGGGTCGCGAGTTTCTGCTCAGCGGCGCGACGCACTTCGCCTATCGCCGTAACGAGGTGGACGCTAGCTAGTTCCCATTTGGCCGCGTCGACGTTCGCCGAAAAGGAGGCGTGCTCTGCGAGGGTCTCGAGATAGTCGCCCCACTCTTGCGCCCACATGGCAACTTCCTTGTCGATGTCTGCGAGGGTGGCGAGCTGCTTGGTGTAGGTCTCGTCGAAGTATGCGTTGAGTTGCTCGACCAGGTCTTGCGGCGCCTCCTGCTGGCAGAACGGACACGTTTTCGCGTCTGGCTGGAGGAAGTGGCGCCCCTGGTGGACCCAGTCGGCATTGCCGTGCTTCTCGATGAATGGTGCAAGGCGAACGTCACTGCTTCCGACGATGGCGACTCGAAAGAGCTCGAGGTCCGAGAAGTCATCGGTCCGGGCGACATCAAACGTGGGTAGGGGGTCAATCGTCTGAGCCGAATCGTCCAGAACCGCCGCTGCCTCCGTCGTGAGGGCGGACAGAGTGACGGAGTTCTCGTCGCCGCGTGCAGTGTGGGCTTCCAGGAGCCTCTTGGCGAGTTTTTCGGCGCTTCCGTTGTAGCCGGCGAACATCGGCTTGAGGACCGCCGGTACGTTACCGCGGGCAAGCCATGCAGTGTTCTTCAAGACGTCGAAGGCGGCGGCGGCTTCAGCTTGAGCGGCCTCGATGTTCCTCCGTTGTCTCGCGAGGACTTCGTTGGCTTTCGCGATGCACCCGTCGGGTCCGTCGTGTTCGGCCAGCTCTCGTTCGATCTCGACGCTTTGGGTGCCGAGTAGGAACACGCCTGGAAGGCTGTCCGCCTGCCGCAGGGTGGCATCGACGGAATCGCGGTTGTAGACCCGCACATTCAGAGGAGCGTCGGGATTCATCCACTGGAGAGTTGTACCCGTGTAGCGGCTGGGGTCGGCGAGGGCGCGACTGATTGTCGATTTACCGGATCCGTTGGGACCGAAGATGACCGTGGTGGAAGTCAGCGGGCCAATATCTGTCCCGGGAGAGGTCCCGAAAATTGGCGTCCCGTGAAGGTGCAGAGAGGTGAGCATGGGCCTGTCGCGGAGTTAAGGGCGGTGAGCCGCTTGTCGGCATTCCGACAGATGCTCATGAACACATGTCAGGGTAGCGGAGCGGAGGGACCGTCCCTACGCTCCAAACTGTCTCGACCTGCCGGTGTCCAAGTGGGCGCATTCGGCGATGAGCCGCGCTTCGATTTCGACCTGGTCGGCGTCCGGTTCGCAGATCGCCGTCAGAACGTGGGCGTGAGCGGACAGAGTTCTCTCGTGACGCGTTTTAGACGTAGTGTGCACCTGGCGTCGCGCCTGAAGTGCGACTGCACTCGGCACGCCATGAGCAATTCGCCGCCGGCGACCAAGCGTTCGATGCCTTAGGCGCGCTCCAGGCGGTTGCTCTTCCATGTCAGACGCCGACTCGATTCACCGCAGGACGGGCACCCCTCTCCCTGAAGATGATTTGTCGCTCGCTGCCGGAACCATCCGTGGCCTGGGATAAGGCATCGGATGCTCACGTCGGCGTGGGCGTCTTCGAAAGTGTCGGAGTCGTACTCGTAGGCGGTTCCATGAACTGCCTGCGCTTTCCGAACGAAGGCCTCGGCGCGGCCGCGTACGGTTGAGCCTCTGCGGGTTCGGCACGACAGGCAACCCGTGCCCCGGAGATGATCCTGTGGCTTTTGCCAAAACGTGACACCGTGGGCGCCGCAAACGATTGGCACTTCGGCCTTCTGATTCGTGTAGGTCTCCGGCACCGACGCGTAGTCGTAGCGGGCGCCATACCGCGCGGTAGCGCTTTGCACGAATTGAGCGGCTCGCTCTGTCCGGGTCATGTTCTTGGTGGCCACTTCGACTCCAATCACTTGTTACGCGATTGTTCCTCGAAGTGCGCGACATGTGGCTCACCTCTGAGCGTGTCACGTAAGGAAAGTCGCGCCGCGAGCCCACCCACAGGCGTCGCAACTTTCTCATCGTGCCGATTAGTGTCAGCGCACGTCGAGTGGGACCTTGTCGGCGGTGTCCGTGGCCACCCCTGCGCCTTCGGAATGACGGCTTGCCCAGCCGCTAAATCGCGCTCAGCGGACGCGAGCGACACCAGAGGGCGGCCAATTGTCCCCGAGAGAGGTGACGGTATGAACAGCTACGTCGATCCGTTTGACATCCCGGAACTGTCGGACGAGGAAGCGGCGCAACTCGCTGCCAAGTGGAAGGAAGAGGGCCGGAGGCGACACCTCGAGGAGACCGTCCCAGTGGCCGAGGCTGCCACCCTGCTCGGGACCGGCGCCCATCAGGTCAAGGCCGATATCGCCGCCGGGCGACTCTGGACGCTGAGCCAGAGCGGAGAAGAGCGAGTACCACGCTGGCAGCTCGTCAAGACCGGGAACAGTGGCGGGAGTGCGCCATATCGTCGTCTCCCGCACCTGACCGAGGTGCTTAAGGCCATGCCGGCAACACTTAGCGGTGGCTCGGGGGCGATGATGCACGGGTGGATGACCACACCCCACGACGAAACTCTCGTGGACTGCGAGCCCGTGTCTGCTGTCGAGTGGCTCGCCGGCGGGAGAGACCCTGCGCCTGTCATCGAAGCGCTCACCGACTTCGACTGGACACTGTGACCAGGATGGTGTCCGGTCCTGCAAGCACCTCCGCTGCGAACCGGCACCCGGCCGACAGCTGCGCTGGGACAGTTCACGTGGGGGAAGCCTCGTGAGGCCTCGGCTCGTGTCGATGCATCTGGGCCGGGACAGCCTTCACATGCTTGGGGCATTCATTTTCGCGGATCCCGACGGCGGCCAGCTGCGGCGGGTCAACGTCGACGACGCCGACACTGAATCCGGGTATGAGGTGACGCCCGCCGGCAGGCAGGCACACCTGCCCAACACCGGCGCCTACGTGGACGAGGCGGACCGGCTCTTACGGGCCCTACTCACAGCCCTAGAAGAGCGTGACGATGCCGAGTGTGACGGCCCGAACGGGATCGGAGCTGCCCATGAGCTGGGGTGACGAGGTCCGCCGAACCCAGAATCTCCTCGACCTCCCGCCCGGATTCGGGCGCACGACCGACATGACCGCTGTCATCAGGGTGCTCGCGGCGGCGGGCATGCCCGGTGCGGAAGTGTCCTCGTTCAACCAGCTGACTCTCGGCGACGGCCGGGTGGTGTTGTTGACGACCTTCAGCCCGTTCTGGCCGGTGGTCGCCATCGATGAGATTCCGCCTCGCCACGACCTGGTCCTCATCGCCGACACTTCTATCCCCACTCCCGTCATCCAGCTGGCCCGCACGATCCGGAAGGGTATCCTGCTGGTCGATCTCCGCCGCGGCCTCGTGTGGGACGACGGCGACCTTGTCAACGGGACGACGCCGCGGCGGAGTGCGTCCCGGTACCGGTACGCGGTGTTTGCGGCAGCGAAAGTCCTCGTCCGCCAGGGCGGCGACATCGAACGGGTCATGCATATGGCCGGCCTCACCCGCCTGCAGGCGGAAGACTCCTTCAAGGTCCTCGAGAGCATGCTGCGCCCGTCCGGGACCCGGTGGGAAGCGAAACGTTCCGCAGACCTCCTGGACTGGATCCTCGCGGCCTATCCGGGCCCCGGCGGTGCGTCGACGTTCTGGAAGGCGAACCTTCCTCTCGAGGTGCAGGCCGAACGGATCCGCGCCTACGCCGACGTGCACCTCTCCGGCACCTGGGCTGCCCGCGAGGTGCTGCGCCACATCGAACCGGTGTCGGTGACCGTGTTCTCCTGCACCGGGCTTGACCTTGACCCGCTCGGGTTCCGGCCCGCGACCTGGCATGACGCCACCGTCACCCTCGTCATCCCGGAAGACCGCACCATCTTCGGCCTGGCCGACTACTTCGGGCCGACGGGATGCACGGACGAGTTCCTCACCGCCCACCTCCTCGCACAAGACCCGCGGCTCTCGCAGCCGGAACGCAACGCGGCGTTCGAGGCGATGCGAACCCACATCCTGTGGCAGATCGAGATCGATGAGGACCTGCGCTGGAACATGCGCGACTGATGCCACCGGAACACCCGAAACCCCAAGCCGTCCGCGCACACCCGTCTAGGACGAAAGGACACGAATGACGTACAACACCACCCCCGACAACACGACCGACCAGCCGGCCGAGACCTCATTCAGCGGCACTCCCGGCAACGGCCAGGCGCGGAAGGTCTTTAAGGTCATCCGCAACGACCAACTCCTGCTGCCCATCCCGGTCCACCCCGGCGCTCTCGTCGTCCCGAAGTGGGACACCACCGGCGAAGTCCCCGGCTGGACACTCACCGGGGCGGAAATCGACATGCACCACCAGAGCCTCCTCTGGGGGCAGCTCCTCTATACGCGCGAAACGGATGGTCGGCGGGTGCGGGTGGGGGTGCGGTGGAACCCACAGCAGTTCGGCCTCGAAGCGCAATGCCTCGACTCCACCGAACTCACCGGAGGCCCGGCACTCCCGTTGGAGGACACGGACGGCATCGACACCGACGCCTTGGAAATGTCCACCCTCCGCCGGGCGCAACGCCTCGTGGAACTGAACTCCTTCATCGGCTCCGTCGTCGCGAACCCCGCCTCTCAGGACGTCATCCTCCAATCCGCAGGACTCGGCCTGACACGCCTCCCCCACCCGGACAACTGGACCACTGCCGAGGAAGCCGACGGCGCCGATGGGGATGGTCGCCACGATGGCTGACCGGGAGCAGGTCGATTTCGGACTGTACGACGACGGCAGCACACCGGGCTGGCTCGACCGTCCTCCCGGCCAGCCGACACCGACTCTTCGCCCGGACCAGATGCTGCTGCCCGTTCCCGCACTCGAGGACACGTTCGTTTTCCCATGCTCGAGGAGCGACGCGTTGCCGGCCGGGTGGACGTTCCTTGCCGCCGGGATGAATGCGCCCCGGCTGACCCGTCTGAACGGCCGGTTCCTCTTCCGCCGCGACGCCGACACCCGGGTCGTCGCCGTCTGGGTCCCATGGTTACCCGACTGGAACCGCCTTACGGCGATAACGGGAGAGCCCGACACCGGCGAGCCCCTCGAGAAGGATCTGGACAGCGACATGCGGCGCATCGAGGAGACGGTCCTCCGTCGGGCGGAACGCTATCTGGACCTGCTCACCCTGGTCGGGGCAGGAGCGACAGCCCCGGACGTGCAACTCGTGATGCTGGATGCCATCGGCATTGGACCCAGCCAGCGACTGACATGACCCTCCGCCCTTACCCCATCAACGCGCACGCCCGACCCGGCACCACGGTCAGCACCACCACTCACCACGATGACACCACCGACTGCACCGTCTGGCTGCGCATCCTCGACGGAGCCAGGGACTCAGCCGGAGGGCCAGCGGCCGACACCGAAGATCCGCCCCAAGGACCCGAGAGCGAAGAAGAGGAAACGCCGTGACAATTCGCGCTGCCGACGTGAACGTCCACCTGGACCAGCCGCCTATTAGCGGCACCATGCTGCTCCACGACGACGAGACCCACACCATCGTCCCCATCGTCATCCACCCCATCGACAGGGCTCCCGGATTCGTGGTCCGACCGCCCATCGGCGACACCATCCGCGACGACTTCGACGACTACAAACGAGAAGCGGAACGCATCATCCACACCCTCCTCACGGTCACAACCCGTGAAGCATCTGACCGGGACCGGCACGTCAGCCGGTTCGAGGACATGTTCCGCATCCCCGACCCCGCAGGCGATGAGGGCTGGCAACGGGTGCGGTGGCGGTACGTCCGCGGTGACGCCAGCGCCATCGAACTCGAAACCGAAGCACTCACACGAGCAGGGCCCGACCTGCCCGTCAGCACCAATGACCCGTCACCCGACGGCGTCGACGACGATGGAAAGAACTGGTACCTATGACGACCGACAGCCCCGACCTTGGCGTACTCGCCGTCACGGAACGCGACGGCGTCTACCTCGTCACCACGCTCACCGGGTCGGCCTACGTCATCAACTTCCAGAAGATGACCGCCACGCGCAACCCCAACCCCTACGACGAGGACCAGGAGAAAAATCTCCGCAAAGACGGCGAAGAACGACCCCTCCTCGGCATCAGCGAAATTGCCATCGGCAGCGACATGATCCTCATCCTCGACGTCAGGGGCGACGCGGTACCCACTCGTCGATGGACCACCCCTGTCATCAGGATCGAACGCCTCACCGCAACATGAAAGTCGAAGGGAAACGACGCCTGGCCGACCGGCAGATGATCTGGAGATCTCGGATTCTTCCGCCACCGAACTCCTTCCAGGACGGGGCTTTGTCCTGAAAGGTCGCGTTACCCGTCGCAATGCCCTCGGCATAGATCCACTCGACGGCAGGCCAGTCGCCCGCCTTCATGACGCGGATGGTCACCTCGGTCATGCCGGGTTGAGGGCCCGACTGCTGACGGTGAGGGCGGCGAAGTCGGCGCGGTAGTACGCCCACTTGCCGCGCTGTTCGCGGGTGGCGAGGCCGGCGTCGACGAGTTGCTTCATGTGATGGGACACGGTCGGCTGCGACAATCCGACCGGTGCGGTGAGGTCGCAGATACACGCCTCCCCGGTGGGGCTTGCCGCAATCAGCGACAGGAGCCGGACCCGGGTCGGGTCGCCCAGGGCCTTGAAGACCTTCGCCACGTCCTCGGCCGCGGAAGCGTCGAGCGCGTCGTCGCCGGCTGGTGCGCAGCAGGCATCGGCGGGCTGGAGAAGGAGTGTGGCGCTGGTGGTCATGGGTCCAGTCTGCCAGTCGCATTGACATCTGTCGATGTATCGAGCACAGTCGATGTATGACCGTTCTCGATCCGAGGAGCTTTCCCGTGTCTGATCTTCCTGTCGTTGTCATCGGTGCCGGCCCCCAGGGCCTTGCCGCTGCCGCCCACCTTCTCGAGCGTGGGATCGAGCCGCTCGCCCTCGAGGCGGGCGCCGGTCCGGCGGCAGCAGTCGCGGGTTGGGGTCACGTCCGGTTGTTCTCCGCCTGGCCGGAGCTGGTGGATGCGGCGGCCAGCCGTCTCCTGGCCGGGACGGGGTGGGTTGCCCCGGCGAGTGGGTATCCGATCGGGTCGCAGTGGATCAGCCGCTACCTCGCACCTCTCGCCGAAGCCCTTGGTGGCCGGGTGCAGTACAGGACGACCGTGACCGGGGTGGGCCGGAAGGGCCGCGACCGCCTCGTGGACGCGGGCCGCGGCGAGCAGCCGTTCACCGTCCATGTCGACATCGACGGGACCGAGCAGCGCATCGACGCACGCGCCGTCATCGACGCTTCCGATACCTGGTCGACGCCGAACCCGCTGGGCGCCGACGGCATTCCCGCGCTCGGCGAGAAAGCGGCGGCGGGCTTCGTGTCGTACCGCATCCCCGACTTCCACGACGCTGCCCGGTTCGCCGGGAAGCACACCGTCGTCGTCGGGAGCGGGCACTCCGCTGCGACCTCGGTCAACGAGCTGACCCGCGTCGCCAAACAGCACCCGGACACACGCATCACGTGGGTGCTTCGTCGAGGGAACGTGGGAAACACATTCGGCGGCGGCACGGCCGACGAGCTACCCGAGCGCGGCGCTCTCGGTGCGCGTGCGCAGAAGTCCGTCGAGGCGGGGATCGTGGATCTCGTCACCGGGTTCCGGGTGGAACGAATCGACACCACCGACACCGGCGCCGTCCTCATCTCCGAGGACGGGCGTGCCCTGCCCGAGGCAGACCTGGTGGTAGCGCTCACGGGGTTCCGCCCGGATTTGTCGTTCCTGTCCGAGGTGCGCCTCGAGCTGGACGCCACGTTGCAGGCGCCTGTGCGGATCGCGGTGGAGGTGGACCCGAACGTGCACAGCTGTGGGTCCGTCCGTGCCACAGGAGCTGCGGATCTCGCGCAGCCGGAAGAAGACTTCTACCTCGTCGGTGCGAAGTCCTACGGACGCGCCCCGACGTTCCTGGCCATGACCGGGTACGAGCAGGTCCGCAGCGTCGTCGCGGAACTGGCCGGCGACCACGAGGCCGCTACCCGCATTGACCTCGTCCTCCCGGACACGGGCGTGTGTGGCGGGGCGGGGCTGTTCGATGACCCGACCGGCGCCAAGGGCGGCGCCTGCTGCGCCCCCGCCCCGGCCCTTTTGCAGATCGGCCGCGCACCCGTCAACGCCTGAGCCTCAGGGCAGCCTAGGCCTTGGTGAGGCGGGGCGCGAGTTCCTGGATGCGGTGTTCGAGGTCCGTGAAAGCGGCCTCGAACGCCGCATCCGTGCCGGTCTGGACGGGGTCGGGGATCGACCAGTGCAGCCCGGAGGGGACGGTCAGTTCTTCGTGAGCGTTGTCGCAGACCGTGACCACGAAATCATCCGGCCCAAGAACGTCAGCGAGCAGCTGCGGGGTGGCTTCATGCACGTCCAGGTGGTGCCGCTTCGCTGCCCGAATAGCGCCCGGTTCGACCCGCTCAGCGGGGTGAGTTCCCCCCGATGTGGCAGGGATGCTGCTCGCACTCGACCACAGGGCTGCGGCGAGCTGGGACCGGGCGGAGTTCCCGGTGCAGACGAACACGACACGGTGTGCAGCCATGGTCGCCGTCGGGGTGAGCCCGGCCAGGGCGCCGGGGGCGAGGTGGAGGTAGCTGCGCCGGCGGTCACCCTCGGACCGGACCCGAACGAGAATGCCCACGCCTTCCAGCACCTTGAGGTGATGCGCCACGAGATTCGAGGGCATCCCGAGCTGCTGGCCCATATCGGTCGGGGAGACGTCACCGAGGGTCAGGAGGTCGACGATTCGTAGGCGTGCCGGATCGGCCAGGGCGGCATGCTTCGCGGCCCGAGCCTCGATCGTCTCAGTTAGTTCAGCGTTCATTACCTCAATCTTGACTGAGGTACCTGGTTGCCGTCAAGATGTGGACGTGCCCTCCTCGACCTCGATCCCACGCGCCGATCTCCTGCGCCGTCTGCTGGCGGAGCTGCTCGGGACGGGTCTGCTGGTGACGGTCGTCGTCGGGTCCGGGATCATGGCCCAGCAGCTCAGCCCGCACGACGTCGGCCTGCAACTGCTCGAGAACAGCCTCACCACCGCCCTCGGACTCACGGTCCTGATCCTGATGCTCGGCCCGATCTCCGGGGCACACTTCAACCCGGTGGTCACGCTGGCTGACTGGGCTCTTGGCCGCCGAACCCGAAACGGGCTCCGCTCAGCACTGCTCCTTCCCTACGTCGTCGCGCAGGTCGTCGGGGCGATCCTCGGAGCGGTCCTGGCGAACACCATGTTCGACACCCCCACCACCGTCTCCACCACGCACCGCGTCACCAGCGGACACCTCCTCGGGGAGGTCGTCGCCACGGCGGGGCTCATCCTGGTGATCTTTGCCCTCGCCCCCACCGATCGAGGGGCACTGGCAGCTCCCGCGGTCGGGGCGTATATCGGGGCGGCGTACTGGTTCACCAGCTCCACCTCGTTCGCGAACCCCGCCGTGACCATCGGCCGGATCTTCACCGATACCTTCGCCGGCATCGCCCCGACCTCGACCCCTGCATTCATCGGCATGCAGCTGCTCGGAGCAGCTGTCGGCTGCGCTTTGCTGCTTGTCCTTTATCCCGACGTCGCCCGGTCCGCCGACGACGTCGTGGTCCCGCACCTCGACCAGGCATCCGCCTGACCCGCCCCGGAAAGGCTCTCTCATGCATCTCGTTGCCATCGGCGGTTCGGACGCCGGAATCTCCGCCGCGCTCCGCGCCCGCGAACTCGACCCGTCCGTTGATGTGACCGTCGTCGTCGCGGACGCGTACCCGAACTTCTCCATCTGCGGCATCCCGTACTTCTTCTCCCGCGAAGTGCAGCCCTGGCAGTCCCTCGCCCACCGCACCCACGCCGACCTCGAAGCCACCGGCATGAACCTCCGCCTGGAGACCTTCGCGACGTCGATCGACGTGACAGGTCACCGCCTCGCCGTCCGCGCCCTCGACGGCACGGAGTCCACCATCGACTACGACGCCCTCATGGTCGGCACCGGTGCACTCCCCTCCCATGCCGGCATCGAAGGCCTCGATGCGTTGGGGCCCGAGGACGGGGTGCACGTCATCCACTCCATGGGCGACACCTTCGCCCTCGACCGGTTCCTCGAAACCCGCAACCCCGCAACCGCAATCATCGTCGGCGCCGGCTACGTCGGCCTGGAAATGGCCGAAGCGTTCACCGTCCGAGGCATCCGGACCACGCAGATCCAGCGCGGCCCGGAAGTGCTCTCCACCCTCGACCCGGAACTCGGCGCCCTCGTGCACACGGAACTCACCGACCACGGCGTCACCGTCCTCACCGACACCACCGTCAACCGAATCGACAAGATCGGCGACAGCCTCACCGTCAGCGCCACCCACCACGGCGAACCGGTGACTCACACTGCCGACGTCGTCCTCGTCGTCGTCGGCGTCCGCCCGAACACCGACCTCCTCGAGGGCGCCGGCGCGACCCTCGGCGCCGGCCGCGCGGTTGTCGTCGACGACACCATGCGGACAGGTCTTCCCGATGTGTTCGCGGCCGGCGATGGAGTCACTACCCACCATCGTCTCCTCGGCACCACGTACCTTCCCCTCGGTACGACCGCGCACAAGCAGGGCCGCGTCGCCGGCGAAAACGCCCTCGGCGGCACCGCACGGTTCGCCGGGTCCGTCGGAACCCAGGTCGTGAAGGTCTTCGACCTCGTCGCCTCCCGCACCGGCCTCCGCGAACACGAAGCACTCGCTGCCGGATTCGCCCCCGTCAGCACAACCGCGATCGCGGACGATCACAAGCGGTACTACCCGGGCGCGCAACCGATCTCGATCCGTGTCACCGGCGACAGCCGCGACGGGCGACTCCTCGGCGCTCAGCTCGTCGGCCGCCTCGGCACCGAGACCGCCAAACGCGTCGACACCTACGCCGTCGCCCTGCACGCCGGCCTCACCGTGGAGCAGGTCAGCGAACTCGACCTCTCCTACACGCCCCCGCTCGGCTCCCCGTGGGATGCCGTGCAAGTCGCCACCCAGTCCTGGTCCCGCGAGCACCGTCAGGCGGTCACCGCATGAGCGACAAGCCCACCGTGCTGTTCATCTGCCAGCACAATGCCGGCCGCTCCCAGCTCGGCGCGGCCCTCCTCGAGCACCTGGCCGGAGACGATTACACCGTCAATTCCGCCGGAATCGCCCCCGACGAGAAGGTGAACCCCGCGGTCGCGGCGAGCATCGCGGAGCTGGGGATGGACATCAGCCAGCGGCAACCGCAAGCAGTCACGAGTGCGGACCTCGATCAGGCCGACGTCGTGGTTCTCATGAAGCCGGGCCTCGTGCTGCCGAGCACGCCAACAGGGCGTGTGCTGAAGTGGTCGTTCCCGAACCCGCAGAACTGGGACGTCGAGTCGGTGAGGCCGCTACGGGAAGCTGTCGCTCGACAGATCGCGACGGACCTTCTGGACCGCACGTAGATCTCCGAGGGAACCGGCCTGGGATGATCGAGCATGACCATCGCGCGAGTCGTCGTCTTATTCGTGTTCGCCGCTATCGCAGAGATCGGCGGGGCATGGCTTGTGTGGCAAGCCGTCCGCGAAGGGCGCGCGTGGTGGTGGGCAGGGCTTGGCGTCATCGCCCTCGGCGCCTACGGCTTCATCGCCACTCTGCAGCCCAGTGCCGAGTTCGGGCGGATTATGGCCGCATACGGAGGCGTCTTCGTTGCCGGCTCGCTCGTCTGGGCGATGGTCGCCGACAAGTTCCATCCCGACCGATGGGACATCACCGGGGCGATCATCTGCCTCCTCGGCGTGGCCGTGATCATGTTTGCGCCCCACGCGCGATCAACATCGTGAGAGCTGGCACGTCCCGCGGCTGGATGAGTTCGTCGATTAGTGGTCGTCGTCTTCTGGTTCGCGTTCCCCGGTGAGGACCGAGACCGGGACGGTGCAACTGTCACCTCGCCACGCCTCGATGCCTTCTTTAACGGCGAACACGACCACCACAAGCGCTGCCACCGGGTCCGCCCAGGTCCACCCGAACAGGCTGTTGAGTAGCAGCCCGACGAGGACCGCGGCCGACAGGTAGGCGCAAATGAGGGTCTGCTTCGAATCGGCAATCGCGGACGCGGAGCCGAGTTCTCGGCCGGTGCGCCGTTCAGCGAGGCTGAGGGCGGGCATGATCAGCAAGCTGAATACGGTGAGAACGATGCCGACGGGGCTGTGCTCGGCCTCACGGACGCCGGTCAACGAGAGTGCGGCGTCGATGGTGACGTAGATCGCGAGAGCGAAGAACGAGATCGCGATAACGCGCAGGGCCGTCCGTTCCCGTGTCTCGGGATCGCGAGCGGTGAACTGCCAGGCGATCGCCACGGCGGAGAGGACCTCGACGATGGAGTCCAGGCCGAAGCCGACGAGGGCTGCGGAGGATGCCATGGTGCCGGCGGTGATCGCGACGACCGCCTCGATGGCGTTGTAGGTGATGGTCGCTGCGACGATCAGCCGAATCCGGCGGCGCAAGATCCTGGTGCGAGGCGGGACAGGGATCGCTTCGGTGCTGGTCATGCGTGGTCCGTTCCGGGTTCATGGGCGGTGTGGCCGGCGGGCTCGAGTTGGAAGGTGCTGTGCTCGACATCGAAGTGCCCGACCAGGCACGCTTGCAGCTCGTCGAGAACGCGGGGTGCGTGGCCGTCCTGGAAGCACTCGTCCGTCAGGGTCACGTGCGCTGACAGGGCGGGGAGGTCCGAGGTGACCGTCCACGCGTGGAGGTCGTGGACCGCGAGAACATGGGCGGGTTCGAGCAGGTGTCCGCGGATTGCGTCGAGGTCGACACCTTCTGGGGTGCCCTCGAGGAGGATGCGGCCGGAGTCTTTCAGCAGCCCCCACGCCGCATGCAGCATCAAGACAACGACGATTAGCGAGGCGATGGAGTCGGCGCGCGTGAAGCCGGTGACCAGGATGACGATCCCGGCGATGACGGTGGCGATGAACCCATACAGGTCGGTGAGGATGTGCTGGAACGACCCTTCGACGTTCAGGCTCTGCCGGTTTGCTTTCGCGAGAACCCAGACGGCGACGATGTTCACTGCAACGCCGAGGAGCGCGACGATGAGAACCGGTCCGCCTTCGACCCTGGGCGGGTCCAGAAGCCGCCGGATGGCTTCGATGGCGACGATGGCACTGATAACCACGAGGGTGACCCCGTTGACTGCGGCGGAGAGAATCTCGGCACGTTTCAGCCCGAATGTCCATCTGGAGGTACTGGGGCGGGCGGCGAGGCGGATCGCGACGAGAGAACCGGCAAGGGCTGCGGCATCGGTAAGCATGTGTCCTGCGTCGGACAACAGAGCGAGAGACCCGGAGATGATCGCGACGACGGCTTCCACGAGAAGGAACCCGACGATCAACGCCAAGGCGATGCTCAGCAGCCGAGAGTTGGCGTCGGGAGCGGCGCCATGACTGTGTGCCTTGTCATGCTGGTGCGTGTCGGTCACTCGTTGACTCCGGTGGTCTCGGGGTGGATCGCCACCGTGTGACCGGTGTGGGTGAGGCCGAGGTCGAGGAGCATTCGGACGTGGCCGTCGTCGAGGCGGTAGTAGGCCATCCGGCCACGACGCGCGACCGACACCACTCGGTGCGCTCGAAGCAGCCGAAGTGCGTGACTCACGGAGCTTTCACTCATCGACGTCGTCGCGGCGAGATCGCACACACACATCTCACCGCCTTCGAGAAGAGACATCAGAAGGCGAAGCCGGCCCGGGTCGCCGAGAAGAGAGAATACGTCCGCCAGCTCGAGGACATCTTCCGCTCCGGGCAGGCTGCGCCGAACCAGGTCGACCTTGTCGGGGTCGATCATCTTCAGCTCGCAACTGTCGATGCTGGCCAGGTCGCTTGCCATGATGACTCCTCATCTGATCACCTGTTCAGATAAACGGTAGTAAGGATGAGACGAGGATGCCAGGCGCCACTTTGAGGTTGTGGACAGGATCGCTTTGCGCCCGTTTTCTTACGCCGATACATGACGCTCCTGCGGTGCCGCTCGCAGAGGAATTTTCCAATCCTCGCCCACGGGTACATAATCTGCGTGTGCACTTAAATAAGCAGGTATGCGGCCTCGATCCTGATTCCGAGTATGTGGAACTGGCCGTGGAGGTCTTCGCGATGCTCGCGGACCCGACTCGAATTCGCATCATTCTCGCGTTGAAGAACGCCGAGGAGATGTCGGTGAATCACTTGGCCGACGTCGTCGACAAGAGTGCTGCGTCGGTGTCGCAGCATCTGGCGAAGCTGCGCCTGTCTCGCATGGTGCAGACCCGCCGCGAGGGCACGACCGTGTTCTACAGGCTGACGGATGAGGACGCCTCCGAGCTGGTCATCGACGCCATCAAGCAGGCCGAGCACGTCGTCGGCTACGCGCCACATCATGGTGAAGAGGAGGTAACCGCATGAGCGAGCGCACCCGCGGCAGCGACACGACCCACACGCACGCCCACGACCATGACGACGATCACGGGCACTCGCACGGCCACGGCCATAGCCATGACCATGACCACGGACACGGACACGGACACGGACACTCGCACCCGCACGGCGGGGTCAAGGGGTTCCTGTATGACCTCTTCGTGCCACACACGCACGACTCTGCCGACTCGATCGACGACGCGATGGAGGCCTCCGCGGCCGGCGTCCGGGCCCTGAAAATCAGTATGTTCGTCCTGCTCGGCACAACCATCTTGCAGGCCCTGCTCGTGTCGCTGACTGGCTCGGTCGCCCTTTTAGCCGACACCATCCACAACTTTGCCGACGCGCTGACGGCAGTCCCACTCTGGATCGCTTTCGTCCTCGGCCGGCGGATTGCCACCGGCCGCTACACCTATGGATACGGGCGAGCCGAAGACCTCGCAGGCATGTTCATCGTCTTCGTCGTCGCGCTCTCCGCGGTCGTGGCCGGCTGGGAAGCGATCAGCAGGTTCATCCACCCCCGGTCGATCGAGAACCCCTGGCTGCTCGTGGCGGCCGGTCTCATCGGCTTTGCTGGCAACGAGCTGGTGGCGATCTACAGGATCCGCGTCGGAAAGAAGATCGGCTCCGCTGCACTCGTTGCAGACGGGGTCCACGCACGTCTGGACGGCTTCACGTCCCTTTCCGTCATCCTCGGTGCGGTTGGCGTACTTCTCGGCTTTCCGCTCGCCGACCCCATCATTGGTCTACTCATCGCAATCTCGATCCTGCTATTGCTGTGGGGCACCGTGAAGTCCATCGGCGCACGCCTCATGGACGCCATCGACCCCGACCTCTACGAGCGTGCCGAGCACGCCCTCGAACACGCGGAAGGCGTGCTGGCTGTCCGTGACCTGCACCTTCGGTGGATTGGTCACCGCATCATCGGATCGGCGACGGTCGTGGTCGGCACGGCCGAGCTGCACGAAGCGACGCACCTCGCTGAGCACGCCTCAGAGCACGTTCGCGAAGCCCTCCGAAATGTCGACTCGTTCACCGTGACGCCCACCGGCAGCGCCACCCCTGAGCACTGACGCTGTGTCCGACCAAGCCCCGCTTTCCGACTCGCGCCGACGATCACTGCTGCGCCGCGGCATGGCCTTGGAGATTCTCACTCTGAGCTGGAACGTCGTCGGCGTGGTCGTTCTCGCACTGTTGGCGATCACTACCTCTTCGGTCGCGCTGGCGGGATTCGGCCTCGACAGCCTGATCGAGATAGGAGCGAGCACCGTCGTGCTGTGGGAGTTGTCCGGGAGCGGCGAAGAACGCCGAAGACGTGCCCTCACACTCATCGGCGGAGCATTCGTCGCTCTGGCTCTCTATCTCCTGATCCAGTCGACCACGGCGCTGCTCGCCGGTCATCACGCTTCTCGGAGCGGCCAGGGGATCGTCTGGACGGCCGTGACCGCGATCGTGATGTTCAGCCTGGCCGTCGGAAAGGCCAGGACGGGTCGTGCTCTCGAGAATCCCGTCCTGATGACTGAGGGGCGCGTGACTTTCATCGACGGTCTTCTCGCCGTCGCCGTCCTGCTCGGGCTTGCATTCGATCTCACCCTGGGGTGGTGGTGGGCAGACCCGGCCGCCGCGTTGGTCATCGTCTACTACGCCATCCGAGAGGCCGCCGACATTTTTAGGCCGGACGACCATTCGTAGCCTGTTGCTTTGAGGTACAGCCCAATGCGACACGAACGACGTAAGAGACTCGTGTCGCTTTGCAGCTCCTCGCCTAGCTCAGCTTTTCAAGGCTTCCACGTAGTCGTTCATCGAGACGTTGACCACGTTCGCGGTGTAGATCGAGCCAATACCCGCGATTGAGCCCAAAGTGCAGAAAGCAGCGTTTGACGGCTTCAAGTTGGTGTGAAAATCGGATCCGATGTACATCGGCGGCGTCCACCACCCTCGTCCTGCCTCGTGGGCTAAGTGGGCCGCGCGATTGACTACGTCGCCCATGTAGACGACCTCGTTGATTCCACTTCCGCTGTAACCCGCCTTGATCATGAGCGCTCGGCCGAACTCCATGCCAATGCCGACCGACACGGGATCGATCGAATTAAGTTCGAAGTAGTGATTGAGCAGCTTGATCAAGGTGTTCGCACGGGTGGCGGCGTCGAACACCGCATCCACATCGCTCTTGTATGGGGTGTTGTAGACGGCCCATACGCAGTCGCCAACGATATTGACTTCCCGGACCACCGCCACTGAGTTGAGCACGGCGACCATTTCAGATATGAAGGTCCGGTATATCTTTGCCAGCTTAGGCCGCTTGTATTTGTCCGTCATGCCAGACGAGTCACGTATGTCTACGAAGATCGCTGATGCTTTGCCGTAGAAACCGTTGGTGAAGGTCAGGTCATCCCGGTCTGGAAGCGAGTCAACCTCCTCGAAAGACGTCGATGGGCGACCAAGTATTTCTTTGATTCGATCGGCGCTCTTTGCAACGTCGTATGGCTTGAAATCGCCGTCCATAAACTTCCTATCAGTTTGAGAGTTCGATGACAGCGGCGGCCGCGGCTATGGCCACACCCGCCGCAAGCCCTGCCCGTATCGCCCACTTTGCAAAGCGAGCCTTAGTCGTAGCAATCGTCGCGTTTGCATGAATCTGATCGGCCAGATCCCGTATGAGTTCCGCTGGATCGGCCGAGAGCGTGTGCACAACGTCCTTGTATTCGGGCCGCCGTCCCCGGAAGTTGGCAGCGATACTCACGTAAAAAATACGATTGATGGCCTGGGGGTCTGCATCCTTGTCGTTAATTCGCGGCGTAAGCGTGAGCCCGCAAAGTGCGCCCGTTGTGGCGACGAGGATGCAGGCGGCGACGACGAGGATGTCAACGGGGATTGTCCGATTTTCAATCACGCGGGCGAGATTGAAGAGCAGGGTGGCCATGGCGCCGGTGAATGCGAGAGTCACTGCGGCCTTTGTGTCCGAGTGGCGTATCCATTCGTTGATCAGACTGAGAAGCTTCCAAGCGTGGTCGGGATTTGGCGCGGGAGCCACCCTCGCGCTCCGCCGGACTCCTCGGACGCCCGCACTGTGACGCTTTCTCATCCCTGAACCGTATCGGCTGCGGGCGTCAAAGATGCTGCCAGCCGGCAGAAACGATCGTTCGTGCCCGGGGTCGGTCGTAGGGCGATCCCCGGCGGGCTCTCGACGCTACGCGTCGATTTCGATACAAACCAGGGGATCTACATCGAGCCGAACATCTGGGTACAGCACCCGCTAGCAGTTTAGGCAGGCGGCCTATTCGCGGTGAAGCCGATGGTTGTTAGCCGCCAGGATCTCGTCCGATAGCGACGGGTCGGCTTCGGCAACTGCCCGTGAGACCACCAGGGCGCCGACCATCTGACTGAACAGCGCCACGGCCTGCTCACGCGCGTCTACAGAAGTGAGCCGGGCGCCGGCGTCGGGCGCGCGCTGTAGAAGCAGATCCGTGATGTTCCGGAAGTACCCCTCAAGCCCGTCGCGGTAGGCAGTCTGCGGGTCAATACCATGCCGTCCGGCGTCGACGGGCAGTGCGGCGGAGGGGCATCCCGTTTCGGGGTGGTCGCGATGTGCCGCCGTGACGTACGTGTCGATCATGGCGTCCAGGGCGACCTGCGGGGCGTCCGGCGATGCTTCCCGAAGCTCGGACACGACGGCCAGGGACTGCGCGAAGCCCTGCTGATAGACCTCGAGCGCCAGGTCGTCCTTTGATGCGAAGTGGTTGTAGAAGCCCCCGTTGGTCATGCCAGCAGCGTGCATCAGGTCCTGGATGCCGAGACCGTCGACGCCTCGACGCTTGAAGCCCTCGCTCGCTGCGCGAACGATCTTCTCGCGGTTGAGCTCCTTCTGGGCCTGAGTGATGCGTGGCATTGGTTCTCCTTGAGCGATCGGTACCCGCGTCGGGTGGGCGGGCGGACTCGCTCGCACTCTTCGATGTTACCCAACATCAAAGTTGGCTGGGAGAGTTCCCAGGAGGTTGACACCTAATAATTATGAGTAACCTCATTAACGAGTTGCCAAACGGCACCACCACCGAGACCGGCTCCGGCCGAGTCCGAAAATCCATGAGGAGACACCATGTCCGACACCACCGCCACCCGCACCCCCGCCTACAGCATCACCGAGGTGCTCGAGGTCATCGACCCCGCTGGCGCCCAGCGCTACTCCGAGCTCACCCCGGTGTCGGTCGAGAAGGTCGGCGGGCGCTTCGTCGTCCTCGGCGCCCAGCCCACCGTCGCCGAAGGGGACGCCGGCCTCGTGCTCGCCGTCGTCGAGTCCCCGACATGGAAACCCTCGAGGCCTGGTACAACTCGGACGACTACGCCCCGTCCCGCGAGATCGCAGCGACGGCCATGCGCCGTCGCCTGATCTTCCTGCCCGGCGTCCCCACCACGGTCTGATCGCGGATGTTCACCGCCATCAACCCACCGGACCCGACCGAGTTCGCCGGCAAGCGCGTCGTGGTCACAGGAGGCTCCCGAGGCCTCGGAGCCGCCATCGCTCAGCGGCTCCGCGACGGCGGCGCCGTCGTCGTCGTCACAGCGCGGAGCCGCACAGACGAGACCCCCGACGGTGCCACCTTCATCTCGGGCGACGTCAGTTCGGTGCAAGGGGTCCAGGCCTTCGCCGCCGCTGCGCTTGACGCCCTCGGCGGAGTCGACATCCTGATCAACAACGCCGGCGCCGCCCGCGTCCACCTCGAAGGCATCGCCTCGATCCCCGACGAGGAGTGGGTCGACTCGCTCAACCTCAACTACCTGTCGGCGGTTCGAGTCACCAGCGCCTTCCTCGCCGCTCTGCACGAGGCCGGCCCCGGAGGATCGGTCGTCAACATCTCCTCCGGGGCTGCAATCGTTCCGGCGCCGCCGATGGCGCACTACAGCGCCGCCAAGGCCGCACTGAACGCCTACGGCAAAGCTCTTGCCGCAGAGCTGGCCCCGGCCGGCATCCGGGTCGCAACCATCAGCCCCGGCAACGTCGTCTCGCCCGGCGCCGACGTTGTGAGGCAGGATCTCGCCGACGCACTCGGGACCCCCATCGAGGACGCCACAACAACGATCCCGCTCGGCCGCCTCGGCGACCCCCGTGACGTCGCCGAGGCGGTGGCATACCTCGCCTCGCCGCGCGCCCAATGGGTCACAGGTGTGAACATGTACGTCGACGGCGGCGAGATGCCCAGTTTCTAGCGTCAGGCGCCCGCGGCCCTTGGGTCACTTCGGCCGTGGCCGCCGCCACGCTACGAGTCGCGCAAGCGCCAGCGCACGTTTAGCACGCTCACCCGTCGACGTGAGAGCCACGATGCTTGCCGCCACGAAAACGAGCGTGCGAACGGCTGCGCACGCAGCGATCGTCCAGAGGAGCACCGGAACTGACGCGGGAGCCGCCTGCAAGAGCGAGGTCACGAAGAGAAGCCACGGGGACACCAGATCTCCATTACTGGTACCGGCTCCCGCGCACACGGCACCAACAGAAGATGGGTCGGCTTTGATGCAACGAGACTCGAGCAGGCGGGATCTTTTCGGCTCGAAACCGCGGGGTCTCAGAACATGTGATCATCGCCGGCTTTGACCGGGTCTCGTACCTCCGTCAGAGGGCATGGGCCATGACGCGGGTACGTATCGTGATTGGGGCGGATCTTTGACCAGTCGGTCGCCGAAAGGCACCATATCGTGCAGGGGTACATAGATATTCTACACCCGAACGGGTCGGTTGTGGAGTGGGTTGCCCAATTTTCTCTAGGGTGGACGAGCGTCGCGGCTGGTTACCGTGCGCCGGCTGCACCCCCCACCCTCACCTGATCCGAGGGACCGGGGGTGCAGTCACCGTGCAGCACGATCAATCGCCTGGTGATGAAGCCGCGATGGTGATTAGGTTCGTCACATGAACTCACCGGAGCAACATCGCCCGCTGATATCCCGGCTCCGTCGAGCTATCCTCGGCCGACGATCAGACACGATCTCTTCGGCGACACGGAACGTGGATTCCATCGCCACGTACGGACACGCCGACCTTGACGCTGAGGTCATGAACCAACGTGACTCACCCCGCCCAGATCACACATAGCCGTCCTTCGCCGTAGCTGTTCAGCGATGCGAACGCGACGGCACTAGACGACCGGTCTAATGGTGTGTATTGTGGAGTCATGCCCACAACGGAGACCGACACTCGGCAGCACATCCTCGACACCGCCCAGACATTGATGGCCCGCAAGGGCTACACCGCGGTCGGTCTCAACGAGGTGCTGTCGGAGGCCGGCGTCCCGAAGGGGTCGTTCTACTACTACTTCTCTTCGAAGGAGAACTTCGGCGAGGAGCTGATGAAGTTCTACTTCTCCGACTACCTCGCCACGATGAGCCGCATCGCGGGCAACTCGGACAAGACGGGTGCTGAGCAGTTGGAGGAGTACTGGGAGCGCTTCTACGACCTGCAGTCGTACGACGACTGCCAGGGCAAGTGCTTGGTGGTCAAGCTCGCCACGGAAGTCTCGGACCTCTCCGAGCCGATGCGGCTCCAGCTCGTCGACGGTACTGCCGGCATCATCGACCACCTCGAGCGCATGATCACCACCGGGCAGCACGACGGCTCCCTCGGCGCCGACGACGAGGCCCGCACCCTCGCTTACGAGCTCTACGACGCCTGGCTCGGAGCCAGCACCATGGCCAAGATCCAGCGCACCCCCGAATCCCTCCAGCGCGCCCTCGCTCTCACGAAGACACGCCTGCACATCTGACCCACCGGGCCCCGGCCCGGTTTTCTTTCCACCATTAATAGACGACTGGTCTAATACAGAAGGAGCCATCATGGCTGACGACATCATCTACCTCGACGCGACCGAGTTGGCTGCACGGATCAAGTCCGGCGAACTGACCTCGGTGCAGGTCGTGCAGGCGTACCTGGACCGCATCCGGGCGGTCGACCCGAAGATCAACGCGATCGTCACGATCAACGACAACGCCCTCACCGAGGCGAAGGCCGCCGATGACGCCCTCGCCGCAGGCAAGGAGGTTGGGCCGCTGCACGGTGTGCCCTTCACCGTCAAGGACTCCATCGACACCGACGGCATCCTCACACAGCGTGGCTCTCCGATCTTCAAGGGCCGCACGCCCGACGAGGACGCCGTCGCCGTGGCCCGGATGAAGGCCGCAGGCGGCATCGTGCTCGCCAAGACCAACCTGCCGGAGTTCTCCTACTCGACCGAGAGCAACAACCTGCTCACCGGACGCACGAACAACCCCTACAACCTTGACCGCACCTCCGGCGGGTCCAGCGGTGGCGAGTCCGCAGCGATCGCCGCGGGCCTCAGCCCGATCGGTCTCGGCACCGACCTCGCGATCTCGGTCCGTGGGCCGGCATCGCACACCGGCATCGCCGCCATCAAGCCGACCCACGGCCGCATCCCCATGACCGGTGTCTGGCCGCGAGTGCCGCGCCGCGACTGGCACGTCGGCCCGATGGCCCGCACCATCCGGGACCTCGAGCTCGGCTACTCCATCATGCGAGGACCGGACGGCCACGACGGCTTCGCGATCACCCCGAACACGGTCGACGCCGGCAAGCGTGACGCTGCCCCGCAGGATCTCCGCGTGGCGTGGTTCACCGACTCCGGCCTCGGCCCGGTCGACCCGCAGGTCGCCGACACCGTTCGTCAGGCAGCGGAAGCGCTCAAGGCCGCCAGTGTCCACGTCGAGGAGATCGACATCCCGACCCTGCACCACGACAACCCGCTGGCGCTGTTCAACAAGCAGCACGTCATGGAACTCAAGCCCGCCATGGCCGACGCCACGAAGGGGCACGAAGACCTCCGGTTCACGATGTCGAAGACCATGCTCGCCACCCCCGACACATCCGTCGAGGACTACGTCGCCGCGGAGCAGGGCTTCGAACGCATCCGCGACGCCTACGCCGAGGTCTTCACGAAGTACGACGCGGTCCTGCTGCCCGTGCTGCCGATCCCGGCACACGAGCACGACAAGACCGAATTCGTCATCGACGGGCAGACCGTCGACGCCACCCACATCCAGACCTTCACCGTCCAGTTCAACATCACCGGCATGCCCGCCCTGTCGATGCGGTTCGGCACCAGCTCCGACGGCCTCCCGATCGGCGTCCAGATCGCCGGCCCCTGGCACGCCGAATCCACCGTCTTCAACGTCGCATCGCTGCTCGAGTCCGTCAGCCCCGTCCGCGACGCCCACCCCAACATCTGACACACCTCACCGCCCCACTACCAGCAGAGAGCACGTGAACATCATGAGCACCACACAGTCCATCCCCACCACCGTCGCGCCGCACCGCACCCGAAACGTGGGAAGCTACGTCGGCGTCACGACCCCCGACCGCATCATCGGCAGCTTCGTGGACGTCGAGCAGCCCACACGCACCCTGCGACAGCAGACTGTCGCGTTCGTCCGCTCGCTGCGCGAGCCCACTCCCGCGTCAGGTCGCGTCGACGGACACGGCCTCGTCCGCTAACGACTCACCGCCTTGAGTGGCGGCGACCATCCACTCGCCGCCACTCAAGGCGGGGCCCGCGTTAGCGACAGCCGGCAGAAACGATCGTTTCTGCGTGCCCGTCAGACGGTCGGTCACCGGGACTGCTTTGCAGAAGGACGGCATTGTCGGTCAGGGGCGAAAATACAGGGCCGTTGATTCCCAGATATCTGTCCCGCCAATCGGCCCGGCCGGAGTGCCCTAATCGGGACGGACGTCGTTCTCAAAATCGATCTATTTCGGACGCCTTGGATAACCGAGCAGCGAGCCGTGCAGGCCGCGACGGGACGTTCTCGGATCTCGTGTCCGATTTCTGCCTCACATGAGCACCGTTTTCGGACGGCCGACGTGCCCGACGGTCTTAGGCGTTCGATTCTCAATTCAAGCCTTGTCGCTTTGAGGTACAGCCCAACGCGACACGCTCTGCCGAGCAAATCGGCGTCGCTTTAGGGTCCATTACCGACCATTGCAACAGATTTGTGCAAGGGTCTAGGAATGACGCAGCACAAGAGGCAGTCCGTTGCTTACGTGCGGGTCAGTACCGCTGACCAGAACTTGGCCCGCCAGCTCGAGGCCATCGGTCCCGTCGATAGGGTCTTCGAAGAGAAGGTCTCTGGTGGTTCTCGCGCCGACCGGACGGCGTTGGCCGAGTGCATCCGGTACGTCAGGGATGGCGACAGCGTCCGCGTCTCTTCTATGGACCGCCTCGCGCGGTCTCTTCGTGACCTCCGTGACATCGTCGACGAGATCTCGGCCAAAGGGGCGTCGGTGACGTTCGTCAAAGAGCAACAGACCTACGGCGCCGATACTGGCGACGCGATCGGTCAGCTCATGCTCAACCTCCTCGGCGCCTTCGCTGAATT
Source organism: Frondihabitans sp. 762G35 (assembly GCF_002074055.1). Classification (NCBI taxonomy): domain Bacteria; kingdom Bacillati; phylum Actinomycetota; class Actinomycetes; order Micrococcales; family Microbacteriaceae; genus Frondihabitans; species Frondihabitans sp. 762G35. The sequence goes on along the minus strand of NZ_CP014619.1, from coordinate 37,424 downwards.
CGAACGTTCCCTAATACGTGAGCGTCAAAGCGAGGGAATTCGGATCGCCAAAGAGGCTGGTAGGTACCTCGGCCGCGCACGCAAGCTGACCCCCGAACAGGTCGGGAAAGCTTGCGGCCTGATCGACGCCGGGATTCCCAAGACCGTCGTCGCCCGAAAGCTCGGGATCAACCGCGCGACTCTGTACCGAGCTCTCGCGCAATCGGCTGCCGAAGGGGCCACAAGTCGTGAAGGGAACTAGTTGAGCGAGAGCCGGTATCCGACGACGTGGACATTCCAGCTAGACGAGCGGACCACGCGAATGTCGCTGGTCCCCACGAGTTCGTCGCAGCCCCCGGTGCCGGCGACACCGCCAGCTATCCGTGAACTGATATCGACCTTTCCGGCATCGTCATCAACACCGAGCGATGTTGTCGCCCTCCTTGACGTGAGCGGAGACCTTTTGGAGGCTTCGGTCATTCACTATGAGTTCGCTGCTCTGGCGGTCGAGAAAGCTCTCCAGGCCCTCGAGCTCGCCATGCGGTTTAAGGTTGACCAATCGCCCACGGCCGGCATGAGCCGTCTCATCGAGTCGCTTCGAAAGGGCTACTCCTTGAGGCCCGAGCTCGACGAGTTCCTTCGAGACATGCTGCGTCTGCGGAACAAATGGGTCGGGCATCCGCGAGGCGCAGTGACGTACCCGATGGTGTCCGCCGTCAGTTTTCTAAGGCACATCTACGCGGGCGTTGTCGAGATATCGGATCTCTCGTAACGGTAAGTCCGAGGCCAAGGCAGGTCCGGCTTGCGCTTGGTGAGGAGTTTCAAAAACGGTAGGCATTGTCTCTCCGCTTTCCGTGTGAGAACGGAGCCACGAGGGCGTCTTACGGTGATGCGCCATTCTTTGTCAACATCGACGACGACGACTCCGACGGCGGCCTCCGCGTCGATGTTGGCACAGTCCGTTAGGTTCGCCACATGCTTGACCCCGTCGATAACACTCATCCCGCTCTCGCTTTGGAGAGTCTCGCTCCGCGGTACGACCAAGCTGTCCATGGGACGTACTTGGCCGCGCTCAAACGCGCAATTGATGACCAACCCCTCGTTAGAAATATTGCTCTTGCGGGCTCATACGGTGTGGGCAAAAGCAGTGTGCTTGGACAACTGGCGGCCAGCTATTCGGCCCGGGTGATCAATCTGTCCCTGCTGACCTTGGGAGTAGAGCCCGAGTCCGTCGACACCGCGTCCGGAGGGAACCCCGCGGCTCAAACAACCTCAAACCGCATCCAAAAGGAGATCGTCAAGCAGCTGCTCTACCAGCAGCACCCTTCAGACACGCCCCAATCTCGTTTCCGCAGAATTTCGCGCCTACGATGGAAACGGGAGACGCTGATCGCGGTTGCTGGGGGTCTCCTCGTTCTCGCCATCTTGGTTGCCATTGGAGCCGGGGCACCCCTGGCTGCAGCACTTCACATCGCACTGCCGACTCTTCCTATGTCTGTTCGAGCGGTGATCATCGCCGTCGGCGTGCTCGTAGCAGGCGGCGCTGGCGTGCTTCTAATTCGGCTCTTGCTTCAAGGCCACTTCGGCCTTGAGAAAGTCACCGCCGGACCAGCATCCATCACCCTGCCACCACGGTCGACAAGCTACTTTGACGAATACCTCGACGAAATCATCTACTTCTTCGAATCGAACCCAAAACGCGACATCGTCATCATCGAAGATCTCGATCGCTTCAACGACCCAGGCATTTTCGAATCCCTCCGATCCCTCAATGGCCTTCTCAATGCCGCAGCCCAGCTGGAACCCCGAAACGTCCGGTTCATCTACGCAGTCCGAGACAGTGTTTTTGAGAAACTCGGGAGGGACGCGGCCCTTGTCACAACCGACGAGGCACGTGCCGAACTCGTCCGAGCGAACCGCACCAAATTTTTCGAATTGATCGTGCCGATGGTCCCGTTCATCACGCACAAGAACGCTCGAGATCTCTTGCTCTCGCTGCTCACATCGCGCGGTCACGCGATCTCCAAAGATCTCGTGGACCTGTCTGCCCGCCACGTCGCCGACATGCGTCTCATTCACAACATCGTGAACGAATACGAGGTCTTTAAACGCCAACTGCTCGATGTGCCCACGCCCGTGCCAGAGCTCGATCCGGACCGCCTCTTCGCCATGATCCTTTTCAAGAATAGCCACCTGGCAGACTTCGAAGCCGTCCGCCACGGCGAAAGCTCTCTGGACCGGCTCTTCCGAACATGGCGCAGCCTTGTTCAAGCAAACCTGGAACAGCTTCGCGATGACAGCACTCGACTGCGCAGGCGCATCGCCAGCGAAGATGCCGCCACGGAAAGAGCCGAAGCACTCGGAAAGAAACTACGTTCTCAGATAGACGCACTAGCCACGGCCTCAGGTACTCCATTCGTAGAGGCGGCCATCCGACTGGATGGTTCACCAGTCGATGACGCGTCGCTACGCACACCCCATTTTTGGCGCGAATTGCGTGCGGGGCGAGGGGAGATCACCGTTACGGTCAATTCAGCGAGCTACTACGGGTCACCGCAGCAGATGTCCCTCCCTCGGAATGTCGTCGAAACGCTGCTTGGCGCCTCTGTTGATTTCGGTCCAGAAGCGGCCCACATGGCTGAGGCCGACCGCGAGAAAATCCGGAGAAACGCCACGCGCAGTGAGTTTCTCCGCCGGCATAATTGGCAGGGCCTAGCCGGCCGCGCCGACTTTACTTATAGCGCCGCCGATGGCGAGGTCGAAAAGACCTTCCAGCAATGGGCAGAGGCGCTATTACCGTCTCGCCTTGTCGTCGACCTTGTGATCAGCGGGTACCTGACGTCTTACTTCGCCCTGCACGTGTCGACCTTCTACGGCGAACTTATCCGCCCTGACGCCATGACCTACATCATGCGCAACGTTGATCGCGGCATCCCAGACCCCGAATACGCTCTCGATGGCGACGACGTGGACGCAATCCTCAGAGACCAAGGCCGCTCCGTCCTCACCGAACGCAGCATGCACAACGTCTCGATCCTCGACCACCTCCTCCACCACCGTCCAAGCGACGCAACAGTCGTTGTCGGTCGCCTCACCAGCGGAAACACGGACGATCAAGCCTTCATCGACCTATACATGAACGCCGGCGCCGCTAAAGATCCCTTCATCGCGAAGCTGGCCCCCCTGTCCAAGGGCATCTATAGCTACCTTGTCGACCAAGCCCCCCTCGACCCAGAAGAACGGATCAGCCTGCTGGACACGGCAATTCAGCACCGAGGCGACCTGGACTACGACCTCCCCGACACCGTGCGAGCGGTTCTAGAGGCCAACTACCAAGCCCTTCCATCCCTCACGCAGGAACAATTCACTGCCGAAGCCACAGTTGCCCTCCTAGTAGACACAGGGAGCACCCTGCCCGACGTCACTCCCCTCACCTCTTCGGCCCGCCGCGTGCTTGCCCGCACCCGAGCGTTCACGATCACGGCGTCCAACCTTCAACAGCTATCCCGATCAGAAAACATCGCCCTCGATGCATTGAGGACCAGTCACCCGGAACTGTATAGCTACGCCGTGGACAGCCTCGACGATTACCTCCAGGCTTTCGAGAACTCCCCAACAACGGCATTCACAATCGAACACCCTGACCAATTTGTCCCGATTCTCACTGCGTCGCAGCAATGGGGAAGAACGCATTACGACCGCCTCATTCCGACGGCTGCACCCGACTGCACGGTCGAGCAGCTAAGCGAAGTTCCCTCCGCCGCATGGCCCGCCCTCGTCCGCGAGCCTCGAACCTCACCCACATTCCAGAACGTCGCCTCCTACATCGACTGGGCAGGCGAGGTCGACAGCAGCATCAGCGCTCTTCTTGCACGCGTCCCAGCCATCACCGACGTAGGCGAAGTCGAGCAACAGCGGCGCTCGGCTGTAGCCCTAGCCATCGTGAATGCCGGCCCGGACGCATTAGCTACAGAGCACCGAGTAGACCTGGCACTAGATCTTGATCCGGGAGTCCTGCCCGCATCTTCTCTGAAACCAGAGGCGGGAGAGCTCATGGGTCGGCTCATTGCCGAGGATCTCCTCGTCGACGACCCAGAGGCATTCGCGGCTCGCCTTATGGTCGACTGGGCCACCCAGGAATACGCCATCACAAAATCCACCGCGTTCATCGACATGGTTCTCCCCACCACGGTCAAGGTTGAGCACATCGCCCCCCTCATCCGAAGTCGGAACATCAAGGCGACAATCCAGGCGAGGCTCGTCAACAACCTGAACGCATTCGCCAACGTTCCCGCAGACGCCTACGAGGCCATCGCCGAGAGCGGCCTCGAGGAGCGTCTTACTCTCGGTGCAAGCGCGATCTCAATGGTCCAAGCAGGGGGTGCCCGGAAGGAAACCGTTCTTCGCCTACTCGCAAGCGCCGGAGATCGAATTTCTATAGACGAGTTGCGTCAGCTTCTCCGGCAGATTGGCGGCCCCTACCGAACCATCGCAGATGCCGGCAGGCAGCGGCCGAAGATCACCGATACATCCGAAAATCGGACCATTGTTAAACGACTCAAGAGCGCCGGGATTATCTCTATGTCTAAGCCTGACAAGGGCCAAACGCTGCGGATTACTCTGCACCACGGCTAGGCGATCGGACCCGTCGGAGCAGCTAGAAAGGTCTAAAGCGCGACGACCACCAGTTGGCTATCTCTTCGACGGCGTCACTGAGGCGAAGTGCCTGTTCCCTGTTAGCGCCTTCGTTCTCTCCATGCGCAATGCGGTTCCGCTTATCGACCGCACTCGCCAATGGCCGCTCCGTCCGAAACCTCAAAGAGATCGCCGACGGACTCGACCGCCGCGGCGTTGGCCTCAGAGCCCTATCGCAGGGCATCGATACGACCACCCCCGGCGGCCGCCTGTTCTTCCACATGCTCGCTGCCATTGCCGAGTTCGAGCACGACCTCATCGTCGAACGCACGAAGGACGGACTCGCCGCCGCCCGAGCCCGCGGTCGAAACGGCGGAGGGCGTTCCAAGATGACCGCCACGAAGGCCAAGCGGGCCCGAGCGATGTGCGACGAGAAGACCTACACGGTGCAGCAGATCGCCGACACCTTCGGCGTCTCACGCGGCACCATCTACCGTCACCTCAAAGAAGGCGTCAGCTCCAGCTAGCCGGGGATTCTCCCAGCTCACGACCGTCCGTGAGGGCCACAAGTGGGTCCGGCCTAGATTGCCCTGGTGGGTCCCAAGTACCTTGACATAGCCAAGGCGGACTGCTTTTTATGGTCACGATCGTCGTCACCGCCGGCGGCCTTGGCCTGCTGCCAATCCTCCTCGTGAACCGTCCCTGATTTGCTCGAGACGCCGACCTGAATTGATAGCGACGACACGCGCTCTGCAGATGTAGACGCGCTACCTCCGCGGTCACACAAGCTGATGTGATCGATCGCAGACGATAGCGCTTTAAGCTGGCGTACCTGCCTGGCGTGCTCGAACTGATGCCGGCGAGAGAAGGCGAAGATGCTCGCATGCTTTCGCCTGGTAGGTCGCAGCAGGGTTACGACCTGTTGCGTCATGGTCCGGGCATGATCGCGGGCATCAACTCGCCTCTCGTACATCACGCACCGACCCGGTGCCTCTACCCTGGACGCATGGCACGCACGGCCCGGCAGACGCCGGCGGAACTCGCGCCGGCTCCCTGGCCGGACGTTCCGTCACCGGACCCGTTCGGTGAAGTAGCTCGCCTGTTCGTCGTGAACCTTCGCGTAGCGATGGCGGGCCGCTCTATCCGCTCCGTCGCGGAGCAGACAGGCCTTCATAACGCGACGCTCGTCAGGATCCTCCATGGTGAGTCATGGCCTGACCTTGCGACGATTTCCCGTCTGGAGATCGGGCTCAATGCCGACCTCTACTCGTCGTCTTCCGGTCGTGATGGCGCCCCAGAAACCTGAGCAGGTGGGGTCCGCAGCTCGGATGGCAAGGGATAGCGTGCCGAAGCTGGCTGGACGTACTCGGCACCTCCGAGCTCGGCGATAGCCGCTATCGGCAGGAACGGGGATGGCTGCTGTTTCCGGTCAGGAGAGGTCGATCCGTAGGCCTGCCGTGCGTCGACACAGGCAAGGGCCAGACGCGCGACGAGCGACGCCGGGTGGCCGTTCGTCTGGAAGGCACGTTCACCGGTGTCCAAATTGCACACCACGCCGACCTGCTCATCACGACGCGTGACCACACATTCCACACGCGAGCCGAAATCAACGAACTCGATCTCGACATCCGCGGGCACCAAGATGCTCGACGTCCACCCCAGATGTACTGGATGACCACCTACGGCGGTCACCCTAATCACGGCAGGCCCTTCTTTCCCCATGCTGATTAGTATAAGCACTTCGACTGCGGCGCTGTCGACGCGCCGGGGTGAACGAGCTACCAGACCGGATGGGTCGTTCTCGCCTCGTGGACCCGCAGGCCGTCGCTGCTCATCATGCGCAAAATGATGGCATCCTCGTCGCCTTCGTTGATGAGCCGGTGGGTCAGCCCGGCGTCAAACTGGACCGCGTCCCGTTCGGGGAGGACTTCGCCCTCCTCGTCGTGATGCAGTTGCAGGCGAACAGCGCCGCGCACGACATAGAGCAGTTCCAGACCAGAGTGCCGAATGAACGATTCTTGACGATCCGGAGGCAGAATCTCCTCGGCCATGTGCTCGAAGGACGATGAGAGTGCATCCAGTCGAACTGCGCCTGAGTTCACGCCCGGTTCACGGTCGGCCACACGGCTGGCACGCGTTACACGCATGGGACCGAGTAGAGCGGTGATCGAGATCCCCATGGCATCACACAAACGAAGCGCCTGCTCCAAGGTCGGGGTCTGTTCTCCCGCCTCGATTCGTCGCACCGTTTTCTCGGCGACACCGGCATAGCGCGCAAGGCTGGCAGCGGTTCTACCTCCTTCACGGAACTCGGCCAGGTGGCGTCCAATGTCCATGACCGCTGCATGAATGATCGCGTGCCGACTCTCGCGGCTGTTTGACTCGTCAGACATCGCGACCACGCCTGCACGGTGCCTTAGTGACACGCCGCTGCCGGTCCCATCGGCAGATGGCTTGCTGATTATTATCAGCGTCATGAGTGATGAGCCTAAGAAGTCTCACGCGTTTCGTCCTTTCATCGATCCAGCACATTGGGAAGCCATCCGGGATCTCGTGGAGGAGGTCGTCCGCACCGTGGACGGCATCATCCCCTACCCGGTCCCCGCCATCAGTAAAGCCGTCGCCGGGTTCGCGCTGTGGTGTTGGCAGTCCGCAGGCTTGCCCTTGGATGCGCCGGCCATCTTCACCCGGGAGGTGATCGCGTACTACGCGCAGGTCGGGTGCGGCAGCCTCACCGCGGCAGCGCGCGGCAACCGGCGCAGCCTCCTGCTTCGCGTGTCGGAGGTCATCGTTCGCACGGGACCGGGGCGCCTTCCCCCCTTGCCTCCGAGCGACCCCTCTGAGCCCTACGACCGGAAGCAGCTCGTGTCCGTCGTCAGCTGGGCCCGAGGGCAATCCACACAGGACCGCAGGGCCAACGCGCATCTCCTCGTCGCACTCGGCCTCGGGGCGGGCCTGTCGGCTCAGGAGATCATTGAGTTGCGGACGTCGGACGTCCGTCGCGATGGCCGGGACATTGATGTGTTCATCCGGCAGGGCCGAGAGCGCATGGTCCCCATGCTTCGCGAGTTCGCTGACATCGTGCCCGATCTGAACCCGGCCACCCCAGACGCCTTCGCCTTCCGCCCAGGACGAAGGCTCGCGTACGTCAATGCCATCTCCAACTTCGTCGCCCGAAGCCGCACGTTGGGATTGCATCCCCAATCGCAACGCATGCGCGCCACCTGGATCGTCCGACATCTCGATGCCGGCACACCCCTCCGGGTCCTCACCAAGGCGGCCGGCCTCGAGTCCCTCGATGCCCTCGCCCGGTTCGAACGCTTCATCACCGACATACCCGCCGACACGGCCATCCGGGCTCTGCGTTATGCCGACCAGAACCTGTCCGCAACGCACCGTTAGCCTCCATCGATTCAGTCGCAGTGCCTGTCACCATGGCGCGACCAGAATCCCCTTTTCAGGTATCAGCGTGGTCGTTTTAGAGAGAAATGTCCACGATACGGGCAAAGACGGTGGCTGGTCTCCTACTTGGGAGCGCGGTGGGCAGTCCCGGAGTGGAGAAGGAGGGCGTGTCGTGAGCGAATCGAGTCATCGAGTACACGTCATGCGCTCCCGCCCGAGAACGGCAGGCATCAGACTGGAGATGGATACACTCGCGGTGGCAACACAAACACCGGTTCCCAGAACCCTTTCCGTCGCCAAACGGATTCGGGCATTCGACCGGTCCATCACAGTCGGTAGTGACCTGCTGAGGGTCGGCTACCTACGCAGTCCGCTCATGGCCGACTGCCTCGCTGTTCGTTGCGCCCCGGTGACCGGGAGATCCGCAGCTTGTCGTCACACCCATCTCGGGATGTCCGTTCCAGGATGCCATGACCGCGGTCACGGCGATACGGGGCGCTCACCTGACGACGTGAACAGATGGACACTGCCATGACCGACATTGACTACGACGACCCCTTCCTCGACATCCGATACTCCATTCGGCGCAACTACGACGAGGCACGCCGCATCCGAGAGATGGTCCTGAAGCAAGTCGACGCCGGATACAGCCGCCGCGACATCGCCCGCCGGCTCGGCATGACACACGGCACCCTCGGCCACTGGATCCGTCTAGCGCGTCAAGAACGCGACGGCGACCCCAACCGACCCAACGCGGATCGGTTGCCTTACAGCCACTAGGGCCGGTCACATTCGGCTCGGTCGCCAGCGTCAGCTGACTGAACCTGCGCCACTTCCGTTGACTTTTGCCCCAATGTGCGAGCCATTTCTGATCCGTTCTCGGCGTGTCGTAGGCATGCCTCGGTGCTTGTTCTTAGCGTTCTGCCTATGACCAGACACCAAGCGTCGGGCCCGCGGAGGCGCGTCGAATGCGGCTCGATTTCACGGGTGACCGGACCATCAATCCAGGCATTTACTCTGCGCTTCCCTCTTCTGGCATCGGGGGACCGAAAGACCCGTGCTCGTGACGAGAGCCGCCAGCGGCGGGTGCCTTCCGCTGACGAGGATCTCGGTCCACAACGCTGGGGCCGGGGACCCATCAACCGGCGCCCTCGCAAAACCTCGTTGACGCAAATCCTTGCGTTCGGACGGCCCTTACCGATGCCTCGCGCATCGGTGGACGTGAGTCTGGTGGGTGGTGGCTCGGCTCGCCCTTCATCCTCACCGCCCGCTGGACCCGCAGTCGGGGCGGGTGGTGACTGTGGACCCTAATAGCACCGATGCCGACGAGGTCGGTCGGGCTATCGACACATATGAGCCTCTCCGGGATGTTCGCGCGTGGGTCCCCATTGCCGCTTTCGTCCGCACGTCCGTGAAAAGCGTGCACCCCTACAACGTCCGAAAAGCACGGGAGTACATGATGGCGGCTGCCCGCTACATCGACTGGTGCGTGACAGCGCAAGGGCTGCGCCTCAGTGATGACCTGTTCAGCCTTGGACTGGCCGAGGCATACGTCCACAGTGCGGACATGACCGCACGACTCGCGCCGCGAAGCCGCGCGTTGGCGAGTGGTCACCTGAGTGACCTCATCCGCCGCATCGTCGAGGAACGGTCATCGGAGGTTGTGTCCCCCCGCAGTTACCGTTCGCATCCAAGTGATGCGTACACGGTCTCCGACCTCGCGAAGCTTCATGCGTGGGCACGGACCCGACGTGTTGGACGTGTGAAGCGAAACGCCTACGCGATCCTCGCTCTCGGCCTGGGCTTCGGGCTCAACGGCGCGGACATGATGACGGTGCGAGCAGACGACCTCAGCGACCGGGGAGCATCCGGCGTGCTACTGACTTTGGCTGACCGGTCCGTGTGGTGCGACCAACTCCACGAGCCGTCCGTGCGGGAGGTCCTCGCGTCCGCGTCGCCAGGCGCGCTGCTCATTCAATTGGCTTCAAACCAAAGCATCCACGATTTCCTGCATACGGCGCGACGAGCCCTTCGACCTATCGACTCGTTCGTGCCCGAGCTGAATCGGCTGCGGGTCACCTGGTTCCTTCGACGCGCCAGTCACTTCAGTGCTCTTCGCGCCGTGATGGACGCCTACAAGATCCAGCACGCCAGCACGCTGCAGACCATCGTCGAACAGCTCCCACTACCCAGCGACGCCGAGGTCCGTCGCGTCCTTCGCACGGGAGAGCTGCCATGAAGCCGCTGCCTAACCGAGCTCCACCCTCCGCCCAGTAAAGCAGTACGCCCTTCGAGATCGACCCGAACACCACCGAGCGACACGACGAAAGGAAACTGAGCATGTTCCAACGCAACCCGGCCCGCCCAAATCCCATCCCCGAACACGGAAAGGGGGTCCTCGACCGCAACGACATCGTTGTCGACAAACGTGTCGTCCTCGCCTACCGGGTTATCACCGAGTCGGACATCCCAGACCGGCTCCTACTCCTCGCGCATCGCGCGAGAAAGGGGCCCCAGGGAGGAGAAAGCCTCCTTGACTTCAGCGCCACCCTGATCATCTTCCTCATCCTCGCCATCGAAGGCAGCCCCCTCACGTTCCGGGCCGCGGCAGCCATGCTCCACCACCGACTGAGCGACGAGTCCAGGTCCCTGATCCACCTTCCGGCACAGAGGTCCGAGCAGGCCTGGTACTCCCTCATCCACAAGAGCTTCACCCGCCTCGTCGCAATCCAGGACCCCAAGCCCGGACCCCTCAACAAGAAGATGCTCATGGAAGACCGAGCGGCCAATGAGGCAGGACGAGACCCCGAAGTCTGCGAGGAAGCGATGACCAACCTCGACTGGCTCGCAAACGAACTGCTTTTCGTCACCGCGGCCAGCAGCCCCGAAGTGTTCGACGGATGGGAAGGCAACGTCACCATCGACGCAACTGCGTTCGCCGTCTACAGCAAGCGCGGCCAATCAGTGAATGGGCTCTTCGCCAGCATCGAGCACGACGCCGGGTGGTACCGGCGCGATTCTAAACACCGTGAGCCGTCTGACCCCAAGAACGCAAGGATCGCCAAATGGGCCTACGAACTGCACCTGGTGGCGCCCACCATCAACACGAAGGAGAGCCACGACCAGGCCTTCTGCAAACCGGTGATCGGTATCTCCCAGTGCAAGCCGAGCTTCGACCCCGCTGGCAACGGACTCAAGGCCTTGACACAAGCGATGGACCGCTTCGGCCGGTACATGAAGGACGGCCTTGTTGTCGCAGATCGCGGGTACTTCGCCACATCGAAACCCGAGGACCTCGCCGGCCCCGTTCGCAGCCTGGGTATGGGAATCGTGACCGACTACCAGGACGCACAGCTCGGTCTGCAATCCCAGCACGAAGGCGCCATCCAGGTCGACGGCAGCTGGTACTGCCCCGCGATGCCCGAAGACGTGATCACCGCGTCGTCAGACTTCCGGGGGAAAAAGCGGACCATCGACGCGGCTACGTTCGCCGCCCGAGTCAACTCCCGGGCTCCATACCAATTGCTCCGCAAAGCCAAGCCGAATGAACATGGCGAAACGAGGTACTCCTGTCCAGCCGTTGGGACGCGCGCGACTGTCAAATGCCCGCTCAAGGCCCGTGACGCGGAACAAAATCGCGACCGGATCCTCATGCGCATCGTCCCAACCAACATCCCCCAGTTCCCCGACCGCATCTGCAAGCAGCAGACAGTTCAGTTCCCCAAGACGGCCGGCCTCAAACTCGGCCAAGACATCTACTGGGGCTCCAAGATCTGGTTGAGGCTCTACCCCATCGCTCGGAACTACATCGAATCGGTGAACGCCTACATAAAGGACGAGCGCCACCACGCTCTCGACACTCCTGGGCGCCGCCGTGCCCGCGGCTTCTCGAAGCAATACCTCTTAGCCACTCTCATCATCTGCGCCGCAAACCTCAACCGTGTGGACCAGTTCATCCACCGAGAAGGCCAGCCGGCAAAACACCCGACCGACCGTCGGCGGGAGACGACGAACGCGTATCGGTACGACCCCGCCACCGGTAGAGGAAAGAAACCGACAGGCGTCTACGACGGCTACGAGACCAACGAGGAATTCATCACGGAGCTCAATGACCTGAGCGACTGACCGCCTCAACTCCGCTCCAACAAAAGAAGGCCGCAGCCAATTGGCTGCGGCCTTCTTTTCAGCTGCTTTCAGGTAATATTCCAGCTGTTTTCGGGTAAGAACCCCTGGTGCGCGAGGGGGGAGTTGAACCCCCACGCCCTTTCGGGCACACGGACCTGAACCGTGCGCGTCTGCCTATTCCGCCACTCGCGCCAACCTGAAAACGATAGCATGCAGCGGCCGTGTGGTTTGCACCGGCTAGCATCGACGAACCTGCGACCTCGTCCAAAGAATCGCCGCACCGCGGCCCCGCCCGCCGCACCGCGGCCCGACCGACCACACCGGTGGAGACCTCAATGGGACTGCTCGACAACTTCGAACAGCGCTTGGAGCGCGCCGTCAACGGCGCCTTCTCCAAGACGTTCCGTTCGGGCGTGCAGCCGCTGGAGATCACGAGCGCGCTGCGCCACGAGCTCGACGTCCGGTCGGCCGTGGTCTCCCGCGAGCGGATCCTCGCGCCGAACGACTTCCGCGTCCTCCTCTCCCCGCAGGATCACCAGAGGATGGCCGCGATGGGCGGCGCTCTCACCGACGAGCTGACCCAGCTGGTCAAGAACCACGCCGCCGCGCAGAACTACTCGTTCGCGGGGCCGGTCCGGATCGCGCTGGTCCCCGACGACGAACTCTCGGTGGGCATCCTGCGGATCGAGTCGTCGAACGTGCGAGAGGACGACGTCACCTGGACGGCCGTCGTCGAGGTCGACGGGAAGCGCCACACGCTGCCGAAGGGGCGCACGGTCATCGGTCGCGGCAGCGAGGCGGACATCACCGTCCAGGACACCGGGACGTCCCGGAAGCACTTCGAGATCCTCTGGGACGGCACCCGCGCCCAGGCCACCGACCTCGGCTCGACCAACGGGTCGAAACTCGACGGAGCGCCCCTCTCGAAGGCCGTGATCGGCTCCGACTCCGTGATCGAGATCGGTCGTACGCGTATCGTGTTCCGAGTGCTCCCTGTCGCAGCGTCCTCGAACGCGTCCGAAAACCCTCTCGGCGACCCCCGCCGGAACGGGCCGGGGAGAGCGGGAGGTGCGATCCGATGACCAGTGAACTGACGCTCCTCGTCCTCCGCCTCGCCTTCATCATCATCCTCTGGCTGTTCATCTTCTTCATCGTCTACGCGCTCCGCAGCGACCTCTTCGGCCAGCGGGCGAAGCGGCTCCCCGAACAGCAGAACGGGCAGCAGAACCCCCCGACCCCGCCGCAGGGTCAGCAGAGCCAGCAGGCGGCACCGGTCCAGCGCCCTCAGGCCGCGGCCCCCCGAACCCCCGTCCCCGGCAGCGACGGCGCTCCCCCCACGCGCCTCGTCATCACGAAGGGCGCCAAGAACGGCCTCGAGATGCCGCTCGGCGACGGACCGCTCACGATCGGCCGCTCGAACGAGAGCAACCTGATCATCCGCGACGACTACACCTCGACCCACCACGCCCGACTCATGCTGTGGAACGGCCGCTGGGTGATCCAGGATCTCGATTCGACGAACGGCACGTTCGTGAACGGGGAGCGCGTCTCCGTCCCGACCCCGCTCCCGCTGAACGCCACGGTCACCATCGGCACGACGAGCTTCGAGCTGCGGCGGTAACTGGATGGCGTCGTCGATAAAGAGTGCCGCCCTGTCCCACGTCGGGAAGATCCGTGCCAACAACCAGGACTCGGGCTACGCGGGCAACCAGCTCTTCGTCGTGGCCGACGGCATGGGTGGCCACGCCGGCGGCGACGTCGCCTCGGCGATCGCGATCCGCAGGATCCGGGAGGTCGACAAGCCGTACCCGTCGCCCGGTGACGCGGAGTTCGCGCTCCAGTCGTCGCTGATCGCCGCCAACCAGCTGCTGGCCGAGACGGTGTTCGAGCACCAGGAGCTCACCGGCATGGGCACCACCGTCAGCGCGATGGTGCGCGTCGACGACAGCATGGCGATCGCCCACATCGGCGACTCGCGCATCTACCTCTACCGCGACGGCGAGCTCAGCCAGATCACGGCCGACCACACGTTCGTCCAGCGCCTCGTCGACTCCGGCCGGATCACGCCCGAGGAGGCGGCGGTCCACCCGCGACGCTCCGTCCTGATGCGGGTGCTCGGCGACGTCGACGCCGCCCCCGAGATCGACACCGCGATCATCGGCACGCAGCCGGGCGACCGCTGGCTCATCTGCTCCGACGGTCTCTCCAGCTACCTCGCGGAGGACCGCATCCGGAAGGCCCTCGCGTCCGGCCTCGACGCCGACGCCGTGGGGCGTCGCCTCGTCAAGGAGACGCTCGACCACGGTGCGCCCGACAACGTCACGGTCGTCGTCGTCGACGTGGACGACAGCGCCACGTCCGCCGCCGAGGTGCCGACGACGGTCGGGTCGGCCTCCGTGCCCCTCACGTTCGAGGGCGAGACGGGGCGACGTCCGCTTCGACTCCCCACGATCCTCCTGCACCCCCTCAAGGTCGCTACGACGCCGGAGGACAGCCACTTCGAGCCCGAGTCCGACGAGTACCTCAAGGAGCTCATCGCGGAGGACCGCCGCCGGGCGCGGCGCCGACGGATCACCTGGCTGGTGGCGCTCGTCGTCGCAGCCCTCCTCGTGGCGGCCGCGGCCTTCGCCGGCTATCGGTACACGCAGGATCATTACTACGTCGGCGAGCAGGACGGCACGGTGGTCATCTACAAGGGCGTCCAGCAGTCCCTCGGGCCGATCGGGCTCTCGAGCGTCTACGAGAAGACCCAGGTCACCGTCGACGACCTCTCCAACTACAACCGGCAGAGCGTCGAGGACACCATCAACGCGGGCAGCCTGAAGCAGGCGCGCGCGATCGTGGAGAGGCTCGGCGATGCCACCGGCAACTGACGCGACCGAGGCGATCGGCAGACCGAGCAACCCCTCGGCCCGAGCGCAGGCCCTGACGCAGACGATCACCATCCGGCTGCGCCAGCCGGCGCGCCTCCGCAACATCGAGCTGCCCCTCCTGGTGCTCGCCTGCGGGATCTGCGCCATGGCGATGGTCCTCGTGCAGCTCGGCGCCCTCGGGACGATCGAGCCCTCCGTCCTCTGGGGCGGCGCCAGCATCCTCGGGCTCGCGCTCGTGGCGCACGTCGTCCTCCGCGTCGTCGCCCGGGAGGCCGATCCGTTCGTCCTGCCCATCGCCCTGACCCTCAACGGGCTGGGCATCGCCGAGATCTATCGGATCGACCTGGCCCGGGGCGTCGCGGTGTCGAGCGGAGCGGGTGTCCGACAGATCGTCTGGACGATCGCCGCCATGGTGATCGCGATCGCGGTGCTGTTCGTGATCCGCAACTACCGGGTGCTCGCCCGCTACCGCTACATCTTCATGTTCACGTCGATCGTGCTGCTGCTCCTGCCGCTCGTCCCCGGCCTCGGCCGCAGCGGGCTGAACGCGCGGGTCTGGATCGACGTGGGTCCGCTGTCCTTCCAGCCCGGAGAGATCGCGAAGATCACGCTCGCCGTGTTCTTCGCCGGGTATCTCGTGCAGGCCCGCGACAGCCTCTCGCTGATGGGTCCGAAGATCCTCGGGATGCGCTTCCCGCGTCCGCGCGACCTCGGCCCCATCCTGGTCATCTGGGCCGTCGCCATGCTCGTGCTGATCTTCGAGCGCGATCTCGGCACCTCGCTGCTCTACTTCGGTCTCTTCCTCGTCATGATCTACATCTCGACCGGGAAGGCGAGCTGGATCATCATCGGCCTCGTCCTCTTCGTCGGCGGCGCGATCGTCGCGGCCCTCTCCCTCTCGTACGTCCACGGGCGCTTCCAGGCCTGGCTCGACCCGCTGGCGTCGTCGACCTACAACGCCGACGGCGGGAGCTACCAGCTCGTGACCGGGCTGTTCGGTTTCGCCAACGGAGGCCTGATCGGCACCGGCCTCGGGCAGGGCAGCCCCCAGACGACCCCGCTGGCGCAGAGCGACTACATCATCGCGTCGCTCGGCGAGGAGCTCGGGCTGGCCGGGCTGGTGGCCATCCTCGGCCTCTACCTGCTGCTCGTGTCGCGCGGGTTCCGAATCGCCTTCGTCGGCCAGGACGACTTCGGCAGGATGCTCGGGGTCGGCCTCGCCTTCGCCGTCGCGCTCCAGGTCTTCGTGGTCATGGGCGGCGTCACGCGCGTGATCCCGCTGACCGGCCTCACGATGCCCTTCCTGGCGGCGGGAGGATCGTCGCTGGTGTCGAACTGGATCATCGTGGCGCTCATCCTGCGGTTGTCCGACGGGGTCAGGAATCAACCGAGGACGGTGGTCGGCTGATGAACAAGGAGCTCAAGCGCGTGAGCGTCGTGGTGCTCGCCATGTTCGTGGCGCTGCTCGCGTCGAGCACGTACATCACGGCCGTGCAGGCCGACTCGCTGCGCGCGGACCCGCGCAACTCCCGAGCCATCCTGCAGAGCTACTCGGCGCAGCGCGGCGCGATCCTCGTCGACGGCAAGGCCGTGGCGGAGTCGAAGCCCGTGGACGACCAGTACAAGTTCCTCCGGACCTACTCGGAGGGCGAGCTCTACGCCCCCGTGACCGGGTACTACACGCTCGGCGAGGGATCGACCGGGATCGAGAACGCGCTCAACAAGCAGCTCTCCGGCAAGTCCAACGAGCAGTTCCTCGACCGTCTCAACTCGTTGATCACCGGCAAGGATCCCGAGGGTGCCTCCGTCAACACGACGATCGACGCGACCGTGCAGAAGGCCGCCTCCGACGCGCTCGGCGACAACACCGGCGCCGTCGTCGCGATCGAACCGTCGACCGGCAAGATCCTCGCGATGGTCTCCAAGGGCTCCTACGATCCCAACAAGCTGGCCAGCCACGACCGCGCCTCGGTGCTGAAGGCCTACGACACCCTCATCGGCGACTCGTCGCAGCCGCTCATCAACCGGGCGATCCAGGGCGACCTCTATTTCCCCGGCTCGACGTTCAAGCTCGTCGTCGCGGCCGCGGCCTTCCAGAGCGGCAAGTACAACAAGAACTCCACGCTCCCCAACCCGGCGACCCTGACGCTCCCCGGATCGTCCTCGCGGATCAACAACGCCGAGGGCGGGGCGTGCGGCGGCGGCTCGACCGTCACGATCGAGACCGCTCTGATCGATTCGTGCAACATCCCCTTCGCCGAGCTCGGCGCCAAGCTGGGCTACGACGCGATCAACGAGATGGCCAAGGCGTTCGGATTCGAGTCCGCCCTCGCGATCCCGCAGAAGACCGCGCCGAGCGTCTTCCCGCAGACGGACGGCACCGCCACCCTCATGCTCCAGTCCTTCGGCCAGGGCAGCGTCCGCGTGACGCCGCTCCAGGTCGCCATGATCACCGCAGCGATCGCCAACGGAGGCAAAGAGATGACCCCCACGCTCGTCGACGACATCGTCAACCCCGATCTCTCGCCCCTGCAGTCGTTCAAGGCCGAGACGCTGGGCACCCCGATCAGCGCCGGCGTGGCCTCCGAGCTGACCGAGCTGATGACCCAGGTCGTCGCCAAGGGCACCGGAACCAATGCAAGAATTAGTGGCGTCGACGTGGCGGGCAAGACGGGGACCGCCGAGAACGGCACCGGTGAGCCCTACACGCTGTGGTTCACCGGATTCGCACCGGCGAAAGATCCCAAGGTCGCCGTGGCGGTCGTCGTGGGCGACGGTGGAGGCCGCGGGCAACAGCTGGTCGGCAACAGCGTCGCCGCGCCAATAGCAAAGCAGGTAATGGAGGCGGTGCTGAGCAAATGAGACCTTACAGCGGGCTCACCTTCGGCGGACGATACGAACTCTCGTCCCGCGTCGCGATCGGCGGGATGGGCGAGGTGTGGCAGGCCACCGACCTCGTCATCGGCCGGACCGTCGCCATCAAGATCCTGAAAGACGAGTACCTCGGCGACCCCGGGTTCCTCGAGCGTTTCCGCGCGGAGGCGCGCCACGCCGCTCTCGTGAACCACGAGGGCATCGCCAACGTCTTCGACTACGGCGAGGAGGAGGGCAGCGCCTACCTGGTCATGGAACTCGTCCCCGGCGAGGCCCTGTCGACCATCCTCGAGCGCGACCGCGTCCTGCCCACCGACAAGGTCCTCGACATCGTCGCGCAGACGGCGTCCGCCCTCCAGGCCGCGCACGCGGCGGGACTCGTCCACCGCGACATCAAGCCGGGCAACCTGCTGATCACGCCGGACGGCCGCGTCAAGATCACCGACTTCGGCATCGCACGCATCGCCGACCAGGTGCCGCTGACGGCGACCGGCCAGGTGATGGGCACGGTCCAGTACCTGTCGCCGGAGCAGGCCTCCGGGCATCCTGCGTCGCCCTCGACCGACATCTACTCGCTCGGCATCGTCGCCTACGAGGCCCTCGCCGGCCGCCGGCCCTTCACGGGCGAGTCGCAGGTCGCGATCGCGATGGCGCAGATCAACGAGACGCCGCCCGACCTTCCGTCGACGATCCCGGAGCCCGTGCGCAAGCTGGTCTACTCCTGCATCGCGAAGAAGCCCGCCGAGCGCCCCGCGACCACCTCGGCCCTCGCCCAGGCGTCGCGTGCCCTGCGCCGTGGTGACGTCGCCGCCGCCACCGCCGCCGTCCCCGCCCTGGGGCTGGCCGGTGCCGGAGACGCCGCCACGCAGGTCTTCGCCGCGCAGGATGCCACGACCCGCCTCATGTCCGCCGCGGACGCCGCACCTGCCGCCACCGCCGCCACGTCGCGCCTCGGTGCGGGGACGCCGACGGGCATCCTGCCGGAGACCGCCGCCGACGAGGAGCCGAAGAAGCGCGGCGCCTGGTTCTGGCCCGTCATCGTCCTCGCGATCCTGATCGTGGTCGGCGGGGCCATCGCCGCCATCGCGCTGCTGTCGGCCCCGAAGTCGAACACGACGTCGCCCCCGCCGTCCTCCTCGTCATCCCCCGCGGCCAGCACGCCGGCGAGCCAGCCGCCGCCCTCGACCGCGGCTCCCACGTCCTACGTGATCAACGCCGCCGACTACATCGGCAAGAGCGAGGCCGACGCGCGGGCCCTCCTCGGGCCGAAGGGCTTCACCGTCACCGACGCCCCCAACCCGCGCACGGCCCCCACGCCGGGCCAGGTCGGCCTCGTCTACAACGTGAACCCGACCGGCACCGTCAACGTCGGCTCGACCGTGCAGCTGTTCGTCTACGCGGCCCAGCCCAGCGCCGCTCAGCCGGGAGCGCCCACGGCCACGCCGCCGACGATCCCCGCCGACGACGCCACCACGGCGACGATCTCCCTCCCGCAGTACTCCGGATGCCCCGTGGGCTACAACCTCTCCGGGTACAACTACTCGGTCTCGGGTGGAACGGACACGAGCGGCAAGACGTCGGGCTCGGTGGGGGCCAACACCACGCAGGTCCTGGTCAAGTCGAGCCGCGCCGGCAACCTCAACTTCTCCTACAAGGCGTCGTGCGGGTCGCTGACCTCGGAGTCGTCGCCCACGGTGACGGTGACGGTCCAGAACGTGGGAGTCCCCAGCAGCCCACCGCCCACCCCCTAGGCACCCACCCCGTGTCGCCGGGTCCCGGAGCGTGCTCCGGGACCCTCAGGTCCCGTCCCGGTACACTGGGCGGGACCGTGGCATTTTGGGAGACATTCGTGGCTGAAGGCGTGACCGAGGGGATCAGCCTCCTCGCCAACCGATACCAGATCGGGCATCTGATCGGTCACGGCGGCATGGCCAACGTCTACATGGGCACCGACTCGCGGCTGGGCCGCCAGGTGGCCATCAAGCTGATGAAGTCGCAGCTGGCGACCGATCCCGCGTTCCGCACCCGCTTCCGGCAGGAGGCGCAGGCCGCTGCGCGCATGGCCCACCCGACCATCGTCCGCGTCTTCGACGCCGGCGAGGAGTCCACCCGCGACGCCGGCGGCAACACCGTCCTCGTGCCCTACATCGTCATGGAGTACGTCGAGGGCCGGATGCTGAAGGACATCATCGCGGAGGGCCCCGTCGACTCGAAAGAGGCGGTCCGCATCACCGAGGGCATCCTCACCGCACTCGAATACTCACATCGAGCGGGCGTGGTCCACCGCGACATCAAGCCCGGCAACGTCATGCTGACCCACTCGGGCCAGGTGAAGGTGATGGACTTCGGGATCGCGCGTGCCGTCTCCGACTCCGCCGCGACCGTCGCTCAGACGACGGCGATCCTCGGCACCGCGCAGTACTTCAGCCCAGAGCAGGCCCGCGGCGAGACCGTCGACGCGCGCTCCGACCTCTACTCGACGGGCGTCGTGCTGTTCGAGCTGCTGACGGGGCGCCCGCCCTTCCGGGGCGAGTCGCCCGTGGCCGTGGCGTACCAGCACGTGAGCGAGCCGCCGGTGCCGCCGAGCGTCCTGCATCCTGCCGTCTCGCCCGCCCTCGACGCGGTCACGCTGCACGCCCTCGCGAAGACCCGCTTCGATCGGTTCCAGAGCGCCGCCGAGTTCCGCAACGACGTCGTCGACGCAGGAGCCGGCCACCTCCCCGCGCGCAAGATCCACCGCGACGTCTCCGAGTCGACGCTCTTCGGGGTCGATCCGCGCGCCGCCGCCGGGTCCGAGGGCACCGTCAAGGAGCTGACCACGACGGCCGCCAGCCGTCCGAACCGCACCCAGACCCGTCCCCCCGTGGCGTGGATCTGGGCCGGCATCGTCCTCGTGGCGATCGTGATCGTGGCGGTCGTCTTCTGGGTCGGTCATCTGACTCCGATCAAGCTGCCGACCCAGGGCATCGCCGTGCCCGATCTGACCAGCCAGACGTGGTCTGCCGGCCAGAAGAAGCTGACCGACCTCAAGCTCGTGCCGGAGCGGACCGATCAGGCGAACACCACCGTGCGCGAGGGTTCCATCGTCAAGACGAGTCCGGCGGCGGGCACGAGCGTGTCGCCCAACGACAGCATCACCGTCTACGTCTCCAGCGGGCCGCCGACCGTGAGCATGCCCGACGTCGCCGGCAAAGACACGGCGACCGCCTGGAGTCAGATCCGGGCCCTCGGGCTGAAGGAGGGCTCCGTCACCCAGACCGACGACAAGGACGCCCCGGCGGGAGTCGTCCTCTCGTCGTCGCCCGCGTCAGGAGCCACGGCACCCGTCGGCTCGACGGTCAACCTGGTCGTCTCGACGGGCCAGGTCTACGTCCCCGACGTCACCACGAAGTCGATCAGCGAGGCCACGCAGACGCTGTCGACCCTGGGGCTCCTGGTCAACGCCACGCAGGATCTCTCCTGCCAGGGCGGCGTCGTGTCGTCGCAGTCTCTCCCCGTCGGCGAGACGTCGCAGCACTCGGCGATCACGCTCGGCGTCTGCAGCGCCCCGTAGGGTTCACGTCGACCGCGGGGCCCGAGTCACCGGGCGCTGGTCGCGGTTCGCTGGTCGCGGCTCGCGGGTCGCGCTCAGCCGAGGTTGAGCAGCGGGCTCAACCCTCGGGCCGTCACCGCGGCCTCGGGAAGCCCTGCGACGCCGAGCCAGTTGCCGATCATCGTGTAGCCGCCCTCGGTCAGAACCGACTCGGGGTGGAACTGGACCCCGTAGACCGGAGCCTCGCGGTGGCGGAGCCCCATGATGACGCCGCCCTCGGTCTGCGACGTGACCTCGAGCTCGTCGGGAACCGTGTCGGTGACGACCGCGAGCGAGTGGTAGCGCGTGGCGAGGAAGGGCTGAGGGACGCCGGCGTAGAAGGCGCTGTCGTCGTGGGTGATGCGCGAGGTCTTGCCGTGCATGAGCTCCTCCGCGTGCGTGACGGTCGCCCCGAGCGCCTCCGCGATCGCCTGGTGCCCGAGACACACTCCGAGCAGGGGCGTGTCGTTCTCGAGGGCGGCGTGCACGACCTCGACGGAGACACCCGCCGCGGCGGGCGTGCCCGGGCCGGGTGACAGAAGGACGCCGTCGTAGTCGGCGATCCGCGCCGCAGCGTCTCGGCCGTCGAACGAGTCGTTGCGGACGACCTCGGTCTCGGCGCCCAGCTGCTGCAGGTAGCCGTTCAGCGTGTAGACGAAGCTGTCGTAGTTGTCGATGACGAGAATGCGCGTCATGAGGAACCCACCGTCACGTTGGGCGAATTGATGAACGAATCCGCGAGAGGAAAGACCCAGGTCACGAGAGCGTAGAGGACCGCCGCTGCGAGGATCACGAGAAGGAGGACCCGCACCCACCAGGGGCCGGGCAGGATGCGCCAGAGGGCTGCGTACACGTCAGGCCTTCCCCACCGTCTTGGCGATCTCCGCGGGGGCGCCCGCCGAGAGCGGCTGCCACGAGGTGTAGACCCCGAAGGCGATGATGCGCTCGGCTGCCGAGAACTTCGGGTTGCAGCTCGTCAGGGTGATCAGGCGATCGGTCGAGGACGCCGCGACGTCGGGGGCGTCGGGCACCTGCTGGAGCACCTGCACCTGCGTCGGCTTGACGTACTGCAGGTTGCGGAACGTGTACGTGTAGTAGCCGTCCTTGGTCTGCACGTAGAGGTGGTCGCCGACCCGCAGGTCGGCGATGGAGCCGAACGGGGCACCGTGCGTCGTGCGGTGACCCGCGATGGCGAAGTTGCCGACGGCTCCGGGCATCTGAGTGGTGTCGTAGTGGCCGGCGTCACCCGTATCGAGAACGCCGCTCGTCGTGGTGCCCTCGGCGATGGGGACCTTGTAGTCGGCTCCGAAGCGCGGGACGTAGAGGACTCCGAACGCTTCGTCTTCTTTGGGGGCGGCGAGGACAGCCGGGGTGCCGTAGTCGCCGTTCGAGCTCGGCTTCGTCGTGGGAGCGGCCGACGCGTGGAACGACTCGCTGATCTTCGACGCCTCGTCGCGGTTCTGGCCGGAGACCACGATGTCGTTGAACCACTGCTGCCACCCGATGAACAGCATCACGATCACGCCGAGGGTGATGAGGATCTCGCCGAGGACCCCGACCACCGACGTGCGGCGCCCGCGACGGCGCGGACGAAGGGGAGGATCGTCGGTCATGGGTCGATTGTACGGGCGTCGGGCGGGGTCGAGCAGGTTGTCCACAGGGCCCCAGCCGCTACACTTCTGGGCATGGCCACCGAGAAGAAGACGACAGCGCCCAATCCCGTCTGGTTCAAGCCGATCATGTTCGGTCTGATGCTCCTGGGCCTCGCCTGGATCATCGTCTACTACGTGAGCCAGAGCGCCCTTCCCGTTCCCGGCCTCGGCGCGTGGAACATCGCCATCGGCTTCGGCATCATGTTCATCGGTTTCATCATGACCACCCGGTGGCGCTGAACGAGGCCTTAGCGCCTCGAGACCCGGGTGTCACTCACCCATAACGGGGTGTCTTACACGGGTGTAACTATCCCCAATGTGGACTCACCTGTGGATAACTCCGTACCCTTTTAAGCCGGTGGTCAGGTCGCGGCGGGCCGCCGATCGGGGGCTTCTGCGGGACGACGAAGGCCGGTCGTCGTGCGACGACCGGCCCGGGGCTCCTGCGCTCGAGGTCTCAGAGAACCCCGAGGAGCGACGCCGACCGGAGCAGGATGGCCGCGACGAGCACGACCGCGGCTCCGACGAGGCCTGCCGCCTGGAGCGGTGTCTTGGACCGGTGCCGAGTGCGCATGAGGAGCAGGGCGACCAGCGCGCCCACGACGACACCGCCGACGTGCGCCTGCCACGCGATGCCGGGGACGAAGAAGCCGATGGCGAGGTTGAGCGCCACCAGGACGAGGATCTGGACGGACTGGCCGCCCAGGTGCCTCTGGATCACGAAGAACGCACCGAGCAGACCGAAGATCGCGCCGGATGCCCCGATCACCGCCGTACCCGGGGCGAGGAGCGCCACGGCCAGCGAGCCGCCGATCCCGCTCAGGAAGTAGAGCGCGGCGAAGCGGGCCCGGCCCAACTGCTGCTCGAGGATCGATCCGAAGATGAACAGCGAGTACATGTTGAAGCCGATGTGGAGAACGCCCGACGGCAGCGACGTATTGTGCACGAAGAGCGCCGTGACGATCCGCCACGGCTCCACGAGGGCCGCCGGCGTGTAGAAGAGCAGCGCGTTGGTGACGAACCCGCGCGAGAAGAGCTGCGCGAGCCAGATCACCACCGTGACGGCGATGATCGCGTACGTCACGACCGGCCCGCCCGACGAGACCATCGAGCGGACGGCCGTCACCGACTGCGGCCGGATGCGCGGGGCGTTGCCCCGGGCCTCGCGCACGCACTCCGGGCAGTGGACCCCGACCGGGGCCGGGGTCTGGCACTGTCCGCAGATGGTGCGCCCGCACCGCTGGCAGAGCACGAAGCTCTGCCGGTCGGGGTGGCGGTAGCAGTAGTTATCGGTGGAGACGGGTGGAGTCGTCACGTGAGGGTCAGGCACCGACCTCGTCGATGACGACGGTCTCGATGACGACGTCGTCGAGGGGCTTGTCGCGGCCGTCGGTGGGGACGGCCTGGATCGCGTCGACGACCTTCTTCGACTCGGCGTCGGAGACGGTGCCGAAGATGGTGTGCTTGCCCTGCAGCCAGGGGGTGGGCACGGTCGTGATGAAGAACTGCGAGCCGTTGGTGCCCTTGCCGCCGCGGGTGCCGGCGTTCGCCATGGCGAGGACGTAGGGCTCCTGGAAGGTGAGCTCCGGGTGGATCTCGTCGTCGAAGTTGTAGCCGGGGCCGCCGACGCCCTGGCCGAGCGGGTCGCCGCCCTGGATCATGAAGTCGGGGATGATGCGGTGGAAGACGATTCCGTCGTAGAGCTTGTCGGTGGAGACCTTGCCCGTCGCGGGGTGGGTCCACTCGATGGTGCCGGTCGCGAGACCGGTGAAGTTGGCGACGGTCTTGGGGGCGTGGTTGCCGTAGAGATCGACCTTGATGGTGCCGAGGTTCGTGGTGATCGTAGCGACAGCGGTGTGCGTAGACATGTGTTCGATTCTTTCACAGCGCATCCGGGATTCAGTCGTCCCCCAGTCGACATCCTGTGACCTGCCAGGGGAGCCCGTGCCAGGATGGGTGCATCGTCGCAGAATCCACGAAGGAGAGCACATGGGCACGTCACGCAAGCGCACACGCGAGTTGAAGAAGCTTCGAGGCGAAGCCGCCGGGATCTGGAGCGAGCAGCGCGAGCTCCTCAGCCACTCCAAGGACTTCTGGCAGAACGCCGGATCCGAGGCGGCCTCCATCGCCGTCAACGACGTTGCCCCCCGCGTGCGCGCCGCCTACGAGAAGCAGGTCAAGCCCGCCGTCTCCACCGGTGTCGCCAACGCCAGCGTCGCCGCGACCCACGCCAAGGACCGCCTCGTCAACGACGTCGCTCCCGCCGTCAGCTCGGCGATCGCCGGCAGTGCCCTCGGCGATCTCGCCGACGACCCCCGCGTCAAGAACCTGGTGAGCCAGGGCCAGGGTCTCGTCAAGGACGGCAAGAAGCTCAGCAAGAAGGCCAAGCGCAAGGCGCTCAAGAAGGCCGCCCGGACCGCTGCGAAGCACCCCCGTGCAACGGCGAAGGTCGCCAAGACCGTCCACGCCTACAAGAAGAGCCGTCGCTCGGGCATCGGTCCCGGCGGCGTCTTCCTCATCGTCCTCGGTGTCGTGGGCCTCGGCGCGCTGGTCTTCGCCGCCGTCCAGACGCTCCGGGCCGACGACGAGCTCTGGGTGGCCGACGACGACGAGTCCACCACCGCGAAGTAGCACCCCCCTTCGGCGCTCACGGCCCGTCCGCTCCCCCGAGCAGGCGGGCCGTTGCGCTTGCCCCCGCGCTCACGCGCCGACCTCACGGCGCGGAGTATCACGGCATCAGCCCGCACGCATCGGTGGAGCCACGCGTGACGCCGTCGGCGTCACGCTGAAGAGGCCGTCCCCCAACGGAAAGAAGGCCCCCGCGGGGGCCTTCGAACACGTGGAGCCTAGGAGAATCGAACTCCTGACATCCTGCTTGCAAAGCAGGCGCTCTACCAACTGAGCTAAGGCCCCGTGCGTCGGTCTGCCGACAGTGTTCTCGTGTGCCTCGAGAGGCGTGCGACGTGTTCCGGGAGTGGGGCTAATAGGACTTGAACCTATGACCTCTTCGTTATCAGCGAAGCGCTCTAACCGCCTGAGCTATAGCCCCGGGACCGAATAAGACAGTACCGTATCCGGCCTGATCTACCCAATCGGCCGCGGCTCCTGCCCTGTGCCCTCGCCGAGTGGACGGGCGCCGACGCTTTCCGGCCGAAAAGCGACGACACCTGTCCATTCGGCGAGGCGCGCGTGGCGCGCGCGTGGCGAGAGCGCGACGCGCGCGCTAGTTGTTCGTGAAGCCGACGAGCAGGCCGCCCGTGATACGGACGCTCAGGTTGTAGAGCACCGCGGCGATGGCACCGAGCACCGTGCCGATGACCACGTTGAGGATGGCGACGATCATCGCGAAGAGCATGACCTGGCCGATCGACAGGGTGTCCTGCAGGGTGAACCGGCTGTCGCCGAGGACCTCCTGCAGGAGGGTGTCGACCGTCGAGAAGATCTGGAGCCGGGCCAGGATCACGTAGACCAGGAACGTCGCCACGACCGTCACGATGCCGATGGCGAGCGCGATCAGGAACGACAGCTTCACGGCCGACCAGAAGTCGACGTAGACGAGCTTCAGACGGACCTGTTTCGTCCCGACCGATTTCTTGGCCTTGCTCTGCAGTTTCTCCGCGACGGTTGTCATTCTTCGGTCTCGTCCTCTCCGGCCGGCTCCCCCGTGGTGCCGTTGTCGGGCTCGGTGCCCTCAACGATCTCATCCGCGGGAGTGGTTGCGCTTCCCTCTGGAGAAGCATCTTCGGCGGTGACGGAGACCGTGTCTTCAGAGACACTATCGGCGTCGGCGACCTCGAGGTTGCGCTCGCTGTTGCGTGCGACCGCGATGATGCGGTCGTCGTTGGCGAACCGGGCGAAGACGACGCCCATCGTGTCGCGACCCTTGGCGGGGACCTCGGCGACCGCGGAGCGGACAACCTTGCCCGACGAGAGGACGACCAGGACCTCATCGTCTTCCGTGACGATCATCGCGCCGGCCAGGTCGCCGCGCGCTTCGGCCAGCTTGGCGACCTTGATGCCGAGGCCGCCGCGGTTCTGCACGCGGTACTGGTCCGCGGCCGTGCGCTTGGCGTAGCCGCCCTCCGTGACGACGAAGACGTAGCCCTCGTCGCCGACGACCGAGGCCGAGAGGAGGGTGTCGTCGCCGCGGAAGTTCATGCCCTTGACGCCGGAGGTCGAGCGACCCATCGGACGCAGCGACTCGTTGTCGGCGGTGAATCGCAGGGACATGCCGTGACGCGAGACGAGCAGGAGATCGTCGTGCTCGTCGACGAGGAGCGCGGAGACGAGCTCGTCGTCGTCGCGGAGGTTGATCGCGATGATGCCGCCGGTGCGGTTCGTGTCGTACTCCGTGAGAGCGGTCTTCTTGATCAGGCCACCGCGCGTCGCGAGCACGAGGTAGTCGGCCACCTCGTAGTCGCGGATGTCGAGGACCTGCGAGATCTCCTCGTCGGGCTGCATGGCGAGGAGGTTCGCGACGTGCTGTCCCTTGGCGTCGCGGCCCGCCTCCTGCAGCTCGTAGGCCTTGGCGCGGTAGACCCGGCCCTTCGTGGTGAGGAAGAGCAGCCAGTGGTGCGTCGTCGTGACGAAGAAGTGCTCGACCACGTCGTCGGCTCGGAGCTGAGCTCCCTTGACACCCTTGCCGCCGCGGTGCTGCGAGCGGTAGTTGTCGCTGCGGGTGCGCTTGATGTAGCCGCCGCGCGTGAGCGTGACGACCATCTCCTCCTCGGGGATGAGGTCTTCGACGCTCATGTCGCCGTCGAAGCCGAACATGATCTCGGTGCGGCGCTCGTCTCCGAACTTGTCGGTGATCTCCTGGAGCTCGGTGCTGACGATGGTCCGCTGACGCTCGGGCTTGGCGAGGATGTCCTGGAAGTCGAGGATCTTGCGCTCGAGCTCGTCGTGGTCGTCCTGGATCTTCTGGCGTTCCAGGGCCGCGAGGCGACGCAGCTGCATCGCGAGCACCGCGTTGGCCTGGAGCTCATCGATGTCGAGCAGCTCGATGAGGCCGGTGCGGGCCTCGTCGACGGTGGGCGACCGACGGATGAGGGCGATCACCTCGTCGAGGGCGTCGAGGGCCTTGATGTAGCCGCGCAGGATGTGAGCGTCCGCCTCCGCCTTCCGCAGCCGGAACTGCGTCCGGCGGACGATGACCTCGATCTGGTGGTCGACCCAGGCGGTGATGAATCCGTCGAGCGGGAGGGTGCGGGGCACGCCGTCCACGATCGCCAGCATGTTGGCGCCGAAATTCTCCTGGAGGGAGGTGTGCTTGTAGAGGTTGTTCAGGACGACCTTCGCGACGGCGTCGCGCTTGAGCACGATGACGAGGCGCTGGCCGGTGCGGCCGGAGGTCTCGTCGCGGATGTCGGCGATGCCGGCGACGCGCCCCTCCTTGACGAGGTCGGCGATCTTGATCGCGAGGTTGTCGGGGTTGACCTGGTACGGCAGCTCGGTGACGACGAGGCAGGTGCGACCCTGGATCTCCTCGACGTTGACGACGGCGCGCATCGTGATGGAGCCGCGGCCGGTGCGGTAAGCGTCGTGGATCCCGCGGACGCCGAGGATCTGGGCCCCGGTCGGGAAGTCCGGGCCCTTGATCCGCTGCATGAGCGCCTCGAGGAGCTCCTCGCGGTTCGCCTCGGGGTTCTCCAGGTACCACTGGGCACCCGACGCGACCTCGCGGAGGTTGTGCGGCGGGATGTTCGTGGCCATGCCGACGGCGATGCCGACGGACCCGTTGACCAGGAGGTTCGGGAAGCGGGCCGGCAGGATCGCGGGCTCCTGCGTGCGCCCGTCGTAGTTGTCCTGGAAGTCGACGGTGTCTTCGTCGATGTCGCGGACCATCTCGAGGGCGAGCGGCGCCATCTTCGTCTCGGTGTACCGGGGGGCGGCCGCGCCGTCGTTGCCGGGCGAGCCGAAGTTGCCCTGGCCGAGCGCGAGCGGGTAGCGCAGGCTCCAGGGCTGGACCAGCCGGACGAGAGCGTCGTAGATGGCCGAGTCGCCGTGGGGGTGGAAGTTACCCATCACCTCGCCGACGACGCGCGCGCACTTCGAGAAGGCGCGGTCGGGGCGGTAGCCGCCGTCGTACATCGCGTAGATCACGCGGCGGTGCACCGGCTTGAGGCCATCCCGCACCTCGGGGAGCGCGCGCCCGACGATGACGCTCATCGCGTAGTCGAGGTAGGAGCGCTGCATCTCGAGCTGGAGGTCGACCGCCTCGATGCTGTCGCGCTTCAGCGCCGCCGCCCAGTTCTTGTCGCCAGCACCGGCTCGGGGCTCGACACCCTCGGGAAGGCCGTCGGTGGTGTCGTCGGTGTCGTCTGCCATCGTGTGTGTTCTTTCTGTAGCCGGCCCCGAGCGTCCTGCTCACGGCCTGGGCGGCCGGTCCGCCTCGTCAGGAGGAGACCGGGCCGCGGATCAGATGTCGAGGAAGCGAACGTCTTTCGCGTTCTGCTGGATGAAGTTGCGTCGCAATTCGACGTCCTCGCCCATGAGCGTGTTGAAGATGGCGTCGGCCGCAACCGCGTCGTCGAGTGTGACCTGACGGAGGGTGCGGGTCTCGGGGTCCATCGTGGTCTCCCAGAGCTCCTTGTAGTCCATCTCGCCGAGACCCTTGTAGCGCTGGATCCCGTTGTCTTTCGGCAGGCGCTTGCCCTCGGCGCGGCCGGCCGCGGCCAGTGCGTCGCGCTCGAGGTCGCTGTAGACGTACTCATGGGGCGCGTTCGACCACTTGAGCTTGAACAGCGGCGGCATGGCAAGGTAGACGTAGCCGAGGTCGATGAGCGGACGCATGTAGCGGAACAGCAGGGTCAGCAGGAGCGTCGTGATGTGCTGGCCGTCGACGTCGGCGTCGGCCATCAGGACGATCTTGTGGTACCTGGCCTTGTCGGGGTCGAAGTCGTCGCCGATGTCGGCGCCGAACGCCTTGATCATCGCCTGGACCTCGTTGTTGCCGAGGGCCCGGTCGAGCCGCGCCTTCTCGACGTTGAGGATCTTGCCGCGGAGCGGGAGGATCGCCTGCGTCTCGGGGTTGCGACCCTGGACCGCGGAGCCGCCGGCCGAGTCGCCCTCGACGAGGAAGATCTCGCTCAGCGCGGGGTCTTTGGACTGGCAGTCCTTCAGCTTGCCCGGCATGCCGTTCGACTCGAGGACGCCCTTGCGGCGGGTCTGGTCGCGGGCCTTGCGGGCGGCGAGGCGGGCCGCCTGCGCGGACAGCCCCTTCTTGATGACCGACTGGGCCTGCTTGGGGTTGCGGTCGAACCAGTCGTTGAGCTGCTCGAAAGCCACGCGCTGCGTGAACGACTTCGCCTCGGTGTTGCCGAGCTTCGTCTTCGTCTGGCCCTCGAACTGCGGCTCGCTGAGCTTGATCGAGATGACCGCCGTGAGGCCCTCGCGGACGTCCTCGCCGGAGAGGTTGTCGTCTTTCTCCTTGATGAGGCCCTTGTCGCGGCCGTACTTGTTGACCACCGTCGTCAGCGCCGCACGGAAGCCCTCTTCGTGGGTGCCGCCCTCGTGCGTGTTGATGACGTTCGCGTAAGTGTGGACGCTCTCGGTGTAGGAGGTGTTCCACTGCATCGCGACCTCGAGGGCCATGTGGCGCTCGAGGTCTTCGGCCTCGAACGCGATGACGTCCTCGTGGACGACCTCGTTCTTCTTCGACGCGTTGAGGTACTCGACGTAGTCGACGAGGCCCTTCTCGTAGAGGTAGTCGGCGTGCGGCGGCTCGCCCTCCTCGACCGGGCGCTCGTCGGTGAGCGTGATGCGCAGCCCCTTGTTGAGGAACGCCATCTGCTGGAACCGCGATCGCAGGGTCTCGTAGTCGAACTCGACGGTCTCGAAGATCTCGGCGTTGGGCCAGAAGGTCGTCGTCGTGCCGGTGTCGGAGGCGTCCTCGCCCTTGGCGAGCGGCGCGACCGGGACACCGTCGGTGAAGCTCTGCCGCCAGACGGCGCCCTGACGGTGGACCTCGACGTCGAGCTCGGTCGAGAGGGCGTTGACCACGGACGAGCCGACGCCGTGGAGACCGCCGGAGACGGCGTAGCCGCCGCCGCCGAACTTGCCACCGGCGTGGAGGACCGTCATGACGACCTCGACCGTCGACTTCTTCTCGATCGGGTGGATGTCGACCGGGATACCACGGCCGTTGTCGGTGACGCGGATGCCGCCGTCGGCGCGCATGGTCACGTGGATCGTGTCGCAGTAGCCGGCCAGCGCCTCGTCGACCGAGTTGTCGACGATCTCCTGGACGAGGTGGTGCAGACCGCGGGGCCCGGTGGAGCCGATGTACATGCCCGGTCGCTTGCGAACGGCTTCGAGACCCTCGAGGACCTGGATGTCGCTTGCTTCGTAGGAGTGGTCGGTACCGTCTGGCGAATTCGGTGACATCAGTTGTGTGGCTCCTGCCGGTTCTTCTCGTGACGTCGAACACGGCTCCGCCGACCGCGCTGCCGATGATGCGAAGCAGGCGGTTCCGAGCCCCTGGACGACCTTACGAGTCTACCGCAGGAGGCTCGGCGACGGGGCGAAATACGCCCTCAGAGGGATTTTCCCGGCCCCAGTGACCGAATCACCCTTGTCAACCGTAAGTATCGCGCGGACCGCGCCCTGGGACCGATCTGGGGCCGCGTTTCCAGGTCGGGGCGTTGGGCCCCAGAAAACGCATCGACTGGATGCCCGCCTCGGGGTAGGTCGCCATGATGCTCGTCGTCACCTGCGCGCGCATCAAGCGGAGCTGCGTCGCCCACGCCGTCGAGTCGCACTGGACAGTGAGCGTGCCGTCTTCGATGCCGACCGGGATCGAGTGCTCGGCGAGCTCCTGGCCGACCATCTCGGGCCACGCGGTCATCAGGTCGGACTGGGCGAGGGTGGAGTTCCAGCCGAGTTCCGTCGTCACCCCGAGGATCACGTCGGCGATGCCCTTGGGATCGCGGCCGTTGCCGAAGGGTTGGCTCGGGGCTCCTGCGCGGGCGATCCGGCGCCGGCCGTCGCGCGATCGCGACGTCGCGTCGCCGAAGACGCGACGGAACCGGAGGTAGACGCGCTGGGCTTCGTTGTCGTCGTCGTTGCGGGGGCGGGCAGGAGTCACGGGTTCGGCTCCTCGACGATGGTCCCCTTGGAGATCCGCACGGTGTGCGCGGCCAGGCGCTCGGGGACGTCCTCCTCGACCGCCGCCGTGATGAGCACCTGCTCGTAGTCGGCCACGGCGTCGGCGAGGCGCTCGCGCCTCGATCGGTCGAGCTCGGCGAACACGTCGTCGAGGACGATCACGGGATCCCCGGTGACGGAGTCGGTTCGCAGGACGGCGGCCGATCCGAGCTTGAGGGCGAGCGCGAACGACCACGATTCGCCGTGGCTCGCGTAGCCGCGCGCCGGCAGGCCGTTGAGGGAGAGGAACAGGTCGTCGCGGTGCGGGCCGACGAGCGTCACTCCGCGGTCGAGCTCCGAGGGACGCACCCGGGCCAGGGCCTCGCGGAAGAGCGGGGCGATCTCGGGGACGGCCAGCGGCTCCTGCCCCTCGTCGATCTGGTCGTCGTCGTCGCGGACTCCGCCGTCGCGGCCGCCGCGGATGCTCACCACGGTCGACAGGGTCGCGCGGTGGTCGTCGCCGGCGACCGAGGCGTAGCTCTCCGCGACCCGGGGGCCGAGCGCCGCGACCAGGGCGTCGCGCGAGGCGATGATCTCGCTGCCGAGCGCGACGAGGCGGTCGTCCCAGATGTCGAGGGTCGAGAGTTTGTCGGCGGGGACCCGGGAGGCGCGGGCCGACTTGAGGAGCGTGTTGCGCTGGCGCAGGACCCGCTCGTAGTCCGCGAGGACTCCGCTGAGTCTCGGGTTCCGCGCCACGAGCAGTTCGTCGAGGAACCGGCGTCGGCCGCCGGGCTCGCCGCGGACGAGCGCGAGGTCCTCGGGAGCGAAGAGCACGCTGGAGAAGTAGCGCGGAAGCTCGCGCGGCTTGATCGCGCCCCGGTTGATCTGTGCGCGGTTCGGCGACGACCGGTTGATCTGCACCTCGGCCAGCAGATCGCGCTCGGCGCTCTCCAGCCGCGCCCGGACGATCGCCGAGTCGGCACCCTGCCGGATGAGGGCCGCGTCGCTCGAGACCCGGTGCGACCCGAGGGTGGCCAGGTAGCCGAGCGACTCGACGAGGTTGGTCTTGCCCTGGCCGTTCCGGCCGACGAAAAGATTGGGCCCGCGCGCGAACGCGACCTCCGCGGACGCGTAGTTCCGGAAGTCGGTCAGACTGAGATGCAGTACTCGCACGCGGGCCCCTCCGGCCTGGCTGGCAACCCGATGGCTGCCAGCCGTGGGCCCTGGCGCTGTGGCTAGTCGGCCTTCTTGACCGCGTGGCCGCCGAACTGGTTGCGGAGCGCGGCGACGGCCTTCATCGTCGGCGACCCGTCGCCCTGGCGGGAGACGAAGCGCGCGAAGATCGAGGCGCTGATGGCCGGCATCGGCACGGCGTTGTCGATGGCCTCCTCGAGGGTCCAGCGACCCTCGCCGGAGTCCTCGACGTAGCCCGAGATGTCTTCGAACGACGGGTCCTGTTCGAGGCCGAGCACGAGCAGCTCGAGCAGCCAGGAGCGGACGACCGTGCCGCGCTGCCAGGCCTTGAAGGTGCCCGTGACGTCTTTGATCAGGTCTTTCTTGGTCTCGAGGAGCTCGAAGCCCTCGCCGTACGCCTGCATGATGGCGTACTCGATGCCGTTGTGGACCATCTTGGCGTAGTGGCCGGCGCCGGTCGGGCCGACGTGCACGAAGCCCTCGGCCTGCGGGCCCTCGGGGCGGAGCGCGTCGAAGATCGGCATCGCGGTCGCGATGTTCTCGTCGCTGCCGCCGACCATCAGGCCGTAGCCGTTCTCGAGGCCCCAGACGCCGCCGGAGACACCGGCGTCGACGTAGTTGATGCCCTTGGTGGAGAGGAGCTTCTCGTTGTCGAAGTCGCTGGTGAACTTCGAGTTGCCCCCGTCGATGACCATGTCGCCCTCGGACAGGACCTCGGAGAGCTCCTTGATCACGCCGGCGGTGATGGGACCGGACGGGACCATGGCCCAGACGATGCGGGGTGCCGGGAGGGCCGCGGCGAGGTCTTTGAGACTCGCGACGTCGGAGACGGCCGGGTTGTTGTCGTAGCCGGTCACCTCGATGTCGTGCGCACGAAGGCGAGCACGCATGTTGTTGCCCATTTTGCCGAGACCGATGAGGCCGATGTGCATGTGGATCCTTTGTTCGTGTGAGCGTGCGTCGTCAGGGTGAGGCGCTCGTTCGCCGGGGTGCGCGGTCAGCGCAGGAGGAGGTTGGGCTGGAGGAGGTACTTGTAGCTGTCCGCCCCGGGCTGGTCTTTCGAGGATTGGCTCGTGATCAGCACCGGCCCCGGCTTGTTGGGGTTCTCGGTCTTGGTGAACGAGATGCGGACGAACTCCGAGTGCACGGCTCCCAGTCCGTCCAGGAGGAACTGCGGCTTCAGCGAGACCACGGTGTCCTCTCCGGTCAAGAGCGCGTCGATCGACTCTGACGCCTGCGCCTGTTCGCTTCCGATGGCCTCGAGGGTGAGGCCGTCGATCGTGAACGTGAATCTCAGTGCCGCCTCGCGCTCGAGCACGAGCGACACGCGCCTCGTCGCCTCGACGAGGTCGGCGGTGTTCATGACCGCGTAGTTCTCCACCGACTCCGGGAAGAGGCGCTTCACGGGCGGGAAGTTGCCCTTGATGAGCAGCGAGGTCACGATCTTGTTGTCGGCCTGGAACGCGATGAGCTCGCGATCCTCCGATCCGGTGATGGCGACCGACAGGGTCGACGCCGAGCCGAAGGTCTTGCCGACCTCCTGGAGGGTGCGGGCCGGGACGAGCGCGGTGAGCGTCTCGGTGCTCGCGGCGGTGCCGGGATCCCAGTCGATGCCGCGGACGGCGACGCGGTAGCGGTCGGTGGCCACGAGCGAGAGCGCGTTCTCGGTGATCTCGAGCTGCACGCCGGTGATGACGGGGGTGACGTCGTCGCGCGAGGCGGCGACCGCCACCTGCGAGACCGCGAGCGAGAAGGCGTCGCCGGGGACGACGCCCGACTGCTCGCCGACGACGGGCAGCGTCGGGTACTCCTCGACGGGCATGCTCAGGAGCGAGAAGTTGGCCGACCCGCAGGAGACGCTGATCCGAGTCTGCTCCGTGGTGAAGGTCACGGGGGCGTTCGGCAGGCGGTTCGCGATGTCGGCCAGGAGCCGGCCGGAGACGAGGACCGTGCCCGGTTCGTCGACCTCGGCCACGATGTTCGTCTGCGACGAGACCTCGTAGTCGAAGGACGAGAGCGTGAGCCCGCCCTCGTGGGCCTCGATGAGGACGCCGCTCAGGATCGGGAGAGTCGTCCGCTGGGGCAGGAGCTTGACGGCGAAGGAC
This sequence comes from Frondihabitans sp. 762G35, assembly GCF_002074055.1. NCBI lineage: Bacteria > Bacillati > Actinomycetota > Actinomycetes > Micrococcales > Microbacteriaceae > Frondihabitans > Frondihabitans sp. 762G35. The sequence goes on along the minus strand of NZ_CP014619.1, from coordinate 1,930 downwards.
ACGGCATCGCTGAAGACATCGCGGTTGACCTGGAACTTCACGCTTTGACCCCTATCGGAAACACACCCGTGGACGGCTCGATCGAGCCCGGCCGGTTAATACTGGCACAGCAATTCTCCAGGTGGACCCGGGGCTCCGAGACGTCCTCCGCCATCCACAAGGTTGTCTCTCCCAATCATTCTTTCTAAGAGGTCTTAACAGTCTTAACCGTTGTGCACAGTGTGGATAACGTGTTAATAACCGCTCAGGCACTGGGAACTACACGCGTGTGAGTTGTTGATGGATTGTGGAATCCGGGGGGTCGACCTGTGGTCTCGGTCCGGCTCCGGAAACCTGTCACTCACAGGGTGCCTCGAAGAGTGAACAATCCGACCCATGGTTATCCACGACTTTCCACAGGTTATCCACACTGGGGGAAACCTGTCGGCATTAAGGCCCACTGCGATCGCCGAAGGGCTCTCGGAGCCGCGGAAAGGCGTCGTGGAGAGCCGGGGAGGCGCCGAGGCGCGTCGAATCACTTGTAGCGGTGATCCTGCTTGATGCGGCTCGTGAGCTCGGTGACCTGGTTGTAGATCGAGCGGCGCTCCTTCATGAGCTCCGAGATCTTCTTGTTCGCGTACATCACCGTCGTGTGGTCGCGGTTGCCGAAGAGCTGGCCGATCTTGGGCAGGGAGAGGTTCGTCAGCTCGCGGCAGAGGTACATCGCGATCTGCCGGGCCGTGGCGATCGCCTGCGAGCGGGACGAGCCGTAGAGGTCGTCGACGGAGAGCTTGAAGTAGTCGGCCGTGTGGTTGATGATGTCGACCGGCGCGATCACGTTGTCCTCGTCGAGGGTGATCAGGTCTTTCAGGACGGTCTGCACGAGGCTGAGGTCGACGGCGGTGCGGTTCAGGCTCGCGAAGGCGGTGACGCGGATGAGCGTCCCCTCCAGCTCGCGGATGTTGCTCGACACCTTCGTGGCCATGTACTCGAGGATCTCGTCGCGGACGAGGAGCTTCTCGCTCTGCGCCTTCTTCCGGAGGATCGCGATGCGCGTCTCGAGGTCGGGGGCCTGGACGTCGGTGATGAGGCCCCACTCGAAGCGCGAGCGCATCCTGTCCTCGAAGCCGGTGAGGTGCTTCGGCGGGAGATCGCTCGTGATGACCAGCTGCTTGTCGTGGTCGTGGAGGGTGTTGAAGGTGTGGAAGAACGCCTCCTGCGTGCTGTCCTTGCCCTGCAGGAACTGGATGTCGTCGATCAGGAGGATGTCGATGTCGCGGTAGCGCTGCTGGAACTGGTTCGAGCGGTTGTTCGCGATCGAGTTGATGAAGTCGTTCGTGAACTCCTCGCTGGAGACGTAGCGGACCCGGATGCCCGGATACATGCTCTCCGCGTAGTGCCCGATCGCGTGCAGGAGGTGCGTCTTGCCGAGGCCGGATTCCCCGTAGATGAAGAGCGGGTTGTACGCCTTCGCCGGAGCCTCGGAGACGGCGACCGCCGCGGCGTGCGCGAACCGGTTCGAGGCTCCGATCACGAAGTTGTCGAAGCTGTACTTGGGGTTCAGGCGGGAGTCGTTGCGCTTGGCACCCGGGGCGGGCTCGGTCGGAGCCGGCACGAAAGGCGCCTCGACGTACTGGTTCGACTCGGCCGGCTCCTGGGGCTGGCTCAGGGTGTCCGGCGTGATGTCGGGGTTGACCGTGATGGCGAAGCTCGTGACCGTGCTGTCGCCGAGACGGGAGATCGCTTCGAGGAGGGGCTCCCGGATGCGCTGCTCCAGCATCCCGCGCGTCAGCTCGTTCGGCACCTCGAGGTAGAGGGTGCCGCCGAGGACGCCCTTCGGCTCGACCAGGCTGACGAAGCCGTGCAGCTGCGGGGTGATGCGGTCGTCGGTGGTGAGACTGGCCAGGACGGACCGCCAGAGCCCCTGGATGGGATCGGTCGTTGTCGTCAC